>CAXSCE010000004.1:1423-46595 GCA_964236545.1 uncultured Bryocella sp.
CTCCATCAAAAATTGCAGCAGGACGTCATTCCGGCTCGCGCCCAGGGCCTTGCGCACGCCGATCTCGCGGGTACGCTCCGTCACCGAGACCAGCATGATGTTCATGATCACGATGCCGCCGACCACCAGTGAGATCGCCGCGATGGAGACGGCCACCAGCTCAAAGGACCCGGAGATCTGTCCCCACAGCGAGACCAGGCCGCTGCTGGTCTCGAGCGCAAAGCTGTCCTCGGTGCCGGGACGGTCATGGCGCTCGGAACGCAGCAGCACCCGGGTTTCGTCCATGGCATTCTCCTGCGCCGCCCCGTTGCCGCCCCTCACCGCGATGGAGATGGACTTCGCTGCACCGTAGGTTCGCTGGAAGGCAGTCAACGGAATCGCGACCCAGTCATCCTGGCTGACGCCAAGCGTCTTGCCTTTCTTCTCCCCCATACCGATCACGGTGTAGGGCACGCCGTCGACACGGATCTCGCGCCCAATCGGGTCCGCGTTGCCGAGTAGGTTTTCCTCGATATCGGTTCCGATCATGGCCACGTGCGTGGCGTGGTCCTCCTCGGCCTGACTGAAGGCGCGGCCCTCGGTCAAATTCAGGCTCAGCATCTCCGGCATCAGCGCCGTGTAGCCGCGCACCTGGGTGCCCGTGGAAGATTGCCGGCCGGCCACAATGGTGCCGGCTGTCGTTTCGCTCGCGCCCACCATCTCACAGCTGCGGCAGCCGTTCTGCACGGCATGGTACTCGGGCAAGCCCATCACCTTGCGTTTGGTGTAACGGAGGTAGTCCTCGTAGTTGGTGACCAGGGTCGGCATCTGGTTGGCTGTGAATACGTCGGCGCCGAATTTGGCGACCTTGGTTTCCACGTAGCGGTTGGCGCCGTTTACCAGCGTAACCACCGCGATCACGCTTGCCACCCCGATGACCACGCCCAGCAGCGTCAGCACCGTACGCAGCTTGTTGGCCCACAGGGAGGCAAGGGCCATGCGGAGAGCGTCTTTTCGTTCCATGGCCATAGTGCTTCGCGCCGCGCTTGCGGTGCTCTTCAGTGTAGCGCCGGGACAGGCCCCTGCTTTTACGGCGTGGAAGCAGCGTAGGCGCAGAAGCGGCGTGGAAAGTGACCGGCAAGGCACCGGTGCGCCGGGCGCCCCCACGCCGGTGGGCTTCCGCGGCTTCATTTTCAGCCACTCCCGATCAGGCATCTCACTGGGAGGACGATGAAGCACGACGCAGGACGACTGTGGAGGCGGTACCTTTGAACGAAGCTTTTCTGAACCGCATTGCCACGGCCGTTCCCGATCACGATGTGCACCATGCTTTTGTGGCCTTTGCCGACGGTTTGCTCGCTGCCAAATCCGAACCGCGCGTGCGGGCGTTGTTCAACCGCATGGCTGGGCGGGCCGGCATCGCGCATCGTTATTCGGTTCTGACGCCCAACGAGGCCTCCACCGAATTCCACATCAACGCCCACGAGTTCTATACCACAGGCGATTTCCCGCACACAGCAGAGCGCATGGGTGTTTACGAACGGTTTGCGCCCGTACTGATGCGGCGCACCCTGGACAACCTGAAGCTGAGCGCCGCCGAACGCCATTCGATCTCCCACGTGATCATCACCACCTGCACGGGCCTGTACGCGCCCGGTCTGGACTTTGAAGCTGTGGAGTACCTCGGTCTAAGGTCCGACGTGGAACGCACCATGATCGGTTTTATGGGGTGCTACGCCGCCATCAACGGCCTGAAAACCGCGCGGCACATCGTCCGTTCCGAGCCCGGCGCCCGCGTCCTGATGGTGAACCTCGAGCTGTGCACGCTGCACCTGCAAGAAACGGCCGAACTGGAGCAGGTGCTCAGCTTTCTGGTCTTTGCCGATGGCTGCGCCGCCAGCCTCATCTCGGCGGAGGCCACAGGCTTTGCCCTGGACAGCTTCCGCGCCGTGCTGATCCCCACCACGCGCGACCTGATTACCTGGCGCATCGGCGGCGTGGGTTTTGACATGCTACTCAGCGGGCAGGTGCCGGGCGCCATCGGCAAAGCTCTCGAGGGTGGCGGGATCGATATTCTCGGCTCCCTCCGCAAGGAGGAAATTGCCCTGTGGGGCGTGCATCCAGGGGGCAAAAGCGTGCTGGACGCCGTGGAGCGTGGCTTGGGCCTGGAACGTTCGGCCCTGAACTGCTCCCGCGAGGTACTGGAACGGTTCGGTAATATGAGCTCCGCCACCGTGATGTTCGTTTTGGAACGCCTGATGGCCGAGGCGCAGCCAGGTCAACGGGGATGCGCCATGAGCTTCGGACCGGGTTTGACCGCGGAGACAATGCTCTTCCATGCTGCCTGAAAGCACGAAAGTCCCAAGGGCCTCGGCCGTTGACTTCAGCCGGCGGGCCGACCCGCCGGACCTTCCCGAGTGGATGGAGGGAGACTGCACGTATGAAGAGTTCCGCGATTGCCTGCGAGAGCTCGACCGCGTCAATCGATGGACGGCGGGCTTTCGCCCGACCCGCCTGTTCGTAAAGCGGATCGCGGCCCGGCAATACCCGCAACGTCTGCGGGTGCTGGAAGTGGGATTCGGCAGCGGCACGGGACTGCGGCTGTTTGGTCAGCAGGCGATCAGGCGCGGTCTTCCCGTCCGGCTGACCGGCATTGATCTAAATCCCATGGCCGCCCGCGCCGCTGCCGAGCTGAACGGCGATAGCCCGTCCGGCCGCTGGAGCGGACCGGCGACCTGGCTCACCGGCGATGCACTCACCACACCGGGGACGCAGGGGCAGGATGTCATCTTCAGCACCCTGGTGACACACCACATGCGCGACGCCGAAATCGTTGCCTTTCTGCGCTGGATGGAGCAGACAGCCTCCGTTGGCTGGTTCATCAATGACACCCTGCGCAGCGCCCGCGCCTACCGGCTCTTCAACGTGCTCTCCCGCATCCTGCGCTGGCATCCTTTTGTGCGGTACGACGGTCCAGTCTCCATCCGGCGTGGATTCCGCATGAACGACTGGCTCCGCCTGCTGGCGGAGGCCGGCATCCCTGCCAGCACGGTGCGCTTCGATCAGTCCGCCCCCGGCCGGCTTTGCCTCACGAGAATCCATTGAGCCCGCAGCTTTTGACCCAGCAGCCACCGCAGGACGTTCTTGTGCTCGGCGGAGGCCTCGCCGGGCCAGCTGCCGCCATTGCGCTGGCGCGGGCCGGTCGCCGGGTCACGCTCATTGAGCGCGAGCCGGAGCCAAAAAATAAGGTCTGCGGAGAATTTCTGAGTGACGAGGCGCTCGGTCTGCTTCGAGCGCTTGGCCTTGATGCAGCGGAGCGGGGCGCCCTCGCGATCGGGGGCGTCCGCCTTTGCGGCCCGCGACGCACGACAGAAAGTCCCCTTCCTTTTCCAGCCATGTCGCTCAGCCGCCGGTGCCTGGACGCGGCCCTGCTGGCTGCGGCCGCGGACGCCGGGGCCACCGTACTGCAGGGCGTCAGCGTGGATAGATTGATGTGGGCCGACAATGCCTGGCGAGCGAGCCTCAGCGACGGCCGGGAGCTCTCCGCACCCGATGCCATCCTC
Source organism: uncultured Bryocella sp. (assembly GCA_964236545.1). Classification (GTDB taxonomy): domain Bacteria; phylum Acidobacteriota; class Terriglobia; order Terriglobales; family Acidobacteriaceae; genus Granulicella. The sequence continues at coordinate 4,966 of CAXSCE010000004.1, forward strand.
GCCACCGGCAAGCACGACCTGCGTGGCTTTTCCCGGCCACCGGGGCCGCAAAACAATCTGCTTGCGTTGAAAATGTACCTTCGCCTGCAACCGGATCAGGCCGCCGCGCTGCGCGGAAATGTGGAGTTGCTGCTCTACCGAGGCGGGTATGCCGGGCTGCAGCCTGTCGGCGAGACTGCCAATCTCTGCTGCCTGATCACCCGCCAGCAACTGGCGAAGCTCGACGGCTGGCCGGGGCTGCTGGAGGCGATCACCAGGTCCTCGCTGCATGCCCAGCGGCGTCTGGAGGGGGCCCAACCTCTGCTGTCCAAGCCTCTCGCCGTCGCTTCGATTCCCTATGGGTTCGTGCGCCGGCACGCCCCCGGGGATCACCTTTGGGCCGTGGGCGATCAGGCCGCCGTCATCCCTTCCTTCACCGGTGACGGCATGTCCATCGCCCTTTTCACCGGCCTACGCGCCGCTCGCGGCCTGCTGTGCGGGGAAACGGCCGAAGACTTTCAGGCCAGCCTGCACCGTGATCTGCGGGCCCAGGTAGCGCGCGCCACTGCCGTCTCCCGCGGACTGGTGCATCCGTTCACGTGCGGGATGCTGACCGGGGTCGTCAGCCTTTGGCCGGCCCTGCTGCGTGTCACCGCGCACGGCACCCGCCTTTCCGCAAAGGCCTTGGCCGGCGTGACCGGCCCCACGGCGTTTTCCACCCCGGCACTCGCGCTGCAGCTGCCGCCCCGCTAACCAGCTGGATTCAACCGGTCGAGAACCGGTGCGTACACTGTCTTCGTGCCTCAGGCCTCTCAGCCACCGATTTTGTCCGAAGCCGTGCCGGCGCTCGAACCGGAACCGTTTCGCAAAGCGTTGGCCCTCTGGTACCACAAACATGCGCGCGAGCTGCCTTGGCGCGGAAAGCGCAACCCCTACGGTACGTGGCTGTCCGAAATCATGCTGCAGCAGACCCGCGTGGCCACCGTGATCGACCGCTACAGCGAGTTCCTGCGCCGCTTTCCCACCCTCGCCGACCTTGCTGCCGCACCCGAAGACGACGTGCTTGCCCTGTGGAGCGGCCTGGGTTACTACCGCCGTGCCCGCATGCTGCATCGGGGAGCCCAGTTCGTTGTCCGCGAACTGAATGGCACGCTGCCGGAGACCGCCACCGAACTGCGCACGCTGCCCGGCGTGGGCGAGTACACCGCCGCGGCCATCGCTTCCATCGCCTTTGGGCAGAGCATCGCCGTGCTGGACGGCAACGTGGAACGGGTGCTGTTGCGCCTGCTGGGCCGTCCGCAGGAAAAAACCGCCGCGGGCCACACCTTCCTGCTGCGATGGGCCAATGAGCTGGTGCCGCCCGCGCCGGCGCGCCGCGGCAAAACCAATCCGCCCGGCGACCACAACCAGGCCATGATGGAGCTTGGCGCCACGATCTGCCTGCCGCGTGGTCCTCTCTGCCTGCAGTGCCCCGTGTACGATTTCTGCCAAACCCGCGGGGAACACCCCACCGCGCCCCGCGCCGCCCTGCGCAGCCGGCATGTTGCCTATCTGCTCACCACCCGCAAACAGGGGGTACGGACCGAGGTGCTGCTCGAACGCCGCGCCGCCGAAGCGACGCTGATGCCCGGCATGCTGGAACTGCCGCCGCTGCCACTGGAGGCCGTTGCCGGGCGCGAACCGGCCCTGCGTCTGCGTCACAGCATCACGAACACCAACTACTACGTCGAGGTCTATGCCGAAGGCTCCCCCGGACCGCTAACCGGACCGCTGACCGGACCGCTAACTGAAGCGGAGGCCGCCTCAGGCCCAGTCAGCGATCCGCTGGAGGATGATCGCGCGCTGCTGCCCTTTGACTCCGCCGGCAGCGTCGCCCCGGACGAGAAGCCGCTGGTTCCACCGGCAGCCGACGCCACAGACCGTGAACGGCAGGCGCTCACGGCGGAGGCCCTGGGCACCGTCTTCTTCGGAGAACCGGGTGCTCTGGGCTCCGGCCGAAGTCTCCGGAATGAGATTCCCGCCGCCGCAGCCGATCTGCTGTGGTGCCCCATCCACCGGCTCTACACCCAACCATTGACCGGTCTCGCCCGCAAAGCGCTGGGGCGCATGGGCCTGATGCCCATGCACTCTGTGCGGGTCCGGGAAAGCGGTACGGTCTGAGCGGCTTCCCAGGGCAGGTCTAAACCTGGCTTCTGTGGTTCACGGAAGGACGTGCGGCTCGACCACTGCGGTCGCCGCCCCGCTCCTCTGCCCGTTGGACCCGACAGCCACCACACTGTACCGGTATCGCTGCCCAGGCAGCGCGGTTGCGTCATGAAAGCCCGGCGTCGCCACGGTCTGCCGCGTCAGCTGTGTGCCATCTGTGGCCTGTGGGGGCGCTTCCCCGGCACTCAGTGGCTGCCGGTAGACCAGGTAGCCCGCCAGCTGTCCGTCCTCGACCGGCTCCCAGACCAGATCGACTGCATACCCCGTCTTCTGTTGCGGTTCGGGAAGCGGGACCTCGTATCCGAGTGCCGTCAGGCCCGTCGGAGCAGCCGGTGCGTAGACATCGTGCCATGTGATGGTCACCTCGGTGGACGGATTGCTTTCCAGCTCCAGCATGCGGCCCCCCACCTGCACCTCCAGCCGCCGAATAGCCATGTACCGATACGGAACTCCCGGCTCAATGCTGTTGTCGATCGTCGCTCCGGCCCCACTCGCGCCTGGCGCCGCTTGCAGCCAAACCGATTGGTTGCCGGTATCGTCACCCCTTCCGGCACCGGTGCGGTCGCCGTGCATCCCCCGGCCGTGCCCCTTTTCACGATTGGCGGCGGTCGCTGCGGGCGGGGGTGTGCTCCCTGCCCGCCCTTTCGGCGATACGGAGGCCTTTTCCGGCCCGATGCGCCGCAGCCTTACCTCGCCCGCGCCGGCGGCAGGCGCCCAACGCAGCAGCACCCCCAGACGGGTTCCTTCGCCACGGAAATCACGCACCGGCGGAGGCGCCGTGCCGGCAGCGGTGTAGACCGGGTCAGAAAAGCCGGCGCTTCCACCCGACGCCTTCTCGAGCTTGACGCGGTAGGCGATCGGCCGCACGGCCCCTGTCCGCAGCGACTCAGGCAGGGCGTCGGTCCAGACTACCGGCGACGGCGTGCCTGAGCCTGAACCTGAACCTGAATGTGAACCTGGGAGTGGAAGCGGCTGGGCAGTTCCTTGCGCGTCCACAGGACGACACGGAGCCCCCTTCGCATCCTGCCGGCAAAGCACGCCCCCAAGCGGCCCCCCGCGTAATGGCGGGCCATCCGTGCTAAAGCCGGGCACCGTAAACCGGAGTTCCACCACTTCCCCGGTGCGCGTGGCGCTGAGATCGGTCACCCTCTGGGGGATGTACAGCGATGGCGGTTGCGGAGGTCCGGGACTGGCGCAGCCACCTCCCAAAAATCCGGCGAAAAGAAAGCCTGCGCCGGAGATCCGGGCCATCGCCTTGGGGATCCCTTGCCGATTACTGGCCGCATTCCCAGAATCTAGCATTCCCAGAGCCTAGCATTCCCATTGCCGATGCATTCCATCACAGCCCCCACGGCAGGACCAATGGGAAGGCGCACCCGGGCCCGGCAGATGAACTTCGCTACGGCCGCCCAGACACCCATGTTCCATGTCGAGGTTTATATTTCAGGGCAGATAAAGACGTTTTGATCGATTACCGCCTGCTCGTTCGAATATCGCAGGCCAAGACATCCTTCGGCAACACCCATACATCCTTTATTTATGCACAGCGAGGGGCAATGCCTGTCGTGTACCGTGCCACCGCTCATGGAGATGGAGCCCGCTTATGGAAACCGCTGTGGTAAAACAGACCTTTGCTTCCGCACCCCCGATGAATCGTGCCCCTATGGTCCCAGTCGCGTCGGCAGGCCACTCCCGTGATGGCATCACCAAACTGCCCGATCTGGAATCCGCCAATGGACGGGTGGACGGTACAGATTTGGATGCTCTGCTTGACACCGTTGCCGGCGAGAAGGAAGAAAGTGGAGTAGGCATTTCGGCCGAATCCGCGGAGCAATTCATTGAAGGCAAGCGTATTGGTGACCGCATCAAGCACCTGCGGCAGCGCAAGGGTATGGGCCTGGTGGAGTTGGGGCGTCATACAGGCCTTTCCGCCAGCTTTCTCTCGCAATTAGAAACGGGCCGCGTGGTGCCCACGCTGCGCAATCTCGCTCGCATCGCCATCGTTTTTTCGAAGGACATGAGCTACTTCTTCCAGCCGGAGCGTCCGGAACTCTTCCGGGTGCTGCGCGCCGAAGAACGGCAGAGACTTCCGCAAAGCGGAGTGGAAGATCCAGGCTATTACTTCGAGAGTCTCGGGCATGTACCGATGGATGGTGGGATTTCCCCGTACGTAGCCGAGTTCCTCCCTGCCACCACCAAACGTCAACCCCGCGCGCACAGCCATGCCGGCGCCGAGTTCCTCTTCATTCTGAATGGCTGTATGCGGCTTACGCATGATGGCCGCGCTGAGACCCTTGAGGGTGGGGACGCGGTATTCTTTCACGCCAACACGACTCACAGCTACGAACGGACCGGCGAGGAAGATTGCCTGGCCCTCATCATTACCATGCAGGAGCATCCCCACGGGCAGCACACGGGATCGCGCATTCCGGCACGAAACGGCAAAAGCAGCGGCGGCAATGGAGCAGGCAAGCGGCGGCGTTAAGATGCCGCCGCAACTCGGTCGGCTGACCATGCGAGCTTCGGTCAGCCGAGGAAGAGTTGCTCCACAGCGGGCCAATCGCTTACTCGGCGAAAGCCTGTTACCAATGCGTTTGCCGGAGCGCTGTACAAAATTCCCTCGCCGTGGAATCGCCGCAACTGGCGTGGATTATCGTCTATCAAGTAGTCGCCCCGCAGGATTCCCTTATCGCCGCAAAACACAATGTGCGACGGGCGGATAAAGGGAAAATGTTGTTTTAGCCATTCAAATTTTGCCGTGAAGCTGGTGGGCAACTCCATTGCAGCGGTGGCGATATACACCTCATACCGCTCCTGCAGACGCTCCATCACTCGCTGCGCATGGGGCATGACCCGCAGATTCGCGAAAAAATCATCGGAATGCATATAGCCCTCCAGGACGTGCAGCCGGTCCTCGGGAACGTAGTCCCAAAGCCAGCGACCGCGGAGGTCTTCCGCTGTGAGCCGCTCGTGAAAATCGCGGTTGTAGCGCATGAGGTGTTCGCCCAGGGCATCGGCGATTACCTCGTCCATGTCCACACAGATGATCTTGCGACCTGATCCTACGGAGACGTCCAGGCTCATCGTGCCGCGCCTCCTTTCCCTAGGGAAACAGCTCCGGCCTGTGCGGAATTGAGACGGTCGCCGGCTGTCCAGGCCTGTGGCGTATCGCGGCGCGGGTCCCAGAACAACATGCGGCCGCAGGTCTCGCAGGAAAAGATCTCGTCCAGATGGTCCCGGCCAATCAGGTCTTGCCAGCGCTGCGGACGCACACCCATCTGGCAGGCGGCACACTTCCCGCTGGTGGCATTGCCCAGGGCTTCGGCTACGGCGGTTCCACGTGTTTTACACAACCGGTCATACGACGAAAGCCGGGCCGGATCGATCCCGCCGCGCAGGCTGGTTCGTTCCCGCTCCACACCGGCTATTGTTTCGCGATGCCCCCGCTCCAGTGATGCAGACCAATCACGCTCGGCCGTTAGAGCAGCCTGGGCCCGCCCGAGCGTCGCCGTGGCCGCGGCCTGTTCGGCCTCGAGTGCTTCCGTCCGCTCCAACGAGGCAAATGAATCGTCGTCCAACTGCTCCATCGCCTTCTTCGTGAAGGCGATCTCATGCTCAAAGGCCGAGACCTGCTGCGCGTTCGCTGCGCCGTTTAACGACTGCCGCAGCCGCTCCAGTTTGGTACGCAAGCTGCCATTTTCACGATCCTGCCCCCGGCGAAGCTTTTCTTCCTCCGCCAGTGCGGTGCGGTACCTTGCCGACACTGCCTCCCCGGCGGCCAGAGCCGCTTCGGCAGCCTTTACACGCCGTGGCGCCTCGTTCAGTTCAGCACGCAGCCGTCCCAGTTCCAGGTCCTGTGCCTGCAATACGATCAGGTTCTCCAGATCTGCGTTCACCCTGCTCCTTCTCCGCTGGTCTAACAGGCCGAGGCCATCCCATCGCAGCCTAGCACTGTCCGGCCAGTTTGGCCCACTCACCCGCAATGGCCCGCTACGCCATCTGTTGATGGGCCAAGAAAAGAGATCGACCGGTAAACTCCCGGTCAACGTACAACCATTCGGGAGTATTTTGAATCTCGCCGGGCTGCTTACAATCTCAGGTATAACCCTTATGGCCGCCACAACGCTCGACCTGCCGGTAACCTCCGCGCCAGCCACCATGGCCGTCCCAAAACCGTGGCGTCCCAAGGCAAATCCCTGGATCGTGGCCATGACCGTTACGCTGGCAACGTTTATGGAGGTGCTCGACTCCTCTATCGCCAACGTAGCGCTGCCACACATCGCCGGCGGGCTCGGCGCCACGCAGGACGAGGCTACGTGGGTCCTTACGGCGTACCTGGTGGCCAACGCCGTTATCCTCCCTGCCGGCGCGTACATGACCACCTTTATCGGCAGAAAAAAGTTCTACATGATCTGCGTGGCGCTCTTCGGCATCTCTTCCGCGCTGTGCGGATTGGCGCCGACCCTGCCACTGCTGGTGTTCTTCCGCATTCTGCAGGGCATTGGCGGCGGTGGTCTGGCACCCAGTGAACAGGCCATTCTGGCTGACACCTTTCCGCCGGAAAAGCGGGGCCAAGCCTTCGCCATGTACGGCCTGGCCGTGGTCGTCGCACCCGCCATCGGACCCACGCTGGGCGGTTACATCACAGACAACTTCGATTGGCGCTGGATATTTTTTCTCAACATTCCCATCTGCTTCATCTCACTATTCCTGACCTCCCGCATCGTGGAAGATCCACCCTATGTGAAGGAGCAAGTTGCCCGCTCGCAGAAGGGCGGCATCAGGCTCGATCTGGTGGGCTTCGCGCTGGTCGGGCTCACCTTCGGCTCTTTGGAATTTGTACTCGACAAGGGACAGGAAGATGACTGGCTCGGCTCACACCTGATTACCTTCTTCATGGTCACGGTGGTCGTTGCCTTCATTGCCCTTATCTGGTGGGAGCTCAAGCAATTGCGCGATGGCAACCGCCCGCTGCTGAACCTCACGCTCTTTAAAAGGCGCAGCTTTGCCATCAGCTTCGTGCTGATGTTTGTGCTGGGCTTTTCGCTCTACGGCACCACCATTCTGATCCCGCAGTTCGTGCAGACGCTGCTGGGGTACACCGCCGAACTCGCCGGCCTGGTGCTTTCACCCGCCGGCTTCATGATGATGGCCATGATGCCGGTTGTGGGTGTTCTCTCGGGCAAGGTCGATCCACGGAAACTACTCGGCTTCGGCTTCGGCATGTTGACCCTGAGCCTGATTTATATGGCAAAGATCAACCTGGGCGTAAGTTACGGCGAACTTGTGCTCATGCGCGTCTTTCAGGCCTCAGGACTTGCGTTTCTGTTCATTCCGATAAACACTATCGCCTACATCGGGGTGAAACAGAATGAAAACAATGATGTCTCCGGCTTAACCAACCTGGCCCGCAACATCGGCGGCTCCTGCGGCACAGCCTTCATGGCCACGTTGCTTGTGCGGCGCTCTCAGGCACATGAAAGCTCCATGGTGCGCAACATGATTCCAACCAATCCTGCCTTTTCTCAGCGGGTGCAAACCCTGGCGGGCACGTTCAAAGCCAACAATGGGCACGGAGCGGCCGGCGGTCCGTTCGGCGGCGCTGCCCCGGATGCGATTCATCAGGCGCAGGCCTTCCTGTACAACCAACTGCACCAGCAATCGGCCACGCTGGCCTATATCGACATCATTCGCTATCTCACGATCTTCTGCGGAGCCATGCTTCCGCTGCTGTTCCTGATCCCGCGCCCAGCCAAAAATGCAGCCGCCAGCGCCGGACATTGACACGGAAAGACACAGCGAAAATCACTGGCTGATCGCTGCCTGTGTGCCGACGTCAAGGATGTCAACACACAGGCATTGACTCCTCTACGCCTGATTCGCCTGCGGAACTGGAAACGGGTTACGCTCGGAAAATGGCTGCTGGTGCCAGTAGGGGTAGGGCAGGGGTACGTTGCTGGCAAGATCGAGCTTCGCCACCTGCTCCGGGGTCAGCTCCCAGCCCGCGGCGTCCAGATTGGCCCGCAGTTGCGCTTCATCGCGTGCGCCGATGACCAGAGTGGATACTGTGGGTCGGCGCAGGAGCCAGTTGAGCGCGATCTGCGGCACACTCTTGCCGTTTTCCTTCGCGACCTCATCGATAGCGTCGACTATCTTGTAGACGTGCTCGAAGGGCACCTGCGGACCGCTGTCGAGGACCGATTTGTTCTGCAAACGGCTGTTTTCCGGCAACGGCTGCCCGCGGCGAATCTTACCCGTCAGGCGCCCCCATCCCAGCGGAGACCAGACCAGCGCGCCCACGCCTTCAGCAGCGGCAAGCGGCATCAGCTCCCACTCGTAATCGCGGCCCACCAACGAGTAATACACCTGATGGCCCACGTAGCGCGCCCAGCCATAGCGCTCTGAAACCGAAAGCGACTTCATCAGGTGCCAACCGGAAAAATTGGAGCACGCGATGTAGCGCACCTTGCCCTCGCGCACCATCCTGTCCAGTGTGTTCAGGGTCTCTTCGACGGGGGTCAACGCGTCGAAGGCGTGCAGGTGATACACGTCGACATAATCCGTCTTCAGCCGCTTTAACGATCCCTCGAGTGCCTGAACCAGATGATAGCGCGAGCTGCCGACATCATTCGGCCCTTTGCCGTGGCGAAAGGTGGCCTTGGTGGACAGGAGTATGTCCTCGCGCCTCAAGTGGCTCACCGCTTCGGCCAGCACGGCCTCGCTTTTGCCGTCGGAATAGATGTCGGCTGTATCGAAGAAGTTACAGCCGGCCTCCATGCAGATATCGATCAGCTTGCGGGCGTCCTCGACCTGCGTATTGCCCCAGGCGGCGAAGAATTCATTGCCCGCGCCAAAGGTGCCCGTGCCAAAGCAAAGCTCAGGCACCTTCAGGCCGGAACGGCCTAGTTGACGGTATTCCATCTATAATTCACCTCGATCGACTTAGAACCTATTTGCCCATTGGGGCACTTCTGAAAAGTGGCTAGGCATCCGCTGCGGCCTAATACGACCTTGGATGCCCCGTCTGCGCCAGCCGACTCCCGCTGAAGTCGCGACTCAGCCTCCGCTGCATCGCTGCCTGATCCAGAGCCGCTTGCGAGCGAAAGAAGAGGGCATGAGGATTGGAATGTGGAAAGTAGCGAATAACGATCTCCGGTCGCTCCACGGCATCGTGCCTCCCATCATGGAACGGGTAGCCAAGAGCCTGCAGCAGGTGCAAAGAACCCTCATCGCCTGAAGGATTGCCGCTGTCGCCAAGGATCCCGTACGCGCTGCGGTGCGTGCTGCGTGAATACACCGCCACGAAGTCCCCTAGACGCGCTCCCTGCGAATGTGCCTGGCTTCCCAGCACAATGTAGTTAATGCGCGTGGCGTCAACATAACGAGATGTGTCTGCTTCCCGCGTGCGAGCCGGATCCGTGAAAGCCGTCTGTGAAATGTACAGCCCCGGGTAGGGATCGTGGGGCCCTTGCAGCACCGGAACATGGGGGTTGCGATCCTCCGTGAGATACCCCACGATCTCCGCATTCTTCCACCCGCGATAGTGCGCGTGCTTCAGAGAATCCAGCGCTTTGCTTCCCCGCGGTCCATAGGCGTTGGGCGCCCCATCGACATCCACGTCCATGCGACGAGTCAGCAGCTCAAAAGGTCTGCTTCTACCCACATATTTCGGTACCGAGGCAAACAGAGCAGTCACGCCCGATGTGCTGGCAAACAGGACGCTAGAGAGCAGAAACAAGCCGACTAGGCGACGTAACGAGCTTCCCGGTGTGAACGTCTGAACCGGAGAACTTGTGTCGCGTCCGGTCAGGCCGGCGGGAAGCAGGGCGCTTGCTGAAGCGGAAAACACGCTGGAAGTCACCATTCCTCCGTCCTGTGATTAGACGGATATCCTGAAAGCCAAGTTGCGGCGCAGCCCGTTCTAGCACAACGATCTGAAAACCATGCGAATCAGAACTTGCTGAGGGCTTGATGAACCTAACTCTTCTTGCCTGGATCTCCATCGGCGTGGCAATGGTGTGCTCCATCATCATCGCGGTCGATGAGGTGCGGCGCCCGCAACGCATGGGCATCATGAACGTTGTCTGGCCGGTCACCGCTTTGTACTTCAGCGTCTTTGGGCTTTGGGCCTACTTCACGCTGGGCCGTAAGAAATCTAAAGCAACGGCTCAAGCGAACTCCGCCGCTGGCGACTCAATGGCGATGGGCGGTGACAAAAATGCACCCCCGACGCTCGCCCAGGTCGCCGAAGGTACCAGCCACTGCGGCGCGGGCTGCATGATCTCGGATGTGGGCACCGAATTTGCGATCGCCGCAGCGGGCCTGACCCTCTTTGGATCTGTACTTTGGGCTGAGTACCTTTTGGACTTTCTCGTGGCCTGGGCTGTGGGCATTCTCTTTCAATACTTCGCGATTAAGCCCATGCGCGATGACCTCAGCCCGGCTGGCGCCATCTGGGTTGCGATTAAAGCAGATACCCTCTCCATTTTAGCTTTTCAGATCGGCATGTACCTGTTCATGGCGCTGGTGTATTTCAAGCTGTTTCCTGCACCGCATCACCTCACGCCCTTCAACCCGCTCTACTGGCTGATGATGCAAATTGCGATGATCTGCGGCTTTGCTACCAGCTTTCCGATGAACCGCCTATTGATAGGACTTGGCTTGAAGGAAAAGATGTAGGCTCAGCTACGGCGCTGAGGGCAGCGAGGGTGCGGGGGTCGCGGTTGGGGTCGCCAGCCCGAAAAACATCACCAGGCTGTTCCGGACGCGGTTGGAAATCCATACATTCCCACTGCTGTCCGGCGCAATGGCGAACGGCTGCAGCAGAGCCGCATCCTTGCCGAACGCGAAAGGAGAAATTCCCATCCCCGCAGGCACACCGGCGTTGTTGCCGGCGATCTCCGTGAACGAGCCATCGTAGTAGTTCGTTACCCAGAACTGCCCGGCAGCGTCGATTGCTGCACCGCCCGGTGTGACCAGCCCACCTGCGCTCTGCTCCGTAATGCGCAGTGCTCCGGTATTTGAAACCTCACTAAAGGTGAAATTGTTGCCACTGGGCAGCGTGTTGGCAATCCAGACGTTCGCCTGTGGATCGACGGCCAGGGCTCCCGGCCCGTCGCAGCAGGTGGTGTTCTGCGCCGTGCCGTCGACTGCCACATGCGTGACGTTCTCCGCTCCCTCGTTTGCCAGCCAGAGCCCACCCGCACCATCAGCGGCTACGCCAATGGTGTAGGACGAGTAACCCGAAGCCACGTTACGCAGAAAATTACCGTTCAGATCGTAGATCGTGGCTGTTCCACTGGCATAGTTGCCGATCAGGATGGTGTTCTGCGTGGTGTCGGCGGCAATCGACTCAGGAAAGTACAGGGTCGGGTCGGAGAAGGTGCCTACCAGCGTACCGGGGGTTCCCGAGCTCGCCCCGAGCAGCTTGGCGACACTGCCCGTGGTGCTGCCATGGCCCACGTTTTCCTCGCTCGTCACCCAGACGTCCCCATTGGTGTCAAGTGTCAGACCGTAAGCCTCCGTTTGCCCATCCGTAAAGGGGGTTCCAGGAAAGGGTGTGCCCTGTGGCGAGTAGGCCACGACACCGGTTGGATTGCTGTTGCCGTCGCTCCCGGGGCCGCCGAAGTTTGTCGCCCAGACATTGCCAAACTTATCGACGGCGAGCGCTGTGGGCTCAAACAGTCCGCCCCCTGTCACGGTGAGGCTCATGGTCCAGTCATGCGGAGCCGTAGTCAGGGTTGGCGTGTACGCGGGTGAGTTTGCCTGCGTACTGAAAACAGCCGCTACGTTATTTCCCGGGTTCCCTACGATGTTCCTCAGCGCGGTAAGTGTATCGGTCGGAGCTGTCCCTGATCCGCTGCTCAGGGTGGCCGCCGTGAACAGCGGGGTGCAGGCGCCCCCGCCGGAGGAGGCTGTGCAGCTCGTCAAGGCATTGGCAAGGGCGTAGAGTTTACTGTTCTCCACGGCGAGATTGCTGGCAATCGCTGCTGCGCTGCCTGTCGCCGTGTCCGCCAGCAGGTGAGCATTTGAAAAGGCGTTCCTGAGGCCGAGCTGATTCGTAGAGCTGGCGCCCACGTGGTCGAAGGCCGTCATGAACGGGGCCAAGGCGTACCCCGCGGCGACCGTCGTCAACTCATTGATTGTCAGCTTCTGTGCCCCCGTCTGCAGATCACCGCAATTGCCAAGTGCGCTCATCAGAACGAGCTCTGTATTCGCTGCCCCGCCCTGTACGGGACTGCCTCCGTTCGCTACCAGGTAGACCTGCTGGCTTGCCGCGGGGCATGTATAGTCACCGGCGAGGCTGAACCCGCCACCACCGTCGGTCGTGACGGATCGCAACAAAAGGCTGGTCGAAGCTGAACCATTACCGCCAAACCCCACTGCAAACAAATGCACCGAGGCCCCCGCAATCGGTTGGTTTCCCGCTAAAACGCGGCTCGGCAGCGTCGTTGTTGCCGTGGACCTGGTGCTGCCGGTGCTGCCCGTCGAGCCCGTGCTACCTGTTGTGCCTGTGCTACCTGTTGTGCCTGTGCTGCCGCTCGTTCCCGTGCTGCCCGTGGACCCCGTGCTGCCGGTCGTCCCCGTGCTACCCGTTGTGCCTGTGCTGCCGGTTGTGCCCGTGCTGCCGGTTGTTCCTGTGCTGCCGGTTGTTCCTGTGCCGCCGGTAGAGCCTGTCGCGCCGGTGCTGCCCGTTGAGCCGATGGATCCTGGAGCACCTGTCGAGCCTGTAATCCCTGTTGCACCTGTTGTGCCTGTTGCGCCTGTTGCGCCTGTTGCGCCTGTTGCGCCTGTTGTGCCACTGGAACCTGAAGAACCGGTACTTCCGGTAGCCCCAGTACCACCGGAACTGCCTGTTGCGCCCGTAGTTCCCGTCGATCCGGTCGACCCAGTGCTTCCTGTTACACCGGTAGCGCCGGTGACGCCACTGGAGCCCGTGCTCCCCGAGGCTGCTCCGGAACCGGAGACCCCGACCGCGGACATGCCGCCGCAGCCGCCCAGCCCCAGTGTGAAAAGGAGTGGAGCAAGGAGCAGCAGCCTACGGAATGGAAGTGCCGAAAGGATCATGACCGGTACGCTCGGTCAGTCTAGCGACGGCGGCTGGAGTGGACAGTCCCCCATGCGCCGGCGCAGGTACCACTTCACGCCGCCATTCTTGGCCCGTAAGGGGTAGACACTCCATACGCAGACCTGCGGTACTCGCTCGCAAAGCCCTCTCGGAGGCGGTTGGAACAGATGAAGTGTGCAGGCGGCTCATAAGCCGAATTCTGTTCTAGACGGTCATTCCTCTAGGCCCGGCATTGCTGCCTGGCTCCAGCAACCTACCCGCAGGTTCCGGCTGTGGGCCTTTCGCTTGCGCGAACGACACACTCTCTCCGCCTGTGGCGCAACGGGCCGTTGCGCAGCCTCGCCTGGAGAGGGGCGAATTGGCTTTCCTGCCTATTTGGTCTTGCTCCGTGTGGGGTTTACCGTGCCGCCGGCATTGCTGCCGACGCGGTGGGCTCTTACCCCACCCTTTCACCCTTACCGGCGAGCTTTGCAGCGCGCCGGCGGTTTGCTTTCTGTTGCACTGGCCGTCCCCCAGCCTTGACGCTGAGGTCCCGGACGTTATCCGGCACACTGCCCTGCGGAGTTCGGACTTTCCTCCCCCGCGCGACAGCCGGCCGAAACCAAACCGCGCGCGGCAGCGACCATCCGGCCGCCTGCACAGCTTCCAGTCTACAGGCATCTCGCCCCTGTCTCGGCCACGGTTCGGCAGCCTGCGAGACAATGGGGTCTATGCCGATCTCGCGACGCCGGTTCCTTGCCACATCCACCGCAGCGAGCGCTGCGCTTCTCCATGGCTTGCAGGCCGGGGCCAGTCCGCTCTTTCGGGCGCAAACCATGAGCCAGGCACCCACCCCCACGACGGATGGGGAGGCCTTCCGAATGGGCCTGCAGCCGGGCAACACGGCCGTGCCGTCCGGGATGCCGACCCTTCGCGAGGCAGCCCGCAGCCGCGGTCTGCGGGCAGGATGTGCTGTGGATATCCGGGCGCTGCGTGCGGACGCTCCTTACGCACAGCTCGTGAAGGAGCAGTGCAACCTGGTCGTCGCTGAAAATGCTATGAAGTTCGGGCTAATTCAACCGAAACAAAACGTATTCTTTTTCGACGAAGCCGATTTTTTGTTCAGCTTTGCCCAGACACATGGCATCGAAGTGCGCGGTCACAATTTTGTGTGGCATCGCGAGATTCCCGCTTGGTTCGAGGAACATGCCTCACCTCAAAACGCCGCCTCAATCCTCGTCAAGCACATCGACACGGTCGGCGGCCGGTATGCCGGGCGCGTTCAAAGCTGGGATGTTGTGAATGAGGCCATTCATCTGGAAGATGGCAAGCCTGACGGTTTGCGCGATTCCCCCTGGTATAGGCTGCTCGGGCCGGGTTACATCGACCTTGCCTTCAGAACCGCTCGCCAAGTCGATCCCCATGCGCTGCTTTGTTATAACGAGTACGGTATCGAAGGCGAGAACGCCGGCGATGCAGCCAAAAGGGCTGCGGTACTGACCCTGCTTCGCGGAATGCGGGAACGGGGCGTGCCGCTGGATGCGGTCGGCATTCAATCGCACATTTCTGCCGGCGGGAGCGCACCTTACGGTCAGGGGCTGACGGACTTCATGGGCGCAATTCGAGCCATGGGCCTGCAGATCATGCTGACGGAGATGGACGTGAACGATCGTGCACTAGGTGCGGATATCCGCACCCGTGACGCAGCCATCGGAGCAGCCTATTACCAGTACCTGATGTTGGCGCTGGCCAATCCGGCGGTGAACGCCGTGCTCACCTGGGGCATTACAGACAGGTACACCTGGCTGAATGGTAAGGACTCCGACGCACACCTCCGATCCGACAAATTGCCGGAACGACCGCTGCCGTTCGATGCCGACCTCAAGCCAAAGCTTGCGTACGTGGGTGAAGTGCAAGCCATCCTGAACGCTCCGGCGCGCCATTGAAAGGGATCGGGCGACGCAGACAGAGGGTATTTCATCCGCCGCCTCCGCCGCCTGTACATTGCCTCCGTGCCCCCGCCATCAGGAAGCGAAAGGGCGCCAACCCAACTCATTGCATTGTCAGATTGACCGTTGCATTATGTTGCAGCGATCCGCTGGTGGCTGTAATTGTAATGACGTAGCTTGCCGGCGCCTGGTAAAACACCCCCGAAAAGCCGCATCCCGTCAGGCTTGTAATCGCTGCCACGCTGAACAGGGCCGCAAGAGCCAGGGTCACGCGTTCCCTTCGACGACGGCTGGCTCGACCCAGCCCGAACGGAAGCAGCATGGCGGTGAGCACAGCGGCTCCCTTCCCCCAGGGTGGATTTTTGACCGTCTTTGCGGCATCCGTAGTTTTGGGAGCGGCTGTCTGGACTGATAACAGCACTGTCTGCTGGCCAGCGGATGCGCTCACAAGTGTCGGTGTGATCGTGTATGTCGCCTGTGAGGGCAAACCATTGACAGCAAAGCTCACCTCACCTGGGAAACCGCTGCCCAGGGGCGAAAGTTGGAACTGGAAGGTCGTGTTTCCTCCGGCCGAGATCGTGGCCGTCGTAGTCCCTGAGTTCGTGAAGGCAAAACCTGGAGTGACAACGGCGGTCACCGTCAGCGTGCCCGTGCCGCCTGCGGTCGTGTAGTAGAGATCCCCAGCCTGTACAGCTGTGATCGTATGCGCACCCACCGCCCGAGTTGCTGTGGGATACGTGCCTGTGCACGTTAAAACCGAATTCGCCGCGCTGCAGATCGCATTCACGGGGAGCCCATTGTCCACGACCAATGTAACTCCGCCGCTTGGAGCTACCGTTCCGGCGTAAGACACCATAACAGTTAGAACCGTGTTCGCAGTTCCGTACACGGTGCTGAGGCTCGACACCGTAATAGCAGGCACACCGCTTCCAGATGCATTCAATCGGACCTGCTGCACCGCGCCGGACCCGTTCAGCGTGTTGTCGGTAAGATTCAGCGTGCCACTGAGTGGACCAGCCAGTTGTGGTGTGAAGTCGACGCCGGCAACGCAACTGGCAGCTACCGCCAGAGAACCGGATACCGTGCAGGTGGCCGCCGCCGCATCCACCGTGAAGTTCCCAGATGAGGTGGTGATTCCGGAGAGGTTCAAGGCGGCATTGCCGATGTTTGTCAGCGTGACGCTTTGCGCAGCGCTGGTTTTTCCCACCGGCAGCTCGGGAAATGTGAGGGTCTCCAGATCCGCTACGTCCAACCGGGTAATCCCGACAGTTCCGTCCGATGTGGCCGTTACGTAAAGGTTCCCGACGCCATCAACCGCCACGCCGCCCGGGCTGCGAAAGCCTGGAATGGTACTGCCCGGCGTGTACAGGCCAGCACTCGCAGACTCGTATCGCAGTACGCCATCCGCGGTTCCAGGAGCCGTGATGTACAGGGTTCCTGCGGCATCCAGAGCCAGACCGTTTAGGACACCGAGGCCTGTTGCCACGGTCGTTTGTGTGTACGCGCCACCTGTCCCGGGTGTCTCCTTATACACTGAACCCGCTCGGGAGTCCGCTGCGAAAAGGTTTCCAGCGTCGTCCACGGCTAATGCCGTAAGTGAGCTGAATTCAGCACTGACGACGCTTTGGATATAGCCATTCCCGTAGGGAGTTTCCTTCAGCAACTCGGTCCCGTTCCCTAGATACACCGCGCCGCTGCCATCCACTGCAAGCGCTCGAACCTGACCCAGCCCATTCGCGCTCCCTGTAAACAAATTCGTCTGCGTGTAGGTGTTCGTACCCGGCTGATAGATCTCTTCCATCACCTGCTGCTGCGTGCTGTCGGCGATAAAAAGGTTGCCCAGGCCGTCCACGGCGAGGGCGGTCGGCGTTCCAATGCCGGATGCCACGGTGGACTGGGTGTACCCGCCACTGTTCCGCGTTTCTTTCACAACTACGCCGTCCGAGCTCGCCGCATACACATTGCCGCCCCCATCGACGGCCACGACCCCTGCGCCAAGACCGCTGGCCAGGGTGCTTTGCGTACCTGGGTAGATCACTCCCTGGGGTGCAGTGCCGATGCCGTTGACCGGGGCGCTGGCAATCACATTGCCGTTCCTATCCATCAGAGCAACACCGCCTAAACGCAATCCCGGTACCGTCGGCTGAAAGGCAACGGTCACCGTACACCCTGACTGCGCCGGCAGTTCCCCGGAACAGGTGGTTGATGCCAGGCTGAAGTCGAGTCCCGCCGCGCCCTGAGTAAGCACCGCAGGGTTTGCGAATGTGCCCGCCGTATCTATGGTGAAGTTAATAGAAACCTGCCGCGCCGCTGTGGTTCCGACGGGAACACTGCCGAAGCTGGGCGCGGTGTTGAATCGAACACCGGTGGTTTCAAAGTAAGAGACCGCGTAGAGTTGCCGGTCTGGCCCTTGCGTCAGCGCCTGAACGCGGTAAGGGGAGTAAACCTGCTCCGTATAGGTTCCGTTGAGCAAAGTCGCTTTTAAGAACTGGCTTGGGCCGGCATAGAACAAGTTCCCAAAGGCGTCAGAGATGACACCGTACGTCGAAGGGGCGTCCAGGACGTTGGATTTTGTATAGGTCCCGTTGGTCAGGGTGTACTTCTCAACGTATGGCCCTTGCACGGTGCCCACGTAGAGATTCCCGAGTGAGTCAATTGAAACAGCGAAGGGTGTAGGCAAGGTATCCGCATCGAGGGTGGTCTGCGTGTAGCTGCCCGCCCTGAGTTCATAGAGGGAACTCTCGTTGTCGTCGACAACAAAAAGGTCGCCCGCGGTGTCCACGGCTACGCCTACCGGGTGAGTGAAATTGCCGACGGTGCTCGCGGTGTAACCTCCATCTGGCTGCAAAGTCTGCTTTGTAACGACTCCGTTGCCGGCGACATAGAAATTGCCGACGCTGTCCCGCGCTAGGCCGATCGCCGAACCATAGCCGTTGCCGGGAAATAGCACGCTCTGGAGATAACTTCCATCTGCCTGGAGCGCCTCCTGATAAACATGACCGCTACCATAATCTGCCACATACAGGTTTCCGGCAGGATCCATAACAATGCCATGGGGGTTACTGAAGCCGGAGCCGAACGTTGTTATCTCACCGACGCTGTGCGCCGTTTGCGCCCTCATACGCAACGTCCAAGAAAGCAGCAAAAGGGAAAGCGTAAGGAAGCGATACCAACTGCTACGCGTGCGGGTTACAAGGTCTTGAGCGGGGGTACTACTCACGGCGGCTCCTATGGAACGTTCGACTCAGGGTTCCGAAGTTAAACATTACGATCAATAACCCGATTCCGCGCTACAAATCGCGCATAGCGAACACACGTCCGTAACCACCTTTCGTCGCCGGCAAGTTACCTTTGACCTTTGCATTGGAACATGGCAAGTACCGGTAGCAGCTACAACCTGGGTATCAGCACGATACCCATCCGATTCAGTCAACCAAAGCAGGTTGGCAATCAAAGTGATGAGAAAACTCGTTAAAACATTCTCATCTACGACTTAGATCTTGGAAGCTTCCGCGCGTTCGTTCTAAAAGAGCATGAGATGCTAAGCTGCTCTTGCTTTAAAATGCAGCTGTGGCTACGCGATGGGCTTCGACAAGACTCTCGATGAGGAACACTACTTTAAGATCCGTAGTCCCAGGTAACTGCCAGCCGGGTCGACGATGGCGACAAGGTCGTCCGGATGCTGTTACGCTCGTTCTGCGCAGAGCACGGCGGCATCACCATTTTTTTCAGGGTTGCCGGCGTTTCCATGGAGACGCTTTCTGTCATGCGAGAGCGAAAGCGCGAGGAGCATGAACCGGGCCCTGTTCTTACATATCAGACCGCATCTGCCGGTGGAGATTAGACCGTGAATACGTTGAAGAATGAAAACACGTGGAGGCCTGAAAAGAGCCAGCGTTCCTCCAATGCCGACTCGCGGGACCAACGCGTGAGCACGGAGTATGACGATTCAGGCGATGTGGGGATCTTCGCCCGCGGGACAAACAACAGTTCCGCCACGCTGGACGATCTGCGCGACCAGGGCGGCTTCGGCGTCATCGTGGCCGCCTCCGAGATGAAGCAGCCGCCTCCCACGAACGCGCCCAGCATTGGCTCCCGCTTCACAACGGAGTTGGACTCGCTTTCGCGGCGCGAACGCCAGGTACGCGAGATCCAAGAACTCGCGACCCACCGTGTTATCGACCTGACGACCGAACAGCTGCGTCAGATTTTGGAGTTCATGATGTAGGCTGCGGTGCGCGAGTATGCCAGGAGGTGTGTCGGGGTGGAGACCAGCCATGGGCGCACGCTTAGAGCAGCCTCGCCGCATCCTTGGCAAAGTAGCTGACGATGAAATCGGCCCCGGCGCGCCGGAAGGCAAGCAGACTCTCCAGTATCGCCCGGTCGCGTTCAAGCCAGCCCCGCTCAAAGGCTGCTTGCAGCATCGCGTACTCGCCGGAGACCTGGTAGACGCCCAGCGGCAAACCGGTGCTTTCCCGGGCGTCCCGAAGGATGTCCAGGTAGGGCATGCCGGGCTTCATCAGGAGCATGTCTGCGCCTTCGGCAATGTCCCGTTCGATTTCGCGCAGGGCTTCACGGCGATTGGCTCCGTCCATCTGGTAGGTGCGGCGGTCGCCGAATTGCGGCGTTGAGCCTGCGGCTTCGCGGAAGGGACCGTAGAAAGCAGACGCAAACTTTGAGGCGTAGCTCATCACCGGTATTTCGGTCCTGCCCGCCTCGTCCAGCGCCGCCCGAATGGCTTCGACACGGCCATCCATCATGTCCGACGGAGCCACGATATCGGCCCCTGCCTCAGCGAGCGACACGGCAGCGCGCGCCAACAGCGGCAACGACGCGTCGTTGTCGATGGTGAACTCGTCGACGGCGCCGGCTTCGAGATCGCGCACCTCCTCGTGCGACCCCGGACGCCGCACGACTCCGCAATGGCCGTGGGAGGTGTATTCGCAGAGGCAGACGTCCGCGATGACCACCAGCTTTTTGGCGGCAGCGGTGGCTTTGATAGCGCGCAGGCCGCGCTGCGTAATGCCGTCGGGTGAGTAGGCGCCGGATCCCTGGTCATCTTTTGTGTTGGGAATCCCGAAAAGCAGCAGACCGCCGAGGCCGAGCTCCGCCACGGTTTCGACTTCCTTCAGCGCCTCGTCAAGGGAGAGGTTGAAAACGCCGGGCATGGAACGGACCTCACGGCGCACCCCCTCGCCTTCACACAGAAACAGCGGGTAGATCAGCGCTCCGGGATGCAGCTGCGTTTCTCGCACGAGGGAGCGCATGGCCGGCGTGGAACGAAGGCGGCGAAGGCGGGCTTGGGGGTACGGCATACCGTGGTTGGAGTGCGAGGCCCAGCTCCGCGTTGCAGAGTTTTGCCGCGCCGTACACGCCGGATTTCGGTCCTGCCACTTTCCACCGAAAGCTGCTTCTAATGGGGAGATGATCACCCCGGAGATACCCCAAATCCTGATCGAACGCGGCGGCGCGGCGCTGCAATGGGAAACCCTGCGTGAGCGCGTCGCGGGGCGGGCGCAGTCGCCGCTGGGCCAGGCCCGCGTGCGCATGTTGGAGCCCTCCGCCGACCTCGCCTGGATAGAGGCGCAGCAGGGCCGCACCGCCGAGATGCGACTCCTACTGGCCGGCGGCGCCCCCTTCAGCTTCCGCGGCATCTTCGACATCGACGACACGCTGGCCATGGCCCGCATTCCCGGAGCGGCGCTCGAAGCCGAGGAACTGCTGCGCGTGGTGGGCCACGCCGGCCGGGTGGAGGCCTGGCGGCAGCTTGTGCTGACCCCGCCGGACGCCGTAAAGGACGCGTGGCCGGGCATCGAGGAGCTTTCTGCGCCTTTGCTGGAGCATGATCTCTCCGGGTTGCTGCGCAGCCTGGAAGGCAAGCTGGAGCCGGACGGCTCGCTCAGCGACGACGCCTCGCCGGAGCTATCGCGCATACGCCGCGCCCTGGGACGGCAGCATGCGGTGATTGAGGCCAGCCTGCGCCGCGCACTCGACCGCCTCAGCGCTGACAACTTGGTGCAGGATGCCCTGATCACCGTTCGCGGTGACCGTTTTGTCATTCCGGTCAAGGCCGAGGCCAGGCGGCGGGTGCCGGGCGTCGTGCACGGTTCCAGTTCGTCCGGGCAGACCGTGTTCGTTGAACCGCTGGACACCATTGAAAGCAACAACGAACTGACGCGGTTGCTGGGTGAAGAACAGGCCGAGATTCACCGGATTTTGCTGGCGATGACGCGCGCGGTGGCGGCTTCGAGCACGGCCCTGGCGCTCGGGGCGCAGATTTTGGCCGAAGCCGATGCGCACGGAGCAGCGGCGCGCTTTGCGCAGGACCTTGACTGCGTGCGCCCCCGGTTCGCGGGCTCGGTGGTAGAGCCGGGCGACAGCGAACCTGATGAAAGCCAGCCATTCGAACTGACCGCGGCCCGTCATCCCCTGCTGGAGCTTCGCCTGCGCGAGACCGAGGCGAAGATCACGCCGCTTACCTTGGCGCTGCCCGAAGGCAAGCGCCAGATGATCATCTCCGGCCCCAACACCGGCGGCAAAACCGTTGCGCTGAAGACCGCCGGCCTGCTCGCCCTTATGGCGCAGGCGGGATTACCCGTGCCGGCAGAAACCGCACATTTGCCGTTGTTTACAGCGATTTATGCGGACATAGGGGACGCGCAGTCGCTTGAAACCAACCTTTCCACCTTTTCTGCCCATGTCACCAACGTGGACCGGATCGCACGGCTGGCGGATGACCGTTCGCTGGTGCTCCTGGACGAGCTCGGCTCGGCAACCGATCCCGAGGAGGGCGCGGCGCTGGCCGTGGCTGTGGCCGGTCATTTCCTGGCGCGCAATGCGTGGTCGATCGTCACCACCCATCTCACGGCGCTGAAGGTCTATGCGGCCAAGCACGACGATGTGCTTAATGCGGCGGTAGGTTTTGACGAGGCCACGCTGTCTCCCACGTATGAGCTGCGCCTGGGTGTTCCCGGTGCTTCGGCGGGCTTGAACATCGCTGCACGGCTGGGCCTGGACCCGGCGATTGTGGCTGATGCCCGCGCCCAGATGAGTTCGCAGCAGATCGATATCGGCCGGTTTCTGGACGAACTTCACTCGCAGCTGACGGCAGCCGGGGCGCAACGTGCGGAGAACGCCGAAACGGCTCGCAAGTTGGAGCGCGAACGTGAATTTGTCCAGGCCGAGGGCCGCAAGGAACAGCAGGCGCGTACCCGGGAGCTCGAACGGCAGCTCGGGAGCCTGATCAAAGAGTTTGAGGCGCAACTGCGGGACACGGTCAAGGCGATCGACGACCGGACCATCGCGCAAAAGATCGCCAAGGACTCCGCTCTGCGCATTGCACGCTTGAAGCGCGAATTTTCCGAACAGTTTCAGACGGCGGTGGAGACGCACAGCACCCCTGAACCTGCCCGGGGGCCAGGCGGAAAGGGCCGTCGCGACGGCGAGCCTCGCCCCGGTGACCTCGTGCGCTTGCGCAGCCTGAACCGGGAGGGGCGCGTGGAACGGGTCATCGATGCCAAGACGCTTGAGGTGAGTTTTGGGACGATGAAGACGCGGGTGCCCCGCTCCGACATTGCGGAGCTCACGCAGGTGAAGGAGCCTTCGGGTGAGAGCCTCAACCGGCGGCGCGGCGGTGTTTACATCGCCGGAGCCGATTCCGATTTCCTGAGTCCGGAGATCAACGTGATCGGCCGCACTGCCGACGAAGCTGAAGCCGAGGTGGATCGCTTCGTCGAGCGGGCCTTCCTTGCCGGCCTGCAGCACGTTCGTGTGGTGCACGGGGTGGGTATGGGCATTCTTCGGCGTACCCTGCGCGATGCGTTGAAGAAACATCCGCATGTCACGGGCGTGGAAGAACCGCCGTACAATGAGGGCGGCCAGGGCGTTACGCTGGTCTCCCTGCGCCAGTAGGCGGTCTGCCGAGCAGGACCATCAGGAAACCCCTCTATCGGCGCAGACTGGTCCGCGCCAGAGCCGCACCGCTGCGAGTGGCCTCAAAGTAAACCCCGCAGGCGCTGACCACGATGCGATTGGGGCCAGCCAGCAGGACGGAATCCCCGGGTACCTCGGTCGTGGCGCCGGTGATGTCCGCATCCTCGTGCTGCAGGTCGACCTCGGTCACGGCGTGCGTGTGTATGCCTAACTGCGCGAAGCTGGCCGGGCTTTCAGCCCCGCGATTTTCCTGTTGAAACACGTTGTCGGTGACGGTGCGCGTCGTTACGTCCTCAAGAGGAACAGAGCCGCCGCGCCAGCGGAGCGAATCGTCGCGATAGGTGAGCGTGGAGCCCAGCAGAGGCTCGGCCTGTCCCCTGCCCCAGCAGGCACTGTTGGTGGTGGGCAGAACTCTTGTGATGTGCCAGCTGCCCTGCAGACGGCCAGGCAGCTGCTCCGCGGTGAGGGTGTTCGCAGCCAAGAATAAGACAAGAGCGGTGGAGAGAACTTTAAGATGGATCCTGTCGCGCATAAACGTTCCGTGCTCCGCTAAGGGAGCTCGCAGTGGGGTTGACAGAGTGGATGCGGAATCCCGGGTACGGTGTTGTGTTCCCGCGCGGAAAGTGAGATTGTTGAGGCCCAATTTGGGAAGGGAACACCTGCCCGCGCTGCTGGTTCCGAAACGAGACACAACTTCGCTCCGCCCGGTGCCTATCCGACGCCGGATAGGTGAGAATACGGTATGGATCTGAAGCGCCTTCGGGAGGCGACCCGGCCGGAGCACGAAGCCACAGAAGCGGCGATGCCTCTATTCGACGTCCAGCTCACGCGCGAGCGCTATGCAGAGGTCCTGCATTGCCTGCTGCCGATCCTGCGCAGCTGGGAGAGGTGGTCGGCCGCCAACGCCCCCGGGCGCCTGCGGTACTTGCTGGCGCCACGCCGGCGAAGCCACCTCCTGATCGCCGATCTTCGCAGCTTGGGTGAGGGAGGCTCCACGGATGATTTCGGCCAGGTTGACGACGATTTCATCATGTGGTCATCGGTGGTGAACCCCGGAGCTCTTGCGCACGGGGACTCCTTCGCAGAGTGCGAAGCTCGGTTCCTCGGCGCCCTTTATGTGCTGGAAGGGTCTACGCTGGGCGGGCGCTTTCTTGCGCGGCAGGTGGAAACGGTGCTGGGACTCACCCCCGGGCAGGGCAACGCCTATTTTGTGGGCCACGGCCCGGCGACCTCTGCACTGTGGAAGGAGCTTACCGCGGAGATCGCAGCCGTTCCGGAAGTGCTCTCCGACGATCTGGTGGGCGCGGCGCAACGTACCTTTGTGGCCTTTCGTGAGGCGTTGGAGCATTATGGGCCTTTCGTTCCCGCAGCGGCGACAGGGGTAACAACGACAGCCACCGTGGCAGGAACGCGGCAAGACACCCACGCATCGAAAGTATTTTGAACGAGGGTATCGTGACCGAGCAGGAACAGATCGCCGCGCAGGCTTCAAGCGAAGTGGGAGATGAGATCGCCGCCACGGAGGTTCTATGCGAGAACGAGCCCATCCGCATACCCGGCGCGGTTCAGCAACATGGCTTTCTGCTGGTGACAGACAGCGAATTTCAAACCGTCTTAATCGCCAGTGAGAACACAGAACGTTTTCTCCTATTGCCCTTTCGGCTAATCCTCGGGTCTCCTCTGGAGACCTTGCTGGGGCGGGAGTTGCTGGCGGTTCTGCGTGGACTGCGGCACTCCCCCGATGCCGAGCGCAATGGACTTGTCACATTTCTCGGTTCTTTCCGTCTACAGGGCGAGTACTTCAGCGTGACCACGCACTGTGCGGGCTCCCAGCGCGTACTTGAATTTGAACTGCAGGACCAGCTTGTCGGGCCCGAGATGATGAACGGGGTCATCACCAACTTCGTCGGCACGCTGAGCCGATTAAAGAATGAGGCCGAACTATGCGACGCCCTCGTGCGCCAGATCGCCGATCTGACCGGATTTGATCGGGTGCTGCTCTATTCGTTCGATGAGGAAGGCCACGGGACCGTGCTCGCCGAGGTCAACAATGGCAAGCTGCCCAGCTATCTCGGCCTCCGTTTTCCCGCCTCCGACATCCCACGGCAGGCTCGCGAGTTGTACGTTCTGAACACGGTGCGCATCATTCCCAACGCGGTCTACGTTCCCTCCCCGCTGAGGGGCCTGCCGGGACGGGATGCAAGCGGCTTCGATCTTTCGCTCAGCGTTCTGCGCAGCGTTTCCCCAACTCATCTGGAATACATGCGCAACATGGGCACGGCAGCTTCCATGTCCGTTTCGCTGGTCACCGATGGGCGGCTTTGGGGGTTGGTCAGCGGGCACCACGCCGAACCGCGGCTTGTTCCCTACCTGATTCGCAGCGCGTGCGACATGCTGACCAAGATGGCCAGCACGCAGCTCTCCAGCTTTCACACCGCTTACCGCCTGCAGCAGATGGTGCACTTTCACGCGGTGCAGCGCAACATTCTCACGGAGCTCGCCGCCGGGCAGAATTCGCTGGATGGGTTGACGGGGCAATTGCCTCAGGTCCTCGAAGTCACCAATGCCGCGGGTGTGGCGCTGGTCGTGGAAGGCGACATCGTCACGCACGGCGAGGTGCCGCCAAACAGCGCAATCGCCGGCATCACGGAGTGGCTGAACGGAAGTCAGGACCAGGACACCTGGGTCAGCTCACACCTGAGCACGGAGTTGCCCTGGACCGAGGAGATCCAGGCCGAAGCAAGCGGTCTTCTGGCGATCCGGATCTCGGCTGTGCAGCACCGCTACCTGCTTTGGTTTCGGCCGGAGGTGGTGAGAACCGTGCGCTGGGCAGGCGAACCGGAGAAAATTCTGGCTGCCAATCACTCGCTGCATCCACGACATTCCTTTTCCGAGTGGAGCGAGCGTGTGCAGGGCCGAAGCGAACCGTGGACAACAGTGGAGGTGGATTCCGCACGCGATTTCCGCTCTGCCTTGACAACAATCAGCCTGCGCCGCGCGGAAGAAGCCATCGAGCTGGGTGAAGCGCGATTCCGGCAACTTACCCAGGCACTGCCGGTGCGCGTCTTCACCGCGGACGATGACGGCCGCCTCACCTACACCAACGAGCGCTGGCAGCACACGGGCCTAAGCGGCAACGGCCGTTGGTTTGAGGAACGCCAGCTGCCTCCCGAAGACGCCACCATGTGTGCCGAACTCTGGGCACGAGCCGTCGCCAATAATGCTGACTTTGAGGCGGAGGTGCGACTGCGGACACCCAGTCCCGAATCCCCCGATGGCTTCAGCGGGCAGGAGCGCTGGAATTTTGTGCGCGCTGTGCCATTCCATCGCGCCAACGCCGCACGTGCCGGATGGATCGGCTGCTTTATCGACCTGACCGAAAGCAAAGAGCGTGAAACCGCGCTGCGCATGAACGAGAAGCTGGCCCTCACCGGACGCATGACTAGCGTGATCGCGCATGAGATCAATAATCCGCTCGAGGCCATCACCAACCTGATGTACCTCCTGCGCACCGAAGTGCACGATGACGGACCCGCATCCGGCTATATCGGCATGGTGGAAAGCGAACTGGAGCGCATCTCCGGCATCACCAAGCAGACGCTGCGCTGGAATCGCGAAAGCGCCGATCAAAGCGAAAACTTCCGCGCCGGTGAGATGGTGGACGACGTTCTGCGGCTGTTTGCAGGAAAGATCCGCAACCGGCAGATCTCGGTCAAGCTGCAGGGTGACCGAGAGGTCCAGCTCTCCGGTGTGGTCGGGCAGTTGCGTCAAGTGCTGGCCAACCTGGTCTCCAACGCGATTGACGCCGCACCCGTGGGCGGTCACGTAACCATTGGGATCAACACCATTAACGGCACCTCGCCAGAGACCGGTCTTGCTGTCAGCGACAACGGCAAAGGCATACCCGCGGAGATCCAGAAGCGCTTGTTTGAGCCGTTCTACTCAACCAAAGGCGATCTCGGGAATGGCCTGGGGCTGTACATTTCGCGCGAGATCGTGGAACGGCATGGGGGACGTATTGTGGTGGACTCGGCCGTCGGCAGCGGCACCACCATGACGGTGTGGTTGCCGGTCACTCTGGCCGCACCGGCTCGCTCTCTTTGAGCCGCTGGAACAACGCCGCCGAAGGGCTTGACCACCGCGGCATCACCGATTTTTATTCGCGGTGGCAGGAGTTGCTGTACCGCCGCCTCCCTGGAGGGAAGCGATCACGTCGGTGACTACCCTGCGGATCGGCTTCAGGTCGACGCCGGGCACAAGGGCCTCGCGATCAAGGCTGGTTGCCAGCGGATCGATGCCAAAAAGTGCGCGCGGCAAACGCGGATAAAGAATCTGACCGAGCAGCTTGTGCGCCACCTCCGCGCCCCCTTGCGCGGAGAGCTTGAACGTTGCCCTGAGATAGGCACTGAGCCGCGTGTGAACCTCCGTGAACAGCTGATCGTAGTACTGGGCGGCCTGCTCCGGAAATCTTTCCGTCTCGGCAACACTCACGCGGATCATCTGGATGGAGGCCTGGTAGAGCAGTGTCTCGAGGTACCGGCCGCAGAAGAGCGTCAGCGCCTCCGCGGGTTTTTCTGAGTACTCGCCGGGCTGCCTCAGCCTGAGCAGAAACAGACCGCGCACCAGCTCGATCACCGCGAGAAACAGCTTCTCTTTGCTTGCAAAGTAGGCATACAGGGAGCGCTTCGAGGTTTCCGCCCGGCTCGCGATAATGTCCATCGAGGTTCGCTCGAAACCCAGCTCGAGAAAAACATCCTTTGCCACCCACAGGATGTGCTCGCGAAGTTGATCGCCACGCCTTGCCATAACTCATTGTCGCTCATCTCGGTTTGACAATCACGCAACGGTACGGTAACGTCTACTTAAGCAACGGTACAGTACCGTATATATAAAGAGAAAGAAGGGTTCCTCATGATCGTCGTTACCGCACCTACAGGCAATATCGGCAAGCAGGTTCTCGCAGATCTCCTGAAGAGCGATGAGGCCGTGCGCGTCATTGTCCGCGATGCTTCCAAGCTCCCGGCAGGCGCCAGCCAACGTGTGGAGGTCATTGAGGGATCCCACGGCGATAGAGAAATTGTTAATCGTGCTTTCGAGGGCGCTGACTCAGTGTTCTGGCTCGTTCCGTCAGACATGCAGGCGAAAGACGTTACCGCCGCCTACGTGGATTTCACAAAACCGGCGTGCGAGGCGTTCAAGAGCCAGGGCGTCAAGCGGGTGGTCGGCGTCTCCGCGCTCGGGCGCGGCTGGCCGAAGGGTGCCGGACTGGTCTCGGCGGCGTTGGCCATGGATGATCTGATCGCGAGCACGGGCGTGAGCTACCGCGCGCTGGCCAATCCATCCTTCATGGAAAACCTTCTTGGCCAGGCCGGAGCGCTCAAGAATCAGGGCATGTTTTTCTCTCCGCTGGACGGCGATCGCAAGTTTCCGGCGTGCAGTACCCGCGACATCGCCACGTCTGCAACCAGGTTGCTGCTGGATAAAACTTGGACCGGTGTAGGGGAGCTCGCGGTTCTCGGTCCCGAGGATCTGTCCAACAACGATATGGCGCAGATCCTGTCAGAGGTGCTGGGCAAGCCCGTCAAATTTCAGCAGATCCCCATGGAGGCATTCCGAACCCAGCTGGCCAGCTTCGGGACCTCTGAGAGTGTGTCGCAAGCCTTCATCGACATGATGACAGCCAAGAATGAGGGCATGGACAACCTCGAACCACGTACCCCCGCCAACACAACACCGACCAGCTTCCGCCAGTGGGCCGAGCAAGTGTTGAAACCCGCGGTTCTCCGTTAACCCGCCTGCACCTGGGACAGATCACGCGGACTTGCTCCGGGCAAAGAAGTCGAGGGGTGGGTTGCGTGAGGATGACATGCCCCGCACGCGCCCGCCCCGTCATCGCTACTGTAGAGAGGTGACCCACGATGCGTTAACGCAGCCTTCGGATCGGCAACAACCGGATCGGCAACAACCGGATCGGCAACAACCAGATCGGCAACAACCAGATCGGCAACAACTGGCCGCCACTCTCCGCGCCACCCTCCCCTACCTTGCGGACGACTCGACCCTCAGCCCGACCATTGGCGGACGGGCAGCGGCACTGGCGACGCTCGCGCAGATCAAGCCGCAGCCTTACCGGGAGAGCCGCAACTTCCTTTCTGGCGATGTCACACGTCTTTCGGCCTACCTTCGTCATGGCGTGCTCACCCTGGCGGAGGTTCGCGACTATGCGTTGGCGCAGGTGAGCGATCCGGCAGAGACAGGCAAGCTCATCAATGAGCTCGCCTGGCGTGACTATTGGCAACGTCTCTATGGGGAGTTGGGGGAAGGCATCTGGGAGGATCAGGAGCCCTACAAAACAGGCTTTGCGGCTTCGCACTACGCGGACACGCTTCCCGAGGACATCCCTTTGGCGGAGACAACCCTGGCCTGCATGGATGGTTTTTCAGAGGACCTCCGGCAGACCGGCTATCTGCACAATCACGCCCGTCTTTGGTTCGCCTCATACATCGTTCACTGGCGTCAGGTGCGTTGGCAGGCAGGAGCGCGATGGTTTCTGGAACACCTGATTGACGGCGACCCTGCGAGCAATAATCTCTCCTGGCAATGGGTAGCCTCTACCTTTGCGAGCGCAGCCTACATCTTCAATCGCGAAAATCTCGAGCGCTACACGGAAGGCGCTTACTGCAAGCGCTGCCCCCACGCAAATGCCGGAACCTGTCTCTTTGAGCACAGCTACGACACGCTGCAGGAAGACCTCTTTCCTCGCCTGCGCCACCCAGCTGCTTCGCAGGACACGCCCTCTTCGTCTAATCTCTACGCCAGACCGGCGGAGACCCCAGGGGCGCAAGCGCGGGAGGGCAAGCCGCTGCTTTGGCATCACACCGATAGTCTCAATCCAGCCTCTGCCATGCTTTCAGCACACATCGGCGCGCCTGCTGTGTTTCTCTGGGATACAGGCTGGCTAATGCCGAGCCGCATCTCCATGAAGCGCGTGATGTTCATCGCGGAGTGCCTCGCAGAGATGCCAGGCCCCATCGAAGTACGTGCCGGAGAGCCGGCCGATGAGTTGCTCGCCGCCGCACGATCTGCCCAAGCCGATTACATGCTTGCGCAGCGCACGCCCGATCCGCGCCTCAACACCGCCGCAGCTTACGTTTCAAAACATCTGCCGGTGGTATGGTTTGATCCACCAGCCTTCGTGGAAAGTTCGCGCGGCTTCGACCTGAAGCGTTTCTCGCGCTACTGGAAACGCGCTGGGCAGACAGCCATGCAGCCCACGCGACCCAACCCGTGAGTAGATCTGAAATCAGCAGCCTTCCCGGGCTTGGATCACGTGTTTTGCGATCACGCCTCCGGATCTTTTATCTCCCAGCAGGAGCGCCCCTCCTGGCAGATCGAACGATGCACGTAGTGGTCGTCAGGACCGGCTTTGGCCATTGTCTTCAGACACCAGTACGTCGTCGTGGCACCCATGAGTTCTACGAGATCCTCATGGAAATCACCGAATGTGCCGTAAGAAGATTTGCTGCGCAGGGCGCTGCAACGGGATTGCGAAGCCGTATCGGACATAGCGAAGTCTCCTCCTGGTTCAACCGATGGAGCTGGGATCGCGCTGCATCTGGCCGGCAGCGAGCAAAATTGTGCGATAAATGGCTGTTTCAAACAGCTGCGTCTTGTAGCCGTTCTGCGAAAGCGGTGTCGCACCCTGCATCGCTGCTTTGCCGGCCGCACGTGCAACGGATTCGTTAATCGTCTGGCCTTTCAGGGCAGCCTCGGCGGCCTTGGCACGCATCGGCGTCGGCGCCGCGACACCGAGAACAATCGCCGCCTGCTTGCAACGCGCGCCCTCCATCACGAGAACCACGCCGGCATCCGCGAGCGGCCAGTCGAAACTCTCTTTTTCTCCGTACTTCTGGTAGGCCGAACGCGTACCGGCCTCTGGTGCAGGAACAAAGATGCTTGTGATCAACTCACCAGGCTGCACGACAGTTTCATTGATGAGACTTTTCTCGGGCGGCACATAGAACTTGTCCATGTCTACCGTGCGTTTGCCGCGCTTTGACGTGAGCTCCACCCGCGCGTTCATGGCCAGCAGCGGCACGGCCGTTGACGACGGATGGACCATCGCGCATGTGCCGTTGTTGATCACCGCATGGTATTGGTTCTCGCCGTCATGTGCGTGGCATGTGTCGCTCCCACTGCCCTTCTTCTTGCAGTCGAAATCACTCGAGCGGAAGTACCAGCAGCGCGGTCGTTGCATGATGTTGCCGCCCAGCGTCGCCATGTTCCGCACCTGCGGTGTGGCCGCATGACCGGCCGCATCGGAAAGCGCCGCATAGGATCGCTGAATCTCCGGATGAACAGAGATTTCACTCAGCGTGGTCAACGGCCCAAGCCGCACACCGTCCTGAGCCACGGTGATCCCACGCAGCGCATCGATGCGCCGGATATTCACCAGCGTCGGAGGGGCAACGATGTCCTCTTTCATCAGGTCAAGCAGATCGATCCCGCCCGCCTTGACCATGGCCGAGCCTCCAAGCTGACCAAGCGCCTCGTCCACAGTGTGGCAATCGACAAACGTAAAGTTGTTCATGCTTGCTCCTGTCGTGAAGTTCCCCGCGCTTTGCCGAGCGCTTCCAAGACCCGCGCCGGTGTCATGGGAATGGTGCGCATCCGTACCCCGGTCGCGTTGTAGAACGCATTGCCGATCGCTGCAGCCAGGGTAATGATGCCCGCGGATTCACCAATGCCGGCAGCGTCGGTTGAACTCTGCGCAATGTAGTTCTCGATCAGATGAATCTCAATCTCCGGCACCTCACGCGAGCCCAGAATCTTGTAGTTCTCCAGATTCGCATTCAGCATGTACCCCTTGTTGCGGTCCATGACGCGCTGCTCAAACAGGGCATACGAGATGCCCTGCAACACGCCGCCGTTGATCTGGCTGATCACGCCCGTCGGATTGATTGGCCGGCCGCAATCATGCGCGCCGACGACCTTTTCGATGTGCACGCGGCCCGTTTCCGTATCCACCGCAAGCTCCACATAATCGACACCACCGTACGTGAGCTTGTCCTTCGAGTACTCCGGAGCGCGGGTCGCACGAACCGAAATCTCATCGACCGGCATCTTCGCCGCGAGTTGCTTCAGCGTGTATGACCGGGAAGGATCGCTCTTGGAAACGAAGCGCGATTGCTTGACGACGATATCGCTCGCATCAAGTCCCAAACCCGGCGCCACCGCCGCCAGCATCTTGCCCTTCGCCTCCCAGGCCGCATTGCGAACCGCCGGCGTGATGGAGCCCGCTGTGACCGATCCACCCGAATCCGGGCCGATCGGAAAACGTGTGTCGCCGATGCGGATGATGACCTGTTCAGGCGGTACCCCGAACTCCTCGGCAACCACCACCGCGAGCAGTGTTTTTGTGCCCGTTCCCAGATCCTGCACCGCCGACATCAGCTCGACGTTCCCATCCTTGTGAACCCGTACCTCGCATGACGAATCCATGCGCACAAACCTGTACCAGATGGATTGCGCAATCCCCATGCCGCGCTTGACCGGCCCCGTATCCGCGCCCGCCGCACGTCGATTCCGCCAGTTGGTCCGCTCCAGAATTACCTGCCGTTCGGCTCTGCGCACCGCGTTCGTATCGATCTTGTCGCGATACGTCAGCGGGTCCATGTTCAACTTCACTGCCAGCTCATCAACGGCCTGCTCCAGCGCAAAACACCCTTGCGGATGCCCAGGAGCACGAAACGCCGCACCCGGCCCTGCGTTGATAAAGACGTCGTACTCCTCCGTCAGTAGGTTCAGCGACTTGTACATATTGGTCGCCGGTCCGGCCGTGCCCGCACCCGTACCCACGCCGGCTGTCCCATAGCTCACCAGCTGAATCGCGGTGAGCGTGCCGTCACGCTTGGCGCCGATCTTCAGGGTCTGGTGTGAGTCGGGCCGGTTGCTAACAATGTGCTCCTGGCGGCGGTCCAGCATCAGCTTTACCGGCGCGTTTGCCTTCCGCGACAGGTTCGCCGCGACCACACCCTCATTGCCCGCGCCGAACTTCGCCCCAAAGCCGCCGCCCATGTACTCGGTGATCACGCGAACCTGTGCCTTGGGCAGCTTGAATACATCCGCAAAGTCATCGCGAACGCTCGCGGTGCCCTGCGTTGAGGCGTACACCGTTACCTCTTCGGGCTTCCAGTCCACCACAAACCCATGCGTCTCCAGCGCCGAGTGCGTCTGCACCTGGGTGAAATATTCGCTTTCCACGACAACGTCCGCCTGGGCGAAACCCTGGTCCACGTCACCCACCAGCTTGCGCTGCGGACCATGCAGATTGCCCACCTGCGGCACGCCCTTGGCGCCGCCACCGCCGCCGGCGCTTCCGCCCTTGTCCGCCGGACCGGGGAAGACCACCGGCGCGTCCGCCGCACGAGCATCCGTGCGGTCGACCACAAAGCTCATCGGGTCATACTGCACACGCACCAGCTTGGCCGCGTCGTCTGCGATCTGTGGCGATGTTGCCGCCACCGCCGCGATGGGCTGCCCCGCGTAACGAACGACCGGGTAGCGCGAAGGTGTCTCCAGCTTCGGATCGCGCAACTCCGCCGATCCATACACGTGCTCGATCACGTGCACCGCACGCACCCCGGGAAGCTTCTCGGCCGCTGTCGTGTCGATGGCGACGATACGCCCATGCGGCACCGTTGCATCCACCATGCGCGCATACAGCATGCCGGGCAGGTTCACGTCCGCGGTGTAGCGCCCCTTGCCCATCGCCTTCGCCGGACCGTCATAACGCACCGTCGGCTTGCCGATATAGGTCAGCTCTGCATTCTGCGCGAGCGGCGGAGGCTCACTCAACGCTACCTCGCGCTCCTTCGTGGTCAGCCCGTCCTGGGGAATGCCGAAAACAAAGCTCTCCGTGCGCGTCGGAATAGCGGCCGCGGCGGCGGAAGGTTTCGCCTCATCCTGTGCAACGCCTTCGGCCTTTGGTTTCGCCACCGGCTCGGCCGACTTGTCCTTGCCGGTGTTGCCGCTCTGCGCCTGCGAATTTCCCTGGGTCTGGATCTCGAGTGGCTCTAACACAATCGATTCGGGTGCCATCTATGCCTCCCTTCCGTTGCTGCTGAAGCTCGTGTTGCCCAGCGTCACCAGGCTCCCGCCTGCGGAGTGGCTGGCGACCTCGAGCGTCGCCGCAAACACCTTCGGATACGTCCCGCAGCGGCAAAGATTGCCGCTGGTGGCGTGCTTCACGTCCGCCAGCGTTGGACTTGGATTGCGCTTCAACAGCGCCGCGCAGCTCATCACCATGCCCGGTGTGCAGAACCCGCATTGCATCGCGTCATGCTTCACAAACGCCGCCTGCACCGGGTGCATGTTGCCGTTGGTGGAAAGCCCCTCAATCGTGGTGATGCGCCGGCCGACCACATCCACGGCCAGGGTCATGCAAGCCAGCGATGGCACATCGTCAATCCACACCGTGCACGCCGAGCAGGATCCCCGATCGCACACCACCTTTGTTCCGGTCAGCTGGAGGTTGTCCCGCAGCGTCGCCGCCAGGGTGTACCGCGGTTCCACGGTCACTGTCTGCTCCTGGCCATTCACATGGAGCCGGATCGGCAGGGCAGCCGGCCCAACCGCCGCGCTTCCCTGCTGTGCCTCCTTCAACTCATGCGCCAGGGCCGTGGTGCTTTCGGCAATCGTTGTCGCCGCGGCGATGCCGGCGCCCTTCAGGAAACCACGCCGGGTAAACCCTGCGTTCGGAGTGTCTGCCATCGTGGAACACCTTTTCGTTTGGGTAGGTGGGGGACGGAAAAAGAGCGAGCAGCGCTGCTGCACCCGCGTGCACAAGTAGGCTACACGCAGCCCCGGCGCTTTTCTACATGGGATGGCTCTGGGCGATGGCTCTGGGCGATGGCTCTGGTGGTGGCTACCATGCGGCCGCTCCGCCCTCGCGGACGTCCGGCATTGTTCCTTGCCCATCCAGGGCGCTTGGCCGGCGACGGTTTTCCGCTCAGCCCAGTCGCAAATCCGGTGCGGCCTCCAGCGTGTCGTCGGCGAAGCGCCCGTTCAGCAGCTTGGGCCAGGCGGCGGCGGCGATCATCGCGGCGTTGTCGGTGGCGAGGCTTAGCGAGGGAAAGGCTACCGGGATTTTCTTCCAAACGGCCATCCCCGCGAGACGCTCGCGCAGAACTCCGTTGGCCGAAACGCCTCCGCTGACGAGAACAGCCTGCGCGCCGAAGTGCTCGGCGGCTTTGAAGATAGTTCTTGCCAAATTGCCGACAACGGCGCTTTGGAAGCTGGCGATCAGATCCACCGTCGGCTGATCCATGAGAGCTCGGACCTGCGCAAGAGCGGCGAGGTCGTTCGCCTTCGCGGTGAGTAGACCGGCGGACCGCATGGCCGCTTCACGTCCCCCGATCGCCTCGCGCATGCCGTGCACCTCCACGTAGCGACGGACCGCGGTCTTGATGCCGCTGAACGAGAAGTCAAAACGAGGCTCGTCCGCAAGCGCGTGGGGTTCCGGTGCGGGCCGCCCGGATCCTTTGGGCTTCAAGGGATGGAAGGCGAAGGGAACGGCGGTGCGGTCGCCATAGTGTGCCAGCGCGTCCATCCAGGGCCCGCCGGGGTAGGGCAGGCCGAGCAGCTTGGCGACCTTGTCAAAGGCCTCGCCCGCGGCGTCATCCACGGTGCGGCCAATGTTGCGGTAGCTCCAAAGGCCAGCCCCGTCGCGCGAAGCCAGGTACAGGTGCGTGTGTCCGCCTGAAACCACCGCCGCCAGCAGCGGGGAGGCCTCGGCAAACTGCGATTCCGCCTCCAGCAGCACGGCCTGAATGTGGCCTTCCAGGTGGTTGACCGCGATCAGCGGCAGACCGGCCCCGAAGGCAAGCGCCTTGGCGAAGGTGATGCCCACCAGCAGTGCGCCGGCCAGACCCGGGCCCTCCGTCACGGCCACGGCACCCAGTTCGCGATAGCCCGCCGCACCGGCGGGAAGGCCGGCGCGGCGCATGGCCTCGCGGACAGCGGGCACGATCGCCCGCAGATGCTCCCGGCTGGCCAGCTCCGGCACCACGCCGCCGTAGTCGGCATGCACCAGCTGCGAGGCGACGACGTTGGAGAGCACCGTGCGCCCGTCCGCGACGACCGCCGCCGAGGTTTCGTCGCAGGAGCTTTCAATGCCGAGGATGAGACGAGGAGGCATGGGGAAGGAATGTTGTACGTTGCACGTTCTAAGTTCTACGTTGTTAGTTGTTTGTTGATAGTGCACGTACCACGTACCACGTTTTACGCCTGGTTGCCGCCCGAAAGCTCTTTGGCATCGGACAGCGTCACGGTCACCTGCAGCCGTTTCTGCCCGCGGTAGATTGTCAGCAGGACCTTGTCGCCGGCCCGGTGGGCGTTCAACGCGACCGACAGATCCTGCGGTGTGGTGATCTCCTGGCCGTCGATGCCGACGATCAGGTCGCCCCCGAGCATCACCGGCGTATTGCCCATGTACGCACGTTCGGTGCCGCCGTGGAGGCCGGCCGCCTGCGCGGCGCCGCCAGGCAGCACGCGCTCGACGAGGATGCCGTAGTCCGCCGGCAGACCGATCTGTTCGGCTACATCCGGGCCGATGGCCATGGTTACCACGTCGAGCGAGGGCCGACGCACGCGGCCATACCGGGCGAAGTCGCTCAGCACCGCCTTGGCCGTCGAAATGGGAATGGCAAAGCCGATGCCGGCCGACTGATCCGCGCCGCCGTTCGGATTGGAGGCGATCAGCGTGGTAATCCCGATCACCTCGCCGTGGGAGTTCAGCAGCGGACCGCCGGAGTTGCCGGGGTTGACCGACGCATCGGTCTGAATCGCGTTATCGATCTTGTTGCCGGAAGGCATCTCGATGGAACGAATCGACGAAACGATTCCTTTGGTCATGGTGTTGGAAAAGCCAAACGGATTGCCGATGGCATACACCTGCTGCCCCACGACCAGAGCGCCCGCATCGGCCAGCGTGGCGGGTTGCAGATTCGGGGCGGCCTGAATCTGCAGCAGGGCCAGGTCGTGGT
This sequence comes from uncultured Bryocella sp., assembly GCA_964236545.1. Classification (GTDB taxonomy): domain Bacteria; phylum Acidobacteriota; class Terriglobia; order Terriglobales; family Acidobacteriaceae; genus Granulicella. The sequence goes on from CAXSCE010000004.1 coordinate 42,123, forward strand.
TCTTGTCCACGTCCAGCACCTTGGCCTTGTACTTGTGCTTGTCCCACAGCGTCACCTCGACGAGCTGGGCGCCGTCCACAACGTGGTTGTTGGTGAGAATATGGCCTTCCTTGTCCAGGATGAAGCCCGATCCCTGCCCCTGCTGCGGCACCGGCCGGTAGAAGAAGTCGTAGGCCACCTCGGTCGAAGTGATATTCACCACGCTCGGCAAAGCGCGCTTGTAGACGGCAATGTTCTGCTGCTCTTCCGTGTCAAAGGCCGGAGCGGCCGAGGCCACCTGCAGGCTGAAGTTCCCCAGCGGGCCATGCAGGACATCCGTCGCGGCATCCGCATTGGACGGATGCAGCAGGCCTGCCAGCGAACCGGCGACAAAGGCGTGGCTCGACAGGTAATAGAAGCCGGTTAGAAGCAGCAGCACGAGAAGGACGGGACGCAGTTTCATCGGGGAGACACTGTGGGCACCACCAGGGAGACCTGCCTGACGCCATGGCCTCTATTCTAGCTGCGACCCGGCCTGCGCGGAGAGGGCATGGTTTCCCACTCGGCTCTTTGCTGTTGCCGGCTCATACACAGCAGTTGGAGCGGCTCTGGGATCGCCTCTCTGGAGCCGCTTCTGGATCCGCCTTTGTCAGACCAATCATTTTCATGCGAAGCTAGACGCACTTTTCACTGTCACAACCTTTCCCAACTGAGCTTCTTGGGGTTTGCTTGCTCTCCTGCCTGGTTGATGTCCGAAGAAGGCTGCTTCTAGCCTTGACGGTGGCGCTCATTTCCCCCTGGGGATTGGGCCACTGCCAACCTGCGGCCGATCCCGGCGCCTCCGCCCCTGAAAAAGCCGAGCGGCACCGTACCGCCGTGCTCTCCGGCACCGTGGCCGACCCCACCGGCGCCGTCCTGCCAGGTGCGCGCGTTCGGGTCTCCGGCAAGGCCGCCAGCGCCGAGGTGGAAACGGACCGCGACGGCAGTTTCATGCTCCACCTGCCACCGGGAAGCTACGTTCTTCACGTGGAGTCACCTGACTTCGTCCCCTACATCAGCCGCCCGCTTACCCTGCAGGCCAGTGGGCCGACACGACTTTCAGTCCGGCTCCCCGTTGCAGCCCAGGCGGAGACGGTGGAAGCCGATGCGGGCGACGGCCTTGATCCGCGCGGCCCGGGAGCCACACAGGTCTTTGAAGGAAAAGCGCTCGATCTGCTCTCCGATGACGATGACACGCTGCTGCGGCAGCTGCGGGCGCTGGCCGGCGGCGGTGCCGGAGGTTCCGGTCTGCAGATCCTGGTGAACGGCTTTTCCGGGGGACAGCTTCCCCCGAAAAGCTCCATTCGCTCCATCCGCATCAACAGCAACGAGTACTCGGCGTACTACGACTCCCCCGGATTCGGCCGCATCGAGGTGCAAACCAAGCCCGGTGCGGACAAGCTGCACGGCGCCCTCAGCTTCCAGGGTACGGACCAGCCGCTCAATGCAAGAAATCCCTATGAAGGCACGGCGGTGCCGTACTACCAGTTCGTGACGGATGGCAATCTGAACGGACCTTTGGGCAAACGCACCTCGTACTTCGTCTCCGATCGGGTCCAGATCTTCGCCAACAACGCCGCGGTGAATGCGATCAACCCGGCGAACACGGCGCAGCAGATTTCGGAGGCGCTCCCCGCACCGCAAAATACCCAGATCTACTCGTTGCGGCTCGACCGGCAGTTCAGCCCCAACAACACCGCCTACTTCCGCGACCAATGGAGCCAGACGCATGTGACGAACGGCGGCGTCGACCCGCTGGTTCTGCCTTCGGCGGCCTTTTCTCTCAATACGCTGACGAACACCCTGCAGGCCGCCGATACGCAGGTGCTGAGCTCCCATGCGATCAATGAGACCCGCTTCCAGTACCTCCGTACCCGCATCCGCCAGGATCCGAACAGCACGGCGCCGGCACTGATGGCCGAAGGCTCCTTCATCGCGGGCGGCAGCAACACCCAGCTCCTGCAGGACAACCAGGACCTGTACGAACTGCAGAACGAATTCGAGCTCGAACACGGACCCCATGCCGTGCGCGCCGGCTTTCGGTTGCGAGGGCATCGCGACGCCAATACCTCCACGGCCAACTTCAACGGCCAGTTCATCTTTCCCAGCTTGGCGGCCTACAACATCACGCTGGCCGGGCTCACTGCCGGTCTGCCCCCCGCCGCGATCCGGGCCGCGGGCGGCGGCGCTTCGCAATTCAACCTGACGGACGGAAAGCCGGACGCCGCCGTCTCCACCACCGACTTCGCCTTCTATGCCGAGGACGATTGGAAGCTACGCCCGGATCTGGCTTTCAGCTACGGGCTGCGCGTGGAAAGCCAGTCCGCGATCCCGGACCACTTCGATCCGGCGCCCCGCCTCAGCCTGGACTGGAGCCCCCATCGCGGTCACGCGGCAGAACCGTTCATCTCGATCAACGCAGGCTACGGCATCTTTTTTGACCGCTTCGCTCCGGTGAATCTGCTGCAGGCCGTGCGGCAGAACGGCGTGACGGAAACCGCGTACTACGTACAAAACCCGGATTTCTACCCGAATCTGCCCGCCCCCGGCACCCTGACCGCGGGGCAGCCCACCATTGATCGCGTCAGTCCGAACTTGCGCACGAGCTACCAGCAGCTCGGCGGCCTTTTGGCGGAGCGCGACATCGGCAAGCGCGGGCAGGTTCAGGTGCGTTACCTGTACTCCCACGGAACGCACGGCTACCTGAGCCGCAACGTCAATGCGCCGCTCCCCGGCACCTACAATGCGGCCATTCCCGAAAGCGGCACCCGTCCGTCATCCACGGCCGGCAACATCTACCAGTACTCTTCGGACAGCAACACAAACTCCCACGTTGTGAATGTTGCGAGCAACCTGGACTTCGGCAAAGTTTTCTTCTACGCCAACTACGCCTGGGAGCACACCTACAACGACAGCACCTACAACACCGTCACCGGCACCACCAGCTTTCCGTCCAATCAGTACAACCTGGGCGTGGACTATGCGCGCTCTTCCGATTCAAACCGACACAGGATCGAAGCGGGAGCCATCTGGACCCTGCCGTACGGGTTTTCACTGCGCCCCTACCTGTCCGCTCACTCCGGCAACCCGTTCGACATCACCACGGGCTCCGATCTCAATGGCGACACGATTTTTAACGATCGCCCTGCCTTTGCCACAGACCTGAGCCGCGCCTCCGTGGTGCGTACGGCACTGGGCAATTTCGACGTGAACCCCCAACCCGGGCAGAGGATCATTCCCCGCAACTACGGGACCGATCCCAATTATGTCTTTTTCCAACTCGGCACCCGTTACACGCTGCACGTGGGTCCACGTCCGCTGCAAACGTCTGGCCAGACCTCCAGGCGGGAACGCCCCTACAGCCTCCGTTTTCAGATTGATGCGCAGAATCTCTTCAATCACAACAACCCGGGCCCGCCGGTCGGCGTGCTGAGCTCGCCCCTGTTTGGCCGCTCCCTTTCCCTGGCCAACGATTTCAGCACCTTTTCGGCGTCAAACCGCACTCTTTTGCTGCAATCCTTCTTCACGTTCTAGGCGCCTCGCGGCACTCGGGGCGAACGGCCCGCAGGTTCTGCGCCACGTCCCCGGCCACCTACATCCAAGGTGGTGTTGTAAGGAGGAAGTACACCAATGGCACTGGATAAGGTGGTTTACACGGCGCACGCACAGGCAACCGGCGGGCGCGACGGCGTGGCGAAATCCGATGACGGCAAGCTGGATGTAAAGCTCGACCCACCGTCCGTGATGGGCGGCGGCGGCACAGGGACCAACCCGGAGCAGCTCTTCGCGGCAGGCTACGCAGCCTGCTTTCTGGGTGCGATGAAGTTCGTCGCGGGCACACAGAAGATCACCCTGCCGGCGGATGCCTCGATAGATTCGGATGTCAGCTTCGGTCCGCTGGCGAACGGAGCCAAGGGCTTCGGAATCGCCGTAGCCATGAAGGTTCACGTACCAGGCATGGAGCAGAGCCAGGCGGAAAAGCTGGTGCACGACGCGCACGAGGTCTGCCCGTACTCCAACGCAACCCGCGGCAATATCGACGTAACCCTCTCCGTCGGGTAGCGTTGGCGGGCGTTTGTGGGTCTGCACACGGCCCGGGATGGGCCTACGCACGGCCCATCGCGGGAATCTGAGTGGCATCCAGGCACGCGGAATCCGAAAACCGTTTCTAGGGTTAGAGGCTGCTGCTTTCTAGTTCTGGATCCATATTTATAGCGGGAAGGGCACGGCTTTAGCCGTGCCGCAGCACTCGGCACGGTTTTGCGGCTTTAGCCGCTGAGGGGTTTGGCCGGCTTACCTCAGGGGCTAAAGCCCCGTCCAAATTCCTAAACCACGGCACGGCTGAAGCCGTGCCCTTCCGTATATGCCAGGACAGCCTGGAGCGGGTGCAGCTTGGAGCGGGAGCGGGTGCAGCTTGGAGCGGGAGCGGGTGCAGCTTGGAGCGGGAGCGGGTGC
>CAXSCE010000004.1:46695-163328 GCA_964236545.1 uncultured Bryocella sp.
AGCTTGGAGTCGATGCAGCCTGGAGGCGGTCCAGTCTGGTAGCCGAGACAGCCGGCCAAGCACAACCGGAGCGGCATGAGACGCAAGCGGCAATTGCCAGCGTGCACTCCGCTCCGTAAGCTGGAGATGCATGTCCCCACTGCTCCAGGTCGCGTTGCTCTCGTGCCTGCTCCTCGGGCTGCGCCACGGTTTCGACTACGACCACCTGGCGGCCATCACGGACATCACCAGTGTGCAGCGAGGCTGGCGCGAAGGGATGGGACTTGGCCTGCTCTACGCCCTGGGCCATGCGCTCACGGTAGCCGTGCTGGGTGTTGCGGCCATTTCGCTGCACCTGCCCATCCCGCCGCGGCTGGATGCGGTCGGCGAGCGGCTCGTCGGTGCCACGTTGATTGCGCTGGCCATCTATGTCGCTGTCACGATGTGGCGTTCCCGGGCGCAGGGGACGAAAGGGGGACACGGGCACGCCCACCCGCAGACCCGCAGCCGCGTGGCCCTGCTCATCTCCGGTGCGCGGTATGCGCACTGGGGGGTGCGGCGTCTTTTCGATCCGGACAGGCCGCGGCCGGAGCCCTTCGCTTTTCGCTACGACCGCGGCTCCGTCTTCGCCGTGGGCATCATCCACGGCCTGGGGGCGGAGACCCCCTCGCAACTCGGCCTGTTTCTTCTTACGGCGCATCTGGGCGGCACGGAACGCGGCCTTTTCGGCCTCCTCAGCTTCCTGGTGGGCCTGCTTTTGATGAACACCCTGATGACCGCGAGCGCTTCCGGCGTTTTCCTGGGCAGCGCCTACCGGCCTCGCCTACAGACCGCGGTCACCTCGCTCACGGCCGCGTACAGCCTGATCGTCGGCACCATCTTTCTTTTTGGGCTGAGTGGGCAGCTGCCGGCCCTCACGCATTAGAGCGGGTTTCGCCGTTACCGCACAGAGGAGAGGCCTAAGATAGTGCCTATGGAGCTTGAGCAAAAATCTGCGCGGCTGGATGCGATCCTCGGGGGGCTCGATTCCCTGTTGGTGGCCTACTCCGGCGGGACGGACTCCGCATTTTTGGCCTGGTCCGCCCATCGCGTCCTGGGCGGTCGTATGCTCGCGGTGATCGCCGACTCCGCCTCGCTGCCGCGCAAGGAACTCGCCGCCGCGCTGGCCTTCGCCGCTGCCTGCGCTTTTCCCGTCAAGGTGATCGCAACCGCCGAACTCAGCAACCCGGACTACCAACGCAACGACGCGGCGCGCTGCTTTCATTGCAAGGATGAGCTGTTTGAGCGCATGGCCGAGGAACAACGCAGGCTCAGCTTTGCGCACATCGCGTATGGCATGAACCTCGACGACCGGGGCGAGATCCGTCCCGGTCAGCGCGCCGCCGCCCTGCACGGCGCGCTCGCTCCCCTGGTGGACGCCGAGCTGACCAAGGCCGAAATACGCACCCTCGCGCGGGCCGCTGGCCTCTCCATCTCCGACAAGCCCGCCAGCGCCTGCCTTTCCTCCCGCATCGAGTACGGCCGGCCCGTGACCGCTGCGGCCCTGGAGCAGGTGGAACGCGCCGAAGAGGCGCTCCATGCGTTGGGCTTCACCCAGGTGCGCGTGCGGCACCATGGTGACCTGGCGCGCCTCGAGATCGCCCGCCCCGAACTGCCTCTTGCCCTTTCACTCGACATGCTCGATCGCCTCACGACTGCCGTACGCTCCGCCGGATTCACCTATGTCACCCTGGACACGCAGGGCTATCGCTCCGGCTCGATGAATGATGTGCTACCCGTTTCCGCGATAGCCGCAGCCGCGGGCTAGTTTCTTCGAGCGGCGCATCCAACCCCAGTAATTCTGGCGTTGCCCCTGCTCCGGAAGCGGCGCGGCGGCAAGCTCCCTCTACTCAAGGTTCATTGAAGGTTCGTCCTACATGCGTATTGCCTATCTCCATTGCTTCGCCGGAATCGCCGGCGACATGTTCCTGGGTGCCCTGATCGATGCGGGCGTTCCCGCCGAAGTTCTTCACTCCGCCACAAGCGCACTGAATCTGAATGCCAGCCTACGCATGGAAACCGTGGATCGCAGCGGGATTTCCTGCACAAAAGTGCATGTACTCGAAGGCGGCGTCCTAGCCGAAGGCAAGGCACACACGCACGCCCACGGCGAACAGCACACGCACGAGCATGGACACAACGGCGTGCTCGAGCAGGAACACCCTACGCATTCGCACGAGATCAAAACGCAGCACCAGCACAAAACCGGCCATGCTCATGGGCACGGGGAGCATGAAGTTCAGCACGAACACCCCCAACCCGGCGCTCACGCCCACGTCCATGGACGTTCGCTGACCGAGATACGTGCGCTCATCACCGCCGCTCCGCTGCACACCGCGGTCAAAGGTCTCTCCATCCGCGCTTTTGAACTGCTTGGCCACTCTGAAGCTAAAATCCACAATGTGCCTGTGGATGAGATCCATTTCCATGAGGTGGGCGCGGTCGATGCCATTGTCGATATCGTGGCCTCCTGCGCAGGGATCCATCATCTGGACATCGGCGCCTGGTACGCTTCGGCCGTGAACGTGGGTGGCGGCACCGTCCAATGCGCGCACGGCACCTTCCCTGTTCCGGCACCGGCGACGGCCGATCTGCTGCGCGAGGCGCCCACCTACTCCGCTCACGTGCAGAAAGAGCTTGTAACGCCCACCGGTGCTGCGCTCCTGCGGGCCCTGTCGCCCACGTTCGGACCGCAGCCCGCGATGCGCGTGGAACACATCGGCTATGGTGCCGGCACACGCAATCCGAAGGACTTCCCGAACGTGCTGCGGCTCAGCGTGGGTGAATCCGCTGCGCAGGATTCCGTTGCCGTCCTAAACCCGTCAGCACCGGCTCAGGCAGGGGAAGGGTGGGCGACAGACGGGCAAGCCACGGGCGAAATTGTGACCGTGCTGGAGACAGCACTCGATGACGCCTCACCCCAGCTGCTCGCCTACGTCGCCGAGACCGCTCTGGCGGCGGGTGCTCTGGACGTCATGCTGACGCCGGTCATCATGAAGAAAGGTCGCCCCGGTACGCTGCTTACCCTGCTGTGCAGCCCCGCCAGGAGCGCTGATTTCGAGGCGCTTCTGCTGCGCGAAACGCCCACGCTCGGCCTGCGCATCCGGCAGGATCGCCGTACCTGTCTGCAACGGTCACAGGTTCCGGTGGAGACGCCGTACGGTCCTGTCCGCGTCAAGGTCGGCACCGCGGGAGGCGAGGAACGCAACGCCGCTCCGGAGTTCGAGGACTGCCGCGCGGCCGCGGCGAAGCATCAGGTGCCGCTCAAGAGGGTCCAGGAAGCAGCCCTGGCAGCCTACCGGGCGACGCTGGGCTGCTAAAACGAGCTGCTAGAAGGGCTGATAGAGAGCTGACACGATGACGCAAGCCGATCTTTTACAGCTGCTGGCTGCGGTGGAGAACGGCGAGACCAGCGCCGCTGCAGCCGCGCAGCGCCTCGCTACCCTGCCTTTTGAAGATCTGGGGCACACGCGGGTCGACCACCACCGCAGCTTGCGCACGGGTCTGCCGGAGGTGATCTACGCTGCAGGCAAAACACCGGAACAGACCGCGGCCATCTTCTCCTCGCTGGCGGCGGATGGCGTGGACGTACTGGCCACACGCGCTACGCAGGCAACCGCAGACGCGGTGCTCGCAAAGCATCCGCAGGCGGTCCACAACAGCACAGCACGTACGCTTTCCATGCGCGCCGCCTCCGCCGGCCGGGAGGCGGAGGGGCATGTGGCGGTGCTATGCGCCGGCACCAGCGATCTCTCCGTCGCCGAAGAGGCTGCCGTGACCGCCGAGACCTTTGGCGCGCGGGTCACAAGGCTATATGACGTCGGCGTGGCGGGTCTGCAGCGGCTGCTGGCGGTGCGCGAACAACTCGCTTCAGCCGACGCCGTGATTGTATGTGCCGGCATGGAAGGCGCACTACCCTCGGTCGTCGGCGGACTGGTAGCTGTGCCGGTGCTCGCCGTGCCAACCTCGGTGGGCTACGGCGCCTCATTCGGGGGGGTTGCGGCTCTGCTGGGCATGTTGAACTCCTGCAGTCCCAACATCAGCGTCGTCAATATCGATAACGGCTTCGGCGCAGCCTACAGCGCCGTACTCATCGCGCGCGCGGCTTCACGCAAGCATTGGAAACGGGTCGCCAGTGCCGATAGCTAGCGAAAGGCCGGTGCGGTAACCTCAGACAGCAGGAGCTGCCATCACTGCATGGCCTGTGTCTGAGCCGGGCCTTGTCCGCCGCCCGGGATGGCATTGAGGATGTGATACGGGCCATATTGGATACTCAGGGTTGCTTCCCCGCCCAGGCGGATGTGACTGACCGAAACCATGTGTGCGGGTAGCCAAAAATCACCGACCTTGGCATAGTCCACATGGAAGCTGCCATTCCTTATCCAGAATGACGGTGTTTCAACCGGCTCGGCTTCCACGCGAACAATCGCGAAATCGGTGCTGTGCACCCAGATTTTGCCGTGGTAGGTGAAGTGATTGTTATGACGAGGCGTGACGGCGAGCACATAGCAATCCCCTTGCGGTAGTTGCTCGGAGCCAAGCAATTTCATGTCGTAATTGGCCGAGTTCACGTGAACGTCGGTGCGAGCGGCGGCCTCCCGTTCGCTGTCCATGGCGCGTTGAAAAACACTGTCGCGAAGAAGCGGCGAACCGCTTGCGGAGAGAATGACGAACTGTTTGGTGCCAGGGGCGGTGTAGGTCATCTCCACCGTTTCGGTGGCGATTTTGTCTGCCAGTTTGCCCTTGTAGGACAGCGTCATCACGCGGCGGCTCTCGTAGTTTTGCAAGCCGTTCTCACGCAGACCGCTGGTGCGCTGCATCCCCGCGGCAATCTGGTCGACGGTCAAGGGTGGCGGTCCGTTGCCCTTGGCCTGACTTTGGCCCTGGGGGCCGCCGAACGCAATCAGCGTGAGAACGAGGCAGAGGACGGCGCTTACCCGTCCGGTATCGTATGCACGTCGAATAGCCGTGAGACCAGGCATGGAGATCCTCGGGGACGTACCGAGACGTTGGATGCGGCTTGCGCGACGGACGGCACTCTGGGGAATGACTACCGCCTCCGAACCGCCCCATCAACGTAGCACATGCCAGAGCTTGGTGGTATCCCCGCTCCGGCAGCCGACGCCGGGGGCGGGCCAGCCCGCTTGCCAGCCCTAGGCAGCGCCTCCGCCCGCGCCGGGCTTCGGCTTTTTCAGCAGAAATGCGGCCGGAACGCAGATGGCGATCACCAGTGCCATGTAGCGGAAGACGTCAACATAGGCCCAGAGCTGTGCCTCGTTGTTCAGGTCTGTGTTCGTCATGGAGATCGCGCGCAGGTTGGCGATGCGGGCACCGGCGTGCTGCAGCATCTGCTGGGTACGCATGCTGATCGTCCGCTGATAGATCCAGTTCGCTCCGGAAAGCCAATGAACCAAATCGTTCCGGTGAGATTGTGCATGGCGCTGCGAGATGGTGTTAGCCGCGGAAATGCCGACACTGCCGCCCACGTTGCGCATGAAGTTGAAGACACCGCTGCCGATGCCGGTCTGCTGCTGAGAAAGCGTGCTGAGGGCCACCTTGGAGAGCGGCACGAAGACCATGGACAGGCCCACACCGCTCCAGGTGATCGGCCAGAAGAGGGACCAGGGCGAGATCTGCAGGGTAACAAAGCCCATGTACAGCGTAGACAGAGCGAAGATCGTAAACCCGAGGGCAGCAATTTTTCTGGCATCGTACTTGGACGTAGCCGCACCTACGGCCAACGCCGCGACAAAGGCTCCCAAACCACGGGGACTGACGGCAAGTCCCGCTTTGTACGCATCGTAGCCCAGCAGGTCCTGATAGAACAGCGGGAGGATCGTCGTTAAAGCGTATAGCCCGATGCCGAAGAGAAAGATCAACAGACATCCCAGGGTGAGGTTGCGATCCTTGAAGACGGTCATGTCCACCAGCGGTCTGGGATGGTACAGCTCCCAAAGAATGAACATGATAAAGCCACCGATCATGACACCGATCGCCCAGCGAATGCGAAGATCGCCGAACCAGTCCTGCTCCTGCCCCTTATCGAGCATGAACTGCATCGCGGCAATCCAAAGACCCAACAGCCCAAAGCCCACGCCGTCAAACCGGCCCGGCTTTGCATTTTTGATCGAGGGCGGATCTTCCAGGAATCGGCTCTGCATCAGCAGGGCCAGCAGACCCATGGGCACATTGATGTAGAACGCCCAGCGCCATGAGATGGCCACGGTGAGGTAGCCTCCGAACGCCGGTCCAATGACCGGCGCCACGACAACGCCCAACGTGTACAGTCCCAGAGCCTGGCCCTGTTTTTCCGGCGGAAAACTTTCCAGCAGAATCGCCTGCGACAACGGCTGCAAGGCGCCGCCTGCCGCGCCCTGGATGATGCGTGCCGCGAGAATGAAGCCCAGCGTCGGCGCCAGACCGCAGAGCACGGAAGCGATCGTGAAGACCACGATCGAACTCATCAGAAATTTCTTGCGCCCGAAGCGCTCCGCAAAATAACTGCTTGCGGGGAGAAACACCGCGTTCGCCACCAGGTACACCGTCAGTACCCATTCGGCCTCATCGGTCGTGGAGGCCGTGGAGCCTGCGATGTACGGCACCGCGACCGACGCGATGGAGGTATCCATCACCTCCATAAACGTCGCGATCACGACCGACGCCGCGATGAGCCACGGATTAAACTTCGGCTTCCAGCCGCTGTCCGCGCCCGGCATCAGTTCCGGCCCTCGAAGCTGTTCTCAACGCTGCGCCGCATCACTTGACCCATACCTTGGGCTCCACTGACATGCCGGGCGTCAGGCGTTCGGCGCCGGGCTGGCCGGGCTTGAAACGAATGCGCACCGGCAGGCGCTGCACCACCTTGACGTAGTTGCCCGTGGCATTTTCCGGCGGCAACAGGCTGTAAACCGCGCCCGAACCGCCCGGCAGCGCCTCAACGTAGCCGTCGAAATCGAGCTTGAGGGCATCGACGTGAATGATGACCGATTGCCCAGGGTGCATGTTCGTAATTTCGGTTTCCTTAAAGTTGGCAGTTACCCAGATGTCATTGGTCTGGGTAAGGGCGAACAACTCCTGCCCGGCGGTTACCTGCGAGTTGAGCTGCACATTCTTGTTGCCGATAATTCCATCTTCAGGTGCATAGATTCGGGTGTATTCCAGGTTGAGTTCCGCCTGGTCGGCATTGGCGAGCATTTGCTTCGTGCTCGCCTGACGCTCTGCCAAGGTAGCCCGCTGCATCGCGATCTGGCGCGGAAGATTGCCCTGCGTCTGCTTCAGGGAGGCCTCTGCCTGTTTCAAGGAAGCCTCCGCCTGCGTGACTTGTTTGGCGTTCGCGTCAGCGGTTTGCTGACGCGAGGTGACAGTGGCCGCCTGTGCTCTCTCCTGCGTGGCACGCTGATCGTACATCTCGCGCGAGACCTCTTCCTTGAGGACCAGCTGCTTATAACGCTCCTCCTCGCGGGCGGCGTTGGCTTCATTGGCTTCCGCTTCGCGGAGGTCGGAGAGCGACGCCTGATACCGCGATTCGGTACCGGTAACGTTCGCCTGGGCACTGAGCACGTTCTGCTGCGCGCTGATGACCTGGGTGCCTTGGGTAGTGGCCGTGATAGGCACATTGGGCCGCTGGGCGGCGACGTTGGCATCCGCCTGGCCGAGTTGCGCGGCGGCCTGTTCCTTGGCGATCTGGTAGTCACGCGGATCCAACTGAACAAGCAGCTGACCCTTCTTCACGCGGTAGGTGTCTTCCACGTACACGCCGGTCGCAAAGCCGCTGATGCGGGCGCTGATTGGATCGGTATGGCCGTCAACAAAGGCGTCATCGGTATCCACATAGCTGCCGAGGTAAATGAAAAGCCACGTGATCGCAATGGCAAGCAGGACTGTGCCGACGACCCCGAGAATCGTGTAAAGAGGATGCCCCTTAACCCAGCCGCCGATCCGCTGTCCGAGCGGCGGCTTCTTGTCCTTGTCTTTGTCTTTGTCTTTGTCGCCGTCCTCCTTGCCTTCCTTGTCGTTGTCGTCCCCTTTTTCTTTGTCGTCCCCCTTGTCTCCGTCGCCCTCGCCGTCCTTTTTGTCCCCGGACTGTTCCTTCTGCGAGCGCACGTTGTCGAGCTCGGCGCGGAGCCTGGCCTGCTCGTCATAGAGCATGCGCAGGAGAAGATTGTTTTGCTCTTCCGCCGGGGTTGGCTGGCGCGTGGCGTCGTCAGGACCGGTGACCTGTGAATCAGGCATGTGTTACTTCCTCAGTAGCTGCGGCAGATTCGCTTCGGCGTTGCCCATGGCGCGGGCGAGCGAGATCTTCGCGAGATTGTGTTCGTAGACAGCGGTGATGAAGTCATCGTCAGCTTCCACGGCCGCCTGTTCCGCTTGCACGAGCTCCACGGAATCAGCAATACCAGCGGCGAAGCGGTCACGTGATTGGTCGAGCAGGGTGTGAGAAAGCGTGACATTGCTTTGCGAGACGCCGACCTGATCGGCGGCGGCATTCAGATTGATAAAGGCCTGGCGTACATCCTGATCGACCTGGCCGCGTGCGTCTTCAAGTTCGGCCTGGCGCTGGTGCAACGCGGCTTCAGCCTGTTGAATTTCGCCATGGATGCGGCCACCCTCATAGAGCGGGATGGTGAGCAGCCCGGAGACGGTATAAACGCCGGTGGAGTGGCGTGAAGGCGTGACGCCGGCGGCGCCGAAATTGGCATCAACCGCCAGGTTGGGCAGGCGTTCGGCGTGGGCAGCTTTGAGGCTCTGCTCGGCGGAGCGAACGCTGGCTTCCGCTGCCCGGATGTCGGCACGGGAGGAAAATCCGCGCTGCAGGGCGATGTCCAGGGTGAGATCCGTGAGCGGTCTGTAGTTGTAAACGTCCGTTGTAAGGAAATCCTGCCCTAGCGGGAGGCCGATGATGCGTGCGAGGCGGAGTTTTTGCGTGTCACGGTCGGCTTCGAGCGAACGCAGGCGCTGCTGCTCGGACAGCAGCTGTACCTGGGGGCGTTGGGCATCGACACGGGCTGACACGCCGGCAGCGAACTGCGCAGCAGCCTGTTGGGCGGTGACACGGGCGCTTTCCACCTCGGCCTGCTCGGCGCTGAGGCGTGCCTCCGTGGAATTGAGCTGCAGATAGCTGCCGGCCACGGCGAGCACAACGAGGTCGCGCGCGTTTTTGGCCTGCTGCAGGCTGGCCTTCACGGCTTCGCTAGCGCTGTGCAGGTTGTCGATGCGCACAAGATCGAAGACCGACTGCTGCAGACGCGCCGCGCGCGCGTCGTAGTAGTTGAACTTCACGGCTTCCGGAATCGATGCGATGTTGACGCCAAGGGTGCGGAGGTTTTCGCGCTCAAAACTCTCGCTGATGCCCGTATTCAGATTCGGCAACAGGGTGCTTTTGGCAACGGTACGCTGCCCTTCGGCCTGCTGTACGCTGTTGGACTGCTCGATGGCGCCCAGGTTGTAGCGCAGGCCAAGCGCCAGAGCGTTGGCCAGGGTGAGCGCAAGCGCTTTGCTTGACCGGGGACCCGTCGGCACGCTGTTGCTGTACGGCGGCGAGACGGTGACGGTGCTGTTGAGCGAATCCACGCTGCTGGTCGCGCTTGAGCTGTTGGTGCTCTGCGTGACAGAAACATTGCCGGTCTGCCCCTGCTGTCCGGAAAGAGGCAGCTGTGTGGCGGAAGTCGGCCCCGCGACCGCGGCGGCAGGGGTTTGCGCGTTCAGAAACGGAGCCGGCGCCGCGAGGAGCAGCAGGATCTTCAGCACGGCGCCATACCGGCGGTTTGGCCGCAAGCAAGAAAATCTAGGCAAGGAGGAACACCTTCCCCGCTGTCAAAAGCTGACCGCGCACGCCGGGCTTCGCGAGGCGGTCGCCGTTCACAAACCTTGTATCTCCGGCTCGTACGCCGCTTGTCTTCAGCGTTGTGGGTGTGTACATGAACACATCTCCGTGCCCGCCGGATGGAGCAGGTGATTGATCCGGTCAGGTGAAAGGATGGCGCTCGAGCTGCCGTTTATGTTTCTGTGGCTAAGATGCAGCATACATCGAGGAGGCTTCTTTCCCGCTTGCGATAAAGATGCCATGACGGCCGGCTACTGCCAGCCGCCCCCGAGAGCACTGTAGAGCTGAACCAGGGTGAGAGCTTCACTTTGCTGCGCGCTGGCCAGGTTGAGCTGCGCGGAAAAAAGTGTTGTGTCCGTGGTGAGGACCTCCAGATAGCTGGTGGCGCCCCCACGGTAGCGGATGCGGGCCAGGCGCGTGGCGTCCTGTGCGGCCGCGACCAGTTTTTCCTGCTCGATGCGCGCCGCCCGCTGTTTGTTTACGGCAATCAATGCATTCGAAACATCATGAAAAGCCGTGATGATCGCCTTCTGGTAATCCAGGACCATTTCTTGCTTTTGCCGCGCGGACAGCTGCAGTTGTCCGCGCAGTTTGCCACCCTCAAACAGCGGCTGCGCCAGCGTACCCAGGCCATATACGGTCTGGCCGGAGGTGTTGGCGAGACTGGCAAAGGTGCTGCCGCCCAGGCCGCCGGAAGCGCTGATGGTCAGCTGTGGGAAAAACTGCGCCTTGGCGACGCCGATCTGCGCATTGGCCGCGCGCAACTGCGCTTCGGCCTGCTGGATGTCCGGACGGCGTTCCAGCAATTGCGAAGGGAGGCCGACGGGCAAATCCTGCGGTGCAGGCGCAAGCGCGCCCGGATCGGTGTGCACCACAGAACCGGGGTTTTCTCCCAAAAGCAGACGGAGAGCGTTTTCGTTCTGCTGAATTTGCTGCTCAAGCAAAGGGATCTGGTTGCTGGCGGTGTAGAGCAGCTCTTCAGCCTGCCGAACGTCCGACAGCGGGGAGGCGCCGCCCCGCTCCAGATTGCGGGTGAGATCGACAGAATCCTGCCGCACCTTCAGGGTCTGCTGCGAGACGGCGAGCTGCTGATCGAGCAGCCGCAGCTGCAGATAGGTGGTGACGACCTGTTGCACGAGGCTGAGGCGCACGGCGCGCTGTGCCCATTGCTGCGCCAGCAAAGTGTCCCGCGCGGCCTGCGTTTGTTTGCGGTAGATGCCCCAGAAATCAGGGGTCCAGGCAGCGGAAACGTTGTAGCTGCCGAAGGTGAGCGGACTTTGGATGGTGCTGCCCAGGCTGTCCGGAAACTCGGCGCCAACGCCGGTACCCCCGATGGTGATCTGCGGGAACTCTTGCGAACGGGTGATCCTCACCTGTGCTTCGGCTTCGAGCACACGCTCGGCCGCAACACGGAGATCGTAGTTATTTTGGAGGGCGACGCTGATCAGGCCCTGCAACTCCGGCTCGCGGAAGACCTGGGCCCATTGCTGATCGCCCAGCGAGCCGGCCGGATCACTGGAGACATCCGCGTTGTCGGCGCCGCGAAAGGCCGGGGGCACGGGGGTGACAGGACGGACGTATTTGGGGCCGACGTTGCAGCCGGCCAGGGCAAGACTGCCCAGCGAAAGAGTCAGGCCGGCGAGGGAGAGAAAGCGTCTGTGCTGAATTTTCGAGGTGTGGGTCATCGCGATCTCCTTTCAGGCCGGGTGCTGCAGCCGTTGCTTGTCGTCGTGGTCCGGGGGGCCGTCAATGCCCGGCTCGGCGGAGTGCTTTGAGTCCATCGTGGTGCCCTTCCCGCCATGGCTGAAGCGGTGCGAAAGGTACTCAACGACGGCAAAGGTGACGGGGACGAAAAGAATGCCAAGCAGGGTGGCCAGAAGCATACCGCCGATTACGACCGTGCCCAGGATGCGCCGCGAAACAGCACCGGCGCCGGTGGCTGTCCACAGCGGCAGGCAGCCGAAGATAAAGGCCAGCGCGGTCATCACAATGGGGCGGAACCGCAAGCGGGCGGCGTTGAGCGCGGCGTCTGCAATGGACTGGCCGCTCTTGTAGTTGGTGACCGCGAACTCCACGATGAGGATGGCGTTTTTGGCCGAAAGCCCGATCAGCATAATAAGGCCGATGGTGGCGAAGATGTCGTTTTCAAAGGCCCGCAGCGTCAGTGCGATGTAAGCGCCGAGGATGGCCACCGGCGTGGACAAGAGAACACTGAAGGGCAGCGACCAGCTTTCATAAAGCGCGGCCAGGATAAGGAAGACCACAAGAATGGAAAGCGAGAAAACAGCCCACGTGGGGACGCCGAGCGCGGCCTGCTGCTCCTGGTAGCTGATGCCGGAGTAATCAAAGCCCATGCCCTTGGGTTGCGTTTGCGCGAAGACCTCTTCAAGCGCTGCCCGCACCTGCCCGGAGCTGTACCCGGGCGCGCCGGCGATGTTTAGCTGCGCCGCAGGGAACTCATTGAAGTGGGTGATGAACTCGGGGCCGGCAATCTGCTTGACGTGCACCAGCGAGGCCAGGGGCACCTGACTGCCGTTGGCGCTGCGCACATAAAACTGATTGATGTTGTCGATCTTGGTGCGCGATGAGCCTTCGGCTTCGACATAGGTCTGCCACTGGCGGCCGAAACGGTTGAAGTAGTTCACCAGGTATCCGCCCATGAAGGTGGACATGGTGGTGTACACATCGCTGAGCGCCACCTGCTGTTCACTGACCTTTTCGCGATCGACATCGGCGTAGAGCTGAGGCACACCGGGCAGATAGGACGGAATGGCCTGGGCAATTTCCTTGCGTTTGGAGGCGGCGCCCAGGAAAGCATAGAGATTCTGCGTGAGAAAGTTTGGGTCGTCCCCGCCGGAACGGTCTTCAATCTCCATGGTGACCCCGCCCGAGGTGCCGATGCCGGGGATAGACGGCGGTGGAAAGCTGAAGGCAAGGCCCTGCCCTACGCCGCCGAGCTTGCCTTGCAGGCTGGCCTGGATGCTGGTCAGCTGTTCCACCTTTGATTTGCGCACGTCCCAGGGCTTGAGTGAAACGAAGAAAAAGGCCGTGTTGGTGCTTTCCGTGAGGGTAAGCAAGCTGAAGCCGTTGACGGCAATGACGCCCCCGATGCCGGGCGTGTGCAGAAGAGCGTCCGTGACATCTTTGGCGGCGGCATCGGTTCGTTGCAGGCTGGAAGCATCCGGCAGCTGCAGCGCAACGAACAGATAACCCTGATCCTCCGTGGGGATAAAGCCAGTCGGCAGACGGGCGGCCATAAGCACGGCCAAAAGCGCGACAATCCCGAGCCCGATCATGGCGAAGCCTGACTTGTGCACCAGGATGCCCGAAGTGGAAACGTACTTGTCCGTGGTCCTGCCGAAGAAGCGATTGAAGGCGTCAAAGAATCGCTGGATGGGGCTCGGTTTGCGGTTCTTGTCCTTGGGCTTCAGCAGCAAGGACGCTAGCGCCGGGCTGAGTGTCAGCGCATTGAAGGCTGAAATCAGCACCGAAACCGCGATGGTGATCGCGAATTGCTGATACAGCCGGCCGGTGATGCCCGGGATAAAGGCGGTCGGGATAAAGACCGCGGCAAGAATGAGCGCAATGGCGACGACCGGGCCGCCCACCTCCTCCATTGCTTTGATGGTGGCGTCCTGCGGGCTGAGCCCTTCGGCGTCGATCAAATGTTCGACGGCCTCGACAACGATAATGGCGTCATCGACCACCAGACCGATGGCAAGCACGAGGCCGAACAGAGACAGCGTGTTGATGGAGAAGCCAAGCAGCGGAAAGAGGATAAACGTGCCGATCAGCGAGACCGGCACCGCCATCAGCGGGATCAGCGTGGCGCGCCAGCCCTGCAAGAACAGGAAGACGACGAGGATCACGAGCAGCAGCGCGATGGCCAGCGTGACGAGGATGTCGTGAATACCCGCGCTGACCGCCTGCGTGGTGTCGAGCGGCACTTCATATTGGAGGCCGGACGGGAAACGCTGTTGCAGTTCGTCCAGCTTCTTGCGGACGTTGGCCGCGGTGCTCACGGCGTTCGAGCCCGGGAGTTGGTAGATGCCGAGCACGCCGGCCGGCGCATTGTTGTAGCGCGCGGTAAGGTCGTAAGCCTGCGTGCCTAGTTCAACGCGAGCCACATCATGCAGGTGCAGGATGGAACCATCGGGGTTGGCGCGCAGGATGATGTTGCCAAACTCCTGCGGTGAGACGAGCCGGCCCTGGGTGCGCACGGTATAGGTGAACTGCTGGCCAGCGGGAACGGGTTCGCCGCCGATCTGCCCGGCAGGGTTCACGTTATTTTGCGTGCCCAGGGCATTGATGACGTCGGTCGCCGTGACACCCAGTTGGGCGAGCTTATCGGGCTGCACCCACACGCGCAGGGCGTACTGGCCGCCGAAGACCTGCACCTTGCCCACGCCCTGCACACGCGTAAGCTCGTCCTGCAGATTGATGATGGCGTAGTTGGTAAGAAAGTCGGCGCCGTACTGCCCGGTAGGCGAGCTGACGGAGACCAGCATCAGGGGCGAGGTCTGCGCCTTCTGCACCAAAATGCCGGCGGTGTTGACCTGCGCTGGCAGCTGGGACTGCGTTTGCGAAACACGCAGCTGGGTAAGCACCTGATCGATGTTGGGATCGGTTTTAACATCGAAATCCACGTACACGGTCGCCTGGCCGTTGTTGGCGTTTTCCGAGTACATGTAAATGCTGTTGTCCACGCCGTTGATCTGCTCTTCCAGCGGCGTGGCTACTGACTGCACCAGCGTGCGCGCATCAGCGCCGGGGTAGGTGGCCTGCACCTGCACCTCCGGCGGAACGATGTTGGGATACTGCGAAATTGGCAGCGTCGTCAACGTGACCAG
This sequence comes from uncultured Bryocella sp., assembly GCA_964236545.1. GTDB lineage: Bacteria > Acidobacteriota > Terriglobia > Terriglobales > Acidobacteriaceae > Granulicella. The sequence continues at coordinate 61,387 of CAXSCE010000004.1, forward strand.
ACCAACGATGACCGTGAGGATCGCGATGACGATGGCGACGATTGGCCGCCGGATAAAGAACTTCGACACCGGTTTACCTCCCCGTCGCGTCGTTGCTGGTGGAGGCCACGGGAGCGGTAGTTGCGGCAGTAAGTGTTGCGTTCACCGGCACACCTTCTTTCAGCTTTTGCAGCTGGTCAGTGATGACCTCCGCCCCTGGCTGCAGCCCGCTCTTGACAACCCAGTTCGGACCGATCTGCGGACCAAGTACGATCGTAGTGATGTGCACCTTGCGGTCCGGGCCCACCACGTGCACCTGCTCCTCACCCTGCAGTTCAGTGACAGCGATCTGCGGCACCAGCAGCGCATTGCGCAGGATCTCCGTATCGGCCGAGATGCGCCCAAACTGCCCCGGCCGTAGCACATTGCCGGGGTTGGGGAAGGCCGCGGCCACACGAATGGCGCCGGTCTGCTGATTGATCTGCCGGTCCACAAAGACGATGCGGCCGGTCTGCGGATACTTGTCGCCGCTGGCCAGCGAGAGCGTCAACGGCAGCTTGGCGCCGCTGTGCAGCAGGTCGGCATGCCCACCCTGCGCGCGCCGCACCAGGGCGAGGTATTCCGCGTCGGAGATGGAGAAGTACACCTTGATCGGATCAAGCTGCGAGACCGCGGTGAGGACCGACTGCGGATTGACAAGGTTGCCCACCTGCGTGGTGGCCTGGCCGGCGACGCCCGAAATGAGCGAACGCACCTCGGTAAAGCTCAGGTTCAGCTTTGCCGTGGCAATCTGCGCACGGGAGCTGGCGATCTGGCCCTGCGCCGTGGAGGTCTGCGCCTGCGCCGAACGCACCGCCGCCTGCGCCTGCGTGGCGCCCTGCTTGTCATTGTCCAGCTGACTCTGCGCAATGGCCCGCTGACTGGCCAGGGGCGTATCGCGATTTACATTGATCTGCTGCAGGCCAAGCGCGGCCTGGGCCTGGCCCACCTGGCCCTGTGCCTGGCCAAGCGTCCCCTGGGCCTGGGCCAGCTGTCCCTGCGCCTGCTCCAGCACTGCCTGGAAAGGACGGGGATCAATTTCAAACAGGACCTGCCCCTGTTTTACTGCGGAACCTTCACGGTACAGCTGCTTGATCAGATAGCCGCTGACCTGCGGCTGAATATTGGCATTGACATAGCCATCCATGGTGCCGACCCAAGAGCCAGTCACGGGTACATCCGCGGTGGTCACACGGACGGCGTGCACCGGCATGGGTCCCATCGCGCCGGCCGGCGGTCCAGCCGGCGGCTTCGCACAGCCGGAAAGCAGCGCTGCCCCCAGAAACAACGAAAGAGGGGACAGACCCGCCGCAGGCAAGCTACCCGTTCGCACGGTGGCGGTCACAACCTGGTCAGACATGGTGCTGAGACACTTAGCAGGCGAAGCCGCAGCCTCTCGGAAAAAAGATGTTTCAATCATGAACGGTCGTCTCACGTTTCCTATCTCAGAAACATACACGCATGTATTGATTTGTGAGACTCTGAGTTTGCCTTGAAGGATTCAGAAAAACCGTCGCGCTCTCCTGAATCGGACGCCGGTTCCACATTGCCGCGTCAGGCGCGGGCGCGCGCCACACGGCTTGAACTGGTGGATGCCGCGCGTGAAATCTTTGCGCGCGACGGCTTCGAGCAGGCACGGCTGGAGGACATCGCGGCCGCCGCAGGCAAGACGCGCGGCGCGTTCTACGCGCACTTTGAAGGCAAGGAGGATGTGTTTTTTGCGATCTTCGAAGACGACCTGGAGCGCGACAAGGAACAGATCCGTGCCGCGCTCCAGGGCAGAGAATCTGTCGAGCAGCGCATCGAGGCGTTGACCCTCCTGCTGGCGCGCCTGGTCAAGAATCGCCGGCGCATGTTGCTGGCCATCGAGTTCAAGCTGTATGCCATACGACGCCCACAACAGGAGCGGCTAGCCACCTTGCACCATGCCATGAAGATCCGCTGCGCGGCGCAGGAGATTGATCAATTGCTGCCGGAATTAAAGGGCAGATCCGAGGCGCACAAGCGCGAGATCGCAGTGCACTTCGGAGCGCTGATCGATGGCCTCGCGCTCAATCGTCTCTTTGATCCACGCTCGATGCGCGAAGCCGATCTGCGCGTCATGCTGAAAGCCGGTGTAAAGGCAGCAATCAAACTCGACCGCAAGTCGCCCTCACTGTAGGGCGACTACCCAGCCTGCCTGCGTGCCACACGATATTCCTTGTCCCACCATCAACAAGGACCTGCCCTGTGCCGTCGGCAGGGATGCAGGTCCTTGGCTGGTCGATCAAAGAGCGATCTAGTAAGGAGAGTAGTAGCGGGGACGGTATGCCGTATTCGCTACAGGGCCATAGGGCGCATAGCCGTAAGGCATAACCACGGAGGGGGGCGGCGCGGGAATGTAGCCGTAGGGTCCCGGACCGGAAATAAACACCGGCTGCGGTGGTGTGACATAGACCACCGGGGGCGCGCTGTAGGCGTAGCTGGGTGGCGGCGGAGGATAGCTCGGCGCATAGCTTTGTGGCGTATAGCTCTGCTGCGGAGCATAGTTTTGCTGTGGAGCGCGCTGGAGCAGGCCAGAGTCCTGAGCAACCTCGTTGCGGTCCGGAATTACAAAATCGTCCATCACCTTGAGCGTGAGCCGGGTTTCAGGCTTCAACGTGGGGCGCGGTCCGCGGCGGGGTAGGTTCAGCAGATCGATGGGCCAAAGAACAGGAATGGCCCATTCCACCACGTCGCGCACGGGATGACCGGTGCCGTGAATGCGGCCTTCCTTGTCCACCGGATACTTGGGCACGTAAACCACCTTGCCCGCAAAAGGGACGACGGTGTTGCCGATGATCAGACGATCGAACTTGAGTTCCATCCAACCCTTGCCGACAAAGTGGCCCGGGTCTTTGTAATCCTCAAACCGGCCTTCCAGATAGGTGCCATAGGGGAAAACGGAGCGGCCGTACAGTTCGACATGGCTGACGCCGCAGAGCACGGGATCGCCGATCGATTCGGTTTTGGAGGAGATTTTCGGCTCGGCGACCGTACATTGAATCAGTGATCCGGCCGGGACCAGTTGCTCGGAGGCGCGCGCCACGACGGGAGCGGCAAGGAGCAGAAGCGAAGCGAGGAGTTTGGCTTTCAAAGGGACGTCCTCCCAGACGTGCGTGCAAGGGCCAGGGCTGGCCGGTTACGGTTGCACATGCCCTTCGGAACTTTAAAGCGCGCCCAGGGAAATGTGCTGGGCAAAAGATGGTCTTTCTGCGAAGACCCAATGTACGATTAGCCTCATCATCCCCCCTTTCGGTGTGGTCGTCAAGACTGCCGGCAAAGAGAATATTCGTCCCATCCTTGTCGGAGTGAGAAGTCGATCGGACGGGAACGGAGGGGGTGTCTCCCTGACCACTCTTCTAGCCTTCTGAACTTCTGAACCCGGCGCCGCGCCTCAAAAGGGCGAGGGCGTTCGCCGGGCGCTGGGCGCATCGACATGGGCACGTAACAAAATGGACACGTAACAAAGGTCACACGATCAGGGGTTACGATCGTTCTGCCATTGGGCTGGTGCTCCCGGCGAATCGGCGGGATAATCGTTGAAGAAACAAAGCAACAACGCCCTTCTGTCGCAAGGCTGCCCGGGTTGAGGGATGCGCGGTCGGTCGTTGTGCGGTTTTGTTGTGCGGGTCAAGATACGCTGCGGTACTGGAATCTGAAAAGAAACGCGGAACAGACGATCGCCGTAGGCAGACAAGCTGGCGATAAGGGAAAGGCCGAGGCAGGATGACGGAAACAATCGTGGTAACGGGGGGCGCGGGCTTCATCGGAGGCAACTTCGTGCTCCACTGGCTGGGCCAAAATCTAGGCCCCGTGGTGAATCTCGACAAACTAACGTACGCGGGCAATCCGGAAACGTTGGCTACGGTGGCCGGCCGGCCGGAGTACACCTTTGTGCAGGGCGACATTGACGACCCCCTCGTCGTCGCCGAGATCTTCCGGAAGCATCAGCCGCGCGCGATTGTGCACTTCGCGGCGGAAAGCCATGTGGACCGCTCGATCCTTGGTCCCGAGGTGTTTCTGCAGACCAATATTCACGGCACATTTACGCTGCTGGAAGCCGCGCGCAAATACCTGGGGACGCTAGGCGAGGAGGATGCGAAGAATTTTCGCTTCCTCCATGTGTCGACCGACGAGGTGTACGGCACGTTGGAGCCCGAGGATCCGGCCTTTTCCGAAACCACGCCCTATGCGCCCAACAGCCCGTATGCGGCCTCCAAGGCAGCTTCTGATTTCCTCGCGCGCGCTTGGGTGCACACCTACAAGATGCCCGTGCTGGTGACCAACTGTTCCAACAACTATGGTCCCTACCAGTTCCCCGAGAAGCTGATTCCGCTCATTATTAACAACGCACTTGCGGGCAAGCCGCTACCAATCTACGGCGATGGCCTGCAGGTGCGTGACTGGCTGTACGTTGTGGACCATTGCCGCGCGATTGCCGAGGTGCTCAAAAAGGGCAAGATTGGCGAAACTTATAACGTCGGTGGCGTAAACCAGCGCTCCAACCGCGAGGTGGTCAACACCGTGTGCGCTCTGCTCGATGAGCTGGTGCCGGATTCGCCGCACCGGCCGCACGCCCAGCTGATTACCTCTGTAAAAGACCGTCCCGGCCATGACCGGCGCTACGCTATCGATGCCACAAAGATCGAGCGCGAGATCGGCTGGAAGCCGCAGGAAACCTTTGAGACCGGACTGCGCAAGACCGTGCAATGGTATCTGGACAACCGCGCCTGGGTGGAAGGCGTGACCAGCGGCAGCTACCAGCAGTGGGTTTCGGCCAACTATGCCGAGCGCACCGGCGAGGCGGTTTCGAAATGAAGGGCATCATCCTCGCAGGCGGTTCCGGCACACGGCTTCATCCGGTGACGCAGAGCATCTCCAAGCAACTGTTGCCGGTCTATGACAAGCCGATGATCTACTACCCGCTGTCGGCGCTCATGCTGGCGGGGCTGACCGAGATCCTGCTCATCTCCACCCCGCAGGACACCCCTCGATTCGAAGCCCTGCTGGGTGACGGATCGCAGTGGGGGCTGAAGCTGCAGTATGCCGTGCAGCCTTCGCCGGACGGACTGGCGCAGGCGTTTTTGATCGGCAAGGAGTTTCTTGCCGGCGACGGTTGCGCGCTGGCGCTGGGCGATAACATCTTCTACGGTCACGACTTGGCCAAGAGCCTGCGCGCCGCAGCGCAACGGACCGAAGGTGCGACGGTTTTTGCCTACCCAGTGAACGACCCGGAGCGCTACGGCGTGGCCGAGTTCGACAAGGACCGCAAGGTCATTTCGCTGGAAGAGAAGCCGGCCAAGCCGAAATCGCGATACGCGGTGACGGGCATCTACTTTTACGACAAGCAGGTCGTATCGGTTGCTGAAGGCATCAGGCCCTCCCCGCGGGGTGAGCTTGAGATTACCGACGTGAATCGCTGGTACCTGGAAAAAGGTCAGCTGCACACGGAGGTGCTGGGGCGGGGAACGGCGTGGCTGGATACCGGCACCCATGAGTCGCTGCTCGAGGCTTCAAATTTCATTCAGACAATCGAGCACCGGCAGGGGCTAAAGATCTCCTGCCCCGAAGAAATTGCCTACCGGCTGGGCTACATCGACAAGGATCAACTGGAGGCGCTGGCGGCCAAGGTGGGCAAGAGTACCTACGGCCAGTACCTGAAGCGCATTGTGACGGAGATGGTGTACTAGTGGCGGACAGCGTAGCAGGCAGCACGGCGCAGGCCGTGTCAGTCCCCGGCGTCATTTTGCTGACCGGGGTAAACGGCCAGGTAGGGGGTGAGTGTCTGCCCTTGCTGCAGGCTATGGGCGAGGTGGTGGCGCCCACCCGGGCAGAGCTCGATATGACCGACACCGAGGCCGTTCGCGCCTTTGTGCAGCGGATGCGGCCGCGCTGGATCATCAATCCGGCGGCCTATACCGCGGTGGACAAAGCAGAAAGCGAAGCGGAGCTTGCCTATGCAATCAACAGCGATGCCGTGAAGGCGCTGGCGGAGGAAGCCGCGAAGCTCGGCGCTCCGATCCTGCATTTTTCCACCGATTACGTGTTCGCCGGCGGTGGTACCGAGCCCTGGCACGAGGACGATCCAACGTCGCCGCTGGGGGTCTACGGCGCGTCAAAACTTGCCGGCGAAGAGGCTTTGGCGGCCAGTGGAGCGCCCTACATGGTGTTCCGTACAAGCTGGGTATATGGGCCGCGGGGCAAGAATTTTCTGCTCACGATCCTGCGTTTTGCGCGGGAGAAGGAGGAGATGAAGATCGTCGCCGATCAGCATGGTGCCCCGACCTCGGCGCGCGATCTCGCACGGCTGGTGGCGCATATCGTCGCCCGGTTCGAGAGAGAGTCCGCCGTCACGGGCAAGCCCCTGGCGGAGGTCTTTATACCTTCATCCGGGATCTACCATGCCTGCGACGCCGGATTCACCACCTGGTACGATTTCGCGAACGAGTTCACCCAGCGGGCGCAGGAAGCTGAACCAGAGCAGCGCTTTGCGCGACTTCTGCCCATCTCCACGGCGGAGTACCCTACCCCCGCCAAGCGGCCCTCCAACTCGCGCATGGATTGCGGCAAGCTGGAGAAGAACCTCGGTTTCACGATGCCGTCCTGGCAAGAATCTACGGCAGAGGTTATGCGCGAGGTGCTGAAGCGCTGAGGCGACCTGGTCTCTCAGGCAAGGCACTTCACCATTTGTTTATCCCGCTAGGCATCTTTTCTATGGGTGTAGAGCAGCCGCGAGGGAAATACAGAGATCCTTCGCGGCGCTCAGGATAACGGCGGAACTTATACCTGGAGGAAAACAGGTAAAGCCATTCGCTTCAGGCCTCCCGTGTGGACACTCGCTGAAATGTTGCATCTTTGCTCTTGGTGAGTAGGAATCCCAAGGCCAGCAATGCCAGTAGCCCGCCCGAGCCCGCCAGCGCACGGGGCGCTCCCACCGCCGGAATCAACCTGCCCAGGGCCAGGCTTCCCAGGGGAATACCTGCTCGGAACGCCAGGCTGTACACACTCATCACCCGGCCGCGCATGCCATCGGTGACGATCAGTTGTACAAGCGTCAACATCAGCGAAGCAGACGCCATGATTGCGGCGCCGCCCACAAAGAGGAGCGCACAGGAGAGCGGGAGAAACTGCGAAACCGCGAACCCCGTCGTCACCACCCCCAGCACCACCAGGGTCAACAGCGCGAGATGGCCTAGCCCCTTTACGCGCTCGGCAGCCGCCACCGCCAACCCTCCCACTACCGAGCCGATCCCGGAACAGACCAGCAACAGTTCATAGGTCGATGGCCCCGCGTGGAACACCGTCTCTACGAATACCGGCAGAAATCCAGTAAGTGAAAACCCCAGCAGCGTCGTTCCAAAGGCCAGAAAGACCAAAGGCGCAAGCCCTTCGCGCTCCCGGATAAACCGGAACCCCTCGCCCATGCTGCGCAGCACCGATCCCTGTGCTTTGGGCGCCACAAACTTCACCCGGATGAGATACAGCGACAAAATCACCGCCAGGTACGACAAGCCGTTCAGCGAAAAACACCACGTCGCCCCCAGGGCCGTGTACGCAAGCCCGCCCAACGCCGGTCCCAGCACGCGCGCCAGGTTGAACTGAATGGAATTCAAAGCAATCGCATTGGAAAGGTCTTCGCTCTCCACCAACGTGGGCAGCAGCGCTGAATACGCCGGTCCGCCGAACGACTGCCCCACCCCCACCCCGAAGGAAAGCGCCAGGATTTGCCAGATCTTCACACTGTGCGTGAAAAACAGCGCCGCTAGAGCAAACGCACAGACCATCTGGATGTATTGCGAGGCCAGGAGCATCTTGCGCCGGTCCAGCCGATCCGCAAATACCCCGCCGAACAGCGAAAACAGCATGATCGGCAGCTGTCCGAGAAAGAGGTCGAGGCCAAGATAAAACGGCCGCTTCGTCAGGTCATACACCAGCCAGCTCTGCGCGAACTGCTGGATGTAGGTACCCGTTGTCGAGACGCACGCCCCAATCCACATGAGGCGAAAGTCCCGGTGCCGGAAGGCGCGGAAGGTACGCCGAAAGAGGGCTGCATCCACGGAAAATGTTCCTTTTATGCTGCATGATTTCCGGCAGCCCAATCTGGCGTTCGCCGCAGCAACTCGCTCCATTATCCGTCGGCTATGCCGGTGGCCGGGTGCCCTATTTCAGAACAATTCCGATCCTTGGAGGTATTTCCCGCACCGCTGCGCTCCCAGGACGATCCATTTTGCCGCACGACGGGCCTAGCGGGCTAATATTCGATGACATGCGGCGACGGGTACGTGATGGCCCCATCCGTCCGACTGACATAAACATCGATCCCTTTAGTTCCATTCAGAGTGGATGCGACGATGATGCCGGTACCGAAGGTGCCGGAGCCATCGGTGCGGGAGACGTCCACATGGTGCGAGCGAATCGGGCCGTTGACGGGGCTATAGGTGGTCCAGTCATCGGTGAAGCGGGCGAGCGGGTAGCTGGGGTACCTGTCCGGGTGCTGCTGCCACTGCGGGTCGTTCTCATAGATGCCGTAAGCCCTGATGTAGTCCTTGTTCTGCAGCGCCGTGTAGAACTCGCTTACCTTGTGCTCGGCGGGCAGGTTCGAAAAGAGCCAGCCATGGCCCAGGATGAAACCCAGCAGGGTGAGCGCAATCAGCAGGACGACCAGCGAGGCTAGCCCGATCAGCAGAGCCCTGATGCGAGCGGCGCGGCGAGTGTCATAGGCGGGTGCATCCATCAATCTCATGGGGGATTGGTCCTTGGGTCTAGATCAGGGCTACGGAAGCACCCGTGCCTTCCATTAGACACCGGAGCGTGTCAGATCGGTCCCACGGCCGGGTACCCAGAACGGGTCGAGGACGAGGACGTTTCCTGGCAATCAGACCGCCATGGCGAGGGAGACCGCGTTGGGGATGTGCTCGAACTCGGGTCCGGTGGGCAGGTCGTACACGCTCAACACGTCAATCCGCAGGGGAACGAGGTTGCGCCAGGGCTCGGGCAGGCGCTGCCGGTAGGCCTGGGCCATGCGGCGCAGGGTGCGCTGCTTGGGGCCGTCTACGGCGGTTTCGGCCGGCGCAAGGTCACGGGCCGTGCGGGTCTTCACCTCAAAGACGACGAGGGTGTCGCGATCCCAGGCAACGAGATCGAGATCGCCGCGCAAACGGCTGGAATGCCAGCGGCGGGCGACGATCGGGTAGCCGAGCGCCTGGAGATGGAAGTAGGCAAGATCTTCCCCGCGCTCGCCGGTCAGCAGGTGTTGCGGTTTGGGATGGGGACGCCGCTCGGCCGACCAACGGGCTGCGCGGCTGTCCGCCCGGGTGCGCAGGGAGAAGTAGGCGCGTCGTTCCAGGCTGCGAAGGTAGTGGGCAACTCTCACAGAGGCGAGATTAAGGGTATCCACGCGGATGCGCCATGGGACAAGTGGGCCGCGGCTCACCCGAACGAGGGAGCGACAGCAGCACCCGTTTCGTCTGCTTATTTCCACCGCTCCGCGGCTCCATGCGCCGGGGTGCTCCGGCAGAGGCACGGTATACTTGATCGTGCACCCCAGGGCACAATCCACTTCACAAGTTAAGAGGTTGCAAGCGTGTCAGCAAAGTACATCTTTGTGACGGGCGGCGTCGTGTCGTCGCTGGGCAAGGGGCTGGCCGCGGCCTCCATCGGCTGCCTGCTGGAGGCGCGCGGGTTGCGCGTCAACCTGATGAAGTTTGACCCCTACCTGAACGTCGATCCCGGAACGATGAGCCCGTTTCAGCATGGCGAGGTCTTTGTCACGGACGACGGCGCCGAGACGGATCTCGACCTGGGCCACTACGAGCGGTTCACTCACGCGCCGCTGACGCGCGACAACAACCTGACCACCGGGCGGATCTATGAGTCGATTATCGCGCGGGAACGCCGCGGCGACTACCTGGGTAAGACCGTGCAGGTGATTCCGCATGTGACCAACGAAATCAAAGCGGCGGCGAAGAAGATCGGTGAAAATTGCGATGTCGCCATCGTGGAGATCGGGGGAACGGTGGGCGACATTGAAAGCCTGCCGTTTCTTGAAGCGATCCGGCAGATGCGGCAGGAACTTGGCCGTGACAACACCTGCTTTGTGCACGTGACACTGATTCCGTGGATCGCGGCGGCGCAGGAACTCAAGACCAAGCCCACGCAGCACTCGGTGAAGGAGATGCTGTCCATCGGCATCCAGCCGGACATCCTGCTATGCCGCGCCGACCGGGAGGTTCCGCAGGAGATGCGCGACAAGATCGCCGACTTCTGCAATGTGGAGAATGCGGGCGTGATCATTGCGCGGGATGTGCCGTCGATCTATGAGGTGCCGCTGAATCTGCATGCGCAGGGTGTGGACGCGCTGGCGCTGCGCTACCTTCGGCTGGACGGCGGTCCCGAAGCGGCGCTGGAGCGCTGGAGAGACCTGGTGCACCGGGCCTACCACCCCGACGATGAGGTGCACATCGGCATCGTGGGCAAATACGTGGAGTATGAGGACAGCTATAAGTCGCTCAAAGAAGCGCTGGTGCATGGCGCGCTGGCGGAAAACCTGAAGCTGCGGGTGACCTGGATTGAGGCGCAGACGCTTGAGGTGCCGGAGTACGCCTCGCTGCTGCAAGGGTACGACGGCATCCTTGTGCCCGGCGGTTTCGGCAAGCGCGGCATTGAAGGCATGCTGAAGGCCATCCGCTATGCGCGCGAGTCGAGCACACCGTACTTCGGTATCTGCCTGGGCATGCAAACCGCTTGCATCGAGTACGCGCGCAATGTATGCGGTCTGGAGCACGCCAACAGCGGAGAGTTCGACCCACAGACGCCCAACCGCATCATCTACAAACTACGTGAGTTAACCGGTGTGGAAGAGATGGGCGGGACGATGCGGCTGGGTGCCTGGGAGTGTGTTCTGGAGCCGGGTTCGCTGGCAGCGAAGGCCTATGGCAGAACGACGATCTCCGAGCGCCATCGACACCGGTATGAGTTCAACCGCGAGTTTGAAAAGCCGTTGACTGACGCGGGTTTGCGACTCACCGGAGCCTCCGAGAGCGGGACCTACGTGGAGATTGTCGAGCTTCCCGAGCACCCGTTCTTTCTCGGCTGCCAGTTTCATCCCGAGTTCAAATCCAAGCCGCTGGAACCTCACCCGTTGTTCCACGCCTTCATCAAGGCGAGCTATGCACAGCGAGCAGCGCACAAGACTGAGCATGTGGTGCGCGTTGAAGTTCATGCGTAAGGGCTGAACGATTCCCGACCTCGTGCGGCGGGGAAACGCAGATTCCCTTCGGAAATGACAACCAAAAAGTAAAGGCTACTTCGGCAAAGCGGCGGTGCTGCTGATGTAGCTCTTGGCATCGAATTTTTTCATGGCGCTGGCCTGTGTCATGTAGCGCCGCTTGCCGAAGATCTTGCGCTCCGGCCAGGGGCGGTCGAACTTGCCCAGCACTGCCCAGGCGATGGAGGCGTAGCCGTTCGGGTCGCGGCCGTCGAGGAAGTATTTGTCGTTCAGGTGGATCATCCATTCCATCGCTGTCGACGCGTCAGGGGTCCATTCAACGATCTTTTTACCCCAGTACATGCGCAGGTAGTTGGGCATCCAGCCATGATGCATCATCTGGACTTGCGCGGCATTCCACAACTCCTCGTGGGTTTGCGCGGCTTCGAGCTGCTCGAGGGTGTAGAGCGTGTCGCGCTTGTCGCTGTCGTGCTTGGCGATGGTTTCAGCGGCCCAGTTGTCTACGCATTTCACGTTGTCGTAGTCCGGCTGGTAGCGGCAGAAGTTCACGCTGAGCTCGCGCCACGTGATGACCTCATCGAAGTAGCCGTCGCGCGCCTCCGCCAGCGTTGCATCCTTTTCCGCCGCCGCATTCAGTGCATTGACGATGGTCATTGGACCGATGTGGCCAAAGTGCAGGTACGGCGAAAGCCGGCTGGTGGCGTCACGTTCCGGATGCAGGCGATCGTCGGCGTATTTGCTGAGCTTGGTGTTGGCAAAAAGGTCCAGCCGCCGCCAGGCCTCCTTGCGGCCACCGCGCCAGGCCTCCACGGGTGAGACGCTGCGGTCAAACTGCTGCCAGCCGCGGGTCATGTCCTGGCGCGGGTCGTCTGTTTGCAGACCTTTCGGCATTTTCCAAGGTTTGTCCGCTTTGGGATTGGTGAAGGGCTTGATGAAGTCGGGCATCATGCGCTTCAGGCGCGGACGGATCACCGCGCCGGAGTATTGCGCCTTTTCCAGCAGCTTGGAGGGCACGATCACATCGGCATCGACGGTCCAAAAGGGAATCGTGAGCCGTTCAGCAAGGCGCTCGCGCCAGCGTTCCGGCTCGCGCATGGGATTTTCATCGCCGACCACCAGAGCTGCATGCACATCGGCAAAGAACTGCTCATGGCTTTCGTGGGGCGCATTGCGCAGGGCGAAGCCGACGCCGCGCGCGGCGCAATCTTCCGCCACATCCACCAAACCCTCATTCAAAAAGGCATAGTGGCGCAGATTGGCATGGGGGAAGTTGCTGATGCCGGCAAAAAACGCCACCACGGGCAGTCCGAGAGCGTTGCCCAGCTCCACGGCCACATCCAGCGCAGCGTTGTCCAGGCCCCGCTCCGCGCGCTGCATCCAGTAGACGATGCATTTGCCTTTGGGCCCGGGTGCCCCGGCGCGGCGCACGGTAACTCGTTTATCGCGGGCCAGCAATCGAACCGCCTCCGGCACATCCTGGTCGGCTTCCAGTTCGGCGGCGAGCTGGGCATAGAGCGCATCACGGCGCTGTGCCTCGTTCGGCGCAGGGACCGGGTTGGTCTTGTCGGACATGCTTGTCTCTTTCACAGGAGCTTTGGATGATCGGCGGGGGAACAAGCGAAGACAAAATTACTTGGCGAGCTCGCAGGTTTTCGGAACACAAAAAAGGCCGGCACCCTGGAGGGTACCGGCTCCTTGTGATGCGCTTTACTAGGGTCTAGCGATGCCCGCCGCCGCCGCCACCGTGGAAGCCTCCACCACCGCCGCTGAAACCGCCGCCGCCATGGAAGCCGCCGACCGCCCCGCCATGGAAACCGCTGGTACTGGCCGACCGGCTGTAGCCTGGGTAGCTGCCGCTACGCAGTCCGGCTCCGCCAATTACCCGGCGACCGCCGTAGTAGCCGCCACCGTAGCCACCGTAGCCGTAGCCACCATAGCCCAACCCTCCGAAGCCGAAAGGATACCCATAGCCAAAGCCGAAGGGATAGCCAAAGCCGTACAAGCCATACCCGCCGAGGCCGTATCCGCCAAAGCCATAGCCGTAAGGGTAACCACCGCCGAAGCCAAGGCCGAGCGCATAGGGACTGTAGCCGTAATCAGCGGCCGCCAGATACCCGCCACCCACAGCACCTTCATTGCCATTGTTAGTCAGGCCGTAGTAGCCGTCCGAGTGGGCTTCCTGCGCGCCGGTCCAGGGCAACAGATCACTTTGTTCAAGCTCTGCGTCGAACTTGGCGGGATGCAAGCGCCCACCACCAAAAAGGACCTCATGATCATCTTTGACCTTGGCCGGCTTCACCGCCTGGCTGGTGTCGGAACCGGGGAAGGCAAGGGCTTCACCGTTGAAGACGCGAGCGGTTTCGCTCGGCACGTCAAAGGTGTACAGACCGCGCTTTAGCATCTGGGTCTGGCCATTCGGCAGATCCACCAGGATGAGGCTGTGCGGTGCCAGAGCGTTGACCGCGGCGTTTGCATGGCCAGCCTCAACACGGGCTTCGGCGCGATTATTTGTGGCCGCGACAATCTGTACGGTGGTGTCTTGCCCGAGGCGCAACAGCGATCCCGGAACCAGCATCACATCAGCGGTTCCATTTGTGGTGGCCAAGGTCTCACCGGGGTGCAGGATACGCGGCGTGGCGGTGAGATTGGTGGTAACGGGCTGGCCATCAAGGGTGGCCTGACCCTGTACAAAGTTCAGAGCAGAGTAAGAGTCCCGTACGGCTGGGTTCGTGCCCTGCGCGAAAGCAGGAACGGACAGAGTCGCCAGGGAAAGCAGAAGAGCAGTTGCTTGGGTCCTCGGCATGGATAAAACCTCTACCCTTATAGATGCTATCTGTGACAAAATGTTGCGGAGCATCCAGGACGCATAGGCATGCCCGTCATGGCGCGACCTATGGCGAGAAGTACCGGTCCTCTTTCAGGTGACGGTCATCTGCTCAGCGCAACCATCCGCATCATTCACGGAACGAAGTCAGCTTGCGCCCGCCACGGGCTGCAGCCGCGCGAGCGCTGCTACCGCAGCCTCGGATTCGGCGTGGTCCGGCTCCTCTCCCTCATCGTTCCAGCCGGTGTCGTCGCTGGAGGCGCCTACCTGGACCGCGATGCCGTCGCCGCGGGGCACCGCGCTGAGACGATCCCACTGCAGGCTGTAGCCGAGTTCCGGTTGTGCGGGCAGCCAGCCGATCTGGCCACGAACGGGGATCAGGGAGTTGTCGTGGAATAGCCTCCGTGCACCATAGCCGCTGCAATGCACAACTGCATCCTCAGGCAGGGTGGCCAACTCGCCGGGGCTGCCGAACTCGCATTGCACCAGCTCACCACCGGAGTCTTGAAACTCGCTCAAGAGCCGTTCCGTGTAGGCAGTGATGTTGAAACGCAAGGTACGCAGGCGGCGTGCCCAGGCGGTGGGAAACGGATGCTGTCCCGGACCGAGGTCTTCGCTTTGGTACAGGTCGGCGAGCCGGTGTTCAAAATGGGCAAAGCCGATCGGGTCCTCGCTTTGACGCCGGGCGATGGCCTCCTCCGGGGGGAGCTCGGAGAGCAGGTAGCGGTCGTGGAATTCGACAGAGGCATTCGGTTCGGCGGCGAGGCCGAGATAGGCGGACCAGGAGTGTCGCGCGGTGGCCTCCCACTGCCTGGCGAGCTCCTCGCCGGCATCCCCCGCCAGGGCAAAGCGCGAATCCGGCGACCACAGGCCGGTCGCGCGGGAGGAGCGGACCGCCGGCGGCAGATCCCGGGCATAGATCCGGACGCGCAGGCCCGCGCGCTGCAGCGTAAGCGCCGTCGTGAGACCGATCGCTCCACAACCG
Source organism: uncultured Bryocella sp. (assembly GCA_964236545.1). Lineage (GTDB taxonomy): Bacteria > Acidobacteriota > Terriglobia > Terriglobales > Acidobacteriaceae > Granulicella. The sequence goes on from CAXSCE010000004.1 coordinate 76,462, forward strand.
ATCACGGCAATCTCGTGCAGTACGCCCGCCGGGACCGATGCGCGCAGCAGAGCCAGGGCGCGAGCGGCCGAGCCCCAGCTCAAAGACCAGCCGGATCCACCGTGCCCATAGTTGTGCACAAGCAACTTGCCCCGAAGGTATTCGGCCTCGAGGCGGGGGCCGGCGGCGCGAAAGGGGCGCGTGCAAACCGTGATGCGCTCTAGCCGGAAAGGGTCGGCGTCAATGGCCGGCAGGGGTTCCGCGGCGGTGGCGGCGGCGCGTGTTCCAGGGAGGGTGGCTGCGGCATCCATGCTCCACTATCGCGCGGGGCGGCGGGCGAGTCCAGCAGCGATTGAAGGTTTGCGAAGCCGCTCCGGCAGGCAACGGTGAATACCATCGCATTTCCATCGCTAAAGCCGTTTGCCTTGAGTTTTAGTGACCATCCCCAACAGCAGATCCCTCCGCTGCGCTGCGGGATGACAATAAGAGAGGCGATGTCATAGCCAGACCTGAAGGTAAACAGGTCTAAGGGACAAGGGTGAAAGGCGTGGCTGCCGCGGCTCGCTCGGCTTCCCCTTGCAGCAACGCGCGCTTGCGCTCCACGCCCCAGCGATATCCGGCCAGTCCCCCGTCCCCGCGCACCACGCGATGGCACGGAATGGCCACGGCGCAGGGATTGGCGGCACAGGCGCCAGCCACCGCGCGCACGGCCGTCGGCGGAAGGCTCAGGGCCTCTGCCAGTTGCGCGTAGGTGACTGTCGTGCCGGAGCGGATTGCCTGCAGGGCACCCCACACCCTTTGCTGAAAGGGTGTGCCTTCGGGCGCCAGGGCTGATTCGAGCGTGGGGCGTCTTCCCGCGATCAGGTCGCACACCTGCCGCAGGATCTCGGCCAGACCATCCCCATCGTGCCGGGGCGTTTCGGCCAGGAAACGCCCTCGGAGTTCGCTGAGCAGATCGCCGGCGCTTTCTCCCAGCAGAATCGCGCACACGCCGTTTTCGCGGCAGGCAATGAGGACGGCGACCGGCATTGCCTGCCCGGCGCCGGCGCCCAGGGAGGTGCTGCCGAAGCTGTACCGAAGCTCTGCCCTGGGTGCGTGCGCGGAACCGGATATCGGCATGGGCCCTTTCTACTCCTGTTGAGCGTCGTGCAGCCCGGTTTGGGATGCCGTTCTTGTAGGCTACGGGAAACAATCCCTCGAAACGCGGCGAAAGGTGGGACGCATGGCACATCGACGGACGGCAATGGACGGGGCGGGAAACCTATGGCGATGACCGGATCGGAAAGCACCCCGGCCGCCAACCCAGTAGGGTTCGCCGAGAACGAGGCGCCGGCGGAGTTCCGCAAGGCGCTGGGGCTGTTTGATTCCATCATGATCGTGGCCGGCATCATGGTCGGGTCGGGCATTTTCATTGTCAGCGCCGAGATTGCGCGCCAGGTGGGCTCGGCCGGGTGGCTGCTGGTCGTCTGGGGGATCACAGGCGTGCTGACCGTGGCCGGAGCGCTCAGCTATGGCGAGCTCGCGGCCATGATGCCCGCCGCGGGCGGCATGTATGTGTACCTGCGCGAGGCGTTCTCGCCGCTGTGGGGCTTTCTTTATGGATGGACGCTGCTGACCGTGATCCAGACCGGCACCATCGCCGCCGTGGCGATTGCCTTTGCGCGCTTCAGCGGCGTGCTGTTGCCGGCAATCAGCGAAACGCACTACCTGGTACCGCCGTTGCACGTTCTGCCCGGGTATGCGCTTTCACTCTCAACAGCGCAGGCGCTGGCCCTGGCCGTCATCTTGCTGATGGCGGTCATCAACAGCTACGGCGTGGAATGGGGCAAGCTGATCCAGAACATCTTCACCGTGGCCAAGCTCGCCGGCATGGTCGCGCTCTTGGGTCTGGGTCTGTTTGCCTTTATTCGGCATCCGGGCGTGCTGCAGGCCAACTTCGCGCACCCCTGGACGCCAGTGGATGTCGTGGCGAATCGCGGCCTGAACGGCGTGGTGGATGCGACCACGGCCGTCGGCCTGCTTGTCGCGCTGTGCGTTTCGCAGACAGGGTCGCTGTTTTCCGCCGATAGCTGGCACGACATCACCTTTGTCGCCGGCGAGGTGCAAAACCCGAAGCGCAATCTGCCGCTTTCGCTCGGCATCGGGACGTCCACGGTCATTGCCCTGTACCTGCTGTGCAATCTTTGCTACCTGGCGGTGCTGCCGGTGCATGGGATCCAGACGGCGCCGGAGGACCGCGTCGCCACCTCGGTCGTGAACACGGTCTGGCCGAAGGCCGGGGCAATGGCGATGGCGGCCCTGATCATGGTTTCAACCATTGGCACCGTGAATGCAATGACCCTGGCCGGAGGCCGGGCCTGCTACGCGATGGCCCAGGATGGGCTCTTTTTCAAAAAAGCCGGTGTGCTCAACCGTGCGCAGGTGCCGGGCTGGGCACTGGCGCTGCAGTGCGTCTGGTCTCTCCTGCTTGTACTGCCGCGGACCTTCGACGCGGCCAGGGGAACCTACGGCAATCTCTACAGCAACCTCCTGGACTATGTGATCTCCGCCGCGCTGCTTTTCTACATCCTCACCGTGGCGGGGCTGTTCCGGTTGCGGCGTACGCGGCCAGACGCACTGAGGCCGTACCGCTGCTGGGGCTATCCGTGGCTGCCGGCGTTGTACCTGGCGGGCGCGGGCGTCGTGCTTCTGGTCCTGTTCGCCTACAAGCCCGCCACGACGTGGCCGGGGCTGCTGATCGTGCTCAGCGGCGTGCCCGTGTATCTCTGGCTGCGGCGGCGGCTTCCGGTTAGTGCACGGACGCCGGGGGACGGAGTGCCTAAACCGTTATCCCAGCACATCTTGTAGGGGCCGCAACCGAAAGGTAGACTTGGGGTTAACGAAGTTGTAAAAGAACGTGGCAGGCCGACCCGCTGGCGTGATGCAGGCGCACAGTCCACCCCACCCTGGAAGGTAGATGAGACAGACCATCCCATTCGTTATCTCCTCCGAGATACGTTCCGTTGTACGGGAAGAAGACTACTCCAGGACAGAGACCTCCCAACTTGCCCAACAATCGCTGGGGCGGTCCCGAAACGCCGCGGAGGCACTGCTTTCCATGCAGGCGGCGGATGGCTCCTGGTGCGGCGATCTTCTGGGCGATTCCACCCTGCTTTCCGATTACATTCTGCTGCAGTTGTGGATGCACCCGCCGGACGTGGACGGTGTCTGGCGGCATCCGGATCCTGTTCGGATTGCGCGGGTTGTGGACTCGATCTGGCGGCATGAGCGACCCGAAGGCGGCTGGAACCTGTTTCCGGCCGGCCCTGCGGAGATCAACGCCACGGTGCGGGCGTATACGGCCCTGAAGCTGGCCGGCGTGGACGCGAACACCCCTGAAATGCAGCGGATCTGCGCCCTGATCCAGACCCTGGGCGGCCTGCAGGCGTGCAACAGCTACACCAAGATCAACCTCAGCCTGTTTGGCCTGTTTCCGCGCCGCTTTGTGCCCACGGTGCCGCCGGAGATCCTGCTGGTGCCCGGCAGCGTGCTCTACGAGATGAGCTCCTGGACCCGCACCATCATCGTCCCACTGGCCATTGTGCAGGCGCTGGGCGAAACCTGCGCCACACCGCACGGGGTGACAGTGAATGAGCTGTTCAATCCCGGCAAACGGCTTTCCCTACCCAAGCGCGACCGCATCTCTGAGCTGTTTGTGCAGGCCGATCGCCTGTTTAAGCTGTGGCAGCAGCGCGGACCGCAGAAGATCCGTTCCAAAGCCATCCGTTCCGCCGAGCGCTGGATGCTGGAGCACATGCAGTACACCGAAGGACTGGGCGCGATCTATCCGGCGATGATGTACGCCATCATGGCCATGGAGGCGCTCGGCTATGAGCGCGATCAGCCCGATCTCGTCCTGGCGACCAAACAGTTTGAGGATCTGCTGCTCGACAATGGCGATCTGCTGGTCTTTCAGCCGGCCAAGTCGCCGGTGTGGGACACGGCCATTGCGGCCTTCGCGCTGGGGGAACTGCTGGCGTTCTCGCCCGACCCGGGGGCGCAAGCGCAGTTGACCCGTGCCGCCGACTGGTTGCTCGAACGGGAGGTCCGGCGCAAGGGCGACTGGTCCGAAAAACGGCCCGGCCTCACCCCCAGCGGTTGGGCCTTTGAGTTTGCCAACGAGTTCTATCCGGATATCGACGATACGGCCATGGTGCTGCTGACCCTGCTGCACGCCAAGGCCTCCGATCCCGAACGCCAGGCCAAGACTGAAGCGCGTGCCACCGAGTGGCTGCTGGGCATGCAGAGCTCCGACGGCGGATGGGCGGCCTTTGACGTCGACAATAACTGGGAGATCCTGAACCGCGTCCCCTTTGCCGACCACAATGCCATGCTGGACCCCACCTGCGCCGACATCACGGGGCGCGTGCTCGAGTCCTTATGCAAACGCGGTATGACCTATCGCGATGAGGCGATTCATCGCGGCGTGCGCTACTTGCTGACCACGCAGGAGCGCGACGGCAGCTGGTACGGCCGGTGGGGTGTGAACTACATCTACGGCACGTTTCTGGCGTTGCGCGGACTACAGGCTGCGGGCGATCCGGCGTCTCACCGCGCCATCCGCGGCGGCGTGACGTGGCTGAAGTCCGTGCAGGCCGAGGACGGCGGTTGGGGCGAGAGCTGCCTGGGCTACCAGACAGACACGTACGTCGCGGCGCCGAGTACACCGTCCCAGACCGCCTGGGCGCTTCTGGGGATCATGGCCGCCGAGGGACCCAACTCCCCCGCCGTCGAGCGCGGCGTGGAGTGGCTGCACGAAAACCAGCGCCCCGACGGGACCTGGCATGAGGATCTGCACACCGGCACCGGCTTTCCCAACGTCTTTTACCTGAGCTACGGCCTGTACCGAAACTACTTCCCACTGCTGGCGCTGGCAACCTACACCAAACGCGCCGGCGGGCGTGTGCCGGCTGCGGCCCTTCCGCAACTGGCCACCCTGGCCGGCTAGACCTGTTTTCCTCCAGAGGTGGCTATGTCGTCCCGCAGCTCTTGTTGCCATCCCGCGTTTCTTGTTGTCATAGCGCAGCGGAGGGATCTGCTGTTAGGGTTGGCCTCTAAGCCCTGAGATAAACCGCTCTGGTACCTGAAGCTTTCCCAACGCAAACGCGGCGTCAGGCCGCGAAGTTGTAACTCTCTGCCTCAGAACGCCCTGTTTCAGCGCCGCTCCCTCCGTGCGTAGCGCACGGAGCTTACCGCGAGGCTGAAGGCCAGACCGCAAAACAGGATCAGCCCTCGCCCTTCGTGAAGCCACCTCCATCGCCCTGGGATCAGGGCCGTGATAGCGATCCAGGCCAGGATCGCAATGGCGAAACTGCCGTCGTCGACAAACAGCTTAAAGACTTGATGCAGGATCGCCCTCAGCCAAGTCATGAACCTACCGCCCCATTGCTGAAGCTTAATCGTTTTTGGCTAGAGTTGGCGCGGCACAGCGCAACCGTAACCCACGCGATGAGGAGATATCCAGCGACCAGGGCGGCGATGCACCAGTCCCCGCCCGGCCAGCTGAAGCGGGCGCTCTCCCCTACCCAAAAGGTCCCAAAGGCAGACAGCAGAACACCGACCACGAACTTCAGGGTGTTCTCCGGCACCCTGGCGAGCGGACGATGAAGCATGAAACCGAGGGCAGTGACGAGCAGCAGTGCGGCGAGCGCTCCCAGACTGGCCGGCAGCAGCAGCCCTGCGCCGCCGGCACTCATGGCTACCACGATGAAGACCACCTCCGTGCCTTCCAGCATGGTGATCTGAAAGGTGGAGGCCAGCCCTACACGGTCCCAGGTCGGCACCGCTCCGTCCGCACGCAGGGAGGACGCGCTCTTTTGGAAAGCAGCTTCCTCGTCGTGAAGGGCGATGTGGCCGGAAGAGCGAAGGATCGCCTTGCGCAGCCAACGGAGCCCAAACAGCAGAAGCAGGACGCCGACTGCCAACTGCAGGGCGCGGAGGGGCACTCGCGTGAGCGCCCGCCCGAGTGCTGCCATGAGGACCAGCAGAACGGCCAGGGCAGCGGCGCTGCCGGCCAGCGCGCTCCTCCAGCCCCGCACGCTTCCAACGGCCAGCACCACGGTAAGCGCCTCCACAAACTCCACAAGGGACGCCAGAAAGCTCGCAAGAACGGTTGGTGCGGTTTGTGCCCAGTTCATGTCTCATCTCAGAAGCTGGCGAAAGGCGCTACACCGCTCACCAACAGAATACTGCCGGGTTCCGCAACGACTTTCGCTCCGCTTCGCTAGAATCAGACGGGAACGTTCAAGGGGAAGGCAGCCGTGCCTGGTTCAACTATCGGGCTCAGCGGCGACAGACATTCACAACGCGTGGCGGACCAATCACTCCAGCTCTTTAATACCCTTTCGGGCAACATCGAACCGCTGTTTGCCGCAGATGGGGAGAGTTTTCGCTTCTACTGCTGCGGGCCTACGGTCTATGACTACGGCCATATCGGCAATTTCCGCACATTTCTGCATGTGGACGTCCTGCGCCGGGCGGCGCGGCTGTTCGGGTTGACCCTCAAGCATGTGATGAACGTGACCGACGTGGACGACAAAATTATCCGCAATGCCGCGGCGGCGGGTCTCCCGATCGGCGAGTACAGCGCCAGGTATGAGCGGGCGTTCTTTGAGGACATGGACGCGCTCGGCGTGGAGCGGCCGGAGGTGATCGCGCGCGCCACCGAAAACATCGAAGGCATGACCGACCTGATCGAGCGGCTGGCTGCCCGGGACATTGCCTACAAGGCCGAGGACGGCAGCTGGTACTTTCGCGTGGCGCGTGATCCGGGCTACGGCAAGCTGTCCAAAAAGGACCTCGAAGGCATCGAGGACGGCGCGCGCATCGCCGCCGACGAGTACGAAAAAGATGCGGTCCGCGACTTCGCGCTGTGGAAGGCCACCAAACCCGGCGAGACCAGCTGGGCGACCCCGCTGGGAGAAGGCCGGCCGGGCTGGCATATCGAGTGCTCCGCCATGGCGATGCGGTATCTCGGGAACAGCTTCGATCTGCATGCCGGCGGCGAGGACCTGATGTTTCCGCACCACGAGAACGAAATAGCGCAGTCGGAAGGGGCTACCGGCGAACAGTTCGCCCGGCACTGGTTCCACGTGCGGTTTCTGCTGGTCGAAGGCCGCAAGATGTCCAAGTCCGAGGGCAACTTCTACACGCCGCGCGACCTGCTGCTGAAGGGGTACAAGGCCTCGGCGATCCGCTTTCTGCTGCTCAGCGTGCCGTACCGGCACCAACTGAATTTCACCTTTGACGGCCTGCGCGAGTCCACGGGCGCCGTCGAGCGCCTGCGGACCTTTGCGGGACGCATGCGAGAAGGCAAAGGCTTCGCGGCGGGTTGTGATGCGGAGATCTCCGCCGCGATCCAACATGGGGATGTGGCCTTTACCGCGGCGCTGGCCAACGATCTGAACACGGCCGAGGCCCGCGCCGCCATCTTCGAGGTAATCCGCACGGTCAATACCGCTGCGGACGCGGGCAGGCTCTGCCGCAGCGACGCGGACGCCACCCTGGCTCTGCTGGAACGCTTTGACGCGATCTTCGCCGTCATGGTGGATCGAGATGCGGAGCTAACCCGCTTTGCCCTGAAGTGGGCGGAATCGGAGGGCCGGTTGGCAGAGGCCGACCCCGACGTGGTCGCTCGCTTTTCCGAATCCGGTCCGACAGACACAGAGATCGAAGCACTGGTGGCCGAGCGCACGCAGGCCAAAGCCCGGCGCAACTTCGCCCGTGCCGATGCCATTCGCAACGATCTGCTGAGCAAAGGAATCCTTATCGAAGATTCCAAGGATGGCGTACGCTGGCGGCGAAGGTAGGCAGGGCATAGAACACGGATCGGACGGGAAAGCGTCAATGGACAAGGGAGCAAAGGCGGCAGTGAAAGTCGGCGCGCAGGGTGAAGGGGGGATCGGGGCAAGGCTGCTGAGGGTTCTGCCGGCAGTGGTGTTGCTCGGAGCGACCCTTGTTCTCGGACGGGACGCCCGCGGGCAGGCCGCCGCAGGGCAGGCCGTGACGGCTGTGCCGAGCCTGGATACCAAGCGCCTGGCCGGGACCTGGTATGAGGTGTCGCGGTATCCCACCAAATTCGAGAGTCGTTGCGCGGCCCAGTCCACCGTGCTGTTTGCCGAGGGTGACAAGCCGCGCGCCATCCAGATTGGAACCTTCTGCCCGGGCAAAAACGGCAGCCAACAGGAGTACACGACCACCGGCCAGGTGAACAAAAAGGCCGAGGGTGAGATCAAGTTCGGTTTGATTTGGCCTCTTACCCAGAAATACTGGGTTTTGGCGCTGGCGCCGGATTACAGCTGGGCCTTGACGGGCGACCCCAAACGCAAAACGCTGTCAATTCTTTCGCACACGCCGGAGATGGACCCGGCCACCCTCGCGCAGATTGACCGGCTGGCGGCGGCGCAGGGGTTTGCACCGGACAAGCTGGTGTCGCTGCCGAAGCGGGGCAAGACCTACAAGGCGCAGGATGGTCAGCTGAAGGTAACGCCGGCAGCACCGGCGGCGGCGCAACCGTAGCCAGCTGCCCTTACCGCTTTGCCTGCTTTACCGCTCCGCCTCGCCGGCCGTCGCCATCAGTTCGCGATCCAGTACGGCCGCCGAAGGCGCGCCTCCAACCCGGCTGAGCACCACGAGCGCCACCGCACCGACGATGATCGCCATACCGGTGATTTCCGTAGCCCCCAGCCGCTCGCCGAAGAGCACCATCCCCAACAGCACGGCGATGACGGGGTTGACAAAGGCGTAGGTGGCCACCTTCGTCACGGGAACGTTCTGCAGCAGATAGGTAAACGCCACCAGACCCACCAGGGAGCCGAAGACCGCCAGGTAGACGATCGCTTCCACCCCGTGGACGGTCCAGACCGCGTGGCGAAAGCTGCCCGCGGCCAGCGCAAACAGCAGATTGAAGACACTTGCCGCGCCAATCTGCCAACCCGTGGCCACAAAGGTGTCCGCCTTGAAGCGAAAGCGACGCGACAGGACCGACCCGGCCGCAAAGGACAGCGCCGCCAGCAGACAGAGGAACGTGCCCAGGCCGGCGCTCCCCGCATTCGCTTGGCCGGCAACATGCGATGCGCTATGCAGTGACGGCCACACCAGCACGGCGATGCCACAGGTGCCCAGCAGCGTGCCCGCCCAGCCGCGCCGGTTCAGGAGCTCGCCCCCGGGTAAGAGGCGTTCCAGCAGAGCAATCATGATGGGCGTGGTGGACACGATCAGCGAAGCAAAGCCTGAAGGAATGACCGTTTCTCCCCAGGTGAGCAGCATGCTGTTGCCACTCATGAACAGCACTCCGACCAGGGCCAGCTTCGGGCCTTCACCCTTTGGTACCCGCAGGCTGCCGCCCCGCAGCAGCACGATGCCCAACATCAGAGCGGTGGTGAGCAGGGTGCGTGTCGAAGAAACCACCGGCGGCGGCAGATGCTCGCCCGCCACGTGGATGGCTGCGTAGGTTGATCCCCAGAGGACATACACCGTAGCGAAGGCGAACAGCACGTGGCTCCGCTGTGCGCTGTTCGGAACTGGGTTGGCGGACATCCCACCAGCATAGCCGCCTGTGGTCCCCCGGGTATGCCGAAGCTCGCCGAAGCTGGACGGGGGATGCCAGTGCTAGCATTCGCCTATGCGCGTGCTCTCTCGGCTACTGTCCGCTTGCCTTGTCTTTTTCGCCGCCGTCTCAGGGGAGGCGCAGGCGAGCTCCTCACTTGGCGCTGGCAGCGCCACCGTTGGACCTGCAACGGACGCGCCATCCCCGCTCAAAACGTACAGCAACGACACCCTGCACCTTCGCTACAGCTATCCCGCTTCCTTCACGGACGCTGGCGTTCTGGTCTCGGCGGCGTTCAAGGCGAGCGTGGAAGAGACGCCGTCCGTGGGCAAAGACGCCGCGCACTGCATCACACTGCCGTTTTCCGTGATGAACACCGCCGGTGGACAGCTTTCGATCGTACTGCTGGTGCGAGCGGACGCGGCCTGCCTCAAGCGAACCTTTACGCCCGCGCAACTGCACGAATTCACCCAGGGCGAGGTGCAGGGATTATCAGCCTCCGGGGCCAAACCCCAGTTCAGTGAGCCCGTGAACTTCACCGTCAGCGGCCACGCGGCCGAGCAGATGTATGGCAGCTTTGCCCTGCCGACCGGCGATTCCATGCGCGCGATGGTCACCTGCGTTCTGGTGAAGCCCGACGTTGCCTGCTGGCAGTTTCTCGGCAAGGACGAGGAAAGCCTGCGCAGGATGAGCGCCTTTCCGGTCACGTTCGATAACGGCGCCCCTGCCACGCTCACACCGCCACCCCCCGCGACAAGAAAACCGTAGGGAGAGCCTTTCCTACGCTCAAGATGACGCAGGCTGTGCCTAGTAGCTGAAAAATTCGTTCAGCCCGCGACGCAGACGCAGGCCCAGGGCAAAGCAGATCATCGAACCCAGAAACGTGATGCCGTTCCAGTAGAGCATCGGATGCGCCCAGCCGGGCGAGTACTGCAGGTCCTGACCACTCCAGAGCAGGGTTAGGCAGGCGACGATCAACATCTGAAACCCGATCACGATCAGCAACTGCCCGCGACGCCGGCGGCCGTCCAGCTTTTCCACCTGAGCCGGGCTGAGCATGCGTTCTTCGACGGGTACAACGGAGTCAGCCATAAGAATGCTCCTTGTCGCTGCAGACACCGCCATTACAACACAAAGCGGGTGGCGCTTGGCTACAGAAAACGACGGGCATGTGTGGCGTTGCGCCCTGCCCAAGGGGACGAAGAATCAACCCCGGGACCGCCCCGTAAAGGCAGCCCGGACGCGGGCGGCACGGTCTTCCACTGAGCCCTTTGCGGCGTTTTCGAGAAAGGCGACGGTCTGGACGCCGTCGATCTCGAAGCGCTTGCGGCAGCGGGTGTTCTGGCAGGCAACGCTGTCGTCCCGGCGAACCATGTAGCTTCGGGCTTTTTCAAATCGCTGGTGCGTAGCCTCATCCGCGTAGCCGTTGGGGTGCTCGCGTTTGCGGCGCACCAGCCAGGTCAGCGCGTAGTCTGCCTGCTCTCGGCAGTTGGGACAGACCAGGGTAGCCGGCTTGATCTCGGTGCGCTCGTCAAAGAAGTTCCGCTCGTCATCGTTTTTAGGAGCGGTGGTTTCCTTGGGCGCACGTTCAAAGATGGCGTCCAGTTCATTGGACCAGCGCTGATTGGCGTCCCCGCGTCCGGCAGGTGTGCCCGTGCCTCCCGGGCCGGCGTTGCCGCGGGCTCCCGAACCCCCGGTCTGGCGTCCGGAGCCGCCTCCTCGATTGTTCCCGCCGTTCCATCCAGTGCGCATGCTATCGATCCTCCAGGCCAGGGACCGCGCGACGGTTCCCTCCCACAGCATAGACCTAGCCGCGGGCAAAACTGCCCGGGAACGATCTTTTGCCGGACCCAGGCATCCCGGTGCCGCGATACCCTAGAGACATGCCGATGACGTTGGCCCTGGTGATCTTTGAGCTGGTGATGTTGTTGCTGGCAATTTCGCTCCACGACTGTGCCCAGGCGTGGGCGGCGAACCGCCTTGGTGATGCGACAGCCCGGCTCTCCGGCCGCCTGACGCTGAATCCGGTGCCGCACTTTGATTTTTTCGGGACGGCTCTGTGGCCGCTCATCTATATCTGGCGCTCGCCGCTGGTCCTGGGATGGGGCAAGCCCGTACCGATGATTTCGCGCAACTTCCGCCAACCCAAGGACGAAATCAAGGCCACACTGGCGGGTCCGGCGGCTCAACTGTTGGCCGCGCTCGTCTGCATGGCAGCCCTGCTGGCGGTCAAGCATGCCGATCCGGCGGCAGGTTCGACCCTCCTTATCGCCGAGGCGCTCAGCCTGCGCGAGCTGGAGGGCGTACCGCCCGGGCTGCCGGCCATCTTTCCGCTGCTGCTCTTCCTTTACTTCGGCATTCTGGTCAACCTGCTGCTTTTTGTGTTCAACCTGATCCCTTTGCCGTTCCTGGACGGGGGCAAGATCCTGGTATATTACCTGCCCTACAACGCCGCACAGGCCTACGAACGTTGGGGGCTGTGGCTGATGTTCGGCTTCATGTTTTTCGGTTTCGGTCTGGTGATGGCCCTGTTTCTGCCGATGCTGGGCACGTTTAACGGCCTGCTCTCCGCCTTGTAGCGCGGCCGCATCCAACCTGTCTGCGGTCTCCTCCGGCGGCCGATAAGCAGGGAGTCAATCATGGGAACGCTCAGTACAGGTTTGCCGGCGCGTGGCATTGCGCGTGGATCGGTGGGTTGGTCCATAGGGTTCAGCATCCTGCTGATCGTGCTCGGACTGGTGGCCCTGGCCACGCCCTTTATCGCCGGGGTCGTGGTTGAATCCATCGTGGCCTGGTTGTTGATCTTCGGTGGGGTCAGCCATCTCGTGCTCGCCTGGCATGTGCGCGGCGCCGGCTCCCACCTGTGGGAGTTCCTGGTGGGTGCAGCATATATCGCAGCCGGGGTTTTCCTGTTCCTCCACCCGGTCGCTGGACTGGTCTCGCTAACGCTCTTCCTGGGTGCTTACCTCTTCATCAAAGGCGTTTTCGAGCTGATCGCCGGCTTCACGGTGCGCCGGGTAGCGGGAGGCGGCTGGATTTTTGCCGACGCTGCTATCTCGATCATCCTGGCGGTCATCATCTGGCTACACCTGCCATCGACCGCGGAGTGGGCGGTTGGCACTTTGCTCGGGGTGGCTATCCTGTTCAGCGGCATCTCGCGTTTGGCGCTTGGGCTCGCGGCTCGGCGTACACACGCGGCTCTTGTGTAAGGCAACCTCGGCCAGGTCACACAAAAGCTGAATGCGACGGGGTCTTTGGAACATCAAAGCGCACGAGAGGGAGCAAAGATCTGCATCCGTCAGTGGCCCCAAAGTATCTCTACAGTAAGTGGCTGAGCCTCACGGCTGAGGTACTGTAAGGACACCGGCTACGGCGTTACGTGGCAGGGGACGGTTGCGGAGAGAAATGGCAACGATCGTTCAGGAACCCATTCGCGAGCTAGGCCGGGTCCACGATCGCGGCCCGCGTTCGCTTGGGAGTACCAGCCGGCGCGGTGCCAGTTCCCTGGACACCTTTGAAGCGACCCTGCGCAGCGCGCGCTCCACCGTGGGCTTTCGCGAGACCTGGGCGCTTGCCATTGATAGCTTTTGCGCCAGCAAGGCCCGCTTCCTACTGACCATGCTCGGCATGGTAATCGGGTCGGCGTCGGTCATTCTTGTGGCGACGCTGGGACTGACTGGACGACAGTACGCCTTGAACATGATCGCTTCGATCGGTCCCAACATGATCGAGATGCAAGGTGGCGGGGCCACCGTCACCGGACCGGATGGATCGTCCTCGCCGGAGTACATGAATCGCGGCGACATGGATGCCGTACTGCAGCAGGTGCCGGCCATCGTGGCGAGCTCACCCATGCTGGAATTCCGTGACTCGATCCCGGTCGGCAACGGCCAGGTAAAAGAGTCGATGTTGCTGGGCGTCAGTCCGCAATACAAGCAGGTGCGCAACCTCAAGGTGCTGGCCGGGCGTTTCTTTGACGATCAAGATGATGAGACCCACGCCAAGGTGGCGGTGATCGTCAAGCCGATGGCGCTCGAACTGTTCGGGGGGGCTGCGGCGGCACTGGATAAGCAGGTCACGATCATGGGAATTCCTTTCACCGTGATCGGGGTCTTCGAGGAGAGCATCCAGACCTTTGGACAGAGCGAAATCAGCAATCAGACCCTGCTGGTTCCCTACCCCGTCGCACGCTACTTTACGGGAACTGACAATCTGAAGCAGATCTTCTTCTCTGTAGCCAACTCCAACCAGGTAGAACCGACCGCGCGCCATATTGAAGAGGTGATCCGCAGCCGGCACCGGCCCGGAAACACCTTCACAGCCTTCACACTGACCCAGGTGCTAAGCGTGATGAACCAGATTGCCACCATGCTGACGGTGGTATTGACGCTGGCCTCGGCGATCACGCTCGTGGTCTCGGGCGTGGGCATTATGAACTCGATGCTGGCCAACGTGCAGGCGCGCATCAAGGAAATCGGCATCCGCAAGGCGCTCGGCGCAACCAGCCGCGAGATCCGGCTGCAGTTCCTGACGGAAAGCGTGTTTCTGTCGCTCTCAGGCGGGTTGATCGGTACCGTGCTGGGCCTCGCTCTGCCGCTGGCGTTGCGAATCTTTACCGATATCAAAATCCCAGTCTCGGCCTTGAGCGCCATGATCGCTCTGCTCACCGCGGTACTGGTCGGGGTGATCTTCGGAACGCTGCCGGCCAATCGGGCGGCTAAGCTGGATCCGGTTGCCACGCTGAAGTATGAGTAGCCTTGCTGCTAGCTCTATTAAGGACACTGCCCTAAACCCTTTCCACCATGACCTCCGTGGACTTGATCAGGGCGGCAGCGCGATCGCCTTTCTTCAGATCCAACTCACGGACAGCATCGGCGGTGATGATCGCGGTAATCTGCTGGGAACCGAACGAGATCACCACCTTGGCCAGCAGGCCATCAATTTGGACATCGAGCACATCCCCAATCAGCTGGTTGCGGCCGGAAACGCGGCGAAATCGCTCGCGGGACTCGGTGGCAGGGCGTTCGGCATCCTGCTTAAGATAGGGCTGGAGGGCGGTTTGCTCGATGCGGTGGTGGCCGCCGGGGGTCTGCACCGTGGGCAGTTTGCCGGAGAGGATCCACTGTTTCACGGTGGGGTAGCTGATGCCAAGCATCGCAGCGGCCTCACGGGGCTTGAGCAGGGGAAGCGTGTTCGGCATGGGCCGATTGTAGATGAGAGTCTGCGCCTGCGTGCATCAGCACCCCTCAATGCAAGCTGGGCTAACTTTCCGACGGCTGCTCCGCCCCGTCGATTACGAATACCTCGGTTTCGACCTTTTTGGGTTTAAGTTTCAAACCGAGCTGCTCCCTGATCGCCGTAAACAGATTCGGCGCTGCCGTCGCTTCAGCCGCCCCATCATCGGGTCGAGCGCCTGCACCTGCGCTGTCGGGTGTCCAGCGCAACTTGAGATCGAAGCGCCCGGAGATGCCCGTCTGATCGAGTGCCGGCCGGTCCAGAACAAAGCGTTGCAGAAAGGCGGCAAGATTCGCCATGGTGGCGTTTGCTACCCCCAGCTCGCCATGAGGATCGTAGGCCACGCCTGGAATACCGTTTGGATCGGCTGTGCTCTTTGTCAGTTTGGGCGTGTCCGCTGTTCTCACCAATGCATAGACAGGCAGCAGTTTCTGCCCGTGGTGCAACACCAGGTGAAAACGATCGTTGAGCAGCTGCTGCACCAAAGCCTTCATCTGATCTGAAGTTGGACGCTTTTCCGTCTCAGGGTCGGCAACCACGTCAAACTTTTCGGTGCGCAACCATTCCGGCCCGCCCACCACCTGGCTGGGATGCACACTGTACGCGTACTTGAACAGGTCCACGAAGGTGGTGCCCTGCGTTACGAAGCGGTTTCCACGAATTTGGGTCATCGTGAGCGCATTGAATGCACTCGGCTTGATCGTCGCCACGGCAAAGGTGGACGGCGCAGGTGGGATTTGCTGTGCTGCCAATGAACCACCAAGCAAGCAAAGTGAGAGCAGCAGCGCACGTCGCATCGGGATCTCCTGACGCATATTCGATGCCTGATCGTTTCTGGCCGTATAGCCAGATGCCACCTCGAAAGACCTTGGCGGGGAACACAGGGTTTCTCCGCTGCGGCTGCGCCTCCGGTCGAGATGACGGAGGTGTGGGCGGTGCCACCGATCGAGATGACGGTGTATGTAGTTGGGCCTTCGGTCGAGATGAAGGCTATCTGCGTTTGACACCCTAGCAGAGAAAACGCCCTCGCGACATCGGCGAGGGCGTTTCTACTGTAGAGGGCATTATGCGTTGACGGTTTCGGCCTCAGGAACCGGGGTGGGCTCGGGCTGGTCGCTTTTGACGTTCACCTGAACATGCGCGGTGACCTCGCGATGCAGACGCACAGGGACGTGGTACTCGCCGACAGTCTTGAGCGGCTCGTCCAGGTGGATGCGGCGGCGCTCGACGGTGAAGCCCTGCGCTTCGAGAGCCTGAGCGATATCGGCCGAGGTGACCGAGCCGAAGAGCTGGCCTTCTCCGCCGGCCTTGCGCTCGAAGCTGAGCACAACGTTGTTGAGGTTGGTGGCGACCATCTCGGCTTCCACCTTTTCCTTGGCGCTCTTGCGGATGGCAGACTGCTTCATCTGCTCGATCACGGCCTTGTTGGCCAGCGTGGCCTCGATGGCAAGCTTACGGGGGAGGAGGTAGTTGCGGCCGTAGCCATTGGCGACCTTGACGACATCGCCACGATGGCCGAGAGACTCGACTTCTTCTTTGAGGATGACTTCCATGATGGATCTCCGAATGCGAGCGTTAGTACTTGGCGGCGTAGGGCAGCAGGGCAATGGCGCGTGCCTGCTTGATGGCGCGGGTCAGTTTACGCTGAAACGGCGCCGAAGTGCCGGTCAGGCGACGCGGGATGATCTTGCCGCGGTCCGAGACAAACTGCTGCAGGAGGCGCACGTCGCGGTAGCTAATCGAGTCGATCTTTTCCACCGTGAACTTGCAAACCTTCTTACGGCGGAAGAACTTGCGACCGCCGCCGGGACCGCCGCCCTGGCCGGCAGGACGCGGAGGACGCGGGCCACCGGGACGAGGACCACGGTCGCCACCGCCGTAACCGCCGGTGGAGGGTGCTGAGGTGGAGGGTGCTACGCTTTGTGTTTCGTCAGCCATGGGAATTGTCCTTTGTGTGCCGAGCATCAAGCTCGGCGGTTTGGCCTTCCTCCGCTCCAGATCCGCTGCGGGATCTCTGGACTGGCTGCTTCGACTGGGCTACTTCAAGAAGCCGTTGGAAGCGGGGTGAGGCGTTGCGATGGGTCCTGGCCGGGTTCGCCCTGGCAGGGCTCCCGGAAAGCTTGTGGTCACGCCCAAAAGAGCGAGATTTCTGCGGAACTGTTTTCCGGAACAGCGAGACAGATTACGCCTGAACTGCGGGTTCGGCCTCGTTGACTTCGGCCGCTGAAGTTTCGGCTGCTGAAGTTTCGGCTGCAGGATGGGCAGCTTCAATGGCGGCTACTTCCGGGGTCGGCGCGGCTGGAGCCACCGGTGCCGGCTGTGGTGTGGCGATGGCGTTGTCGGCGGCCTCGGCGGGGTTCTCCTGCGGCTGGGCCGACCGCTTCACGTGCGCGGCCCGGTGGGCCTTGATCTTGGCGACACGCTTTTCTTCCTCGTCCGTGCGGACGGTGAGGAACTTGATGACCTGCTCGGTAACGCGCAGGCGGCGCTCAATCTCTGAGATCAGGGACGCAGGGGCCTCCACGATGAGCAGGACGTAGATGCCGTCGTTGAACTTGCCAACGGTGTAGGCCAGGCGACGCCGGCCCATCTTTTCCACGTTCTTCAACTCACCACCCCCGGTGGTGACGTAGCCGGAAAAGGTCTCGATGCTCTTGTCGATGTCGGCGTCCTCGAGATCAGGGCGGAGGATGTACATCACTTCATAGCTGCGGTTCATGGTGTTTCTTTCCGCGGGGTTGATGCCCCGCACCGCTCCGGACTGTGCTGGCTGCGCCGGAGCCGGTTTGGCTGTGGTGAGGAATGTGAAAGTGAAGCAGTGAAGAGTGAGGAAGGCCTAGTCAAGCGGGGTCTTACTCACTCTTCACTCCATCACTATTCACTCTCCTATTAAATTCATTCATCGCCGCACTGACCCCTATGGTCAGCACGGCCTCGACCGCGCGTACAGCCAGGTCGAGCCCTTCTTCCAGAATCCCGAGCTCGGTCTTGCGCAAAGGCGCTAGAAGAAAGCTCGTTCCGCCGGACTTAATCTCGCGTCCGGTTTCGGTGGGGGCCTTGCCCACGCCGATCCGGATTCGCGTCCATTCTTCCGTGCCGAGCACACCGGAGATCGATTTCACCCCATTGTGCCCGCCCGCCGAGCCTCGTTCGCGAATGCGAATCTGACCCATCGGGATTGCCAGCTCGTCGTAAAGGACGATGAGGTCCGCTACGGGGAGGTCCAGGTCTTTGAGCAACGCCGCCACCGACAGGCCACTCAGGTTCATAAACGTTTCGGGCTTGGCCAGCAGGACATCGTGTCCAATCAGACGAGTTCGGCCGGTCTGTGCGCGACCCCGGCGATTGGAGACCGAGACGTTGCAGATCTCGGCGAGACGATCAATGGCCATAAAGCCTGCGTTGTGCGGGGTAAGCAGGTACTCCATGCCGGGGTTGCCGAGACCGACGATGAGCTTCATAGGGCAGTGAAGAGTGAGTAATGAAAGTGAGTAGTGAGTAGTGAAGCAAGGCTACGACGCCTTATTCACTCTTCACTCCTTACTCTTTACTCACTACTTCTCCTCCGGCTTGCCCTTCTTAGCCACTTCGGGCTCGGTGGGAGTGGGGGCAGCGGCGGTTTCGGCAACGTCCTCACGCACGGTGGTAACGTGCGCAACGAGCTCATCCTCCTCGGAGAGGAATTTGAGGTTGCCGGCATGGGGCAGATCCTTGATGTGGATGGCGCCGTTCATCTCGAGCTCCGTGATGTCCACGTCAATGTGGCTTGGGATGTCACCCGGCAGGCACTCGATCTCCACCTCGTGCAGCACCTGCGAGAGCACACCGCCCTGGGTTCGCACACCAACGGGAACGCCCGTCAACTGGACCGGAACCGAGACCCGCATGACCACATTCATGGCAATACGCTTAAGGTCAATGTGCAGGAGCTTGCCTTTGATGGGCTCATTCTGCCAATCGACAATCATAACCTTGCTGGCCGGCGAGCCTTCGAGATTGAGGTCGAAGATGGTGTTGTGGCCGGTCTCGGAATAGAGAATCTTGGTGATCACTTTGGGATCAACCGTGACCGCTACCGAGGGCTGACCGGCGCCATAGACTACAGCGGGAATAAGGCCCGAAACGCGCACGCGACGTGCGTGGTTTTTGTTGAAGGTGCCGGTGCGGGGTGTCGCGGTAACGGCTTCGACGGGGGCGTTGGCCATGGGTGTTGTCCTTTCGGGCGAAGAAGGAAGGTTGAGGTTCGGGAAGAGGTCCGGACCTGCTCCTGCCTTCGACTCCGTTTGCGGCCTGGCGCCGCTTGCGTTGTGGTTTCGTGAGCGCTGGGATAGTTTGCAGCCCAATCCCTGATTCCGAACCCTTGCCTTAGTTAAACAGCGTGGAGATGGAAGTCTCCATGTGGATGCTTTCGAGCGCGCGGCCCAGCAGACCGGCGACGGAGAGAACCTTGATTTTACCGAGAGCCGCGGCGGCTTCGGACAGCGGAATGGTATTGGTCACCACCAGCTCCTTCATGCCGGAGGCCGCGATGCGTTCAACCGCGGGACCGGAGAGCACGGCGTGGGAGGCGCAGGCGTAGACCGCCTCGGCGCCCTGGGCGAGCAGTGCATCCGCTGTTTTGCAGAGCGTGCCGGCGGTATCGACGATGTCGTCCAGGATCAGGCAGGTGCGGCCGCGCACGTCACCGATCACGTTCATCACCTCGGTGACGTTGATGTCCGTACGGCGCTTGTCGACGATGGCCAGCGGCACCTCGAGTTTTTTGGCGAAAAAGCGTGCGCGTTCCACGCCGCCGGCGTCGGGAGAGACGACGGTTAGATTGGGCAGCTGCATGTCGCGGAAGTAACCAACCAGCACCGGGGAAGCGAAGAGGTGATCCACCGGGATATTGAAGAAACCTTGGATCTGCGCGGCATGGAGGTCGACAAAGAGGGCTCGATTGGCCCCCGCGGTGACGAGCAGATCGGCAACGAGCTTGGAGGTAATGGCGACGCGGGGTCGGTCCTTACGATCCTGGCGGGCGTAGCCGTAGTACGGGACCACGACCGTGATGCGGCCGGCGGAGGCCCGACGCAGGGCGTCCTCCATGATCAGCAACTCCACAAGGTGCTGATCGGTCGGATGGCAGGTGGGCTGAATGACAAAAACATCCGCACCGCGTACGTTTTCAAGCAGCTGGAAGCGGATTTCGCCATCAGAAAAGCGACGGAAATCGGTCTGGACCAGCGAAACACCAAGGAAAGTGGCAATCTCTTCTGCCAGCGCGCGATTGGCGGAGCCGGAAACGATCTTGAAGTTGCGATCTTCACTCAGCTTGCTCTTGGGCTTCTTCTCGGCAGCGGCCCTGCTGTCTCCGGCAGGTTTCGCGGAAACGACCGAGGCACCGGTCCCCGCTGTTGTAGCGGTCGCCGGTGCCTGCTGTGAAGGACTGATCGCGGGTTCCATCAGCGCGGTTTGCCCGCCTGCGGTGGAATCCTGTGCATTGCTGTTATTTAAACCTGGGAATGGAATCGCTGCCATACCATCTTCGTTCGCCACGTCTGACACTCCTGAGGCTGGTTGACCTGAATAGAGTTTCGTACAGCGTTTGTGCTGCCGGCGGCGCGGTTTCTCCCCCGGGTGTTGCGACTTAAGCGACTACGATCCATCTCGGCTTCTGGGTGGCTTCTTGCGATCCACCCGGACGCCGGCACTTCTTGCCCCTACCCTCACCCGTCGCCATAGGGCAAAGATGGGAGAGGGTACTGCGAAATTTCCAGCGGCTCTTATTTTGCCGCTCTCCACTTCAAAGCTCCCATGTTGCCGGGGTCCCCTTGCACTCAGGCTTGCATGTCCCTCGACGCAAACCTTTGCTGGCATCAGCAGCGCACGCTCGCTAACGATTGGTTGGGCGACCAGGATTCGAACCTGGACTGACTGCGTCAAAGGCAGTTGACCTACCGTTAGTCGATCGCCCAGCAGCTGGATCACTCCAGCTTTACGCTCGGAACCGCCGTTTTCGCGTACTTCCCGGACCGGCTCCCGCGTAGCTTCTATAGCTTACGCGAAGGACCGACCCCAGAACGCCTCACGGGCGAGCGTTTCTGTAAGAAATGCCCGGGTGCCGAGAGACTGCACACGCTGTTGAGCTTCGATCGCCGCCTCGGAATCACGATAGATTCCGAACAGCGCCGAGCCGGATCCCGAAAGCGCCGAGTAGAGCGCTTCGGAATGGCCGCCCGGAGACCCGGCTAACGCACGCTTGATGTCACGGAGGGGAGAATGTTGCCCAAAGACAACATCTTCAAAATCGTTAACGACCCCGGCGTGGACAAGCGCGAGAAGGGGATTCTCCGCCAGGTTGCCCCTGTTCTGCAGCATCTCTGCTGCTCCCCGGCCTTCCGGTTGGGCTTCCCAGCCCGAAAGCATGGGGAAAGAATGGGCAATACCGGTTGGTACTCGTTTGACCCCGGTGGATGTCCACGCGGAAGCCAGAACTCGGCTCAACACTTCAATACTACTGAAAGGTTTCCCGTCCGTCAACTCTTCCGCGGCAGGCGTGGTGTTCGCCTCGGCAGTTCGTTCATCCAGGCTGCGGAACGCCTGCGCCGTGCTGACGCCGATCTCCGGGACGGCCACGACGACGGGCAGGGTAGGCAGATCCGGCAATGGGTAGACGGCCTCACCGCGACCGAGGCCCAGAACGGTGCCGCCCAGGAGAAAAAGGGGCACATCGGAGCCGATTTCGGCGGCAAGCGCTAGACGTTCGGGGCCGGGCAGGGCGACGCCGAGTTCGCGCTCCAGGCCGAGCAGCGCGGCGGCGGCGTTCGCGGATCCGGCCCCCAGGCCACCCTGCACGGGAAGGCGCTTTTCCAGGGCGATGTGTACCTCCGCTGGACGGCCAAGGCGATGGAGGGCTCCCTGAACCATGCGGTAGGCGGTGTTTCGATCGCCATCGCCCGTCGCGGTTGAGGGAACGCCGGGGTGATCCGCTTCCAGGGTGATTGCGGTGTTGGGGGCCGGCCGGGCGCTTACCGTGACCATGTCGTGAAGCGCAAGGGTCTGATAGAGGGTGGTGAGACCGTGAAAGCCGTCCAGGCGCGGCGGACCGACAGTGAGGCCGAGGTTGATCTTGCAGAAGGATCGGACGCGTGTCGACATGAGTTCCTGAAACGTTGAAGCCGCCAGATCTAGTGGCCGCCCGTGCCCTGTTGGATGAAGGCGGCGGTGCGGTCGTGCAGATCGTGGAGAGCCTGCTGATTGACGTAGACCATGTGGCCGGTCGGAAAGAACTTGTATTCAATATGGTCTTGCAGGCTCGCCGGGATGGGAAGGTGCTTCATCTCGTAAATGGCGCCGTAGTAAAGGGTGCCCAGATCGAAGTAACCGCCCATGAGCAGGACGTGCAGGCGGGGGTTCACCTTGAGCGTGTAGGCGAGGTCGGGCATGACATTGGTGAAGGTATTCCAGGCCTGCTCCGAGTTGGGCGCCCTGTGGTGCAGGTTCCACTCCTCGCCGGGAGGGGCGTCATTGATGGACGGCTTATAGGTCATGTTGCCCCCGAAGTGCAGGGTTTCGTGCGCGTAGCTGTTCATGGCGGCGAGAATGCTGGAGGTAACGGACTCGTCAAAAGGATCGTAGGCAGCGCGGGCGGCGAGCGGGTCCATGGCTGGCCCCTCGTAGCGTGAGTCGAGGCGGCCGGTGGTGATGCCGGCGGAATCCTGCAGGTATTTGGAAAATTCCTCGCCGCTGAGCCGCAGGTTGGCCTTGAGCCAAAGGGCGGCAGGGATCCCGGTGTAGCTCTCGAGTTTGGCGGCTACGGCCTGTTTTTTAGTGGCGTCCAGGTCATTTCCCTGCAGGAGCGCGGTGGCGTAGTCGCCGGTGGCGTATTGCTCGACCTCGTGGATCCAGGGCTCCAATTCCGCGGGCTGATTGGGAACCTTGTGGTGAAACCAGGCGGTGGCGGCAAAGGAGGGCAGGGCGAGAAAGAAGCCCTTCTCATTACCGGGATCGGCGTCGGCGCCGTCAGCGGAGTCGGAAAAGCTCAGGATTTGCGAAAGAAAGACAATCCCATTCAGGTCGACGCCGTGCTGTTGCAGTTTTGCGCCGAGGACGGCGTCGCGGGTCGTGCCGTAGCTCTCCCCGAAGAGAAAGCGCGGGGAACTCCAGCGGTTGTATTTGGTCATGAAGCGGCGGATGAAACGGTCAAAGGCGGCAGCATCCTCGTCGACGCCATAGAAGGCCTTGGCGGCGTTCTTGCCCTGGATGCGGCTGTACCCGGTGCCCGGGGCGTCAATAAAGACCAGATCGGCGGCATCGAGCAGGGTATAGGGATTCGGTAAAACCTTGTAGGGGCCGCCGACGGGGTGCTGGAGGTCGGGCAGCTCGACGCGGACAGGCCCAAAGCTGGTCATGCGCAGATACATGCTCGCCGAGCCGGGACCGCCGTTGTAGATAAAGACAATGGGCCGGGTCGCGGCGTCGCCGCCCTTGGCGAAATAGGCGGTGTAGAAGAGATCCGCCGTGGCGGGACGGTCTTCAGGTTTGGCGGGGATCTCCATCGGCGCATCCGGCAGGTATTTGCCGTCCGGGGCGAGCAGGGCGTCCTGGGTATCGGTGGCGCCGACGGGCAGCAGGCCGGCAACGGCGGTGTAGGCGATCGAACGGCCGCCGGCCGTGGTGACGGTTGCCTCTGTCGTGCTGTCCGGAGCGAGCGAGCCGGGCTGTTGTTTGTCAGGGACGGCTTCCGTGGTTGTGGTGGTGGTGACCTTCTCGGGGGCCGGTGTCGCACCGCCACGGTGTTGCGCCGAGACGGGCATGGAGCAGAGCGCAGCAGGTAGCAACGCAAGCAATCGAGCGGCGGCAAGCGGCCGCGCCGAACGGTAAGCCAAGGCCATGGGGCTGGTGCTCCCGAGTGAAAGAAGTGTCTCTACTATACGACCGGTAGCCGGCACGGGTTCTGCATTTCTCGGGAACCCTGCCGGGCGGATCTCCGTGAGCCGAGGTTGGCCGCCAGATGACCGCCAGATGACCGAAGGAGTGCAGAGATCAATCGCTGCCAGACGGCGCCCCGCTCTACAACTTCTGTCGTTTGGCGGCCCAGGCTGACGGCCCTGTGTCTCAGTTTCAGTCAC
This sequence comes from uncultured Bryocella sp., assembly GCA_964236545.1. Taxonomy (GTDB): domain Bacteria; phylum Acidobacteriota; class Terriglobia; order Terriglobales; family Acidobacteriaceae; genus Granulicella. The sequence continues at coordinate 100,375 of CAXSCE010000004.1, forward strand.
AGGGAAGAGCAGGTGTTATTTGCCGTGGAGAATGGAGGCAACAAACTGCAGGGGAGGTAATCCCCATGCGCTGTTTGTTGCGATTCTTCTTCATTCTTTCCCTTTCTGTCGCGTGCCTTGGGTTCCGGGCGAAAGCGGACACCATTTCCACCTTTGCGCCCCATTCGAATCTGGAATTCGGTACGGCTGCCGGCTCGCTGGTCATCGGTACAACGGCAGGGGTCCGGGATTCGGCGAGTGGGACGGCCAGCGACGGAGGGCAGTCCGACACCCTGAACCCCGTGGTCGCCTCTACGGGCTCGAATGGACTCTATGCGATCCAGCTGACAACACCAGGCAGCGGAGACAACTTCTATCTTGAGCTACCGATCCTCAGATCCTTGATCCACCACGCAGGCATGCCCATCGGCTTCTCGAACGACGATCCGTCACAGGAATCGTACCTCTACGCTTACCGCACAAAGGACTACGGGACGTCTGGAACGCTGGACCTCCTCGGCGCCCCTGAGACGATGACGGACACTGCGGAGACGCCTGAGGGATCGAGCTGGGTGCTTACGCTGACGGGCACGGTCTCCCTCATGGTGGTAGTGCGGCGGAGAAGGGGGATGGCGGCAGCCGCCGTCGCTGGAAGTGCCGCCTAGCGCTCCATCTCCGGATACGGGCCTGTACCGCCGCCAGCGATCCAGCCGTCGAGGTGTTCTTCGAGCACAGGCAGGGGAACCGCGCCGGTTTCGAGAACCGCGTCATGGAAGGCGCGGATGTTGAACCTCCGGCCGAGCGTGGCCTCGGCTTTGGCGCGCTCCTTGCGGATGCTCATCTCGCCGAGGTAGTAGCTGAGGGCCTGGCCCGGCCAGCTGGTATAGCGGTCGACCTCGGTTTCGACCTCGTGATCGGAAAGGCCGGTGTTGTCGCGGAGATAGGCCTGGGCCTGTTCGCGGGTCCAGCCTTGCGAATGGATGCCTGTGTCAACCACGAGGCGGGCGGCGCGCCAGGCCTGGTAGCTCAGCATGCCAAAGCGCTCGTAGGGCGTGTGATAGATGCCCATCTCGGTGCCGAGGCGCTCGCAGTAAACCGCCCAGCCTTCACCGTAGGCGGAGATGTAGGCGTTGCGAAACTTGGGCAGGCTTTTATGCTCGGCCGCGATGGAAAGCTGCCAGGAGTGGCCGGGGGCGGATTCATGCAGCGTGAGCGCGGGCAGGGAGTAAAGGCCGCGGGAGGGCAGGTCGTAGGTGTTGACGAGATAGACGCTTTGGCCGCCACGCGCGGAGGTGTAGAAGGGCGCGATGGAGGCTGGGACAGGGATGATGCCGAAGCGGTTGCGGGGCTCATAACCAAAGAACCGGCTGGCTACACCGTCGAACTCCTTGGCGATGTAGGCGGCGCGCATGAGGAGTTCGTCGGGTGTTTTGGCGTAGAACTGCGGATCGGTGCGGAGGAAATGCAGAAAGGCGGGAAGATCACCGCTGAACTTGGCCTCTCGCATCGTGGCGAGCATTTCGGCGTGAATCTTGGCCATTTCGTCGACGCCGATCGTGTGGATCTGAGCGGGGGTCAGGGTGACGGTGGCATATTCGAGAATTTTGGATTGGTAGTAGGCCTTTCCGTCGGGTAAGGCTTCAGCGGCCAGGGTTTTTGTGGCGTGCGGAACGTAGACGTCGTCCCAGAAGCGGAGCAGTTGCCCAAAAGCCGGGATGATTGCCGTGGTGATGGCGTCACGACCCGCCTGACGCAAGGTGGTCTGTTGCGCGACCGGGATCGAGGCCGGCATGGTGGCGAAGGGTTGCCAGTAGGGGGTAGCTTCAGGAGACTTCGCATTGGCGGTGGCCGCAATGGACCCATCCCGGCCGACGAGGGTGATCTGCGGAGGGGTGAAGCCGCGGGCAAGGCCGGCGCGCATGTTGGCTTCTTCGTCGGCGAAAAAGCGTGGGGTGTCGCGGAGGCGGGCGATGTAGTTTTCGTAGTCTTGGGCGGAGCGGAGGGGCTGCTGCGGGGCACCGGCCTCGTCCGCCCAGAAGGAGGTGTCGGAGTTTACTGGTTTTTCGTACTCGCGGAAGCGCTGGGCACTGAGCAGCGTTTGGACCTGCGCGCGGAAGACCTCGAAATTGATACGCTCCGGGACGGAGAGTTTGGTGGGATCAGTGGTCGTGATTTGCTGAAGGAGTTGTGTCCAGTGCTCGAGGCGATCGGTCTGGCTTGCCGCGTCGATGCGGGGCAACTGCGGGCGTAGCCGGACGGCAGTTTCGTCATCGTCCTCATCATCGCCCAGATGCTGGCGCCACTGCCAATCGGCGGTGTACAGGGCCTGCAGCTTCGCCTCTTCGGCAGTGAGACCAGGGGCAGGCGCGGGCTGCTGTGCGAGGAGCAAAGACGGAAGAAGCAGGCTAACGGCAAGTATCAGTGGACGGCGAAAGGCTGGGGTTCGAAAGGCAGGGGTCAACGAGAACTCCGCGAGATACGCGTTTTGATCAGAATACGTGGCCTGCAGGACGGTTGAATCGTTCACTCGTTACGTCGTTTACCAGTGGGTGAGCACGAGGATGTCGGTAGGGACGGTCAAGGCGATGAGGTAGGTTGGGACAGCGGCGAGGCCGTATGGATTTGGCGCGCACACGGGACGCATACAGCTTCGTGGCCGCATGCTAATGTGTTTGTGTCGGATGGCCGGGAAATGCCATCCTAATCAGGAGAGATTCGCCCCTAGGAGGACGACCACTATGGCGACCCAAGTTGCAGCCCTTCCCGACCGGTTGACCATCACCGAAGAGGTGCTGGACCAGTTGCGGCGATTGGCAGATTCGCAAAACATTACCATGTCTGAAGCCTTGACGCAGGCGATCAAAGTCAGCGATATCGTGGTGCGATCGATCAATGCGCCGAATTCCAAAGTGTTACTGAAAAAAGGAAACAAGTACGAGCAGCTGACTCTGGTGCGCGACGCGAACTGATGCCTCCCGCGACCGAGGACACGGGCGAGCAGCCCCCACAGGGGGTCATCCTGCCGCTGGATGTGGTTCCGTCCGCGGTTTCGCCCAAGAGTCTCACCTCCCGGCGCTCGGCACCAAACCCACAGCCAAAGGCGTACTCGCCGGAGCGGCAAAGGGATTGGGTGCGTTTGATTGTGGCCTGCGGTTTGCTGCTGATTCTAGGGTACCTGGTCGTTTTTTCGACGATAGAGGCGACTTCCTGGCCAGCGCACTGGTCGCAGACCAAGGAAATGCTGCAGATCATTCTGCCCGCACTTACAGGTGTTATCGGCACGGTGATCGGCTTCTATTTTGGGGTTACAGCTGTGGCAAACGGCAGTGACTCCTCATCCGGAGATCCCCAGTAGTCCGTTTTTATGCTGTTTCACAGCAGCATTCATCGCGGCGCATGGCCCGGAGCTTCCTCTTCCACGCTGGCCGAGGTGTAGTGAGTTGGCCGCTTCCAAAGCAGGGTGAAGAGGCGGTCCAGTTCGCGGCTTTCCGCGTCGGTGGATTCGAAGACGCGATGACCCTGGCCTACGGCCTCCGCCAGCTGACGAAGCGACGCCAAGCGCGCGGGTATGGGCACGGCCTCCACACCGAAATAGCGGAAGTCATTTGAGAGCAGGGTACGGGCGTTGCGGAAGTGGGGCGCGCGGCCGATGTCGCGGGCGGCATAGCCCGGTTCAGCGTGCAGACGGGTGCGGCCGGTGTGGTGGAGTTCACCGGTTTCGGGGTGAAAAGCGTAGATGCAGTCCGGGCGGCCGGCATACGGCCCCTCGGGTTCGTAGTAGGCGCCGAGATCGAGCACTTTCGTCACCCTGGCCGCGTAGATGACCGCGCCCAGCGGGTAGTCTTCGCGCCGGGCAAGCGCGACGCTGGTGAGACCGAGCAGGCGGTCGCCAGGCTGGGCGGTGCGGCGGATGGCGGGCTTGCAGACCGATAGCGTGAGCAGCGGGTCAGTGCCGGGGCGCGGCGGTGGGACGCAGGGCGCGCCGCCACGGTCAGAGGTGAGTTTGTAGAGGTAGGTGCGCACGTTTTGCCGGAGGGTTTTGAGGGTCGATGACCACTCCAGTTTGCCTCAGCGGAGGCGTCCCAGCGTTGCCGGGTCCCCACGGCCGTTAAACCAGAGTGTGAGGGTGTCCGCGAAGAGGGAGTCCCGTGTGCCGATGTGCCGGTCGGCCTCTGCGAACAGGGTAACGGAAGAGTGGAACTTCAGGTCGTCCGGGTAGCCGAAGATGGCATCAAGCGAGCGGCCGTGGCCGGCATTGACGAGGGCCGTACATTCGCGCAGACGTGAGCCAAGAACAGGATGAGTCAGGTAGGCCTCGGCTTCGAGGAGGTCGGTGATGGCGTACCGTTGCGCGGTAGGGCTGGAACCGAGGCCGGCAATCTGGGGAAAGATGAACCACATCCAGTGGGAGCGCTTTTCGCCGGCGGCGAGTTCGGCTCGGGCCTGGTCGTAGACGTTTTGCTGGGCCTCGACGAAGCGCTGGAGGTGGAACGGGTCGCTTTGCGGCATGGCAGTTGGATGCGTCACGCAACGGACCCTCTCGCCCCAAACCCGCTCGTCACCACGCACACCACAGCGAAAAAATCATTAAGCAGGTCAGGCGAAGTGCGAGTTGTTCACCAATTCGCTAATCCTCTTTTTTCTTGTTTCTCGCCTTGATTTTGAACCAGATGGGGCTGCCTATGAACTTGAAGGCTTTGCGGATTTCGTTGGAGAGGAAGCGTTCGTAGCTGAAGTGCAGCTTGACGTCGCGGTCGGTGAAAAGGACGAAGGTGGGTGGGGCTACCGCGGCCTGGGTCATGTAGTAAATGCGGACGCGGCGGTTCATCGGGACGCTGGCTCGGCCAAAGTCGATCTTGTCGAGGAAGCGGTTCATATTGCCGGTGGTGACGCGTTTGCGGCGCTCGCGAGCGACGAGTTCTACCTTTTTGAAGACCTGGTCGATGCCCTGGCCTTCGGAGGCGGAGACGAAGACGAGCGGGGCGTAGTCGAGGTATTTCAGGTGATCGCGGACCTGCTCTTCGAAGGTTTTTTTATCGGCAGGAGGTTTGCCGTCGAAGGGACGGTTGCCGTTTTCGTCAAGCTGGTGCCTGGGCGGGGCGACAAGATCCCACTTGTTCACCACGACGATCACGGAGCGGCCGCTTTCGTGGGCGTAGCCGCCGATGGTGGCGTCCGAGCCGGTGATGCCTTCTGTGGCGTCGATGATGAGAAGGGCGACGTCGGCGGCTTCGAGGTGCTTGCGGCTCATGATGACCGAGAGTTTTTCGGCCATCTGGGTGGTTTTTCCCTTGCGGCGAATGCCGGCGGTGTCGATGAAGCGGAAGTCGTGGCCGTCGCGGGTCACGACCTCGTCGACAGCATCGCGGGTGGTGCCGGCAATCGGGGAGACGATGGCGCGTTCGGTGCCGGTGAGGGCGTTGAGCAGGGTGGATTTGCCGACATTGGGGCGGCCGATGATGGCGATGCGGGTTTCGCGGCTGATGTGTTCGCCGTGGGAGCGGAGTTTGCGCTCGCGGAGTTGGGCGGGGGTGGCGGTGGTGTCGTCGGTGTCGTCCTCTGAGGTTTCGAGGTCGCTGAAATCAGCCGGGTTGAAATCGGCTTTGCGGAAACGTATGGGCTCCGGGGTAAGAGATGCAGATCCCTCCGCTTCGCTGCGGGATGACAACTCAAAGTCCCCGGTTGGTTCGACGCCGTCGCCTCCGGTGGGGGCTTCATAGTCAGGTTCGCTTATCGGGGGGGCGTCGACCCCGGCAGGTTCGTCGGCGGTGGCGGCCTCTCCGGCGAGCAGCGCGGCTCGCATGGCGCGCGGAACGAGGGCGGCACGATCAGCAAAGTTGTCGCCTTCGTCTTCGGCCATCTCGTCAGAGAGGGTGTCCATTGTTTCGAGTGGTTCTTCGGTGTCGGGAGCGGCATTGGGGGCGGCACTGGAACCCAGATTGGAACCCACCTTAGGCGACGATGAAGCTGTCACCGAGGATGGGGCACCCGGGTTTGTGGCCCGTTTTTCTGGGGGGAGGACTTCCCAGACGGCGTCCAGGAGGTCGCCGATGCCCGAGCCGTGTTCGGCGGAGACGGGGTAGACGTTACGGAAGCCGAGGGTGCGGAAGTTTTCGGCGGCAGCCTCCATTTGGGCGGCGTCCATCTTGTTGACGGCGAGAAAGAGGGGTTTGCCGCCGCGGATGAGGATGCGACTGAACTCCTGGTCGGCGGCGGTGATTTCGGTGCGGCCGTCGATGACCATGATGATGGCGGCGGCTTCGTCGAGCGCGACGCGGGCCTGGCGGAAGATTTCAGACGGAATCAGGGCTTCGTCGTCGGGGATGACGCCGCCGGTATCGACGAGGCGGACGTTGCGGCCGGCCCATTCGACTTCGCCGTAGATGCGGTCGCGGGTGATGCCGGGTTCGTCGCCGACGATGCTGCGGCGGGTGCCGGTGAAGCGGTTGAACAGGGTGGATTTACCGACGTTGGGGCGGCCGCAGATGGCGACGAGCGGGAGACCGCTTAGGTCCTGGCTGGAGGCGGTACGGCGGTGGCGGAGATCGGCGCTGAAGCTGGCGGACTCGCGGTCGGTGGTCGGTTGGTTGGCGTCAGCGGCGGATCTGCGGGCCTTGCGTTTGCTTTCGCCTTTGGCGGCGTCTTTCGCTTCGGGAGCAAAGCCGGCAGAATGCGTCGCGCTCTTTTCGCGCCTGGGGGTTTGGGCCTCCGGCTGGGTTGCGCTCCCGGTCCGCTGCCCGTTGTCCTCGCCGGAGGGAATCTGCGGCTTTCGCGGGGTGTCGTCGTCCATGTCGCCGACGATGATCCGGTGTTCAAACTCGGGCGAGCGGGTGGGGGTGCGTTTGGCTTTTTCTTCGGCGGCGCGCTTCGTCGAGAGCTTTTTGCGGTTTTTCGGGGCGACCGCGCCGGTAACGGCGGCGCTCTTTTTGCGCGCGCCCTTGGCGGGTCCCTTGCCCAGCTTGGGCCGGGTACTCGCCTGCCGGTGCTTTTTGCCCATCCGCTTTTTGATTTCGCGCTTCGGTGCCATGGTGCTTCCCTTCTGCTTTCTTGTTGGAGCCTGTTGCGTGAGTGCCGTTCGTGCCAGCCTAATCCGGGCCACGAAGTGTTGTGTTTTGCCGCACGCTAGAAAACAGGATGGGGACGGAAGAGCCTTTCGTCGTAGGGGCTGCCCAGGGCGGGGGCTATTCCCGCACGAAAGTTACGGGTGTAGCCGGCTTCAATGTGCCCGTCGTAAGCAGCCTTGTCACGGAAGGTTTCAAGCAGTGTGAAGTGATTGGGAGCTGTGATGGATTGGAGCAGTTCCACGTGCGTGACGCCGGGGTCATGGGATTCTCGGGCGACGTAGGCCTCGAGAACGGTAACAGTCTGGGTGTGATTGGGCATGAAATCGATGTGAGCTACGGTGCAGATGACGGTGTCAGCTGGCGTTGTGGCCTGCTGTGCGGAGACGGTGCCGCAGATGAGCTTTAAAAGCAGTGCACACACGATAGATGTTTTCATTGGAGGTGAAACCTCAGCAGCCAGTACTGCCTCTTGATTCTAAGTGGTCATTCGTGTGCGTTCGATACACGCTGGGCGAAGAAACGGCGACTATCATAGACAGGAGCCGTGGCCACCTTTCCACAAGCCGGAGTTGGGGAAGTTGACCGCAAGACGCCCTTGACCGAGGCGGCAGCGGAACGGAAGCTGCCGAGTCTGCATGATTTCTTCTCCAGGGGCGGCTTGCTGGCGAAAAGTTCGCTGCAGTTTGAGCAGCGGCCGGGGCAGTATGCGATGGCCAAGGCGATTGAAGAGGTGCTGGGCGATCGGCGGCACCTGATCGTGGAGGCCGGCACGGGAACGGGCAAGACGCTGGCCTACCTGCTGCCGGCGTTGCGGTTTGCGCGGGAGCGGAAGCAGCGGGTGATTGTGTCGACAGGCACCAAGAACCTGCAGGAGCAACTGGCGCTCAAGGACATTCCGTTTCTGGAGTCGATTCTGGGGCCGCTGCGGGTTTGTGTGATGAAGGGCCGGGCGAACTACCTGTGCAAGCAAAAGCTGTATGCGCTGCGGGACCACCCGATTCTTACGGGGCTTGAAGATATTCAGCAGTTCCACGCCATCATCCAATGGGAGCGCGGGACGGAGACGGGGGACCGGGCAGAGATCGAGGCGTTACCGGAGAACTCGGCGCTGTGGCCGAAGCTGGATGCGCGCCGGGAGGTCTGCCTGGGACAGACCTGCCCCAACGTTGAGCCCTGCTACATCACGGGCATGCGGCGCAAGGCGCTGGAATCGGACCTGATCATCGTGAACCACCACCTGTTTTTTGCGGATCTGAACATCAAGCAGCAGGTGGGCGAAGGCGTCGACGCAGGGATTCTGCCGGACGCGGCGGCGGTGATCTTTGACGAAGCGCATGAGCTCGAGGACGTGGCAAGCCAGTACTTCGGAATTGCACTTTCCAATGCACGGTTCGATGAGCTGGCGCGGGACACGGAAAACATGCTGCGGGCCAAGGGCGTGAGCACGTCGGCCATTGAGTCGGCGACAGGGCAGCTACGCGACCGGTCGCGAATGTTCTTTGGGTCGCTGCCGGCGCCCCCTTCGCACCTGGGACGGCTGGAGTTCACGGACCGGCCGGACTTCCTAGAGATGCGCGGGGATGCGTACCTGGCCACGTCCAACGCGCTGGTGCGGCTGGAAGGGGAGCTCGAGCGGCTGCGCGAGGTGGATGAGGCGACCGGGCTGCGCAAGCGGGCGGCGGATATCCGCAACCACCTGAAGTTTTTGCTGGAATCCGACGACAAAAACACGGTGTTCTGGATTGAACGGCGGGCGACGGGTGGGTTGCGGGGGGCGGCGGGACGCGGGAAAGACAGTGACGCGCCGCAGAGCTTTTCGACGCACCTGCAGGCGACGCCGATTGATGTCTCGGAGCTGCTGGGGGATACGCTGTTTCAGCGTTACGGGACAGTTGTATTGACCTCGGCGACGCTGACGGTGGCGGACAAGGAGGGCGTGCCGGGGTTTGAGCACCTGGAGAAGCGGCTGGGCGTGCCGATGCCGAAAAGACTCGTGGTGCCGAGCCACTTCGACTACGCGAAGCAGGCGCTGCTGTACCTTCCGGATGCCATGCCCGATCCGCGCAGCCCTGAGTTTGCGGGGCAGGCGGCGGAGAAGATCCGGCGGGTGCTGGAGATCACGCAGGGGCGGGCCTTTTGTCTTTTTACCAGCTATGCGGCGATGCGCGAGATGCATGACCGCATGCTGTGCGAGCTGCCATTTCCGCTGCTGCTGCAGGGCTCCGCGCCGCGGCATGCCTTGCTGGAGCAGTTCCGCTCCACGCCCCATGCCGTGCTGTTCGGGACAGGGTCGTTCTGGCAGGGAATCGATGTGCAGGGGGAGCAGCTAAGCTGCGTGATCGTGGACCGGCTGCCCTTTGGGGTGCCGACCGACCCGATCACCAAGGCGCGCACGGATGCGATTGCGGCCGCCGGGGGCAACGCCTTCAACGATCTGCAGATTCCGCAGGCCGTGCTGACACTGAAGCAGGGGTTCGGGCGGCTGATCCGCTCACTGACCGACCGCGGGGTGCTGATGCTGCTGGATCCGCGCATCCGCACGACGCGCTATGGGCGCGTGTTTCTCAATTCCCTGCCGGCCTATCGCCGGACTTCCGAAATTCGAGACGTCGAGCTGTTTTTCGCGGATACGGAAAGCGCGGAAAAGGAGTTGCGGAGTTCATGACCTTTTTTGTCTTCATTCCGCTGTTGATTGCGGTGGTTTGCTTTGGGATCGTGGCCAAGTTCCGCCTGCCGGTCGTGCCCAAGGCGCTTCTGGTGCTGACTGGCTCGTTTGCAGCCATTTCGGTGATGGTAACGGCATTGCTAGTGGGGTATCTGTACCTCACCAAGGTGCCCACCATTGCAGAGCTGGCCACGAAGTTCGCCGAGCGGCGGGCGGTACTGGAGCAGATTGGCGGCATGGCGCGGGCAGACCGGGAGTTCGGCCGCATCAATGCGGCTTATGTCACCTTTGCGGCGACGGGTAAGACGGAAAGCAGCCGAAGCGCGTTCATTGCCGACCGTTGGAAGCAGTACAGGGACCTCTCTGGCAAGGCGGGGATGCGGGACGGCTTGAGTCAGGACGGGGCGGGCGATGTGTTTTTCATCGCCGCCGGAGACGGGCTGGTGCACCAGGGGCATGCGACGGGGTACCTGTTCTGCAGCGAACCGGGATCGGCGGCCTCGGCGCACTCGCCCTACCAGCCCTGCACGGTGGCGCATGCGGATGCGGGCGAGCGGAAGTTCACGCTGAAGCCGCACGTCTCGGGATACAGGTTTCGCAAGGTGGCGGAGCACTGGTTTGTCTTCGATCAGGGGCCCAGTTAGGTCGGCCGACACGGGCGGAGTTGACGGACATCTCACCGGCAATCCCGGTCGTCTGAAGGATTCCAGGAGATCGCATCGGATGGCGACACAGACAAAATCGTTGATAAGGGGTGCGTTCGTGGGGGCGATTGGCGGAGCGGTGGGGACGCTGGTGCTCAACAGCTTCCAGACCGCCAGCCTGCAAGGCACGGAGGCAGTGGAGAAGCGGCTGCCGAGCCCAAATACCTACACGGAGCAGCAAAAAGGACTGCTGGAGCAGTTCAATAAGGCCCACGCTAAAACCGCGGAGGTCGCGGCATGGGCAGCGGGCAAGCCTCTGTCACCGGCGGTGAGCAAACGGGCTGTCCCTGCGGTGGAATATGCCTTTGGGGCCGTGTGCGGAGCACTGTATGGGGCCGTGGCGGAGTACCTTCCTTCGATCACTTCAGGCTTTGGCATGACCTTTGGCGCGGCCCTGTTCACAGGGGCCAGCGAGGTGGTATTGCCGGCGCTTGGGTGGGTGCCACAGCCTTCGGAACGGACGCCGGTGCAGCACCTGGGTGGGCTTTCCGGCAATGTGGTGTACGGCGCTGCTACGGAAGGTGTAAGACGGTTGTTGCGGAAATCTCTCTAGAGTGGGCCGTTTAGACCGGGTGTGATGGGCGCGAGCGCCTGCTGTCAGCCGGCATGTAGACAGCCGGTTCGACCGTAGAAAGAACAGCTATGGGACGCAATCTTTATATCCTCGCCGCTACCCTGGGCTTTCTGGCGCTGATCTCGATTGCCCTGAGTTTCTCGCACATCGGCGACGTGGCCGGTACGCCGACAGACAGTTCGCTTTGGCGAACGACCGGGGTGGCCCTGCTGGCGATTTCGCTTGTCATCGCGCTGGCGGGGGTGCTTTCAGCGCTGTTTGCCCAGGCGGAGCGGCGGGCGGAGGTGCAGCGGGACCGGAAGCGGCGAAACCGCGGCGTGGAATAGGCGACCCCCGTAGCCCCGTGCGAGCCCGCCGGGAGCGGTATCATCAAGGCTGGCGCTCCCTCGGAGCTCCGGGGAGCATCCAGGCAGCATGTTTGAGATCACCGTACAGGCCGGTTTTTCCTCCGGTCACTTTCTACGCGAGTACTACGGCAAGTGCGAGAACCCGCATGGCCATAACTACCGCGTTCTGGTGACATTGGTTGGCTCGGAGCTGGAACCGAATGGGCTTTTGCTGGATTTTAAGCTGCTAAAGAATGTCCTGAAACCGACGGTGGAGTACCTGGACCACCACATGATCAATGAATTGGAGCCGTTTACAACGGTTAACCCGTCGGCTGAAAACCTGGCCCGGTACTTCTACCAGCAGACCGCGGGTGAGCTGCAGACGATGACCGAGGGCCGGGTTCGCGTGAAGGATTGCACGGTGTACGAGACCGATACCAGCTTTGCGAAGTATTACGAATGATGGCGGTGCGGGAGAGCCCATGGGCGAGTTGATCGACAACACGGCGCGCAGCCGGTTCGAGATGGTGCAGGAAGGGCAGGTGACGCTCCTGGACTACGCGCGCGAGGCGGACCGGTTGGCCCTGCTGCACATCGAGGTACCGAGGGCGTTGCAGGGACGCGGTTTCGCCGCCGAGCTGCTCCGTTCTGTGCTTGAGTCGGCTCGCACCAGAGATTTGAAAGTAGTGCCGGTTTGCAGCTACGTGCAGCTTTTTCTGCGCCGGCACCCGGAGTACGACGATCTTCGGGGCGGAGCAGCTAGCCGCTCGGGGCTGAGATAGAACATCGATTCAGAGAAGGCACCCCATGCTCGACATCCTCTCCCAACCCGTCCAGGACCTCGCCGTGACGACCGAAGCGCCGGCGGTTGCGGTGCGTTCGCTGCGGCTGATTGAGCTCTACCGGTCGGTGCAGGGCGAAAGCTCCTTTGCCGGGGTGCCATGCATCTTTGTGCGGCTGGCAGGGTGCAACCTGCGCTGCAGCTGGTGCGATTCGGAGTACACCTTTACGGGCGGCAAACCGTTCACGCCGGACGAGATCGTGCACGAAATCGAAGCGCTGCAACCCTGCCGGCTGATCGAGTTCACGGGCGGCGAGCCGATGCTGCAGGCGCGGGAACTGCTGCCGTTGATGAGCCGATTGCTGGCGGCAGGATACGAGTTGATGATGGAGACCTCGGGCGAACGACCGCTGGCGGATGTGCCGCAAGCCGTACACAAGATCGTGGACGTGAAGTGTCCGGGATCAGGGATGGCGGGCACGTTCCGCACTGAGAACCTGGAAGCGCTGACAGGGCGGGATGAGGTGAAATTTGTACTCCGGGACCGGACGGATTACGAGTTTGCCCGGAAGTTCATCCGGGAGCACGATCTCGGGGCCCGGTGTGGGGGCATTCTGCTGTCGCCAGCGTTCACAAAGACGCCCAGCGACGAGCGGTCGGCGGAGAATATGGTGCTGGATCCGCGGCTGCTGGTGGACTGGATGCTGGCCGATGGGTTACCCGCGCGGCTGAGTCTGCAGATGCACAAGTTTGTGTGGGAGCCGCGCAAGAAGGGAGTGTAGGGCGGTTTTGCCTGCAGGTGTACTGTTATCGGCTGGCGAAAATGCAGATCCCTCCGCTTCGCTGCGGGATGACAAAGAGACGACGCGGTCAGAGCCACACTTGAAGGTAAACCTCTAGCCGATCTCTGTGCCGGAAGCGCTGGAGTAGGTGCGCTGACGCCATCCAACGGGCCGGCCGAAGAGTTTGCGCGCCAGGGCATACCACTGGACGCACAGAAGCAGGAGGACGCCGATGGGGTGCAGAAGCGCGGAACTCAGTGGCTGGCCGAACCGCCGCACAGCTAGCAATCTGGGCAGGAAACTACACACCAGGGCAAGAAAGAGCACCGCAGAGGCGATGCCAAAGGCGGTGAGCGGCGCGATGTCCGCTGCGGCGCCGCCCCGGGCCAAGGTGAATATGGACGACAGGAACGGGACGCCGGCCCGGAGCAGCGTGTTGGACAGTGTCCTTCCCGTGTAGCCGTTCAGGAGCAGAAACGGTACCACCACGACGGTATACAGCGCGAGAAACGCCGGAACGACCTGGCCCAGCAGCAAAATCAGGGAAAGCGGAACAATTTTGCCTGCCGTGGCAATGCCTTCGGTGGCGTTTTTAGCGAGGCCGGACCAGACCTTGGCGGCGGAGTCGTACATGCGCACACTGGCAAGGGCGGTGATGTCGGTGATATCGGTGCGGTAGCCGGCGCGGCGCAGGACGCGCGGCAGCAGAAGGCCGTCATGCATGGTTTCCCGAATGGCGTGGTGGCCGCCGCTGGCGAAATAGGCGTCACGCTCGACGAAGATGAATTGCCCACAGCCGGCAGCAGCGGAGGGCGCCGTGGTCCGGCGCATGGCGCCCATCGGCAGGAAGCCGAGCAGGACGAAGTGGATCAGCGGCAGAAGCAGCTTCTCCAGCCAGGTGACGGTGATCAGGCGGGGAAACCCGGAGACGAGCGAGACCTCGTGCTGGTACCGGAAGGCCGCGACGCGCGCGAGCAGAGCCGGATGGACGCGGACATCGGCGTCGAGGAAGACGAGAAACCGTTGCGTCGCTTGATGCGCGAGCGTCCAGCATGCATACTGCTTGCCGTTCCAACCAGCCGGCAAACCCGGGCCTGTGATCAGGCGAATGCGTGGATCTCCATCGGCCAGCCCACGGATAATTTCAGCGGTGCGGTCAGCCGAATCATCATCCAGCACCAGGAGTTCCAAATCAACACCGCGGCTGGCGAGGACGCAGCGGATGGCCTCGGCAATGTTTGCCTCCTCATTGCGTGCGGGAATCAGCACCGAGATGGGAAAGGTTTGTTGCGCGGCCGAAGGCGCGGGGACACGATAGCGCCGCAAATTGATCGCAAACAGCACGGCGGGCCAGATGGCGCAGATAGCAGAACTTCCCAGAAGAACGACGCCTATCATCGGCGCTATTCTCGCACGGGCGAATGGACGGCAGAATGGCTGGAACTAGCCATCGCCGCGCTCGGTGTGATCCAGCGTGGGTTGACGCCCCTGCACCAGGGCGGTCATGCGACGGATCATGCCGTAGGTGCCGCCTGTGCCGCGATCGCCGGTGAGGATGGTTTCAAATGCAGATGGATCGCGAGCCATCGCGGCGGTCTGGAGCGCCATCATGGCAGCGGTAAGGGCATCTTCGAGTTCACGTGTGGCTCCGGCGGTGGGCTGATTGGGGGTGACGTGCACCGGCTCGCCGAAGTGCAGCAGCGCCTCGGGTAGACGCTCATTCCAAAAGGTGTACTCGACAGCAAGGGGCACCACGGGAACACCGGGCATGCGCAGGGCCAGGTTGCCCAGGCCAGGTTTGAAGGAGAGCGGAAAATCGCGGGGATCGGCAAACCGGCCCTGGGGGGTGATCCAAAGGACGCCACCCTCGTTCAGGACCGATTCAGCAGTGGCAAGGAAGCGGATGGCGCCTCGCGGCGTGGAGGTTTCCACCGGAAAGATGCCGAGCTTTTTCAGGATGGGATAGCGCTCGAGAGCCTGCGCATCGATCGGCGCATAATGACGCCGCTCCGGCAGCAGCTTTTCGCCCAGAAGCACGATGAGCATGGGATCCCACCACGAGGAGTGGTTGCCATAGACGATGATGGGACCGGTCAAGTTGCGCAGACCGGCCGCGCCCTGCGCTCCCACTGCACGAAAATGCTGGCGAAAATAACGCCGCACCACCCGCCGGAAAAAACGCAGGGTGAATGGGGAGATCTGGGGCATCTCGTGCTGAAGCGGCATGAGGCTATGCTACTCCGTTCCCGGACTGGGCTGCTGTCCCAAAACGCAACAGCCCATCCCCTTTAGGCGTAAGCCGGTGTGTGATCTTCGGACGCTTTCAATTGTCCTTTGCGCGCATCCTGATCGAGCGCGTCGGCTGCAATCCAACCGGACATCATGACCATGGGCATTCCCGGGCCAGGGTGCGCCGCGCCCCCGGCAAGGTACAGGCCGTTCAGTTCGCGGGAGCGGTTGGCCGGCTTAAAGGCACCCTGAAAGACACCATGCGAGCTGATGCCGTAGATGGCGCCATTGAGCACGCGGTAGCGATCGTGGATGTCCTGCGGGGTAAGGGCCTGCTCAAAGACGATGCGGTCTTCGATGTCGTGGCAGCCGGCGGTGCGCTTCAGCTTGTCCAGAATGACCTGGCGGTACCCTGGAAACATCTCTGTCCAGTCCTGGCCCGGACGCAGGTAGGGGGTATGGACGAGCACGTACATGGCCTCGCCGCCTTCGGGAGCGCTGGACGGATCGCTGGCAGCGGTGCAGGCGAGGTAGCAGGTGGGATCCGGTGCGGGAATGCCGAGATCGTAGATGGCGTGGAACTCCTCATGCGGGTCGCGACTGAAGACAAAGTCGTGGTGCGCGAGGTGCTCGTAGCGTTTTTTGAGGCCGAGATAGAGCACGACGCCGGAGCAGGCGGGCTCATACTTGCGGGCGTTGTCGAACTGACGCTGCGCGTGGGAGGGCGGGAGGAGTTCACGGTGGGTGCGGACGGCGTCGGAATTGGAGAGCACGGCGTCGAAGCTGAACGTTTCGCCCGTGGTGAGCTCAATGCCGGAGGCTCGCTTTTCTCCGTAGACACCAGTGGTCAGGATGCGCTTAACGTCAGCGTCGGTGTGGAACTCCACGCCGAGCTCCCGTGCGAGCTTGACCATGGCTTCGGGAACGGCGCGGGTGCCGCCCATGGGGTACCAGATGCCTTCCTGCATCTGCATATGGCCGATGGCGGTGAGGATGGCCGGCGAAGCGTCCGGAGATGAGCCCACATATTGCACCATGTGGTCCAGCATCTGCGCGGTTTCGGGCTCGGGGATGAACTCGCGGATTGTGCCGGCGACGGTTTTGCCCAAACGCATCCGCATCACGTCCTTGAGCACCTTGATGTCGAAGGCGCCCTTGACCTCGAAGGTGTCCTTCATCGAGCCGACGGACTTCCAGAAGAAGAACTTGTCGGAGATTTCATGCAGGTTTTCGGAGAGCTGCATAAGGCGCTTATAGCCGGCGCCCATGCCGGGCCAGCGGGCTTCAAGATCGGCGGCCATCTTGCTTTCGTCGTCAAGCAGATCGATGGTGGCGCCGTTGTCGAAGAAGCAGCGCCACTGCGGGTCGAGCCGCACCATCTCGATGTAGTCGTCGAGATCACGGCCGGCTTCGGCGAAGATTTTGCGCAAAACGGAAGGCTGAATGAGGATGGTCGGCCCCATATCAAAACGGAAACCTTCTTCCTTGAGTTGGGCTGCTTTGCCGCCGAGCCAGCTGTTCTTCTCAAAAACAGTGATCTTGTGCCCGCGCGCGGCGAGCGTGCAGGCCGAGGCGAGGCCAGCCAATCCGGAACCAATGATGCCAACGCGCATTTCCTACTCCTTGGTGCGAAGACTGCAGACAGTGCGGGACGGCAGCACCGGCGCGTGGCCAGGCTGCCAGGGGGTTAGTTTGATTGAGCGACGCCCCGGAGAGAACGCAGGGCTTTGAGGCGCGCCTGCAGGGTGGCCCCGTGCAGAAAGCCGATAAGCCCAGAAAAAAGGTGAGTTTCCCGAGGGCCGACGAGCACGTACTGGCGGGCGAAGCCTTTTCGGCGGACAAGAACGGTTTTGGCGGCGGTCATTTCCAGCAGGCCCTCGGCACCGCGGGTCGCGCCGAAGCCGCTGCGGCCGCGGCCACCGAAGGGAACGCGAGGGTCGACGGTGGGCGCGATGAGATCGTTGACCAAAACCGTGCCCACGTGTAACTGCTCACCGAGCGAGCGCGCCTCGCGGACCTCGCCGAAGATCGCCGCGGTGAGGGCGTAGGGGCAGGCATTGACGATATCCGCCATGTGCAGCACACTCGGGGCTTCGAGCAGCGAGAGCACGGGGGCGAAAACGTCGCTGGTGGCGATGGCCATGTCAGGCCGGGCATTTTCCACGAGCAGCGGGCGCTGCGCCTCGGGGTTGACCTCGCCCCGGAGCGTGGCTCCTGCCGCCTTGGCTTCCTCGGCAAGAGTTTGCAGGAGGGCGGCGGTGCGGCTGTTCAGGCTGACGGGCACCACCGCTGCCAGTTCGGTTTCCAGCAGCGGTTCCAGCTTGCGCAGGGTCTCCGGGAGGGCGACCAGGCGGCGCGGGGACATGCAGACCTCGCCTCCGTTGAGGCGAAGACCGAAGGCAATGGCTTTGGCAGCCAGCGGGAGGTCGGCGGACGGAAGAACGACCACGGCATCGGCCCCGGAGAGCTCCATCACCGCGGGCGTGGCGGTTTCCGCAAGCGTGCGCAGAACCTTCTTCCCCGTTCCGAGAGAGCCGGTGAAGATGACCTTGTCAGGTTTCTGCGCGAGAGCGGATTCAGCTGCTTGTACAGATTCGCCAGTGATGTGGAGGACGCCGCGGGGTAGGCCCGCGGCGCGCAGGGCAGAGGCAACCAGACGGGCGACGCGTTCTCCGCCCACGCCGGGCTTCCAGGTGACGGCGTTGCCGGCCACCAGAGCCCCCACCGTCTGAGCACCGGCCAAAAACAGGGGAAAATTCGCGGGGCCGATGACAAGAATGTGGCCGAGCGGAACCCGCTGCACCTCAGACTGCACACCGGCAAGCCAGAGGGGACGGCCGGATGAGCCGAGCCGGCGAGGAGCGAGCAGCCGAAGGGCTTCGCGCTCCAGGAAGCGCATGGCATCGAGCAGGGGAAGCAGCTCGGTGACGAGGGTATCGGCTGCAGAGCGGGCCAGGGCGGGTGAGATCGCCGCGGTGAACTCGCCGGTTCGGGTTGCCATGCCGTGCCGTGCCGTGCGAATGACCCCGAGGCGCTCAGCGAGGGGACGCGCAGCCCAGCGAGCCTGCGCCTCGGACAAGACGGGTTCAGTAGCCTCATGCCGGAGGCTCTCGCAGGCATTACAAGCGGAGCCCGTCCGCACCTGCTCTTCTGAGGCGTCTGGACCGAGGGACGGCGCGCCGAAAGAAGGCTCCGCGACTGACCTCACGAGGCAACCTGCATCAGGTCTTCGCGGAAGGCGCCTTCCGCCGAGCTGCCCCACTGCGGTTCCAGCCCCAGGTCTTCCAGCAGCAGACGCGAGGAGATGCGGGCCGACTGGAAGATGACTGGCAGGCCGGAGCCGGGGTGCGTGCCGCCGCCAACAAGATACATGCCGCGAACGTCCTCAAAACGATTGTGAGGGCGGAGGTGCAGCATCTGGGAGAGGGAATGCGCCATGGAGAACGTGGCGCCCTTGTGCAGGTCAAACTCCTCAGCCCAGCCGCGCGGGGTAAGGATCTTCTCCGTGCGGATGCGGCCTTCCAGGCCGGTGATGCCGATCTTTTCAATCTGCTGTAGAGCCAGTGCGCGGAAACGATCCGTCTCTTTCCGCCAGTCGATGCCCTCCACCTCATGCGTCACGGGAAGCAGGACATAAAGAGTGGAATGGCCCCTGGGCGCAAGCGTGGGGTCAGTGACGCTCGCGTTTTGCACATAAAAGCTGGGCTCGGCGGAAAGCTGGTGGAGGGATTCAATGTCCTGCAGGTTCTGCTTGTAGTCCTTGGCCAGATAGATGGTGTGGTGAGCCACATCGTCGTAGCGGCCTTCAATGCCGAGGTAGAGCATGAAGGTGGAGCAGCTAAAGCGCTTACTCTGGATGCGCTTATCGGTCCAGCGATTGCGGTGTTTACCGTGTAGAAGCTTCTGCATGGCGTCCGCAAAATCAGCATTGACGATGACGGAGTCGGCCATCAGGGTGCGGTTGGCGGTGCGAACACCGCGGGCCTCCCCATTTTCGACGAGCATCTCCTCCACGGGCTCGTTCAGCAGAATGTCCACGCCCATTTGGCGGCACAGGCGCGCCATGGTCGAGGTCACCGCGCCACAACCGCCGGTGGGATGAAAGACCCCATGCTCATACTCGAGAAAGGAGAGGATGGAGAAGAGAGAGGGGCAGCGAAACGGACTCATGCCCAGGTACTTGGACTGAAAACTGAAACCAAGGCGGATGCGTTCATCAGTGAAGTGCGTGCGCAGATCGCCATCAAGCGAGGCCCACGGCTTCAGCAGTGGCAACAGTTTGAGCATGTCCGGCTTTAGCAGATCTGTCCAGCTCTCAAAGGGCGATTCAAGAAAGGGCAGAAAGCTGGCCAGCTTCTTGCGATTGCGCTCAAGAAAGCCGCGAAACGCCAGCGCGTCATGGGGCGAGATGTGCGCGATCTCGCGTTCCATCTGTTCTATATCCGGCGTGGCGTCGATCTTGCCGCCCGAACCGAACATGAGGCGGTACTGGGGGTCGAGGCGGGTCATGGGGACCTCGCGATCGAGGTCGAACCCCGCATCGGCAAAGATCTCCTTCAGAACGCGAGGGTACAGAAAGAAAGTGGGACCGATATCGAACTTGTAACCGCCCTGCGCCAGGGTGGCGGTGCGGCCCCCAACACGGTTGTGTTTTTCGACGACTGTGACATGCACACCCGAGCCGGCGAGCAGCATTGCCGAGGCCAGCCCGCCAGGGCCGGCACCCACGATGACGACGTGCTTCTTTGCGCGATCCCTAGACGAGACTTCAGCCATTCTTGAACAGATCCAGTTTGCGTACGGGTCGAGTGTAGCGCGAGAGCCCGCCATTCGAAACGGGCGTTTGTGGTGCAAGTGTGCCCATGGCAAAGGTTTGCTGGCAGGCGATTGGCAAGACCGAAATGGGATGAGAGACGTGACCACAGGATCGTCACTGGCCCTTACCGGATCCCTCCGGTGAAACAACTCCAACCGAGCGGCCCGGGAAACCTTAGTGAAGCAGTCCTCGCACCAGGCTGCGTACCTTCTCTGTCACCACACCATAGATGACATGCGTGGACGCCTCGCTGCTGTGTTCACGAAAGGACTGATCCTCAGGCTTTTGGTCAATGCCAAAGGCCGGTAGCGCGCCCTCGTGGGTGAGGGTCAACAGCGTGAGACCAAAAGTTGCGCCATTCTTGGCAGTCACCTGCGGATAAAGCTCGGCGAGTACACCATAGAAGCCGCCCGTAGCGGCTCCAAACACCCAATGAATCACCTCGGCGGCGTTCTGCTTGGTGTCTTCCTCCAGCGGATGTCCGGCGATCTTTTCCGCCATCACTGCCGGGGGCGCGGGTTCACCATGGACGCGCGGCGGATACATCTTTTCTGCCACCGATTTTGCCGCGGTGGCGACCAGACCGCCAATCAATCCGGCGGCAAAACCCTTCAAAAGCGAGATGCTGTCTTTGGTTTGTTCCAGGCTCACGGAATCCCTCGATCTTCGGGCAGAGACGCCCGGAATGTGCAGGTAACGCTGTTGCTGTACGACTTAGAGGCGGTTTGTGCTGTACGGCTTAAAAGTATTCGCTCCGCGGATGCTCACGAATTAGGGGGCGCGACGAGGACCGATGCCTCGCCGCGCTGCGAAAGCTATTCGTCGTCCTCATCTTCGTCGTCTTCATCCTCTTCGTCGTCGTCCTCGTCCTCTAGGTCGTCGTCGTCGTCGTCATCCTCATCATCGAGGTCTTCATCATCCTCGTCGTCTTCATCTTCGAGGTCGTCCTCGTCGTCTGCATCGTCCTCATCCTCGTCGTCTTCATCTTCCTCGTCATCATCGTCCTCGACGGTCTTTGCGGCGGCAATCGATGGCATGTTCCGCACATCCTGGCGGTCGGCCCCGGTTTGCAGGTTTTCGCTGGAGGCCTCGCCCGTGGCATTGGCATCGACAAACTTGGGGTCATTCTCAAAAGTCGCGGTCGAATCTTGTCCGATCAGCTCGTGCAGAGCCGTGGCGCTATCGGTTGCGGGAAGGTCCTGATTGATGGCCATCGTATCTCTCCTGTGGCGGGTTGCGCCCACCTCCCGGCTTGGATGCAGGTTGGAGGCAAACAGCCATGCGGGAGTCGGCAGGTTGTGAGCCGGACGCGTGGAAGGCTAGGCCTCGCCAAGAGAGCGTAAATGTGCAAGATCGGGCCGCGGCGTGGCGAAGCTGACCAGGACCAGCGCCAGAAGTGAGGCAATCAGGGCCGGAAGGATGGCGTCGTGGCCGCCGAGGGCAGCCGGCAGGTGGGGGGCAACGGTGTCCCAGGCGACGGTGACGAGCGTTCCCGCGGCGATGGAGGCCACCGCGCCGGCAGCGGTGGCGCGGCGCCAGAAGAAGGCAGCGAGGATCACCGGCGTGAGCGCGGCGGAGTAGATGGTGTAGGCGTAAAGGCTTTTTTGCAGAACGCTGGAGGTGCCGAGCGACTGCCAAAGCGCCCACAGACCAAGGCCGACGACCACCAGCCGGCTCACCAGCAGGATCTCCCTGTCCGAAGCGCCGGGGCGGAGATAGCGGACGAAGACATCGTTGACAAGGTTGGTCGCGGGGGAAAAGAGGTAATTGTTGGCCGTGGAGACGACCTTGGCAAAGATGGCGCCGACCAGCAGTACGCCCAGCAGGCTGAGGGCGCCGTGGCTGCCGAAAGCGTGGGTGGCGGTGTAGGCGAGGACCTCGCGGGGCTTTTGCGCCACTTCCCCGGTGCGGAACAGGGCGGAACCCACGACGGCGACCGCGACGATCACGCTTTCCAGAACCACCGTGCCGATGATCCAGCCGACGGTGGCCTGGCGGGCTGCTTTTTCGCTTTTGGCCGAGAAAAATTTCTGGTACATGGACTGATTGCCCAGCATAAGTAGACAGGTGGGCAGAAAGATCTCCAGCGCGGACTGCACGGGCTGGCGGGTGCCATCGGGCAGGACTTGCACATAGCTTTGAAAAGGGCGGATGTCGCCAAAGACCTGGAAATGCGTGGGAGGCAGCACGGCGCGGACCGCCGGCCAACCGCCGGCAAGGTGGATGAGGACGGGCAGCGCCGCGAGAAGGGTAAAGGTGGCAAGCAGGCCGATCACCACGTCCATGTAGGCCACCGAACTCATGCCGGCGATGGCGGTGAAGACGATCACGAAGCCCGCAAGGATATAGCGACCGGTGATTGCGCCGACATCCGGGAAGATGAGGTGCAGGATGTCGCCGCCGCCGATGAATTGATAGCTGGTGATGGCCGTGTAGGTGAACAGCACGGCAATGACACCGAGGATGCGGGCGGTCCCGTTGTAGCGGGATTCCAGCAGGTCCGGGATGGTGAACTGGGCAAATTTGCGGGCACGGGGCGCGATGAAGTAGATCAACAGCAGGCCGGCCCATCCGCCGCCCCCCTGCCAAAGCGCGCCGAACCCATGTTTATAGGCGTTTTCTGCGCCGCCCAGGAGCGATCCTGAACCGATCCAGCTGGAGAGCAGCGTGAAGACGAGCACAAAGGCGGGCAGGCTGCGGCCGGCGACGAGGTAGTCGGCCTTGGTTTTAACCGCTCCTAGACGGGCAAGCGAGACGCCCAGAAGCGCCACCACGATGATGCCGAGAACCGTTGCGTACAGTACCATGATTGTCCGGTCATTCTAGCGTGGCGGCTCCGCGCCACTTGGGGCGGTCAAAGCCGATTGCGGCTATGATCCATCGATGACGAAGACACCACTTTTCAACCGGAAGCGGCAGGGTCAGGGCCAGAGCCGCCGCCAGGTGATGCCGCGGTCACGGCACGCGGACACGCCCGGGAAAGGACGCGAGCGCGATGCATTTCATCTGCTGGGAGAGGCGGCCGCGGATCGGCTGCCGCATCTGCTGGACCTGAAATATGAGCGGATGGCAATTTCGCCGTTTGCGTACCTGCGCGGCGCGGTGCCGGTGATGGCCTATGACCTGAGCCAGGGGCCGCACACGGGCATTTTCACGCAGCTTTGCGGCGACGCGCACGTGCGCAACCTGGGCGCCTATGCCGCGCCCGACGGGCGCATGGTCTTCGACATCAACGATTTCGATGAGACGATCCGCGGTCCGTTCGAGTGGGACGTCAAGCGCATGGCGACCAGCATTCAGCTGGCCGGCCGCGAGGCAGGCGAATCCGAAGACAAATGCCGCGAGGCGGTACGGATCTTTCTGCGGCGCTACCGCAAGGGCCTGCACAGCTTTGCCGCCATGCCCGTGCTGGAGCTGGGGCGCTACCAGATCCACCGCGCGACCGAGGTCGAGACGATGGGAGAGGTTTTTGCCAAGGCAGAGCGGTCGACTCCCCTGAAGCTGCGCGATGCGCTGACCGAGCCGGCTGGCGGCAAAAAAAGGGGGACGCGCGGGTGTTCCGCACCGATCCGCCGGAACTCCAGCGGCTGCGGGGGAAGGAAAGGGAGGCTGTTTTGAACAGCCACACGGCGTATCTGGCGACCATCGAGCCGGAGCGGCGGCACATGCTTTCGCGCTACCGGCCGGTGGATGCGGCGTTTAAGGTGGTCGGGACGGGGTCGGTCGGGCTGCGGGCTTACGTGGTGTACTTCGAAGGCAATGGGCCGCTGGATCCGCTGTTTCTGCAGATCAAGCAGGAGGTCGCCTCGGCCTGGGCGCCCTATTTGCCGGCGGATGCGTCAGCGCCTGAAAGCACGGCTGGGGATGCAAGCGCAGCGGGCAAGCGAGGCCCGGCGAGTGCAGATGCGGCGGCAAGTGCAGGCGCGGCGCGCGAGGGCCGGCGCGTGGTGGACGGGCAGCGGGCCATGCAGGTGCAATCGGACCCCTTTCTGGGCTACACGATGATCGACGGGCGGGATTTTCTGGTGCGGCAGCTGAACGACCACAAGGGCTCGGTGAATCTGGGGACGCTCGACGTGGAACTGCTGGACCACTATGCGGATTTGTGCGGCGAGCTGCTGGCGCGGGGACACGCGCGGGCAGGCGATCCGGATGCGCTGGCCGGCTACGTCGGCCATGGGGACCGGTTCGATGTTGCGGTGGCGGCCTTTGCCGTCAAGTACGCGGACCGGACGGAGGAGGACTGGCGCGCGCTGAAGAAGAGGCGGCGGGGGTAGCGGCCGTGACTGCTGCGGTTGGGAACGGGCTGTGGTCAGATGGGCTGTAGTGAGGAAAGGGTGCTGGGTCGATTGGGGAATCACCATGGGAAGGGCGTGGCTTCAGCCACGCTGCTAGATGTTCGCCCGCACCGCCGCTTTAGCGGCTGAGGTGAGCCTGGCTGACGTCCCTCAGGGGCTAAAGCCCCTAAGGGCTCCATGGCTGTTATGGCACGGCTGAAGCCGTGCCCTTCCACAACCGTGCCCTTCCACAACCGTGCCCTTCCACAACCGTGCCCTTCCACAGCCGTGCCTTTCCAAAACCGTGCGCGCCAAAACCGTGCCCACCCAAGCGGTGCCTTCAAGTCGTGCCCGTCCCAACCTTGACGTCCGCCAAGCTTTACGTCCGCCAAGCTTTACGTCCGCCAGACCTTGAAGTTCCGCTGCCCATCACCAGGGCCGCAGGACACGGGGTCCATCGCGTAAATCTGCGCGAACGTACACTGAAGCCAAGCGTTTCCGTTCCCGCGTTTGATCCTCCTCGCTTCGTCGATCCGGTCCTTTGAAGGAGCTCTTGATGCACTTGACGTTCTGCGCAGCGCTCGCTGCCCTGTTCACCTCCGTTGCGCTTTGTCCGGCGGCTCTGCAGGCGCAAACCGCTCCGATCACCCTGGCGGTCGACCTCACCGACGCGCCGCGGCGCATCCTGCACGCGCAGGAAACGATCCCGGTGCAGCCGGGCGCGATGACGCTGGTGTATCCGAAGTGGATTCCCGGGGAACATGCACCGGATGGGCCCATCTCCGACCAGGCTGGGTTCGTCATCACGACGCAGACGGGGGAGCGTGTGAAGTGGGAGCGCGACCCGTTGGATATGTACACCTACCGCATCACGGTGCCGGGCGGGGCGACGCAGCTGAACGTAGAGATGGACTTCCTGGCCACGGCGGCGGCCACGGGCTATTCGGCGGGGGCTTCGACGAGCGCGAATCTGGCCCTGCTGAGCTGGAACGAGCTAGTGGTGTACCCCGGCGGTGCAAAGGCCGCGGACGTCATGGTAACGCCTTCGATCACGATCCCGACGGGCTGGCATTTTGGAACGGCGCTCGTGCCGGCGGGCGGGGCCACGGAGGATTCGGCGCATGCGACCTTTGAGACGGTGTCGCTGGAGCAGCTGGTGGACTCGCCGGTGTTGTCGGGGCGCTGGTTCCGGGAGATCCCGCTGGCGACGGAGGTGACACCGAAGCATTTTCTCGATCTGGCCGGCGACGGACCGGAGGACATCGCGCTCTCGCAGGAGCATATCGACCAGTTTTCACGGCTGGTGCGCGAAACCGGGGCGCTCTACAAGTCGCGCCACTACAACGCCTATCACTTCCTCGTGACGTTGTCCGACCAGGTAGCGCACTTCGGGCTGGAACATCACCAGAGCTCGGACGACCGGGTGGAGGAGAAGACGTTTGTCGACGACAACATGTTTATCGCCGATGGTCTGCTGCTGCCGCACGAGTTCACGCACAGCTGGAACGGCAAATACAGGAGGCCAATTGGGCTGGCCACCGCCAACTATCAGGAGCCGATGCAGGACGACCTACTGTGGGTCTATGAGGGCCTGACGGAGTACCTGGGCGACGTTCTGGCGGCACGGACCGGAATCTGGAACGGGCCGATCTACCGTGACCGGCTCGCGACCATCTGGGGGCAGTACAACGACGCGAGGCCAGGGCGCGAGTGGCGCGACCTGCAGGACACAGCCACCGCCGCGCAGTTCCTTTCGTTTGTCGGCGGAGCGTATGACAACTGGCGTCGGGCCACGGACTACTACGACGAGGGCGAGCTGCTTTGGCTGGAGGTGGATTGCACGATCCGCGCCAAGACCAACGGCAAGAAAAGCCTAAACGATTTCGCGGCGGCCTTTGAAGGGGTCGGCGGCAATACCGGGCCCAGGGTGGTGCCGTATACCTTTGACGAAATCGTGCGGACGCTGAACAGCGTGGCGCCGAACGATTGGGCGGCCTTTCTGCGCTCGCGGCTGGATGCAAACGGCGAGACCCTGCCGGAAACGCCGGGACTGGATCAGCTGACGGGCTACAAGCTGGTGTACATGGACAAGCCGGATTATTGGTCGCAACTGACGGAGGCGGAGAGCGAAACGCTGGATGCACGCTACTCGCTGGGAGTGCTGGTCAAGGACCGGGGCGAGATCGAGGATGTCATCCTGAACAGCCCGGCCTACAAGGCAGGACTGGCGCCAGGGTTTACGATCGTGGCGGTCAATGGCCGGGCATTTCAGCCGTCGCTGCTGCGGGCGGCGATGCTTGAAGGCAAGGGCAACGGGCCGGCGATTGAATTCATTGTGGAAAACACGGGCTACTACAAGGTGATCCGGGTGGAGTACCACGGCGGGGAGCGGTACCCGGCGCTGGAGCGGGTAGCCAACACACCGGCGCGGCTGGACGACATTCTGCAGCCGATGGTCCGGTAGGTGTTGTGAAGAGGGAGCTCCTCGATTTGGCGGAGCTGTGGCTGTGGGAGTTCTGGAGTTCTAGACCGGCGGCATGATGGGGCTGCCGGTCAACTGGCGACCGGCACCGGATGGTTCGGATCTGCAGCGGCTTCCGGGTTGTTTTGGCCGTTCTCCTTGAGGCGCTTCTCCATGACGGCGGCCTGAATTTCGGAGTTGATCTCGGCTCCGGCCAGGAGCATGAGCCCGGTCACGTAAAACCAGGTGAGCAGGACAATCACCGCGCCCAGCGAACCGTATGTGGCCGTATAGCTGTTGAAGTAGTGCAGGTAAGCGCGAAAGCCGAGCGAAGCGGCAAACCAGCCGAAGATCCCGATCGCCGCGCCGGGGGTGAGCCAGTGCCAGGTCTTGTTCTTGAGATCGGGGGCGAAGTAGTAGATCAGCCCAAAGAGCAGCATCAGCAGACCCAGAGCCAGGATCCAGGAAGAAATCCGAATCAGCCAGATCTCGCCGGAGATGGCCTGTTTATTGTGAATGAAGTAGCCCAGATGGTGGGTGAGGAAGTCCGCACTGAGCAGGATGCCGAGCGTCAGCATAATGACCACGCTGAGCAGAATGGTCACCAAAATGGCCTGCAGTTTGGACTTCCAGTAGGGCCGGGTCTCCTTGACCTTGTAGACGATGTTGGCGGTGTCCTGGATGGCGGCGAAACCGACGCTTGCCGACCACAAAGCCGCGACGAGGCCGAAGGTGATCTTGCCGCCGCTGGAAGCGGCTGCCGTCTGATTAAACGTGTCGATCACAATCTGAAACGCCGCATGCGGGATCACGATCGCCAGGTAGTTCAGCATGGCGGTGTAGACACCGCTGGCCCGCTTGGCCGCGAGTCCCAGGATGCTGGAGGCGGTGAGCAGCGTAGGAAAGAGCGCAAAAAGAAAGTAGTAGCCGAGCTCAGCGGCGCGCGAAACGAGGTTGTCGTCGATAAAGGCGTTCGCGGAACGCTTCAGAATGGTCCAAGGCGGCGTTCCCTCAAAATCCCAAAGGTTTTTGAGAGGCGAATGCGCAACATGATGCCAAACCCTGTGAGTCTCGGCGCTTAGCGGCTGGATTGCATTTTCATGGGCCACCGGTGCCCGTTTGGAGCTTTCCGGCGGGGTATTTTGACTTTCGTGCGTTTCAGGCATGTCTTTACCAGCAGACGGCTCTTTCTTCGGCCATAGCTTACGGCAGCATACACGCTGAGATGCGCGGGCTCCGTGGCGTGGTTTGGGGCGGGTGCTGCGCCACCGTTTCGGGGTGAGCGGCATCATTTAAAGCTGAGGGTTTGATGGGCGCGGCCGTTTGCTGCGCGAGGTCCGCCCCGGGGAGACCTAAACGCATGGCCCGCAATCGCTCCTGGCGCCGCATCAAGCTGCAACAGCTTTGGAAACTTGTCCGTGAGTCCCATGCGGACCCCCTGCAAGGCCAGCCGCAAAAGCCGCCTTCCCCTGAGCCGGGCACCACGGCGATTACCTTTATTGGACATTCCTCGTTTCTGCTGCAGATGGCGGGTTTGGGTTTGCTGGTGGATCCCGTCTTCGCCACGCGGCTGATCCTGATGCGACGGCAGCGGCGGCCGGGGGTGCGGCTCAAGGATCTGCCGCGGATTGATGCGGTGCTGCTGTCGCACGCGCACATGGACCACCTGAACCGGCCTTCGCTGCGGGCGGTGACGCGCGCGATGCGGCGGCGCGGGCTGCCGGCTCCCCTGGCCATCGTGCCCAATGGCGTGCGCGACCTGGTGGCGGATCTTGGATTTCGCGAGGTGCGGGAGCTGCGCTGGTGGGAGGAGACCGCCCTCGGCGACCTCCAGATCACGGCAACGCCCTGCAAGCACTGGGGCGCGCGGATGTTCAAGGACACGCACCGCGGGTTTGGCGGCTACGTCCTGGCCGCGCCGGGGATGCCGACGGTGTACCACTCCGGCGACACGGCGTACTCGAACATCTTTCACGAGGTCGGCAATCGGTTGCATCCGGAGATCGCCCTGCTGCCGATCGGGGCCTACTTCCCGGACAGCTACCGCACGGTGCACACCTCCCCGGAGGAGGCCTTGCAGATCTGCGAGGACGTGGGCGCGCGGTTGATGGTGCCGATGCACTACAACACCTTCCGGCTGGGGCGTGAGCCGTTTGCCGAGCCGCTGCCGCGATTGCTGGCCGCGGCGGAGCGCATGGGTCTGAAGGACCGGGTGCACCCATTAATAGAAGGCGAGAGTTTATTTGTGAATACGAAGGCAACTGTGAAATTAGGACGTGTTGAAAATTCCATCCTAGCTTAATCTACTTCTGGGCCATGGCTTCTCGTAATGCCGCCACATCGTCATCAAGATTATTCATCGTTTTTGCCGCACAACTCTTCGTGACGCTGTCCCCACACGTTTGGACTAGATGGTCCAGATAGACGCCGTCGATAGTGAATACGACCGAAAGTGCAGTGGATGAAGAACTACCCTCTGAGTCATCACCTATTGACACACTTATGATGGATACTTTTAAGGCGTCCTTACGAGTTTCTTTCGTCTCTGACACTTCCGCATAGCGTGGGCTTTGCGCGATCGCATCTCTGAGCGCTCGGGCATAACCCTTTCCAACTGTGTCGTTGCACGTGCAATCCACGATTAGCGAAAAGGATTGATCCGCTCTTCTTTGCGCATAAGCGTTCAGACAGTTACAGAATATTAATCCTGCAAATAGAACTTTCAGCGGTGAAATACTTTTCATACCGGCCAACAGTAGAGGTAGCCCGTGGTGATTGGAATAACCCAAACTCCGCAAGAATGGCTCTCCAGTGTTATTTGCGCTAGCAAAACTCTAGGTGTGCTCAATATTTCCGTAATCCCGTCGCGATTGCTTCAAGTATGCGCTCCGGGTTGCCGGCCGGAGCTGCGGTGTTCATCTTTCTGGCCATTTCGGTAAGAATGCGCTGAGCCATGGCGTCGCGGACCTCGAGCGGCAGGTCAAGCGCGCGGGCGAAGAAGGCCTCGATCACGACCAGATCGTGCGGGGAAAGGCGGGCGATGCTGTCGGCGGCGAAGGAAGTGCTGGGTTGGGCGGCTGCCTCCCAGGGCTGAGCCGGCGCAAAGAAGTTGCCGGAGCCTGACGGGCCGGTATACAGCAGCGGCTGGCTGTCGGGGCGCTCGTGGATGACGAGGGTGCCGGCGGCCAGGTCGCCCAGCCGCTTGTTGCGTTTGTTGGCGAGCATCGTGACGACGCCGGCGAGGTAGAGACCCGGCAGGTAGTCGACGATACGGAGCAGGTTACGGGCCAGACTCTCAAACAGCGTGACCCCGCGGCCCGAGTCCTTGATGACGCGCAGCTTCATGACACGCTTGCCCGGGGTCTGGCCGTGCCAGAATGCCTCAAACAGCGAGAAATAACCCCAGAACAGCAGAAAAAACGCGAAGAGGACAAACGCGATGAACCACTTGCCGGCTAAAGACAGCATGTCTCCGTGTCTTCCAAGCGCGGCAAACAGGACGGCCAGCACCAGGCCGGCTGCCAGAACCACGCCGGCCTGGATAAGTGTGTCAAGCAGCAAGGCGACGAAGCGGCTACCGATGCCGGCAACGGGAAAGGTGAGCGCGACCTGCTCCGGGGTGTCGATGCTAAGCTGATCGGCGTAGCCACGCCGCGCAAAGCCGGAAAAATCGCTGGCGGGACGGAAGACGCCGCGGTCAGCGAGCTTTGCAGCCAAACTCTGTTCGTCGTGTTTGTCCTGTTCGTCGTTCCGGTACGGAGTTTGCTGTTTAGGGTCGCTCATGATTACGCATCTCTGGATCGATCTTCGCAAGGGTAACTGGAGCCGGTTGGAAGAGTTGCTCGCGCAGGCCGAAACAGTCGGCGTGAAGCGGCTGTCCGCGCCGGAGCTGCGCGACCTGGGCTTGCTGTACCGGCAGGCGGCGGCAGACCTCTCCGGCGTGCGCGCCGATCCAACCTCGCGCACGCTCGAAGAGTACCTGAACCGGCTGGTGGGACGGGCTCACAATTTCGTGTACTTCGGGCCGCGGGTGTCTTTCGGGAGCCTCTGGACCTTTGCGGCGCACGGCTACCCGCGGCTGCTGCGGCGGTTGCTGCCCTACATTGCCCTGGCGACGGCTGTGTTTCTGGCCACCTTTGGGCTCGGGATGCTGATCCAGATGCTGCGGCCGGAGTTTGCCGCCCTTTGGCTGGGGCCGGCAATGATGGACAAGATCAACCATCACCAGATGTGGACCGATGCGGTGCTCAGCATGAAGCCGCAGGCGGCCTCGGGCATCATGACCAACAACATGAGCGTGTGCTTCTTTACCTTTGCCTCCGGGATCACGGCCGGCCTGGGAACGCTTTATCTCCTGTTCAACAACGGGCTGCAGATCGGCACGGTGCTGGCCTGCTGCGCGCAGCACCGCATGGCCGGCAGCCTGCTCGCGTTCATGGTCTCGCACGGAGCACTGGAGATTCCCTCGATCATGCTCGCCGGTGCGGCGGGGCTGCGGATCGGCGCGGGGATCCTGTTTCCGGGCCAGTTCCGGCGGCGCGATGCGCTGGCCAGGGCGGGCACAGAAGCGGTGCAGCTGGTTTCCATGACGATTCCGCTGCTGATCGTTGCAGGCAGCTTTGAGGCTTTTCTGTCTCCGACGCATGCGCCTGTAGCGTTGAAGTGCGCGGTGGGCGCGCTGTTGTTTACAGGGCTATGCGTCTGGTGGAGCGAGGGCGGCCGACGGCTGCAGCGGGAGTTGTAGGGGTTCCGTCCAGAGCTGACCGGACCGGGCTGAGCGCGAAGGGCTGCCTGGGACGCGACGGTCTACCACAAAGGTCGCAGTACGATCGTCACTCACGTCGCATAGCGAACGTTTGCACTGAAGTACGCATCTACTGTGTTACTGCCGGGAACGCGCGTGAGTCGCTGACCGCGGCTGCTGCTCGAGTTGCGGCGATTACCAGATTTGGAGATCGGAAATCTCCTGAACCTCCAGCACATTTTGTGCTTGATCTGCCAATCTTCGCTCCTTGGCCATGTTGTAACCGGAGAAGATGACCATGCTTAAGCCACAGGTATTTCAGCAAGCAAATGTCGCCGTACACAATCTGCCCTACACCGTTTTGGAAGAAAGTCTGCGGGACTCCCTTGGTACGGGTGGTGTCTTGGGCAGCGGGCAGCTGGTTTGGACGGAAGCTTCACTGGCCGTGCGTCCACGTCCTCACTCTGCCATTGGCTTTGTGGATGGGATCGGCATGGTTTGCGTTGATCCGCGGTGGTTGGTTGCCCCGCAGAGCTAGCCATGGTGGAGTAATCGACAGCGGCAATGATTGACCTAAGATTTGTTCTTCTAGGCTACCGCCTAAGGAACAAATCTTTTGTGTTCTGCATGGGTGTATCGGGTAAGCGTTACAAAATACCCCGTGCCTTCACCTCGAGGTACTCACTGACGGCTCGAATGCCCAACTCCCCAGCGGAGGCTTCAACGACAAGGGTGCCTCCCCGTTCCAGCTGCGCGACTGTTTCCCGGCGGCGTTCGATCAATTCAGTGGCTGCGGCAGCGTGAAACATGGCCGTGGAAGTTGCCGGCAGGGTTGTCGCCAGCGCATCGAGTTCGGGGTGCTTCAGCAGGACGAGGACCACCAGGTGCAGCCTTGCGAGCGTGGCGGCAGCGGTGACGAGTTCCGGGCGGGCGGCGCTGTTAGGCAGCTCGGTAATCCACACAACAAGGCTGCGGCGGCGTTGCAGCTGTTTCAGGCGCGCCACGGCAAGCAGCGGGTCGCCCTCGGCGGCTTCGCTGCGGGTGGCGCTCAGGAGTTCGATGAGCAGGCGCAGATGGGCGGCTCCGGTCCCTGGTGGCAGGATCTGCTGAACCGCCGTGCCGTACGCCATAAGTCCAAACTTGTCGCCGGTCTGACCGACTACCTGAGCGAGCATGACGGCTGCGGTGGTTGCCTGATCGAGCTGGGTCACGGTAAGCCGATGAGCCTCGTCGCGCTCCTCTTCGGTTTCGTGGGCAAACTGGGGGCCATCGCCGCGGCGAAGGTGGAACGCGGTGCGGGAAAGCCGGCCGGCGTCGAGCAATACCCAGACCTGCTGGGAGCGCTCCGCCATGAACTGCCGGGTCACGACTCGGCCGCGCCGCGCGGTGGCGGTCCAACTGATTGAGCGCAGTTCATCGCCGGGCTGGTAATCGCGAAGCGACTCAAACTCGCGGCCGCCGCCGCGAAGACGGAGCTGGCGACGCTGGCGTTCGGTCTGGCGTGCGCGCATGAGGAAAAATTCGTTGTCGCCGCGTGACTGCTCGTGCGCGGGAAAGACCCGTACCCCTTGCGGCAGGGACGTGGCTGCGCCGGCGATACCGGGGGTGGGTGCAACGGTGAACTCCGCCGCGGCCCAGCGCTCGGCCAGGGCAAGCGCGCCACGGTAGCGGAGATAGACGCGCCGGAGGGGAAACTCGCCGCGCTCGCGGGGCCAAACGGTGAGCGGAACGGTGGCGGGCTCGCGCGGAAAGACCTCGATGCGGTGTGTTTCCGGTGCGCCGACGAGCGCGGGATGTAGATCGTCGGTGACGCGGCAATCGAGCAGCTGACCGGCCTCGGCGGTAAGGGCGAGCTCGATCCGGGTGGGCACACCGAGTTGTGGGGAGTCGAGAAAGGTGCGGGTGACCGTGATTTGCCGGGGGCGCGGCAGGCGTGCGGCGTCCCACGCGACCAGCGCCAGCAGAAGGACATCCCAGGCGGCCATAAACCAGATGGCGCGGGGATGCCAGAAGGCGGGAAGGGCCAGAACGGTGCCGGCGACAACCAGCCAGAGCGCACGAGGGGTGAAACCGAAGCCGAACACACGACCGGTGCGCCCCAGAGACCGGGCCAGGCCGCTGGCCGGCGGGGGAATCAGCGTGCGCACGGAGCTCCTGCGGCGAAGAGCCTGCGGGGTTTATCGGAGAAGGCCGGGCGTTGCCGTAGGATGGTGCTGGCCGGCCGCACGCAACCTCGCCACCTCCAGGAGCATTTTGCGATGAGAGACGCCCTCCGCAGGCTGTCCGGTTTTGCCCTTGCCGCCTCCGCACTCCAAGCCCACGCCTGCACCGTTTGCGACTCCCCAACGGGCCGCGGGATTCGTGCCGGGCTGCGGGACGGCCATTTTCTACACACGTCCCTGCTGGTGGTGGCGCCATTTCCGGTCTTTGCACTCGTTGTGGGGCTGCTGGCCCTCGGCTTTCCAAACATTTCGCTCACCGCAGCGGCAGACCGGAGCCGGCCGGAGCCGGTCTGCCCTTCCTGCTCGTCTGAGGTAGCCCTGTGAGCGGCGCGGCGCAGACCGCGGCGACGATCCCCGCCGAACGCACCCGGCCCCTGTTTCTTGCCGGTACGGTGCTGGGGATCGGGATGGGCGGCTTTGTGGATGGCATTCTGTTCCATCAGATCCTGCAGCTGCACAACATGCTTTCCAACTGGGTCCCGCGGACTTCGCTGGTGAATGAGCAGATCAACATGGTCTGGGATGGCTTCTTCCATGCCTTTACCTGGTTCAGTGTCCTCGTGGGCCTGATTCTGCTTTGGCGAGCGATGACGCGGCCAGGCGTCCTGCCGTCGGGCAAGGCGCTCTGCGGCGCCATTCTGTTTGGCTGGGGCCTCTTCAACCTGGTGGAGGGCACCATCGATCACGAGATCCTGCAGGTACACCACGTGTACCAGAACGGCAATCACCTGCTGTGGGACATGGTCTTTCTGGCCGCCGGGCTGGGGCTTTTCGTGGCCGGCTGGGCCCTTGCCAAGCAGGGTTTTCGCGAGGCCGCGCGGGCGGCCGGGGACTTTTAGGCTCATTTAGGCACCGGCGTGGCCTGCAAAATCTCCCGAACCACGCGATCAGGATCGAGACCTTCCAGTTCGGCTTCGGGACGCAGTACCAGCCGGTGCCGCAGCACGGGAACGGCGGCTTCTTTGACATCATCCGGAACGACAAAGCCGCGGCCTTCGCGGGCGGCCAGAGCTTTGGCGACGAGCAAGAGCCCGGTGCTGGCGCGGGGGCTGGCGCCGAGAGAAATCGCAGGCCAATCGCGGGTGCGGCGCACAACAGCCAGAAGGTATTCGAAAAGGGCGGGTTCGACGCCGACGGCGCGGATCTCGCGCCGGGCTTGGGCGAGGAGGTGGGCCGGCACGGGCTCGATGGGCGCATCGGTGAGACCGGTGGGGTGCCCCGATCCGTGATCGGCGGCGGCGTGGTGGCGCTCCAGAATCGTGCGTTCCTCGGTGAGAGTGGGGTAGCCCACGCGGATCTTTAACAGAAAGCGATCGAGCTGCGCTTCCGGCAGGGGATAGGTGCCTTCGAACTCTACAGGGTTCTGGGTGGCGAAAACGCTGAAGAAAGGATCGAGCGCGTGGCGGTTGCCGTCGGCCGTGACCTGGCGCTCCTCCATGGACTCGAGGAGGGCGGCCTGCGTGCGCGGCGGCATGCGATTGATCTCGTCAGCCAGGAGGAACTGGGTAAACACGGGGCCGGGGTGGAAACGGAACTCGGCAGGGCGGTCGCCAAAGGGCGGCGAAAAAACAGTGGTGCCGAGGATGTCGGCCGGCATCATGTCCGGTGTGCCCTGGATGCGGCGGAAATCGAGGCCGAGAAAACGGGCGAGGGTTTTGACGATCAGCGTCTTCGCCACGCCGGGAACGCCTTCGATCAGGGCATGGCCACCGCACAGCACCGTCGCCAGGGCTTGGCTGATGATGGCTTCCTGACCCGCGATGACGCGGCCGATCTCCGCGCCGCCACGCCGGAAGAGTTCTTCCGCGGCTGAAATGCCGGGGGCCGTCCCCATCTCCGTGACGGTGAGGTGTTCGGCCGCGGCACCCCTGGCCTCCACGTTGCCATCCGAACCGGTTTGCTGACCTTCCGACATCCCCATGAACTCCATCCCGAAATTTTGTTCTGTTTCTACACTTTGCCTGACAGCGAATGCCTTTGCCTTGCATTTGTTTGCAGGATGCATGACTCAGGGTGCGGTTGTCGCCTCTTCCTGAGCCAGCAAGGTCTCTGGCCCAGGGGGTTGTGGCCCCGCCGCGACCCGGACCCTCTCGGCATCCCTTCCAAGGGCACGAACGAGCGCCAGGGCGCCCCGGGCGCGCAGGGAGATGTCCACAGTTTCCGTTGCCTCGCGGAGGTGGTCGGCGGCGGCGGTCCAGTCACCCCCGAAGCGGGCGGCGAGAGCGTTGGCGATCTCTGCCGGGTCGCCTTCGGCGGTGCGTTGCGGGAGCCCGCCGTCGCGGATGAGGACGCGCTGCAGGCGGCGTTTCGCGGCAGCCGTGGCGACACCGGTGGCGCCGGCTCGCCCGTACAGGTCGCCCATGCTGGCGGCGAACTCCAGCGGCGAGGAGCGCGGCACCGAGACGGGGAGGCGCACCGGGCCGCGGCGGCGGCTAAAGGAGAAGACAAGCAGGGCGAAGACAAGACCGGCCTGCGCGAGCAGCGACCGCAGCGGCAGGCCGGTGGCGGCGCTCCATTTGGACCGGACCGGCTGCTGCAGGGACTCGTCAAAAAGAATGCGGCGAGCTGAGTCGTGGGAAGTCGCGCCGCTGTGATCGAGGCCAGGGCTATGCGCCGGACCGAGGCTGGCGAGCAGCAGATGGAGGTCAGCGTCGTTGTGCAGTTCGGCATTGGTGAGCGGGGAGGCGGAGCTCCACCAGATGGCTTCGCCGGCACCGACCGGCAGGCGAACCACCACGGCATCCGGACCGCAGCGCTGCTCGATGCGAGCGGCCGCGGGCTGGACGGACTGGTTGGCCGTCTGGGCAGTCGTTCCAGTCCAGGCGACAACATCGGCCATCTCGACTCGGCCCGCGGCTGCGAGGGGACCGGGACCTTCGGGCTGTGTGTAGCAGAGCGCGCCGAAGCGGTGGCTCGGTCCCGCCGCACCGCCCGGGATCAGCAGCGCCCCACTTGCACCGGTGGTGAGCAGACGGCCGCCCCCCTCCAGGAAGGTGCGGATCGCGGCTGCGAGGCGGTCTTTTTCGGGGGCTGAATACAAGGGGTCGGCGAGAACCAGCGTGGTGTGCGCCGCGGTGTTTGGAGGAAGCTCATCGAGCGGCTGCTCCCAACGGTCAACCGAACGGCCCAGAGCTCCGAGCGTGAGAAAGGCAGCTTCCGCGCCGCCGGGAGCGGTGTTGTAGGTGGACGGGCGGGGATCATTGGTGGCGGTTGAGGGCGCGATGAGGCTCACGGCGAGGATAAGCAGCAGAACGGTGCCGGAGACGATCAGCAGAAGGCGGCGGTCAGCATTACGCGGCGAGAAGGTCATCGCGCGTTCCCCGTCACCACGGCGGGCTTCTGTGAGGCCGCAAGCGGAAAGCTTCCTGGAGAGACATCCTGCGAGGCATCCTGCGAGGCGCGTTCGAGGCTCCCGGTCTGGAGCGCGGTGAGTTCCTGTCTCGCTGAGTGGATTTCGGCGGGGGTGGGATCGGCTGAGCCGTACCAGGTTTGCTCGAAGCGCCGGGTAAGGTTCCGCAGGTCCCCCCGAGCGCCAGAGCCCGGCTGCAGGAGGCTGATGTATTCGCGGGGGGTGCGGGTGGGGTTGGGACGCCAGGCCTTACGGGCTTCCAGGGAGGCGATAGCGGCCCAGTACAGGCAATGCATGGCCTCCCGTCCTTTCCCGGCAGCTTCGGCCGCATCGGCTGCGCGGAGCCAGTCCCCACCGGAACGCCCAGGGTTGGCGGTCGCAACGGCGGACCCGGCCAGCGAGATGCGCAGAGCCTGACGGCTGAGACTGCGGCGGACAAAAAGCAGCAGACCGGCAGCGGCGAGACCGAAGCACAGCCACTCCACGACGGGCGCAATCCAGGGATTGCGGGCGCCCACCCTGCCCATACCACGGAAGATTTGCAGAAACCAGTCCTGAACGCGGGCAATTTGCCGGTCCAACCAGCCCGGCCCGGCATCGGCGAGGAACTCATCCCGCGCCAGGATCCTGGCTGCCGCCGCATGTGCTGCGGGCAGCGCCTCCGTACTCTCCTGAACCTGCTGGAAGCCGGGTGTGCCGTGGGAGCCGGCGGTCTGAGCACCCCACTCGGCAAGATGACCGGCCGCCGCCTCCATCGCCGCGGCGCGTTCGGCGGGTGGGGCCTTCGCGGCTATCCCCAGGGCTTCATGCAGCCATCCCCAGCCGGCAAAAAAGCCGGGTGTGGCGCCTTCGCCGTGCACGGGGGCGTCGGAAGGGACCTTTTGACTGTCGCAGGCGCCCGCACTGACCCGGCAGGCGGAGACGAGCTGTTGGGCAGCGGAGAGCTCGGCACGAAAGGCGCTCAACGGGATCTCCGGCGGAGCGGCGCTTGCGCCCCGCGAGAGAACCAGAAGAACGGGGAGCAGGACGAGATCTCGGGCGGTGCCGGCCAGGGATCGGTTAGCCAAGTGAGGTGAACCCCTGTGCGGGTGAGGCCGGTGCGGCGGGCGCACCGGGGACGGAGCCACTGCCTTCGAGCAGCAGTTGCAGATCCAGGGCCTCCTTGCGCACACGCTGATCGAAGTAGAGCAGCGTTAAGCCAATAAGGCCGATGGGCGCAACAATGGTGTGACCCAGGAAGGAGATCAGCAGGCTGATCGCCTGGGCGAGGTAATGCCCTTGCTGGGGAGCCACAAGGATGAAGTATGAGGCGGGCGACTGCAGGACACCCACCACGAGGTAGAGAACACCGGTGATCAGAAGGACGACGAAGATGCGCCCCTTTGTGCCGGCCGCGAGCACCTTGCTGCGCCGCATGGCCGCGGGAATGGTGAGTTTTTCAACCATCGCAGCCGGAACCGCAAGACCGTTGCGCAGATAAAGGATCACCCCGGCGGGCACGCCGGCCAAGACCGCAAGAAAGGCGATGCCTCCCCCGATGACAAGGAGCGCGGTATTGTGCACGCGCCCTCCATAGCCCAGCAGGAGCAGAGCCGCGGCGGTTGCCAGCAGGGGAATCCAGATCATGCTGCCGGCCTGCCAAAGACCGATACCGATCCAGCGGTACCAGCGCCGGAAAGCGGCGGCCAGGGCCTCCCTGGTGCCCGCAGGGCGGTTCAGGTAGACCTCGCTCAAGGCCAGTGTCGTGGCGGCGTTGGCGATGGCGGCAACGAGAAAAAACACCAGCGCAGCGATCCAGGTGCCAAGCTGGGCTCCGACAAACTGGTGCAGGGCGAAGATAGGGGGCGTCGTACCATGCCTTTCGAGCGCCAGCCGGCGCATCATCGTGTGCGAAGTAGCGAGCGAGATTGCCTGCACCACCACCTGCACACTGGCTGAGACGGCGGTGATTCCGGCAAAGAGCCAGAAATGAGAACGGTACAGGGCAAAGGTGCGGTCCAGCACCTCACCCAGTGAAAGCGGGCGAAGGTCATAGAGTGCAGCCGGGGGCGGAATGAACTCCCCGGCAGCGACCGCGTGTTCGGGACCCAGCCATTCGGTCTGACGTTCCCGATTCGCCGGCATACCCTCCGTTATCCTGCCTGCCGGTTCGCCCTCCGTTTCAAACGCCATCTACGGATCTCCTTCCGCAACCGCCGGATGGGGGCATGTTAGCACCGGCGGGGAGTCGATTCTGCAGGAATCGGCGGCTGGTTGCGACGGATCTGGAGACGGATCGGCAAGAGATTCTCCCGTTTGAGAAAGCCCTGCTTCCGCACCGTCATTCAGTGCTGCGATCTTCGCCGGGAAACGTGAAACGGCCTGCCTTTGCATTTCGGCTGGTGACCTGCCGCGTTGTGAGGTCCGAAGTCCGAAGTCCGAACTCATGCACTTTGCGCTGAACCGCCCTCCATGGAGATCAGCTGCCTTTAGAGTGACGGTATGGAGACAGCCCGCCTGAAGCGAACGCTTTACCACGCGGGGGTTTGCTGCGCGGTCGCCCTCCCTTGTGCCGGTGCCGGCTGCCTGGCACAGGATGCCGGAGCTCCGGTCCTTCCCACACCAGCCACCCTGTCTATCCGGTCGTCGCTGGTGCTTGTGCCTGCTCTGGTGAAAACCAGAAAGGGTGAACTTGTGCACTCGCTTACCGCGGATGATTTCGTGCTCACCGACGATGGCGTGCCGCAGCGGCTGCGCCTGGAGCCTGATACCGACGCCCAGCCACTCGCGCTGGCCGTGCTGGTGCAAACGGGTGGTCTGGCGGAGGCTCATCTGGCCGATTACCACGGGCTTGATGCGGTGCTGGAGGCCATCGTCGGCGGCGTGCAGCACCGGGTCGCCCTCGTCAGCTTCGACGGTTCGCAGCACATCGAACAACCGTTCACCACGGACATATCAGAGGCCGCCGAGGCGCTGGGGTCGCTTGAACCGGGCGATAAAGATGCGGCCATTCTGGACAGCCTTCGGTTCTGCACAGAGATCCTGAGCAAGGAGCCCCCGAGTTACCGCCGTGCGATCCTGCTCCTGAGTGAAACAAGGGACAGCGGCAGCAAGACTTCCCTGGACGATGCCCTGCGCGCGGTCGAGGACACCAATACCTCCATCTACAGCTTTGCGTTTGCGAGTACGGGAGCCGCCCTGCACCGCGAAGGAGCCAAACTGCCGCGCCCGTTCGTGGGAACGGTGTATTCCTCCACGCCGTACCCCGCGGGGGGCTGCATGAGCCGTGATCCGGCGGCTGACCCCGATGCGCATGGCGACCGGCGCCTGCAGGCGCTTGACTGCGCGGGCGACCTCTTTCCCCCGGTACGGCTGGCGCGCATGGCCTTCCTTGCCGCGAGGGACGGGCTCCAGAGCAACGTGCCCGAAACCGTAGCCCGCCTTACCGGGGGTGAGTACTTTCCCTTCAAAAACGCGCGCTCCCTCGCGCGGGATCTGGTCACGATCTCCAATGACGTACCCAACCACTACGTCCTGAGCTTCGTCCCGGGGACGCCGCACCCCGGACCGCATGTACTGGAGCTGGGGCTGAAAACTCGGCCAGACCTCGATCTGAAGGCCAGAACCGCGTACTGGGTTAATGGGCAAGGCCGCTGAGACACCCCGAGTGCTTCTGAAGCTTCTCCAAAACTACATCTTTCGTGCTTCCAGCCCCCTGCAGAAGTAGTTACAGTAGGAGAACGCCATGGCTTCCATGCTGCTGTTCAGTGAGGCACAAACTTCCGAAGCGCCGGTTCACCGGAGCTCAATCACCGGTCCGGGCGGCGATTACTCGCTGCCGCGCATCCTGGTCGTCGACGACGAGCGACTGATTGCCGACACAATCGTTCAGATCCTGAACCGGAATGGCTTTGTCGCCGAGGCGGCCTACTCCGGATCGCGGGCGATTGAGCTTTCCAAGCTGTACTGTCCGGAGCTTGTGTTGTCCGATGTGATGATGCCGCACGTGGACGGCGTGGAAGCCGCGATCGCGATACGCGGGCACTGCCCCGACACGCGGATTGTTCTCTTTTCCGGACAGGCCGCCACGGTAGAGATCCTGGCGCGCGCGCGGGAGCGCGGCTTTGACTTTGAGCTGCTGCCGAAGCCAATCCATCCCACCCAGCTGATCAAACACCTACGCTCTTAATACGCCGGGCGGACGATCCGCGTGGAGTTGCGGACCTGGCTGGCGCACCGGGAGTGGCTGGCGCAGTCTGCGCGGCGGCCACTCCCACGACCTGCGTCGTTGGCCACCAATTTCGCGTCAAACCGGGAAGAGAAGATTGAGGAAAAATGCCCACGACCCTGCCGATCGCTATCTATTATGAGCAGCCGCACTGGTTCAAGCCGCTGTTTGCCGAGCTGGACCGCCGCGGCACGCCCTATGTCAAGCTGTTTGCCCCGGATCACTTCTATGATCCGGCCGATCAGCCTGAGTTGAAGTACTCGCTGGTCTTCAATCGGATGAGTCCCTCGGCATGGAACCGCGATCACGGCGACGGGATCTTCTACACGCTCGGTTTTCTGGAGCACCTGCAGAGCCGCGGCGTACGGGTCATCAATGGGGTCAAGGCGTTTCAGTCCGAGCTTTCCAAGGCCGGCCAACTGGTGCTGCAGGCTACGCTGGGCAAACCCTACCCCAGGGCCCGGGTGATCCACCGGCCGGAGCAGGCAACCGCGGCCGCCGAGGGCCTGCGCTGGCCGATCGTGGTCAAGCCCAACATTGGCGGTTCGGGGGCCGGCGTGAAGCGGTTTGACGGCGCCTCGCAACTGCAGCATGCCGTTGAGCAGCCGGTGGGTTCGCCCGAGGCGCTGCAGTTCGGGTTGGATTCGACGGCGCTCGTGCAGGAATTTATCCCGGCGCAGGATGCGCACATCGTCCGGGTCGAGGTCATGAACGGCAAATTTCTCTATGCCATCAAGGTACACATCACCGGCGAAACCTTTGATCTTTGCCCCGCGGACATCTGCCGCACGACAGCAGGGACGGATCTGAACCGGGCGGCGTGTGCAATTGATGCGCCGAAATCGGGAATCACGGTGGAGGGCTTTACCCCGCCGGCGGAGGCGATCGCCGACGTCGAAGAGATCATGAAACATTCCGGCATCGACATCGGCGGGGTGGAGTACATCACCGATGCACGCGATGGGCAACGCTACTACTACGACACCAACGCGCTTTCCAACTTTGTCGCCGACGGGATCAACGTGGTTGGGTTCGATCCGTTCGCGAAGCTGGTGGATTGGCTGGAGGCCGCGGCTGGACTGGAGCAATCGGTATTTACCGGACAGACCGCCGAAGAGCAGCGGGTGTTGACCGATCAGCTGACAGCGTAGGTTTTCGGAATAGATTGCATTTGGAACCGTTCCTGTAAGGTCGTGAAGCAGAAGCGCGGCGACAACCCCTTATCCCGAGTAATCGCACTAGAATTGAGTCAAATGTTGTTGGAACAGATAGTTCGTCAGCTTGATGCTGAATTGATTCGCCTGAAGTCCTTGCGGAGCGTTGTGGCCGGATTGGCTAAATCTCCCTCGCTGGTTCGTGACCTGGCGCCACGGCTGAACCGGTTATTGCAGGCTCAGCCGAAGTCCTCGGCTGCTGCCCCTCCCCCAAAGGTTCGCAGGGAGTCGGTTTTGCCCGAGACGCCGCCGCCGGCACCCACGCCTGCTGCCCTGTCTGCCGTCCAGACCAAAGCCGTGCGAGGCCGGGGACGGCCGCGTAAAACGCCTGCTCACCTCGGTACTTCGGGGGCAGAAACGGCGACCAGGGCGCAGCGACCCCGTAGACATGCCGAGCCGACCGCGTTGAGCAAGGCCACCAGCGCCGGGCCTGTGGTGATGTCCGCGGCTGCCCTGGCACGGGAGCGGGAAATCCGGCAGGCCGCCAAGGCTGCGCTGTCTCCAGAAAAGGTGCCCGAAGCGGCCCCGGAGATACGCCCGGAGGTGTTCGCACGGGAGCTGGCAGCTCGCTGGCTCACCTCGCCCTCCAAGGCGTAGCGGAGCGGCTCCCACATTCCCTGACTAGGGTGTATCGACGTGTCCGCTCGAAGTATCGCGGCAGCGTCATCTCTTCCGGAGCAAGACGGTCTTGCTACGGCCGATCTGCCAGCGTCCAATCCGCCAGCGTCACGGAAGTTTCAGCTGGCTTGTGAAAAGCAGGTGCACACTGGGCGTGGCAGCATCTTTCAGCATAAGGTGACGACGGAGTCGTGCAATGGAACGTCTTATTCCATGTGCAGTTTCGCACTGGACTGCTTGAATTTAAGACACCAGGATTTGGCAGTGAGAAGCAGAGATAAAGTTAAGGTTTTCGTCGTGGACGACGAGTTTGCCATCGCTTCCACGATTTGTACAGTTCTTCAAACAGCCGGGTTTGCAGCAGTCGCTTTCTCGCATCCGTTGGACCTTTTGCGCCGTGCTGCCCTGGAACATCCGGATATCGTACTTTCCGATGTGATGATGCCGGAGATGAACGGCCTCGATCTTTCGTTGCGGTTGGGGATGGATCACCCGGATTGCAAGGTGGTGCTGTTTTCCGGGCAGGTGCAAACCTCGGAGCTGCTGGAAGCGGCGCAGGCGCATGGCTATGAGTTCGAGGTGCTGGTCAAGCCGGTGCATCCCCTCGAGCTGGTACGGCGTCTGCGAGAGCTGGCCGGGGAGCAGCAACGGCTCCCAGTCTTGGCGCATAGCTAACTACCTGGCGCTCTAGTGATCCGTGAGCGGCAGTGGACTCTGGAGACCACCGGCATTGGGGAGACGGTTTGCACCACGGTCGAGTCGAAGCGGAGACTGTGCGCCCAGGTCACGATCGAAGATCTCACCATAATTGCCCACGGCCCCAATGACGTTAGCGGTCCAGTGAGGATCGAGGCCGAGCAGGGTGCCGGTGCCGAAGCGTTGGCCGAGGAAACTTTGGATCTCTGCCCCCTGCTCCGCTCCATGGAGCGTGGCTGGCGACTGCGTGGACGACGGCTGCGTGCCGGTGAGCCGGGCCTGTACCGTGGCCTGGGTGAGGCCGAACTGTTCGGCTGCCAGCAGGGCGTTCAGGGTCCAGCTCACGATGGCGGCGAAGCGGGGGTCGCCGGTTGTAGCCGCGGCGAGGGGATCCCCGCGGATCAGCTGCGGCAGGATCGTGTACCCGGCCGCGCGGGCGCCCACGATGGCGCGGATGTTGGCCAAGGAGGAGACATCGCTCGAAACCGCATCGCAGTTTCCGGTAAAGAAGGCAGCCTCCATCTCGCCGGCTTCAGAGAAGGGATACCAGGTGTAAGCAATGCCGTGCTCCGCGGCGTAGTTGTGCAGACCGGCTTCGGCGTCGGAACCGGTGAGGAAGCAGACCTTTTTCCCGGCGAGATCGAGCGGTGTGTGCACGGCGGGGTTGTTTGGCAGCAGAAAACCCTGGCCGTCAAAGAAGACAGGTTGCGTGAACGTGAGGTCTTTGACGCTGTTGGCCACGGTGGGGCTGGCAGAAGCTAGGAGATCGACCTCCCCGGTGCGTAAGGCCTGAACCGCAGCCGGTTCGTCGGGATAGTTCTTTACCAAGAGATGGGCGCCCGGACCGAGCAGGGCCACGGCGACGGCTTTGCAGAAATCGATATCAAAAGCAGCCCGGTTGCCGTGGTCCTCGGCGCGCGAGTAGTCCTCTTCTTCCTTGGCAAGGCCGCAGGAAAGCGCATTTGCGGCATGGATGCGGTCCAGAACCGGGTGCGGCAGGGGCGGCGGCAGCGGGGCAGCAGCTGGCTTCGGAGGCGGAGGAACGGCCTGGATGGCCTGAGCCGGCAATGCGGAGGGTGAGAGGAACAGAAAGGGCAAGGCGGTGGCAAACGGGCGAAACATGCGGGCGCGGTACTCCGGGAGATGCAATGCGGGGAACGCCGATCTGGACCTAAATACAGCGGCAG
Organism: uncultured Bryocella sp.; assembly: GCA_964236545.1. Taxonomy (GTDB): domain Bacteria; phylum Acidobacteriota; class Terriglobia; order Terriglobales; family Acidobacteriaceae; genus Granulicella. The sequence goes on from CAXSCE010000004.1 coordinate 145,273, forward strand.
GGAGAGCGGGTTAGCTCTCCCTGCCGATGTTGTCTGGTGCAGCGTACAGGATGGTGCATCCAGGTTCTTAGGGCGCTCAGGTTCTAGGGCGTCCAGGTGCTAGGGCGTCCAGGTGCCGGAGGTCGGGACCCCTGGGTCAGAGCCCGGACGCGGATTGAAGTCGACTGGTACGGGGTTGGGCCGGCCGGTGTCGGTGGGGGTGATGCTTAGGGCAGAGCAACCGTTGTTGTTCAGCTGCGGCAGGTTCATGTAGAAAGACGTCGGCAGGAGAGCGAAGCTGGCGGGAAGAACCGGCGCGATGCCCGACAGACGGTTGTTGTCGAAGGCGGCGAGCAGGTTGCCCACATTGGGGACGCCGTCGTCGGCCGGTCCCAGATAGGGCTGCTTCAGGGTCGTCTGGCCCTGTGCGCGGGCGGCCGCTTCGTCGGGCAGATCGGCCAGCGGCTTCAGGCCGTATAGCGCATCGATGAACTTGATGATCGAGCTGTGCTCATCGGCTTCGTGGGCCACCGCATGCACCTCACCATAGGGGGAAAGCACGATCGTGGGGATACGCGGTCCCTGGTCGAGCGCGTCGCCGTAGGGGTCATAGGAGCGGACGATCTCGGGAGCATGGTCATATAGGCCGTCGGTCTCGTCGTAGGTGATGATGATGGCGCTCTGCGACCAGTAGGGACTGTTCGCGATGGCGTTGACCTCCTGCGCCACGAGGGCGCTGGAAATCTGCACGTCGGAGTAGCCAGGGTGATCGTCGCTGCCGTAGAACACGGTACGTAGCGCCGGGTTCGGATCGACCGGGTTCAGGCCCTGGAGGTTGTTGTAGCCGCCGCGCAGGTAGAACACGCCACCGGCGGAAGGCAGGGCCTTGTTGCCGATCGCGGTAAAGAAATCACCCAGGCCGTGCAGGTGCGAGCTGACCTGGGAATTGTTAGAAACATAGCCGAAGTACTGCGGCCCGTTATGGTGCGGGATGTAGTCGGCGTGCGTGGCCGTGGCGGTCGCGTCGGTATTCTCGTGATCGTAGCCCTGCTGATACCAGCCCCAGTTGGTCGGTTTTACCCCATTGCCCGCAATCTCCATGATGTCCTTTTCAACATCGGTGAGATCGGTGAGCGGCTGCTTGTCGGTAGCCACCGTGTTGACGATGTTTGTGCCCATGAAGGAAAGCGGCAGCGTGGCAAAGGTGAGATTGACCTCCGGGCTCGCGGTGGGCGGATTGGCCGGCTGCCCGCTGCCGTAGACGTCCAGCTGCGATCCCCAGTACGGGTCGCCGTCAGAGACGACCGGAACACCGTTGCCGCCCACGGATTTGCCGTAAGCCATTGTGCTCTGCTGCGGGTGTTTGACCCACTGTGTTTCGCCGGACTGGCCCGCGACCATGGCAATGGCATTGGGGGTGGAGGCCGAAAGCACCGTCTGGTGGAAGTTGTCGAACAGGGTAAAGCGGTCCGCATAGTTCCAAAGCACGGGCGCGGTGTTGCAATCCACGTAGCCCATCACCAGTTCGCCCATCTGTTTCTGGGCCAGGGTGGGCATTTTGCTGGGCTTGCCGTTGGTGACCGTGACGCCCTCTTCCGTGGTGGCGTAGCCGTCGTTCAGCGTGATGCCGTTCTGGAGGTCGATCTTGGTCTGGTAGGCGGTGTGCGAGTGGTTCACCGAGTCCGTATCCGCCGGGTAAAGGGGCACGGTGGCGCCGGTGCCCTTGGCCGTGACGGTGAGCGGGATGCGGAAGGGTGAGATCGTGCCCAGCGTGCCGTCTGTGTTCACCAGGGTCTGCACAAAGCCCGGCGTCTGCGCGGCCGGCTGCGAGAACAATCCATTGGCGCCAGGGTAGGTGCCGAAGTAGAAGTCAAAGGAGCGATTTTCCTGGAACAGAACGAAGACATATTTGATGTTTTGCTTGATCAGCGCGAGTTTTTGCGCGTCCGTCAAGGAGGCTTCCTGCGAAAGCGGAATGGTATACGCCTGCACCGCCGCACTCGAGGCGGGAGCGATGGTGACGGGAGCGCTCGTCTGGGCCAGACCCAGCTGGGGCCGCACAAGGGAGCACATGGCCAGCAGCGCAACCGCCGCACTCGGGTTTCTTGTCATGGGGAAAAATCTCCTGGGAGTGAACGCACGTATCGCCCGGGGTAGGCAAAGGAGACACTGCAAGCTCCACTGCAATCTATCTCGGTGAACATGGCGTGAATAGAATAAGAAAGTTGAACCCCGCTTGGGCGAACGAACCTCCTGGACACCCCGTATGCAGAATGTAACCTCTCTGACACAAATGTCGTATAGCGTCGGAAATATCCTCTTTAGGAGTTCCCTCATGCGTTTCCTCCTCGATGCGTTTGCTGCTTCCCTGCTCATCTCCAGTTTCGCGCCTGCCCACGCCGATACCGTGTACGCAATCGAGAACCAGGCGGGTACCGCAAGCTATGGCACGGTGACGATCAATACGGCAACCGGTGCGGTGTCCGGTCTCAATTCGACACAGACCATTGGCGGCGTCGCGGTCACCTTCTCCGGTCCGCCGAGCGCGCAGTCCTACAACACCGCCCTGGATGAGTATCAGGCGACCTTCACGGCGGCCGGTCAGCAGCTGCAGCTTGACCTCCCCGAGACATCGCTGGTGAGCTACCTGCCGACGAACAGCTCTTCCTGCGCCGTTCTTGCCTTCACCTGCGATTACGAGATCAACGAGTACGCAGGCCTGGCGGCCGGTATGGCCAGTCCCGTGAACTCGTTTGAAGGCAACCTGCTGGCCTCCTCGGCCACGAGTGTCACCCCCGAACCTTCGTCCCTCGCGTTGCTCGGCACCGGGCTGCTGGGAGCCGTGGGTGTGGCTCGCCGGCGCTTCAAAGCGAGCTTCTAAGGAGACCCCGCTTCCGGTAAGGAGCGAGTCAATACCTCCGCGGCGACCAGCAACCAAGGTCCGCCGCGGCGTGTTGCGCTTTCGTCAGCGACCCGTTGGGACGCAGGGCGGTTCGCATAAGCATGGCTACAATCACGCTTATGCCCGTCCTTTGCGCTTCGCTTCGGGATCCGCTTGCGGGCGTGATCGACAAGGAAGGTCTCGAAGTTTCCCGCCTTTATCAGGTGGACGCAACCACCGGTCAAGGCATGTTTTTGACTCCAGACACGATGCATGTCTATGAGTCGGTTTGGCGTCTCGCTCGCGGCAAATCGTTTTCTGGCTGCACCGCCTCCGGGGGAAGCAAGCTGGCCACAGGCCAGGCTATACGATCGATACAGCCGAAGAGGTAGCCGTGACGGCTGCGGATGCGCAACCGCGCGTCCCGCTGAATTTGCAGACATTACCCGGTCCTCTGCATGGCATGCAGAGGGCGCTTCTGCGGTTGTCGCCCGACGGCAAGCCTGTGGCGTTTGTTTGCGGACTGATGAGTGATCCCGTGCTCTATGGGTGATCTTTGTATCGCAACACGCAGGGTGGTGCGGGGGAGGTTGCGCCTGCGGATGTGACGCCGGGCCTGCAGGGTAGCAGCCGCGATCTTCGCGGCCCGAAGCTCTTTGAAACCCAAGGGGGGGGGGTGCGCTGTCACCCTGAAACTACCCTTGCCGCGTCACGTCGTGCCTGCAAAGATCCAGTCGAAGAAAGGCTGTCTCTTCCACGGAATGATCCTGTTTGTAACGCTCGGTAGGCTCAAAGCCCATGGTGCGATAAACCTTCATGGCAGCCGGCATCACCCCGGAGAGGCAGTCGAGATACATCCAGTGGTAGCCAGCAGAACGCGCGATTGACGAGGCCTCAACGATCAGCGACTGCCCGATGGCCTGGCCGCGGAAGGCGGGTGAGACCCACATGCGCCGAAGCTCTGCAGCACCCTCCCCGGAGGGCAGCGTGATTGGGCCAAAGGCGACGCAGCCGGCGGGTACTCCGTTCGCCTGGGCCAGCAAAAGCCCGCCCAATGGCGGCCGATGTGTCTCAGAAAGCTTCTCCAGCTCCGCAAGCCTGCGGTCCAGATTGATCTCACCAGGCGCCGTACATGTGGCGAGAAAGGAAGTGTAAGCGCGCAGAAGTGACTTCACTCGATCGAGGTCGACACCGCCAGTGACATTACGAATTTCGAGTGAGAACGATTCGTTGCTCATTGCCTCACTTCAAATGCCTATCTGGCGCCGTTCCATTTTGCACTAAACCGAGGCCTAGCTGCTTGCCGATAAGTCGATCGAGAGTGCGTCTTGGGAGCATTCTGGGCAGCGTCCAGTTCCGGAATTTCTGCCGCACAACGGTGTAGACAGTTTTGGGTTTCCGAATGGTGAGAGCGGTATGGACGACCTCGCCGATTGCCCGCGGCTGAAGACCCTTTCGTCCTTCGGCGGTGGTGGCTTTCACAAACTGGTCGAGAGCTGGGCCATAATCGGTCTCGCGGTAGATCCCCAGGTCCTCTACTTCTGCCCCGGATTTGCTGAAGGTCGGCGTGTCCACGTAGCCAGGTTCAACAAGGATCACGTCAATGCCGTATGTCAGCAGTTCACGCCGAAGACACTCCGACATACCTTCCAGCCCGTGCTTGGAGGCAGTGTATGCGCCCAGAAATGGATTCCCCATCCTGCCCGCAATCGAGCTGATATTGACGATACGCCCCGGGCTTCCTTCTCGCGTACGATCACTCCCCAACAACGTCGCAAACGCCTGAGTCACGACCATGGCCGAGACAAGATTCACCTCCAGTTGCCGACGAAAATCCGCCACCGGCTGATGCAGCAGGGGACCTAAAACGGTGAGGCCCGCATTGTTCACCAAGCCGGCCAACTTGGTTTGCCCGAGCGCTTCGCGCACCTGGTCAGCAGCCCGCAGCACTGCCGACTGATCGGTGACATCCATCAGAAGCGGTGTGAGGTTGTCACCAAGTTCAGATCGCAAACGGTCTGCGTCGGCCTGCTTGCGCACGCTGCCGAATACCCGAAATCCCCTCTCCACAAGAACACCAGCGATCCCGTAACCGATTCCTGTGGACGCTCCCGTGACTACGACCGATCGTGCCGACATGGATTTCTCGCTCCGTTTCTTTTTAGAGGATGGGCGGTGCAAAGCTGGGACAATTCACCACTCAACTCACACTATCGATCATTTCGGTTGTTGTTTGCCAAACCCCGGCCTCTGTTCGGATGAAGAAGCCAGTGCTGCTGAGTGGCTTCGAGTGCGAGGGACGAATCTCTTTCAACGTCACGCATATCTTATCGGTAGCGTTCTGACGTGAAGCCCGAACACAGACGGCTATTCCAAGAAGGGGGGACGAATCACCGCTATGAATCGAAGGCAGCTTCTGCGGGGTGTCACGACGTTGGTTGGCTGCAGCGCAGTTTTAGGACAACACGCGGCGTGGAGTGATGAACCACAACCCCTTTGGCGAACGTTTGAGCTCACCACGCGTGTTGAACTCCTGCGTTCAGATCGTGCGGCAAAGATCTGGCTGCCCTTGCCGCTGCATCGGCCCACACCCTTTCAGCGAACGCTCGCCAACGATGTGCACTGCACCGGGGGACGATGGAGTCGGCCCACAATACCTGGAAGTGACTTGCAGATGGCGGCGGCAGAGATCGCCCCGCACGAAGCGGCCACACTGACTGCCGTGAGCCGTGTCGAGGTACGCGACTGGACAGTGGATCTATTGCAGCCAAGGCCCGTGCCGCCCCTCTCTCCCTCTGCGAGGGAGGCTTGTCTCGCGCCGACTCGCGAGGTGCCTGTCGATGGCATTGTTCGCTCGAAGGCTTTGGATATCACGAAGGGCGAAGCGAGCGATGAAGGGAAGGCGCGCTCGATCTATGAATGGATCATCGCGAACGCGCATCGCCAGCCGAGTGTGCGCGGGTGCGGTCGCGGCAGCATCCTTCCGCTTCTGGAGACAGGAGATCTTGGTGGAAAATGCGCCGACATCAGCGCCTTATTTGTGGGGCTGGCACGGGCTGCGGGCCTCCCTGCACGCGAAGTGTACGGCATTCGGGTCGCACCGTCGCGCTTGGGATACAAGAGCCTAGGGCCCGCAACCCCTGTCGTCACCCGAGCCCAGCATTGCCGTGCAGAGGTGTGGTTGGAACGTTTCGGCTGGGTTCCCGTCGATCCAGCCGATGTGCTGAATGTCATCCTGGAAGAGCCGCCCGGCCATCTCGCGATGAATGACGTAAAGTTAGAAGGCGCGCGCCGGCGGCTTTTCGGCTCATGGGAGATGAACTGGATCGCCTTCAACTACGCACAGGATGTCGCCCTCCCCGGCTCCCACGGCCCCGCACTGCCCTTCTTCATGTATCCGCAGGCAGAGACCGCTGAGGGACGCCTCGATAGTCTTGACCCGGAAGCCTTCCGGTATGAGGTCACGGCGAATGAAGTCCAATGATTGCAAAGTGGCCGCGTCTGCGTCCAGCCTTGGTTATGCATCGCGCTCTGAAGGGAAGATACCCGGTCCCGGCGTGAGGATGTTTTCAGGGTCGTAGCGGCTCTTTAAGGCGACCAAGCGCTCCCAGACATTGCCGTACTGCAGAACCCAATCCTCACGCTCAAACGGAACCGCATCGGGCGGGTAACGGGTAGCGCCGAGTTCCCGCGCTCTGACAAAGAGAGACCGATTTCTTGCCAGCATGCGATCGACAAAATCGGGATTTGGCCCTTGTGTGGCCGCAGAGGTAAGGATCTCAAACAGGAACGTGAGATCGGCAGAGCCACCGCTTGGCACGCGCAGCAGAGGCCGGGTCAGTTGTGATCGCCGTTGCGCAAGGATCACCACAACACCGGTTGGTCCCACGTCCTCTGGACTCAAAGCCGGGAGCACCTCGGAGATGTACTGCTCTGCTACAACAGCAGCAGGCAGGAATACATGAAACCACGGCTTCTGTAACTGGTTGAACATCTGCGTTGCCATGTAACCGTCGAAGAGGCCGTTCGTCGCCGACACCTGCTCCAAGTATGTTGTGTCCTGCACCTCGTCCTGGTTTGGCGCAATCGTCAAATTGCGTAGCAGATGAGCATTATCAGGTGGGGTAGTTGGATCGAAATAGAGGACGGGCAGAAGCAGATATGTACCCGGTGCAACGTAAGGCAGGTACATCGCGGAAACTCCGCTGAACTCTTCACGCTCCACCAAAGTCCGCATGTCTTGTAAGAGCGCTGCGACATCCGTGTACTTGATCGTGAACTGCCGCGCCATCGGTTCTGCAGCGGTTAGTTCGAGTTTGGCGCGCGTGATGATGCCGCACTGACCGATACCACCGAGAACAGCTTCGAACAGATCACGCTCTTCTTCTTGGGAGCACCACAGCACCTTACCCTCGCCGGTGACCACCTGCAGAGCCCGCACCCGATCAACCTGTGCGCCTTTGTTGTAGACCGACGACATACCCCCGACAGACAGGGTTCCCGCGACAGAGAGCTTTGTATACGCCGTCAGCACCGGTGGCGTGAAGCCGAGCGGAACCGCTTGATTGACCAGATCCGACCAAAGAACACCGGCATCGACATCAGCTGTCTGAGCGTTAATGGAATGGATCGTGTTCAGCGACTGAGTTTCAATGATCAGACCGGAGACAAGTCCCTGGCCGAAGGTGGTACCGTGTTGGCCGCGCGCGGCAACCTTGATTCTGTTTGTTGCGCAAAACGCTACCATCTTGGCTATGTCTTCGACCGAGCCGGGACGCAGCACTGCATGTGGGGTGTGATGAACGATGTTGCCCTGATCGCTTGAGTCTGCCTCTCGCGAGGCCGCATCGGTGAGAACAGTGCCGTCAAGTGCGGGAAGGGCTGCAAACGATGGCCCTTCTGATTGCTCCGCGTTTGTAACCCAGGCGCGGGCCTGAACGTCAAAGCCGGCGACGAGAGCAGTTGCTCCCAGAGTTGATAAGGCTTGGCGTCTGGTCATCATCGTATTCCTCGTCGGGTGTCGTCAGCTGTAGCTGCTTTAGGGATGCTTGAGAACGCGCATCGGCCAGTCTCTTCAAGGCGAAATCTAGTGGAGGCCACTTAATGGTGTAAGAAGTGAACCAAACCGGCGGAATGTGTACATGACTCCTTCCGAACCAGCTGTGCGTAGAACACACCGTGCCTGTGCTAAACCACAGGTGCCAACCGCCATCGAGCTTCGCTACACTTGGTAGTGAGTCACGGAGTGTGCAAAGTATGTGCGCGGTTTCACAGCGAAATACCATTCCCTCGAATCTCACGCATCAATTGGTACCTGTCTCCGAGTGGGTGAAACCTCCTTCCAGAACCCACGTCTTGACTCTGGTTCTATCCCCTGCGACGCTCCGCTGGTCTGCGGGAAAAAGGAGCGGGGTTGAACGAATTGTGCGAGGGGACATTGGGCTCTGTCCGATCGGTGAATCAGAGACCCTCTCAGTGGACCGAAGCACAGAGACCCTGGAACTCGACTTGCCAACGGAACTATTACAGGCGGCCTCTGTGGATCAGCTGCCAGAACACAAGATTGAACTACTGCCGAATATGAAGCTTCGTGACCCCAGGCTGTCTTCTCTCTTGCTGAGTCTGGCTTCGGAGGTTCGAGAGGGAAATGCGAGTGGTCCACTCTTTTTCGAAAGCATGAATCTGGCGATTGCAACATACCTGTTGGCCCATCACGGCAGCTTCAAGCCAAAGGCACAGAAGCTGCGAGGCGGCCTGTCACCTCACCTGCTAAAAAGAACGCTGGACTACATCCATGAACAAAGTAACGCGGAGCTGCATCTCGACGACTTGGCGCGGCTTTGCTGCTTGAGCAGCTCCCAATTCTCTAAATCTTTCCGCGAGAGCGTAGGGATGAGCCCGTATCAGTTCGTTCTTCAGAAGAGGCTCAGAAAAGCGGAAGCTCTTTTAGCAGCAAAGAACACATCCATCGGCGAGATTGCGCGAGTAACGGGATTCAAAACACAACAGCACTTCGCCTTTGTCTTCCGTCGCCTCACCGGCTACTCGCCCGGTGAGTACAGAAGCCGACTGTAATCTAAGCCCATTCTGGATGGAGAGCTGTACCGCTCGAAGCTTCGGATCGACCCGTTCCAGGCTCATCCTGAACTACGCAATGAGCCGTACCAACGTCGTTGCTCCGCCTTCAACCTTTAGCAGCTTTCGAATTGCGGAGAAGGTGCGGCCGGTTTGTGTCCTTGCCGGAAGCGTTGTCCGAGAACACTTTCTCTGTCTCCACGATGTCGAGCCGGAGGTCTACCTGATCGAGCGCGGTCAAGCGCGCTCGTATCCGACCACCATACCTTCTGAGCGGCAGTGGGTCGAGTTTGTGTTCGGATAGGCTGTGGTCCTCGCCACTAGGTGTAAGCTCAGCGCAGAACGCTCCCGAACCGAACGTGAACGTGTCAGGCCAGCATATGTTCAGTTACGGTACACCGCAGCGTTGCAGCAGATTCTCAATTTCCGAGAACGGTGTTTCACAGGACCTGTTTGCGAGAATCTACGATGAGGCATCTCCTCTGGAACAAACCGGGGAACACTGCGTACCGTCTAGAGATGAGAGATTTCGCTACGTTGTTCTTCGTGCTTTTCCTGGTCGGTGCTCCGTTCCTCCCGGCTCAGGGAGGAACGACCGTGATGTTGGAACCGGCCATACATGGCCTTCTGAAAGTGCACGCCAGTGTTGCAGGGCATGAGGCAGCTTTCTATTTATAGCGGCAGCGGCTTCAGCAAGCTTTTGACTGCATCTACTTCACTTTGTAGAAACGGATCGTATCATGCCCGGCTAAAGCTAGTTGGTCTCCCGCAGGCGAAAGCGCAAAGGCCAACTGCGAATAGGCAAAGTCCGCCGATGTAACGGTTACCAGATGTGCGCCATTAGCGCCGCTGTAAATGGTAATCGTCTCCCGGATAAGATCGGAGGGACGGAATGGCTGGTTATAGTTCATCGAGTTCACCGTCTCGACCGTGCGGATAACGAAATCCCCAGCCATGGCTCCTTGTGCGCTCTGCTCAATCTCCGTGGAAGGGGAATCGGCTTTCAAGAGCGGATGGCCGTTATCGCGAAACACTCGATACCAGTGACCGCCAGTCGCCGTGCAGCCCAAAGCGAAAATCAGACCGCTCACCGGGGTGGAGAGTACAGGGCGACAAGCGGACTGAATGTTTGCGATTGTGTGCTCTATCCGGTCCCAACGAATCTCGCTGACCTTCCACAAGCTGCCGCGCTCTGGATGTACGCGTAGTTCCCCAGAATCTGTCAAGACCGGTGTGGCCATCTTGGAGGAACGCGCTCCCGAAAGAAGAAGATGGAGGTCCTTGTCGAAAACACGTACTTCCACACGCTCCTCCGGGTCTTCGGCCAACGTCTCCTCAAGCTCTTGCCGGATACCTTCGGAGTACAACTCCTGGATGGTACCGACGGCGACGAAGTCGCCCAAAGGCGAAGCTGCCACCCAGGCCAGCCTGCCCCCTATTGGTATGCTCCGCAGCGGCTTCAGGTCCGCGCTGAACTCCCGCAACTCATGCCGCATGTAGACGAGGATACGTCCGTGAAAAAGCCGCCACAGATATTGGCCATCGCCGCGAGCGTGCCAGTCGATGACACGCTTTACGAGGTGTGTTGATGGATCGATCAGCACCGCGCGTATCGTGCGAACAGCATCTTCATTTGCGCCGGTGCGCTTACGCAAAAAGTGCGGATCAAAGGTGCAGAGCAGATTCTGCGCGTCGAGATAGGTCACCGTTGTGTCGGTCCCGAAATGGGCCAGCTCCCGGTTGCTGGTAGGCTGATACCCGAGTGAATCGAGCCTGATGCCAGCTCCGGTGAGGCTTGCCTGAACGGCCGCCCCTGTTCCCGTTCCGCCCACCATAGTGCACGCCCCGGAGCAGACTTCTGTTTCATCCTGCGGCTCCACAGGTTGCAGGGGAGGGACAATTTCTCCCGGACGAGCTGTTGCAGCTTTCTTGCCCGGGACCATGGAGTCCCTGCCTGTTCCTGAGACACGCAATTGTTGCGCCTCGCCAGCATGGGGAACATCGTTGGCCGGCACCTCCGATGATGCGGGCACGAAGATGAGAAAGGTCCCGGCTTCCAGGCGGAGGTCCCGACCGACGGCTGTGATGGCCGTGGCACCCCCAGATTCAGCTCCCATCACCAAACGCACCCTTGGTAAATCGACTACCTGCCCCGGCAGAATTTGAGACGGAAGATGTGGAGCAGGAATCGGCAAACCGCTGGTCAGGGAGGAAGCGATGTCGGCGTTGCGGATGCCCCCGCCAGCCCCCCCTATAGTTTGGGGCAGATCGCTTGAAAGCGGTGGCCCCCCACTCACCCCGGATTGCCCGTTCGATGAGCTTCCCTCACGTCTCCCAACTAAAGCAACGAGCGTGAAGCGATGCGGCGAACCGTAAGCTCCTTTGCAATCGGCATCGTCAAAGGCAACTTGTATAGCGGAATCCTTCAGAAATTTAGAGCGTTTCGTAAGATCGACAATACGTCCCTTGATGATGCTACCCGCATTCATTACGCAGCCTGCGTCTGCCCAGGCGAAGTCAACACGCGCAAACACCGTGCCTCCGATATGCACATGCGCGAGATCCAGAGGTAGCAGGAGCTCTGTTTGCAGGGGACGGACAGCACTGATAGTTTGTGCGGCATGCACCGGCGCCTTCGTAACGCAGCCGAACGTCACGAAGGCTACTGCGTTGTGAAAGGCGCTACGGTACCAAATGCGCATAAATCTCATCGGCTCATAACGCTACTACGATGCCGATTCCGTTCGCAATCTTAATCAGCCGCGATGTACTCACTGAAACGGTCCTCTAAGCGGTCGCCATTCTGCGGGATAGAGGGTAGCAGGCAAAACCCCTGACAACCGGCGATGTCGTGGGCAACAGAACATACGGCTTAGACAGAAAGCAACATCCAGCATTGGTCATCTGGCGCGGTCGTATCCGGGAATTTTGCAGACACCTGCCCGCTTGGGCGATGCTCGAACCGCTTCGACATTGATAAAACAAAACTCATGACTGTGGGCCTCACAGGCCGCGGAATACGCTTCTGTTCTGCCCGCTGCGTCCATCAGATCGGCCAGGACTTCACGAGCAGGCTTATTCGACGTTTGATACTGCAGCTCTGCCATTCCCCAGGGCTGCCCAAAGACGGCAGCCTGACAGCAAGAGAACTTGTACCCGGTTTTCTGAGTCAATTGGTTCGCTAACTGAGTGGCAAAGTTTGCAATCGCTGTCCGTTGCTCTGACAGGGTGATGGGTGTATCCATGTAGGGCTGCGGATATATCACCTGACCCCTCTCCTCATGAGTGGCATGAGGAACCAAAGCGTACATGGTGAAGTGCGGTCGCACGACAGTGTCTACTGCCACTTCGTACGGTTGCTGTGCATTGAGCTCGCTCGCCACGGCCCTGAGCAAATTTGCAGGATCGCTCGCCCTTCCATCTTTTTGTGTTTTAAATTCCACGCGCACCTTGGCAGGCTTACCGGCATAAACACGCTGGGATGGATCGGGATGCTGAGCAGCCCACTTTGGGTCAGTCGTATCTAGTAGATCCCCGGTATACATCTGAAAAGGCCGTTCAGAGCTGACTGCGATACCCAGACAATCTCTTAAGGTCGTCGCAACCTGGTTGGCAGCATCGCTCCCTCCTGCTTCAAGGGTCGCCGTGCCTTCGTGCCATTCGATGGATCCATACTCTGCCAATAGATCGAGGTTTGGATTGAAGTTCGTTCGTTTCGGAGGCGCGGACATGTCGGTGTAGTCGGCTGGGAGCCGGAAGAGAGCCTCTTCCGGCTCTGCACGACGAAGGCTTACAACTCGATCCGAATCCTCCCGCCCATTGTCGTAGCGCGTATCGGAAGAAAGACAAATTTGGAGAGCCGGCGACCTCCAGAACTCTGTCACATAGGAAAAACCAGGCGTGTTGTCATCGGCAGTGATGCGGCAACCCTCTGCTGCAACCCCTTGCACGGTAGATCTTCCCAGTTGCTCGTACCGGTAATGAGTGAAGCTGCCGTTAGGGTTCGGGCGGGAGAAAGGCCCCGTACAGAAGCCTGCGCGCGGCCGGTAGAGCTTCACCTGCTCTGGGATGGGCGCTTGATGGTAGGTCTTGTGTGACACATCAAGATCTGTTTGCAGCATAGATACGGGATCCAGCACCCGCACCCAAGGTTCGCGAAAGCTACCTCTCTGATCAGGCTGCGTGCCTTCTGTCTGCTCCCGTAGCCGTCCGGTGCTGTCTCGCATAATCGTCGAGCGGATCTCTTCGACCGCTGCGGGACCGCGCGGACTTGGCGGCCTCATCTCGTGTACCCGTTCTGCGGTGTATGGCTGGTCCCGAACTACAGGAACCATGGCGTAGAAACCCATGCTCTGGGCGAGTAACGGAGCGCTCAGCAAAGCAAAGGCCAGCGGAAATCGATAGCGCTTCATGTCACCTCGTCCTCGTTGTGCCATCTATAAGGGAGTCGCCTACAGATCTTTAGACACCGCGTAGGCGAAAGCCGCCTTTTTGAGTCGTGTGCTAAGACCAGCTGGGTTTAGCTACATGGTTTGTACTCACAGAAGCGGGCGTTTCAGAGGATCAAACAATCTCGATGGCTACTCTGAAAAAAGCACAGCCGTTGCGTGCTGTCGATTGCCAGCGTAGCCGCAGGGCAAATCAGCGGTCTAGACAAGTCCAATCTCTTGTAGCCGAGTTCACGGAAGGAGGACGCCGACCCGCTCTTTAAGTTAGCCGCCGAGGTTGGCTCCATTTGTGTCGCAGCGGTGTCTATCATCATGTGCGCATCTTTTTTAAAATCTCACCGCTGCTCCTGCTCCTTACCGTTGCTACAAGAACCGGCTGCGCGCAAAGTTCTTCAGCGGAGCTTCAGGTGCGGACAAGCAGCAATCTTTCGACATTTCACATTGGCGAACGAATCCCGCTCCTACTTGACTTTACCGCGCCTGCCGGAGCCCAGCTCGCGCTGTTGATGGCCACGTACGATCGCAGCGGCCGCGTGAGCTACGAAAGCTTCGACGTCAGCCCTTCCTCCGGTACCATCGATCCACTTGCCGCCTATTTCAACAGCGGCTCGTTTATAGGGGGAGGTTTGTCCAGTTCCCCCAGTGTGCTCTCTCCAACACCCACCACAATGCACTTGGACCTGAACGAGTGGGTCCGCTTTGATCAACCTGGCGACTATACCGTCACGGTCCACAGCTTCCGTGTCCTGAGTTTGGGCAACCCGATTTTTGCTGATCGTGAACATCCAACCGTATCGAACCCGCTCAGGCTTCACATCCTCCCCGCCACACCGCAGTGGCAAAAGAGTGTCCTCGCTTCTGCACTACAGGCGCTCACTGCCAAACCTATTCCGTTCGCCCCTCTATCACCGCAAGCGACAGCCGCAATCGCCGACATCCGATTTCTTGGCAGCGCGGATGCGGTGCCGGTCCTAGCCGCCGGGCTTAGCGACGATCATCCTGACCGAGCTGCGCCTTTTGCCTTGGGCCTTATCGGACTTCCACCCTCACTCGACGAACTCGCCATTAACACTTTGCGCCAACGTGTTGACGATCCGGACGTTTCTGTCTCAGGCTGGCTTCTCACCGCTTTGTCCGCCCTCCAAGCCACTTCTACCAAGGCACCTAGTGAAGTTTTCGCAGCTCGCAGCGCCGCTCACCAAGAAGCCGTGCGGCTTGTCCTAGCCGCCCTGCCTAGAAAAGTTGGCAAAGCCAAGGCCGCCACTGCTGACTTCCTTCTGAGGGAGGACACCGGCAGCCTTACAGCGAGCGATCAAGCTACCATCGCTCAATCGCTCGCCTCCACATTCACCGAGCTACCTGAACAAAATCAGGCCATTCTCCTCGATTGGCACTGGGATCTTCTTCGCTTCGCTATAACGCCTCAAACCCTTGAGCAGATGGCCTCTCTCCCTGTCAAGAACGTTGGTAGTCGGGAAATGACGACCTGCAACCGTGTCGAACTCAAGAGCACAGCCCTGCACCGCTGGTACCAACTTGATCCAGAGGCTGCCACACAAGCGGTTTACGCGCAGATCGGCTCCGCAATGCCCTCCCTGACTGCGGCAAGACTATGGTTTCTACCCTCAGAGCCATTGCCCCATTTCGAAGCACTTTGGGCCCAGGCTCTTTTGCATCCCGGCACGGAAAAAGATCCAGAGGTTCTTGCCGGTCTCATGACTCGCTTTGGCACAGGCGTATTTGCTGCACAGATTGCCGCAAAAGCTCACACGTCTCTTGATGACGAAGCCTGCGCCCCACAAGCCGCCATGGTTGCCTACGTCGTAAAGTTTGATTCCGATCTTGCCGCCCAACTTCTGCATGATGTGCTTCATGCACGCAGTCACACGGGCTGCTATCGCAGCATTTTCAGCGATGTCTCCCGGTACACAACGAGCGTAGCCCTGATGGACGTTGCAATTGACACCATAAGCGACGCCGACCCGCAAACTGCGGTGGACGCGCTCCGATACCTGAGCGTCTACGGTGATAAGCGATCCGAGCAGATCATCCACAAGCGATACCTCTCATGGAGCGAGGAATGGGCCGGCAAAGCGAATGAGCTGCAAGCGCTCACCCCCCTGACACCCTCACCAAACTGGACAGAAAGCATGCTGGGGGAAGCTCTGGGCCAGTCTCTCTTGGTAAATCAGGGCTGGATTGCTGATGACCAACTACGCACCGAAGTCCTGCAGCGCTGCGTTGGCGATCAGATGTGCCATACTCTCCAACAACTCGCCGGCACAGCCCGCTCTCCATACGCAGTGAATCTCTTCCAAAGCGATGGCCAGGAAAGTATTCACGTTGGCCCCTATCAGATCCCCACTCTCACCCTTCTTCAGGCCAAGCTGTCCCAGTATCCCCCGGGCACCGACTTCGTCCTTACATCTACAGATCTTTCCAGCGACGACCAACTTTTCAAACAGCGGGTGCAGGCTGCGTTTGAGAAAGCAGGCATGACCCTTACTATTCAGCCGGGGATCAAGTGAAGCGCCATGTAGCGAAGCTCACATTTGGCCGGCAGGCGGTCAACTACATACGATAAAGGACGTTATCGCATGTATAGTGAGCAGCCATGAGCTGACGCATTCATCTTCGGGAGCCGGTCACCGAGATCTACCGTGCGATCGCACGGTTGAAGCGGATGTACCCCGAACGCAAGTTCACCACCGACGGTCACTACGAGAATTTGGGCTTGATTCCCCATGGCAAACGTGAAGGTACGGGGCAGCACCGATTCTCTGCAAACCATCGCTCGACCAGAGTAAACTGATCAACTCAAAAGCACTCGGTCTCAGCCTGGAGGAGATTGAGACAGTCATTTCTCTGTACTTCGAGGAGCCGACGGAAAAGGCGAAACTCAAAGTTCTTGAGATGTTGCGCCGCCATCTCGCCGAGACTGAAGTTCAAATGAACTTTTTTGCTGCTTTTCGTAACGAGCTTTTTGGACATGTCGAGCGCTGGCTAAAAGCTTAGCGAATGGTAAGCTGAATCCTCCGGCCGAAGCTCACATCTAAAACACGACGTTTACGTAAGCATCGTGTTGAGGCTAGGTCCTTGGGGTCCAGCAAAGAGCGGGATCTCTCAAGGGAAGTGACAATCGGCCAAACGTGAGATGGCTTGATCAACTGAGTGTTTCGGCCTGCTGAGATCGAGTCGTGGAAGCGCGAACCTAGCTTATCCAGTCCCGAAAGGGATTTCACAGATTTGAAATGAGGGTACAACTTGAAAGCAGCTTGGTATGAACGAAACGGTAGCGCCAGAGATGTTTTGCAGGTAGGCAGCTTGGATAAACCTGGCGTTTATGCCGGCACCGTCCTGGTAAGAGTACGTTCTACAGGCGTCAATCCCTCTGACACGAAGCGACGCGAACGTAGGCCACTTCCTCCGGGCGTCACAAAAATGATTCCCCACCAAGATGGGGCAGGCATCATCGAGGAAGTGGGTGAAGGCGTGGATCCTTCCCGCGTGGGACAGCGGGTCTGGATCTATGAAGCGATCGTCTCAAGCAACGCTGGATGCGCAGCTGAGTATGTCACCGTCCCAAGCGAGAATGCGGTTCAACTTCCCGACAGCATCTCGTTTGAGCTGGGTGCCTCCCTGGGTGTTCCAGCACTGACAGCACACCGCTGTATCTTTGCGGATGGCCCAGTTAAGGACAAAACCCTGCTGATCACGGGAGGAGCTGGCGCTGTCGGCGCGCTCGCTATCCAGTTTGCGAAGGCAGCAGGGGCCGAGGTATTCACAACCGTAAGTCGCCCTGAGCAAGCCACCCTTGCAAAGCAATCTGGAGCAGACTTTGTGATCAATCGGTACGAAGGAAACCTGGCCATTCAAGTCCAGGAGGCTGCAGGTACGCCTGGAGACCCTGTTATCGATAGGATTGTTGATGTTGCCTTTGGTGAGACCCTGCCATCTGCTGTGAAGCTGTTGAAACAGAATGGTGTCATCGCGACGTATTCCTCGGATGCCGAACCAGAGCCGAAGATCCCTTTCCTACCGCTCCTCTTTTTAGGAGCGACGATTCGCTTCGTGGATGTCTATTCGATGCCGCGTCAGGCGCACGAGCAAGCAGTTGAGGCGACTGCAAGAGGGTTGCGTGAAGGATGGCTGAAATCGACCATCGCGTCTCGTTTCTCGCTGGACAACATTGTGGACGCCCATGAAGCTTTGGAGTCCGGCAAGAGCGTGGGCAAAGTCGTCATCAACATTGATTGATCAAGGCACCACTTCGGTGTGGATCACTTGAAAAAAGTGGGCACGACGTAAGAGTCTTTGACCTATATGCGATGGGGTGGAAAGCCGTCTTAGACGCCGGAGACTTTCCGGCCTGGGAGGACAAAGAGCATTTGTTCATAGCTGCAGCCTCTGGTCAGGCGTATGCAGACCATACCCAAACGCTAGACGTGGAAGGTCAGCAAACAGCGCTTCTGTGGGCGGATGCGCACATGGTTCCTTGTGGCTACTGATTGGGTTCCCCAGGCCATGAATCTACTCCGCGTCCCTTCCGTGTACGCCTTTCCGGCCTTCCAGCGATCAAGTCAACTGCAGATCGACCACGACAGGTGGGTTGCTCAGAACACGTTTGTTGTCCACGGCAGCGCAGTTGATGAAGCGCGTTCCGGTGCGACTGG
>CAXSCE010000005.1:0-141620 GCA_964236545.1 uncultured Bryocella sp.
GTGTCATCTCGACCGGAGCTGACTTCGTCAGCGCAGTGGAGAGACCCCTGTATTTCCTCCGCTGAGCCGAGGACTTATAGCCGCTTCAAAATACAGGGGTCTCTCCACTCCGCAAGACAGAAAAACCGTCTTGCTCCGGTCGAGATGACGCCGCTATGGCATTTAGAGCCTGTATTTTCTCGACACAATTTCGACAGAGGAAATTGCCTAGGCTGCCGGAAGGGGGACACCGGAGAGCTTGGCGCAGGCGGCAAGCAGCTTGTCCTGCACCGCGCTGTCGCGGGTCGCACCTGCCGGCTTACGCCTTTGGAGATGGTAGAAGTATTCTCCGGTGACCGTCGCCTCCCGGTCTTCACGGACGGCGAGCCAGACCTGGGTTCGGTGCCCCGCATCGAGGTCGCCGGTGGCGTTGGGGCCGCCCATCTTGGTAGGCACCCAGCCGGGCTCCATGGCATTGGAAAGTACCCCCGGCCAGAGGCGGGCAAACGCGAAGGCCAGCAGCACATCGTGGAACTTGGTGTCGGAGTAGGCCCGGGTGCCGTTCCAGTGGCGGCGTTCCCAGGTGAGGTCATCGAGGGTTGGTTCGCCCCTTCTGTGCAGCTCCGAGCTCACGTAAACCAACCGGCCCGGCCGGTGCATTAGGGCGGTCAGAACGTAGGGCGCGAGCGTGTTGATCGCAAAGACGTGCGGCAGGCCGTCCGCTGTCAGACTGCGGCTCTTTTCCTTGTAACCGATCGCCGCATTGTGGATGACCGCGTCAAAGGCGCCGAACTCATTGGCCGCGGCCGCGAGCGCACGGGTTTCGCGCAGGCTGGCGAAGTCGCCGGTGAGCACCGATGCCGCACCGGGGAGGTTGCGGCGGGTCTCTTCGGCTCGCTGCGGGTTGCGGGCGTGTGCCACCACCGTGTGGCCCTCCTCGAGCAGGAGCTTTGCGGCGGCAAGGCCGAGACCGTCAGACGAGCCGGTAACGAAAACGCGTGCCATACGAACTCCCTCGCTCGGCATTGGATGAACGGCGGCGAACGAGGGAGCGGCTGGCCGTCAAGAGATTCGGCAACGGTGTGCGCCGCCTCTAGCACCAGAAAGGTGAAGCTGGTATGCCCCGGAAGGGGGAAGGGGAAGGTAAGTCGCTGAAGGCTCGACTCGCATCCAATGGGGGCGAGACGCCGGTCCATAGGTTTTTTCCGCTTCGGAGTACAGCACGTGATGAACCTAATGGCTGCAGTGGAGCACCATGGATACGCGGCCACTGCGGCCGTCCTGTTTCTCTCCTGCTGCGGGCTGCCCATGCCGATCGCAGTTGTGCTGCTGATCGCTGGAGCGACGGCGCATGGCGGCGACCTGAAATTAGGATTGGTCATCCCCTGCGCGGCAGGAGCGGCGCTGCTGGGCGACACGTTGATGTATCTGGGCGGACGGCTTACCGGCTGGTGGCTGCTCACGGCAATCTGCCGCATCAGCATGAATCCGGAGACCTGCATTTTTGGGTCGGCCAACTCGTTCTACCGCCGTGGTTCGAAGACATTGCTCTTTTCCAAATTCATCCCTGGCCTCGCGACAGTTTCGGCGCCCCTGTCCGGCAGCTTAAACATGCGGCCCTGGCGGTTTCTGGCGTTGGATGGCACGGGCGTTCTGTTTTACAGCACGGTCTGGAGTGTAGCCGGCTTTACCTTTGCTCCCTTTCTGCGGGATATTCTGCGCTGGCTGGGACGTGTTGGGCATATTACCGCTGCCACCGTGAGCGTGGTCCTGGGTCTGTACCTCGCCTGGCTGGTGGTCAGCTACCTCCGCGATACCCGCTTCAGCGCGGTGGAACGCGTTACGGCCAGCGATCTACATGCGAGCCTCGGAGAGGCAGTAGACGATCGCGTGGTGGTCATCGCTGATGTGCGATCGCACGGGTACTATGACGCCGGCATGCAGCGCATCAAGAACTCCATCCGTGTCGAACCGAACCGGCTCAGGGAAGAACTGGCCGCCTTGCGGGAGTTTATGGCGCCCGAATGCGACATCTATCTCTATTGTTCGTGCGCCCGCGACGCCACCAGCGTACGCGTGGCCAGGATGCTTGAAAAGGAAGACTGCCGGACCAAGGTCATCCAGGGTGGTTTGCGGGCCTGGGTCAAGGCCGGCGGACCGCTGGAGCCGGTACCGGAAGGGGATCTCGAACATCTGCCCCGCTTCCACTAGCCCGCCGCTGCTGCCATCCGGTCAACCCAGTACAGCACCAGAGCGGCGCGGGCCGTCCAGGCAACGGTGCGGATCCAGTTGCTGCGCACCAGGCGGTGGATCGCGCCCAGGCTGTACCCCATGTGCAATTGATTGTGCAGAGGCACCTGAATGAACGCGGTTGAGGCCCAAAGCAGGCCCACCAAGCCCAGTCCCCACCAGGCCTGCGACGCGGGAATCGTGCCCAGCCGCAGCGCCGGGACGAGCAGCAGAACGGCACTCAGCAACTCGGCCACCATGAGAGGACCGGCGATGTAGCCCATGCGATTGGCATAGGCGGTCTCATAGCGGGTGAACGACGCGGGCACAATTTCGACAAAGAGCGGGTAATGCACAATCTGCACAAACCAGATGATGCCGAACATGCTCAGCGTCGACAGCAGCTGAAGACCGAAGACGAGTCGTGGGACAGTGTGGGCGATACGGAACCCCGCGCGAAGCAACCGCGTGTTGGAGGAGAGGTCAGGCCACGCGGCGCGCCAGGCTGGCGAGCAGGTTCGTCGTGGGCAGGCCGTCGGCGTAGGTCTTCAGCACGAGCCCCCGCAGCAGCGGGGTCCGCATGACCTTGAACCCGCGTTCGGGCTCGCGATAGAAGGAACGGGCGGCACGGTGGGAGAAGGCCAGCGTCGCCTGCAGGGGCTGCAGGTGGTGGCGGTAGGCTGCGGCGAGTTCCCTCGCGGCTGGGCCTGCGGCGGAGTTCGCGGCGTGGGTTGTCTCCAGCACAGCCGCCGCGGCAGCCTGGCCACTGACGACCGCGGAGTGAATGCCTTCGCCGGTGAGCGGATCCACCAGACCGGCGGCGTCCCCGGTGAGTAGAACGCGGCCCCCCGGCACATAGGCGTGACCTCCCAGGCCCAGGTGCTGCCCGCTGACGTGGGCGTGGGCGAGGCCACGGAGGTCGACACCCAGCTTGGTCTGCGTGTAGCGGTCCAGCAGGGCGCGCGAGACCGTTTCATAGATCATGCCGTCCACCGCAGCGGCTGGATCCGCGGCTTGCGGCACAAACCCGCCCACGCCGATGTTGATGTGGTCGCCTTTGGGAAAGAGCCAACCGTAACCCCCGGAGATCGGCGCAAAGTCGAAGACAAGATCGAGCGGTTTGTCCCCGGCGGGCAGCTTCGTGGGAAGGGCGTTGTAGGGAACGGTGGCTTCCAGCGCAAAACCGCGGGCGTACCAGGCGGGTTCAGCGGGCAATCGGGCGGCGGTGGCTTCGTGAAGGGCGTCCCCCGGCATACCGGCGGGATGAGGTTCGAGCCCGAGGCCCGCGGCCAGGCGGCGGGTCTGGCCGTTGGAGCCGTCCGCGCCAATCAGCACGGGGGCGTGCAGGAGTTCGGTACCGCCGCCGGGCAGCGCGACCAGGAGCTCGATGTGCGTAGGGAACTCCCGCAGGGCAAGAATGCCTTCGATCTTGCGCAGCTCCGGCCGGCAGCCAGGCACACCCTCCGCTAGCGTGCGTTCCAGGCAAAAGGCGTCGAAGCGCTCCCGGACGGCCATGGCGCAGAAGGGGTTACGGAGGCGTACATGCACCTCGAAGCTTTTATCGGCGGTGCGCCGGCCGGTCAGAAAGGCCGGTCCGGCCTCCTGCAGCACCACATCGCGGCAGCTACGCTCCACCACCGGATCCACGGGGTAGCGCAGCGCCTTCAGGGTCTTGCGCGTGAGGCCGCAGGCGCAGGCCTTGTGCCGGGGAAAGCTCCGCTTTTCCAGCAGCAGGACGCGGCGACCGGCGCGGGCCAGGTCAAAGGCAGCAGCACAGCCGGCCGGACCGGCCCCAACAATCAGAGCGTCATAGGTGGGCAACATGGACTTCACCAGTGTAGCGGCGCAGACCGAGTCACCGCGACAAGGGAGCTGAAGTCACCTTCGCCCGCCCCTGCAGGAGCTCGCCGGCGCAGGCGGCCGTGGTGTTCACGGGATCACAGCGCACGGCGGCGTCCCCCGGCAGCGCCACGGCGAAATGCCCGGGCCACTGTGCGGGTTCGTTTGCGGGGTAGTCCGTGCTGAGGATCTGGGCGCCGCTGGCCATCATCGCGTCGCGGGTGGAGATGTCGTCGGTGCGTGCCTGCTTTGTATCGGCGTCGGTGCGCGCCCGGATCAGATAGCCCGCGCGGACGAGCGCCGTGATCTCCGCCGCGGGGCCGTCGTTGCGTTCGAGAAAGGCGGCGTCGGGCGCGCCCGGTTCGGAGTTGGTGAAAATCACGCGGCCACGCAGTGAAGGGTGGCCCTGAAGATAGACCGCTGTGACCGGCCGCTGATCCATGAGAAAGATCACCTTGCCGCGCGCGCTCGCCAGCGTGGGCCAGCCGCCTGCCGTGACGGCGGCGTTCAGGGTACCGTAGCCCCCGCGCACATCATCCGGCGTGATCAACCCGGACGGCGGGAAAACGGAACGGATCTCGGCATCAAGCGCGTCGAAAACCGCGGGCGTGAAGGGTTCGGGTGCGGTCAGCTGCATGTTCTTTGGCTCGCCCTGCTTGGTTTCCACGAGGATAAAAATCGGGACATGGTCCGGGTGCGCCTGCGACCACGTCCGCACCTCCTGCAGGCAGGCGATAAAGGGCTGACAGGTGCTGCGCTGGTCGATGTCCTGCACGTGCATGACCTTGAAGCCGGGCTTTCGCATCCGCCCCTGCGGATCTTCTGCGGGGTCGGCCGGCAGCCCGGCGGCGGCGACCAGGCCGGGCGCTTTGGGATGCGCGTAGCGTCCACCTTGCGTATCGGCATAGACATCGAGCTCAATCTGGCGAACCCCCGCGTCGAATTGCTGCGTGAGCGGCGGATGGCTGTAGTCCAGCGCCGCCGCGGCCTGCGGGTTCGTCTTCTGCAGCCATTGCATCTCGCTGGGCGGCAGCCCCGCGTGGTAACTGTTATGCGTGCCAATCACCTGGATCTGGTTGAGTTTGATGGCCTCCGCCGGAGTGCGGGACGCGGTAGCCGTTTGCGCAAGAAGAACACCGCCGCAAAGGAACGTGGAAGAGGCAAGGTACGCGACGCGAGAAAGCACAGAGAATTCCTTTGCAGATTGCGAAGAGCCGAGGGCGCGCGGCAGCAGCCGGATCGGCAGTGCCGCGCTGGTCTGTTGCCGTGCGCTAGAAGATGATCTTGCCGGCGAATTGCAGCACGCGTGAAAGGGCGGTGGTCGCCGAGGTGACCACACCGAAGCTGGTAGAGCCGGGACTGTAGGTTTCGCTTGCCGGAAAGGCGTAGTTGGTCTGGTTGAGGATGTTGAAGGCTTCGGCACGGAAGTCGAAGACAACGCCCTCTGGGTAGAGCGGAAACTGCTTGTGCAGGCCGATGTCGGTGTCGTAGTAGGGATCGAACCGCACCGAGTTGCGCCCCGCGCTGCCGTAGGGCTGGTTGGGCGTGGGCAGGCTGAAGGCGCTCAGCTGCAGCGTGTTGACGCCCTGGTTGCCCGGTGTTTTGGTGCGCAGCGGCTTGGGAATCACGGCCGCTTTGGTGAGCTGGTTGGGGCGCTGGTTCAGAATGGTGCTCACCGACTGAAAGGGTGTGGGCGAATAGATGATGTTCACCGGCGAGCCGCTGTCGGCGTTCTCGATCGCCGTGACCTGCCAGCCGCCGAGCACCTCCTCAAGCGCCAGCGGGGCATGGCTGCCGAATCTGCGTCCCCTGCCAAAGGGCAGGTCATACACGACCGTGAGCGTCTCGTTCAGCGGCTGGTTGTACCCCGACACGCCGCGCTCGCCAAGCGGGTTGGCGAGGTTGATGCGTGAGTTGTCGCCGGCGTTGGTATCGAGATGGCCGCTGGCGTTATCGAGGGCCCGCGACCAGGTGAAGGAGTTCAACAGGTAGAGGCCATTGGCGGTGCGGTGCTCATACTTGGTCTGCAGCGAGTTGTAGGACAGAAAGCCATCCGGCAGCGTTTCTTCGATGGTGGGGAAGGTCTTCAACGGCCGGCCCTGGTTGTTCAGCAACAGGTTGACGCAGCCGGTGGTCACGGTGGCGTTGCAGGTGGCGGTGACAGGGTTGGCGGCGGCCTGGTTGTAATCGGCCAGCACCTGCAGCTTCACGCCATGCTCGCCGACATAGGAGACCTCAAACGTTGAGGACGGCGTGATCTGACGCTGGGCGGTGATATGGAAGGCCTGCACGTAGCCGGTGGGTAGATTGGCGGGGATATAGCGCGCCTGGGTGTTGGCATAGCTGCGCGCGTTGACCACGGAGGGACTGGTGAAGCTCGTGGGGAAACCCTGCGGCGTGGTGCGGAAGCAGGGCTGCGGACCGGGAACGAACGGCGCCTGCACCTGCGCCGCCGTGCAGGTCGCCAGCGTGGAAGCACCGGTGATCGCACGGTTGCCGTCCATTGGGGCTTGGTTGATGCTGGTGTTCACGATATAGGGCAGGTTGTACACGAGCAGGTTTTCGCCGCCTTCGCGGTTGAACTGCGCGTAGCTGATGCCGTACCCGCCGCGCACCACCGTCTTGGGGTCAACGGAGTACGCAAAGCCGAAGCGTGGCGCGAAATCCAGCTTGGGCATATTCACCAGCGCGCGGTTGTAAATGGAACCGGGCGACGCGGTGATGAGGGTTTGGGTGGCGGGACTAAAGTTGGAAAGCAGATTGCCGGACTCCCACTGCGGTGTGACGAGCTCATAGCGCAGGCCGGCGTTGATCGTGAGCTTGGAAGTGGCGCGGATGTCGTCCTGCAGATAGAGGAAGTGCATGCGCTGGTTCAGGTGCACGACCTGGTAGTTGTTCAGCTGGTAGTTGTTTTGGGCGCCGAAGAGGAAATCGCCCAGGTAAGCGGCGTCTTTCAGGCCGGTATCGGTGGATCCGGTCAACGCCGTGGAGGAAGCTCCGTTGAAGCTGAAGCCGCCGGCATAGGTGGATTGCCCGTAGGTCGGGTTGAAGTCCTCATCGGTCGTAAAGATGGCCTGGTACTCGTAGCCCATCTTGTAGCTGCTGCGACCGTGCAGCAGCGTGAGGTTCACCTTCGGGTTGTAGACGTATGGATCCTGGAACTGCGGGTTGCTGGTCTGGTTGCCAAACTGGCTGTAGCCGGTAACGATCTGGCCGTTCAGGCTGCGCGCGACGGTGGGATCGGTGGGCAGGCCGGGGATGCCGGCCATCAGGCTGGGCAGGTTTTGTCCGTAGGGGAACTTGCCGCCGTCGGTACGGGTAAAGGCGAAGCGCGCGTCCACGATGGCGCTCTGGGTTAGCGTGCGCGTGACGCCGCCGGCAATCTGCTGGTTAAAAATCCGCACATTGCCGTTGGAGTTGCCGCCCGCCGGTCCCTGAATGTTGGGCGGCGAAAGGATGGCGTCCTGGTTCTGGCTGTAGCGCGCAAAAGCCGTCGTCTTCTGGCTGAAAGTCTGATCGACGCGGATGTCGCCCTTGTTGTCGGTGATGGTATCGGCGGGCAGGGAGGCGTAGTTGTTGCTGAAGGGATTGCCGGGGACATTGGGTGCGGGCAGCGCGGCGAGAACGCCTTTGGCAAAGGCCGAAACGCTAGGATCGTTGAAGGGAATTACGCCATTCGCGTAGATCTGTCCGGTGATCGGGTTGCGGACCGCGATCGGCGCCGTACCTTCCACGGCCTTGTTGGCCGGGTTAGCCCCGAGAAACGTATAGCCGCCGTTGGCAATCGCCAGGGCGCTTGTGCCGGCCTGGTTGGCCGTGGGCACGGTGGCCTGCATGACCGCGTGAATCACCTGCCGGTCGCCCTCATAGTCGCCGAAGAAGAAGGTGTGGCCCTTCCAGAGCGGACCGCCGAACGTACCGCCGAACTGATTGCGGATCAGGGTGGGTTTCTGCGGCTTGCCGGTCAGCGGGTTATTCGGCGGCGTGAACGGGCCGATCGCGTTGAAGATCGTGTTGCGAAGATAGTCGTACGCCTTGCCGTGGAAGTGGTCAGTACCGCTGCGAATATTGACGTTGATCACCGCTCCGGCCGAGCGGCCGTACTCGGCGCTGTAGTTGTCGGTCTCCACGCGGAATTCGTTGATCGCGTCCGGCGACGGAGGAATGGCCTGGTTGGAGAAGCCTTGATTCGACGTGCCGTAGGCATTGTTGTCCAGACCGTCGAGCAGAAAATTGTTAAACTCGCTGCGCTGGCCGTTGACGTTGAAGGAGGCGTCGCGGCTGGAATCTGTTTGGTTTTCTAGGGCATCGCGACGCACACCGGGAACAAGCGCCGCCAGATCGGCGTACTCGCGGCCATTCAGCGGCAGGTTCTCCACCTCGCGGGTGCCGATCACCTGACCACGCTCGCTGTCGTCGGTGTCGAGCAGCGAGGCAGCATCGGTCACCGTGACCGTGTCCGTCGCGCCCACGCGGAGGGACACATCCACCCGCTGACGCGCGTTGACCTGCACGGTGAACGGCTCCGTGGTGCTCAGCTCGAAGCCGGGCGCCTGCGAGGTGACGCGGTACTGCCCTGGCTTCACATCGGTGAACTCAAACGCGCCGCCGTCCCCGGCCTGCAATTGCACCTGAGTCTGTGTCGCTATGTTGATCAGCGTGACGTTAGCTTTTGGCACGACTGCACCGGACGCATCGCGGACGTAGCCCAGCACCGAGGCGGTTTCAAACTGGGCAAAAAGGGGAGTCAGGGCAGCAAAGAGGCAGCAGAAAACCAGGGGCAAAAACCGCTTCATGGACGCTCCGGGCGCTCAGTCACGGCGGCCGCTGAGCACACACGTGCCGGGCAAACGTGGAGATGAACGAATGCCACCATACTACGGTCGGTGTGTAAACGTCCGGTTGCGTCAGTGTTTCAATACGTCGAAGGCAGTTTGCACCTGCACAGTTAACGTAGACGAATCTAGACCGCCTGCAGCTCCTCGGAGCGGGCGGCCTGCATCGGCATGAGCTTCATCGCCTCCGCCAACAGGCTGTAGCTGCGCAGGCGCGCTTCATGCGAGTGCGTGATGGTGTTCACGATCAGCTCGCTCAGGTGCAGTTCTTGGGCGAGGCCGCGAAGTTTGGCAGCGACGCGGTCGGGTGTGCCCACCACGTAGCGCGGCCACTCCTCATCGGGTTCGTCGAAGGTGCCGGCCGTGAACGAGACAAAGGGATTGGGCGCCTGTGGTCCGCTGTTCTCGAGTTCGCGCAGCGCCTCTTCGGGCGTGGCAACCGGACGCCGGTCGCCGGTGCGGATGCGCCGCTGCAGCAGCCGCACGGAAACCGACAGGAACTCGGCTTCTTCCTCCGTGGGCGCACAGATGACGCCGATGGCGAGCGTGGCTTCTGGCGTCCTGCGGCCCAGACCGTCGTCCTCAAAGCGTGAGGGCTGGAAGTTGCGCCGGTAGTACTCGACGGCCTGCCGCGTGCCCGCCGCGGAAAAGAAATGCGCATAGGCGTAGGGCAGCCCTTCCTGCGCAGCCGTCACCGCGGACCACATGGAGGAGCCCAGCAGCCAGACATCGGGCGCGCCCGGCGTGTCGGGTGAGACCAGCAGCTTGCGGAAGGGATGATCGGGCGACTCGGCGAAACGTTCCGGGTGCAGGTAAGCGAGCAGCTCGGCGAGTTGCTGCGGAAAGTCGTCGGGTTGCGGCCCTTGCCGGACGCGGCGGAGCGCATAGCTTTCCAGCTGCCCCCCGCCGGGTGCGCGCCCGATACCGAGATCGATGCGCCCCGGAAACATGGCATGGAGTGTGCTGAACACCTCCGCCACCTTGAAGGGCGAGTAGTGCGGCAGCATCACGCCGCCGGAGCCCACGCGGATGCGCTTCGTCGCCGCGGCGGCGCGGGTGATCAGAATTTCGGGAGCGGTGCAGGCCAGCATCTCCATGGCGTGGTGCTCGGAGTACCAGAGCCGCGTATAGCCGAGTCGATCAGCATGCTGCGCCAGATCGAGCGAGTTCGCCAACGCCTCCGCGGCAGTATGGTTTGCCGGCACCGGAGACTGGTCAAGAACGGAAAGGCGAAGCGGAAGACGCGAGTCGCTCATAAAACTTGGATGAGCCTGAAGGCCGACAGGAAGCAGAGTCTGCAGTCCACGTGCATCGGCCCCGGATGCACCTGCATCCGGGGCCGATGGTTGCTCAGGGTCTTAGCGGGACGCCACCGTCCTGCCCGTGCCGACATAGGTCACGCGCCACACGGAGCGGCTGCCGTCGTCGGTGACGTACAGGCTGCCGTCATGGCCCACCGTCACACCAACGGGACGGCCCCAGACCTGGCCGTCAGAGGTGATAAAGCCGGTGAGGAAATCCATATAGGCGCCGGTGGCGTGGCCGTTGTCCACAGGAGCGGCAATCACCTCGTACCCGCCACGGCGGGCACGGTTCCAGGAGCCGTGCTCGGCGGCGAACACAAATCCGTCAAAGCTGGCGGGAAACGCTTCTTCATGGGAACCGGTGCGGGGATGCTCCGGGTAGAAGGTCATCTCCAGGGAGGCCATGTGCGGCTGCACCAGGATGTCCGGCGTAATGACCTTGCTGCTGATGTCCGCCTTTTGGCAGGAGGCTGCGGCGGTGGGCGAAAGTGCAGGTGCCTGGGGATTGGGACCGGTGCCGTCGGCACAGGGAGCGTCAAGCCGCGGATCGCGGTGCTTGCCCATATAGTACCAGGGCCAACCATAGAAGCCGCCTTCCTTGACCGAGGTGATGTAGTCCGGAACCAGGTTGTTGCCGAGCTTGTCGCGCTCATTTACCGAACACCACAGCTGGCCCGTAACGGGATTAATCGCCTCGCCCACGCAGTTGCGGATACCAGAAGCGTAGACCTTCAAGAACTTGCCGGATGGGGTATATTCCAGCACATCGGCGCGGTGGAACTCGTCGGGGTGCGTATCGGGGTTGTCGATGTTGGAGCCCGAGCCGACCGAAACCAACATGTTCTGGCCGTCTTTTGTGAAGACGATGTCGCGGGTCCAATGACCGCCGCCGCGCAGCTGCGCATAGCCGGGCAGGGTTTCGACAATCGTTTCAGGCGCGGCTTTCGCCTTCAGATCACCGTTGTGATACGGAAAGCGGACAACCTGCGTGGTGTTGCCGATATAGACATACTGCGGATTGACCGCCGGGTAGAAGGCGATACCGAAGG
This sequence comes from uncultured Bryocella sp., assembly GCA_964236545.1. GTDB lineage: Bacteria > Acidobacteriota > Terriglobia > Terriglobales > Acidobacteriaceae > Granulicella. Next base: position 11,236 of record CAXSCE010000005.1, read on the forward strand.
GGTGATCGAGACCGCTGGCATAGCGTGAAACAGTCTTGACACGGCCGTCGGACCCCATGCCACGCAGAACAAAGATCGCGCCAGCGGCGGAATCGGCTACAAAAATATCGCCGTTGGGCGCCGTGCGGATAAGACGCGGCTGACGGAACGTACCCACGGCGGCAGGGCCGGCAATCTCCTTGTCATTGGAATACTGATCGCGGCCATTGTCTCCGCCGGCGTAAAGGGTGACCTTGAAGCCGGCAGGCGCTGTGGGCATGGCATTCGGCGGCCGATCGATGACTTTCGGGCCGTTGTCGACCGACTCATCCGGATCGGGCGCTGGAAGGTCACCGACCGTAATCTTACGCAGGGTGCCGGGCTGTTGCTGTGCGTAGCCGGCAAAGGCGTCCTGGCCGGTGATGGGCTGCGCGGTTTGCGCCAGGAGGCTCGCAGGCAGAGCCGCGGCGGCGAGGGTCAGAAGCAAGAATGGTTTCTTCACAGATCGCTCCGATGTGTAAAGACTTGGATGCGCAGAGGAGGCGCGCGGTTCACCGGCGTGCCTGCCCGGCTTGCGTATGCTCGGAGGATGAACTTGCACGGGCCCCGGGATGTGCAATCCCCAGCGGTAAGCGTCGGGACGGTGCGGGAGAACGGGGGATCCTCGCAACCGGAGACCGGACCGTTGCTCGATGTGCGGGATCTGCGGGTTGGCTTTGGGGCGACGGAGGCCGTGCGCGGGGTCTCGTTTGCGATTGCGGCGGGAGAGACGCTGGGACTGGTGGGCGAGTCCGGGTCGGGGAAGTCGGTCACCTCCCATGCGCTCATGCGGCTGCTGCCGGGCTCGGCGCGGGTCTCGGGGCAGGTGCGCCTGCGGGGGGAACCGGGGACCGAGGCGGTGGATCTGCTGCAGTTGCCGGAGGGCGCTATGCGGCGGCACCGGGGACGGTCCCTGGGGATGGTGTTTCAGGAGCCGATGACGGCCCTGAATCCGGTGATGCGGATTGGGCAGCAGGTGGGCGAGGCGGTGCTGGCGCATGCGCCGCGGACGCCGCGGGCCGCGGTGCGGGAACGTGTGCTGGCGGCCCTGCGGGCGGTCGCGCTGCCGGACCCGGAGGCGCGGCTGAGGAGCTACCCGCACCAGTTTTCGGGTGGGCAGCGGCAGCGAATCGTGATTGCGATGGCGCTGATCAATCGTCCGCGGCTGCTGATCGCCGACGAACCGACGACGGCGCTGGATGTCACGGTGCAGGCGCAGATCCTGGAACTGTTGAAGGGTCTGCGTGCGGAGTACCGGCTGGCGATGCTGTTTATCTCGCACGACCTGGCGGTTGTGGGGCAGATTGCGGACCGCATCGCGGTGATGCGGGGTGGGCAGGTGGTGGAAGAGGGACCGGCGCGGCAGCTTTTGACGGCGCCGCAGCACCCGTACACCCGGGGATTGCTGCTGGCGGCGCCGACAATGCGAACGCCGCGGGACCGGCCCCTGCCGGTACCTGGCACCGCCGGTGTTGCAGTCGGGTTACCAGCGGTGCTACCAACGGATCTTGGGGCGGAAGGATCGCGAGAGTAGACTAGCGTTCTTATGCGTGCGCTGGTCGTCTCAGATATTCACGGCAATTTTCACGCCCTGCGTGCGGTTCTGGACGCCGGGGGAGACTTTGATGAACTCTGGAACCTGGGCGATGTTGTGGGGTATGGCGCCCAGCCGAACGAGGTGATCGAGACGCTGCGGGAACGGGCGACGGTGAATGTGCGCGGGAACCATGATCGCGCCTGTGCGGGAGTTTCCGACACGCACGGCTTCAACCCGGTGGCGGCGCAGGCGGCGGCATGGACCCGGGCGAACCTGACGCATGAAAATCTGCTGTGGCTGCAAGCAGTGCCCCGGGGACCGGTGCCGGCAAGCGAGCAGGCCACCTGCGCCCATGGATCGCCGCTGCACGAAGACCAGTACATTCTTTCCATGCGCGATGCGTGGACGCCGCTGCAACGCATGACGACGCCGCTAACCTTTTTCGGTCACACCCATGTGCAGGGCGCCTTTGCTCAGCAGGGTGCGGAGTGGGAAGAGGTGCAGCCTGTTTTCGACGAGAACGGGGAGAGCCGGTTGCCGCTGGGCGCGGAGGCGCGCTACCTGATCAACCCAGGATCCGTGGGGCAGCCCCGGGACCTGGACCCGCGAGCGGCTTTCGCCGTGTACGACACAGAGGCAAACTGCGTGATCTTTCATCGGGTGGCTTATAACGTCGCCGGGGCGCAAGCGGCGATCCGTGCGGCAGGGCTGCCGGACCGCCTGGCGAGCCGGCTGGACTCGGGCCGCTAGAGCAAGGCTCCTGTCCTGGTGCCAAAGACTACCGGTTAGCGCAGAGAGCCGGGTGTGGAGAAGAAGCGTCCCAGGGTAAAGATGAACTTGCTCTGACCGTTGTTGCCGAAGGCCGGCCCCAGGGTAATCACCCCGAGCGGCGTTTCGGCCACCACGCCGAAATAGACGTCCTGCTGCGTGGTGGTGGGGCCGTCGGGGGAACGCATCTGGCCGGCCTCGTACCCTGCGCCGATGTAGACCGCACCGCTGATGGGGGCGGGCAGGGCGATCAGGCGATGCAGGTAGCCCGGGGTCACCAGGAAATAGTCCGTGCCGCGGAGCTGATCGATGGAAAGGCTGCCGAGGCGCAGGGGACCACCCAGGGTGAAACGGAAAGGCTGGGCAACATCCCGGTTGAACATGGTGCCGCCTTCCGCATTAATGAGGAAGAGGTCTGATTTGAGGCGTTTGGGGCCGAAGCTGAGCTCGTGGGCGAATTCAAGCCGGCTTACGAGCTGCGGGGCGCTGGGGCTGCCGGGGGTGCCGTAAAGGTAACCGAGGCTGGTGTCGGAGCGGATGCCGAAGCGCGGAACAAGGGCCCGGTCCTGGTTGTCATAGATGAAGCGAACGCGGCCGGTTTGCGAGTTGCCGTTGTAGTTCGGCAGGTTGTCCTGGCCCGTGGTGGTGTACCACTGAACGTTCTGGAAGTTCCAGCCGACGCGGAGCTCTGTTTTTCGGCCGTCGCCCCAACCGAGATCGGTGCCGAAGCCGCCGAACTGGGACTGGCGCTCGGAGACGCGGTAATTGCCGTTGTAGATATAAAACGGCTCGCGGGTGAGGTTTGCGCGCGGAGCGATGAAAAAGTGCGTAAACGGGTTTGGTTTGTAGAAGTACTCCCCCTGCACACGGGTCAGAAAACCGACATCGATGTTGGCGCGGAAATCGGAACCGAAGCCGCCGAGGTCCTGGTACAGCAGAATGCTCGAAACGGTGGCGCGCGTGACCCCACCAGTCTGGGCGGCGACGTTGAGACCGACGTCCAGGAATGGCGGCCCGGTGTTCTTATCGCTGACCGAGACGAGCACGATGGGACGGTTGGATTGCGTGTTGTCATAGCCGACGGTGTAGTCGGCGTTGTAACGGCCGTCGGCGCGGATATCGGCGAGTAGGGCGTCGATCTGATCGGTGTCCACGGGTTGACCGATGATCGGCTCGAACTTGCGCTCGGCATATTCCTTGACGCCATTCGAGGGAGCGGTGACCTTGACGCGCAGCACGGAGCCGGCAGGGGGACGCTCGCGGGCACGCCGGGCGGACAGGTACGCCTTGTAGTCATCCTCGGAGAGGGCGTACTGAAGGAGCTCGGCCTTATGCGCCTCGGCAGCGGCGTAGCCGCGGGCGGCGAGCTTGTCCATGGAGAGGTAATCGTTGGCGGTGAACCCCTTCACGTCCGGCATGATGACGATGTTGGCGAGTTTGCGTTCGTCGCGCTCATTGGCCTCAATGCCAACGGCAAAAGCACGCTGCAGGACGCCGAGGATGGAGTCCAGCTGGCCCTGTCCAACCGGTTCAAGCGGCAGGCTGATCGCGATAATGACGTTGGCGTTCATGGCCTTGACGTCGGGGGTCGGCAGGTTTTCTAGGATCGCGCCGTCCACATACTCGTGGCCGTCCATCTGGAAGGGGCGGAAGACGCCGGGGATCGAGGCCGAAGCCCGGACGGCATCCGGCAGGGAACCGCGGGCGAAGGTGACGGTTTTCGCGGCGGTGAGGTCCGTGGCCTGGCAGCGAAAGGGGATCGGCAGATTGTTGAAATCAGTCTGATCGTTGTAGTTGAGGAACTCTTTGTCGAGCAGATCGTTAAGGCCGGTGTCGGTCAACAGGCTGTTGCGGAGCGAAACGCCGTGTTTGAGGCCGATATTGATGGCATTGGGGACCTCGCGGCTCTCCTCCCGGCGGTTGAAGCTGAGATTGGAGTAAGCGGCGCCGATGCGGAATACGCGGGCGACGCTATCGCCGGTGAGGACACCCTTCATCTCCTCGGGCGTTTTGCCTGTGGAGTAAAGGGCGGCGAGGATGGAACCCATGCTGGTCCCGGCGATGACGTCGATGGGGATGCGGTGCTCATTCAGCCACTGCAGCGTCCCGACCTCGGACAACGCGATGGCCGCACCCCCGCCCATGGCCAGGCCGATGACCGGACGGCGTTTGGGAAGGTTTGCGGGTGCTACCGAGGGATCGGTGGGAGCCAGGGTGAGTTTCGTGGTGCTGGCGGCCTCCGCCGCGCTCGCCGGCTTACTGGAGCCGGTTGGTCCGGCTGGTTTCTGCGTCGTCGAGCTGTCCTTGGAACCGGTAGCGCCGGCGGTGCCACCGGCCTGGCTAGCCTTGCCGCCGAGTTGCTGCAGGGATTGCTGTCCGGAGGTAATCGGCTGAGCAGCCGCCGCGCTTTGGGCAACGGCGGTTTGGCCAGAAATCGCCGCCAAAAGCGTGAGGCCGACGATCCTCTGAGAAAGCGTTCCGTATTTCTTCATCAAAACCCGAATCACCTGGGCAGGGGAAGATCTGCCGGATGAGCAAACTTTAGCACGCAGGTAACCAGACCCCTGTGCTGCAAAGGTGTTACCCCCGATACTCCTGAAAGAGCTCTGGAAATTGTTGGCCGAGGGAAGCGATCTTGGGAATGTCGCAGACCTGGATGTAAGGGTTATGCGGGTTCTTGATGGCGTAGTCCTGGTGGTAGTCCTCACCCTGGTAGAAAGTGGTAAGCGGCGTGAGGGAGGTAACGATCTTCCCTGAAAAGACACCCGCCGCGTCGAGCTGCTGCATGTAGGCCGATGCCGCTTCGCGCTGCTCATCGTTGGTGAAGAAGATCGCGGAACGGTACTGTGTGCCGACGTCCCCGCCCTGCCGGTTCAGCTGCGTGGGATCATGCACCACCGAGAAAAAGATGCGCAGCAGGCTCCCGTAGCTCACCTTCGCCGGATCGTAAACGATCTCAATGGCTTCGGCGTGACCGGTTTGCTTGTAGCTGACTGACTTGTAATCGGCGGTGTCAGCAGAGCCGCCGGTATACCCCACATAGGTTTGAAGAACGCCTTTCACGCGCTGAAAGACGGACTGCACCCCCCAGAAACATCCGCCGGCAAAGACAGCCGTTTCGCGTTGGCCGGCCTCCCAGCCTGAGGCTGGAGCAACGATGTCATGGGTGGGAGCCGGAATGGGTTCCCTGCGGGTTGATGCGATAGCCATACGCCTCCAGAGCTTCATCCCGAAAATCGGCAGCAGAGCCAGCGTAGCCAAAACGACCAGGACCGTCGGGGCATGCAGCCAGGGAGAAGCAGTCACATCCCTTGGACGCAGCCGGCCTGCTCGGCGATGCGTTATCCCTTGCCGCCGAAGTTGGCGGGTGAAGTTGGCGGCGAGGTGGCGCGGAGTCGGCGGGCAACGTGAACCAGGGTAGTTAACAGGGGCTCAAGGGCTGGTTTAGGTTTTGAAACCCTAACCTGGGGGCCAGCCCAGGTGGCGGCCCCCAAGCACATGAACGTGAAGGTGCTCGACGGTCTGGCCGCCGTCCGCGCCGGTATTGATGACCAGGCGGTACCCGGCCTCAAGGTGCTGCGCGCGGGCGACCTCGCCGGCGGCGGCGAGTAGCTTGCCGAGCAGGGCGGCGTCTTCGGGCAGCGCCTCGGCGTGGGAGGCGATGTGGCGCTTGGGGATGACGAGCACGTGAACGGGCGCTTGGGGGTGGATGTCGGCGAAGGCCAGGGTGTCCGCGTCGTCGTGCAGGCGAGCGACCGGGATCTCCCCGGTGACGATGCGGCAGAACAAGCAGTCCGGTTGGGGCGCGTCAGGCATGTGGGAATCATAGAGGATGGCGGTAGAGGTGGGCTCGCCGTGCAATGGAGCTCATTTTGGGCGGTTTACCTCCATCTCCCTTTAAGCTAAGGGAGGTATGAACCAGACTCCGATCTCCTCTCCTTTAGAACGCCTGAAGGCCGGCGTGCGCCGCTTTCAATTAGAGGTGCACGCCGAAAACGCCGATGTGTACAGGCGCGCGGCGGACCATCCGCAACGGCCGCACACGCTGGTGATTGCCTGCTCGGATTCGCGTGTGGACGTGGAGGCCATCACAGGTGCCGGGCCAGGCGAGGTCTTCGTTACGCGCAACATTGGCAATATGGTGCCGGCCTACGGCGAAATGCCGGGCGGCGTGTCGGCGGTGATTGAGTATGCGATCTCTGCGCTGAAGGTGCAGCATGTGGTGATCTGCGGGCACTCCGACTGCGGGGCGATGAAGGCGCTGCTCGATCCGGCGTCGACGGAGAGCCTGCCCGCCGTGCGCACGTGGCTGCACAACGCTCAGGCGGCGCTGCAGGTGGCCACCTCGGGGAGCCAACCCGAGGATGGACCCACGGAGACGATGCGGCGTCTGACGGAACAGAATGTGCTGATGCAGATGCTGCACCTGAAAACGCATCCCGCAGCAGCCGGGGCGATTGCGCGGGGCGCCCTGACGGTCTCGGGCTGGGTCTACGACATCGGCTCGGGCGGGATCCGCATCGCGGAGGACGGCTCCCGGGAGTTCGTGCCTGTGGCGGCGGAAGCACCGGAGTCGCTGACCTAAGTTTTCATCACTACTAGGGGCGGAATCGGTGCCTAAAATTGTCATCCCGACTCAGGCCGGAATCGCCCCCATAAATTGTCATCTCGACCGGAGCAACGAAGTCGCGTAGTGGAGAGATCCGCTTCTGGACAGCCACAGAACACCCGCGAGGAATGGCTACTGCGCTGATTGCCTTACTGCTCCAGTTGCCGGGAAATACTTGGGAGCGTAGCCGGGAGCCCAGGGATCGTAGGCCCAACCGAAGGCGGCGCGGCGGCCGATAGCAGGGTGGTCAAAGCTCCAAAACTCCAGAAAGCGGCTGGGGTTGGGATCGACGAGTGATGTGGAACCGAGGGTGTCGAAGGCCCGGCGGGCCGTCCCTTGCGGGTCCCCGACGATGCCGTGAATGGCCTCCTGCCCGTAAATATCTGCGGCGTGCTCCTGTGCGCGGGAAAGCGTGGCCGTGATGGGTTCGAGCAGGGAGGAGAAGACGGCGAAGGCGAGCACCAAAACGGCAAAGGCGCCCCAGTCCTCCTGCCCCGGAATGCGCCAGCGTTTCCCAAAGCGGGAGAGCGCGGAACGAATAAACAGAAACCCTATGAACAAAAGCGCAAAGCTGCCGATAAAGCCAAGCAGGAGGCCGCGCACGATGTGACCGAGAACATAATGGCCGGATTCGTGGCCGAAGACGAAGAGGATTTCGTCCGGGGTCAACTTCTGGACCGAGGTATCCCACACGACGACCCGTTTGGAGCTGCCAAAGCCCTCCACGTCGGCATTGAGCGTGGTGAGTTTGGTGGAGGCCTGCATGAGAAACATGCGATCGGGTGGGATGTTCATGCCGCCACGCTGGGCGACCTCTTCAAGCCGCTTCACGAGGGCAGGTTGGCTTTTGGCGAGCGGTTCGTAGTGAAAGAAGAGGGGTTCCACATAGGGGCCGATGAAGAGTCCGAAGAGCGTAAGGGGGATGCTGCACACCCAGAAGACCAGCCACCAGCGGTTTGGCAGCTTGCGGATGATCCAGAAGAGCAGCATGAGGACGAGCCCGCCAACCAGCCACTCCAGCAGGAAGGATTTTGCCTGGTCGGCGAACCAGCTGTCCCAACTCTGGACCGAAAGACCGTAGCGCAGCGAGGTGCTGTGGCCGTAGAGGTCCAGCGGGAGATTGAGGACAGAGCCGGCCAGGAGAAACAGGAAAAGGAAGGCGTAGCCCTGCACCCAGCGATTGCGGCTGAGACGAAGCGCTCGGTCGCGGATGGAGGCGATGCCGCCGAAGAAGAGCAGAAGCAGCAGCTCGACGACGCCCCAGATCTCGTCCGCGAAGTGCATGGTGGTGTGGACAGTGGCGAGATGTTGCGCTTTCGCGAGCTGATCAGGGGGAAGCGTGTAGTCGGACAGGTTGCCGTGGGCCGGCGCGGCGGCCATCTCCTGCGCGGCGTAGACGGCGGCTTTGTGTTCGGCCGCGGTGTCACGGGCACCTGCCGTGTACGCACTGAAGAGGAGGAGCGATAAAAGCAATGGGAGCCGGAGGCGCATGGTGGACAAATTGCTTTGAGTGTGTGGGAGGCGCAGGGAAAAGGCAAGCGGCGCTGCGCTATACGCCGACGCGAGGATCCGCTGCCAAGCCTGCCCGCTTACCCTTGGCACGCGGCCGTTCAGTGGGCAAACCCGATGTTCTTGGGGGTCCAGGTAATTTGGAAACGCGCACTCCCGTTTCGCTGGCTTCCCGGCATGTCCGAGGGGATCAGAAATCGCTCATACTGCCCAAACACCTGCGCCGACCACGCCGGCGTGAAGGCATAACTTGCGTTGACGAACGCATCCGAAGTCGTGCCGCCGCCTGGGAGAAACGTCTCGCTGATCTTGCTCTGGCGGTAACTCGCTTCCACCCGGGTGCGGGCCGAAAACCAATACCCGAGCCTGCCTTCGAAGGCGCGCGCGTCGCGTCCGACCGCATCGCCCAGCAGGAAGCCTTTGTTTGTGTTGCCGTCGCGGTACTGGTTGTTGATGAAAAAGCGCGTTCCGCCCTCATCCTGGCTGAGTTCCTCGGAGCTCGCCATCTCGAACCGGAGGTCCATGTGGGGCAGATAAGGAAGCCGCGCAAGGTACGCGCCTGGACTCCAGGCGACGCGGCGCGGCGCCGACAACGGACTTGGTTCATCGTCCGAGTAGGAGTCGGCATACACGGTCAGGTAGTTGCTCAACCCCGGCACATGCATGCGGAAGTCAAAACCGCCCTTGCGATCGCCAGGATCCGCGCGGTCCCCGTATTGGAAATTGGTACCGGTGGAATCGAAGCTGGCGAGATTGTTCTTGAGACTCCCCAGAGTGATCGGGTGACCGACACCCCACAGGATGGACCAGCGCGTAAAGCTCATTTCAAGGTAGCGCCCAAAAGTGAGATCTACCTTTTGTCCATTAAAGTACGGCCGCGCGGGGTGCTGGTGACCTGAGAGTTTTCCAAAGGTAAGATCAACGCGGTAGGTGCCCAGGTGCCAGGGAAGTTCGTGCGGGCGCGTCCAGACCCAGCGGAGGTTATAGGTGGGTTCCGCGTTATTTGAAAACGAAAACGGGCCCATGGTGGTCGGGCCCCAGTAAATCTCCTGCTTGCCGAAGGAGAGCGCGGTTCCGCCAAAGGCCATCCCGGCGTAGAGATCCAATGGACGTCCGCGCACATAGGCTGCCCGGGCAGGCATGGGCAGGATCAGAGCCCCTGCGGGAATGACAGAGGTGGCGTCAAACGGGACATTATCCAGCTGATTGAAGGTGTTCGCGATCGCCGGAGTGACCGCCGGTACGCCCGGATCTGTCTGCAACTCCTCGCGGTTGTAGAGGAAGAATCGACCGGAGACAGCCCGCCCGGAATAGCCGAGGATCGAGCTTGTACCGCGGCCAAGGGGACGGCCGAAGTCGTTCCACCAGGTCTGACCGAAGTGGAAGCCATCCGTAAGCGCCGGTCCGCCGATGATTCCGACGCGGGCGTAGACGGATTCGAGCACAGCCGTAGAGGCGCCGTCAGGCTCTTCCAACTCGTGCTCAAGATCCGGCAGCAGCCGTTCCGCTTCCTCTTTCACACCCCTGTCATAAGACGTATCCAAACTGCCAAAACCGAACAGGAGGTCTTCCGCCTCCCGGACCTGCCGGCGGCACTCCTGGCGGGTCCACGGACGAATGGCTTCGCTTTGTGATGGGATCAGACCTATGGAACCAAGACGCTCCAGGGTTGGATAGATCCAGCTATCCATGGGGACGTCCGTGGAGCCGACATGGTCGCTGTCCACCGAAGGCTGGCGCCGATCTGAGTAGTGAAGCGCGTCCACCGCATCTGCGCCTGCCATTGACGGCCAGAACGCTCGGGAAAACGAGAGCTCTCGCGCCAAACTTTCTGGAAGGTGGTTCTCCACCCCGCCCTCAGCAATCTCAGAAACGCTTTGCTTCGCTGCGGGCGCTACGGCACCTGTGAGGTCCGTATCCAGAGCGGGTTTCAGGGGCTCCGGCGGAGCCGCAACGGCCTCCGGGAGACCACGGGCGGATTGCCCATTGGCACTTTGGTAACCAAAAGGACCGCTCATGGTCAGCAGAGCGAAGCAAAAAAGCGCGCGGTACGGTCGCCGTGCGAGAAGCCACCCGGGACAGTTTGCCTGAGGGTGATGAAATGAGTTGCGAGACGCTGCTGGGAGAAGAACGGACCGAGAACACCGAAAAAAGGCAAGCATCTCAGCCCGATTACAACACAGTTGCAATCCCGCTGCCGCCGAGAGGCTGCGCCGCCAAAAGTCAGCTGCTTGCGCTAATTTGAGCGCTGAGCGCAGCATGTAAGCTGAGGATGAATCGGTAGACGGCTCCCCCGCGCCCACAGCTTGACGATAGCTTGGTGCCCGCCTGGCGATGAGGACAAGTGTGAAACACGACACGGAGGCGCGAACGGACTTGATTGCCGCATCCGGGGCCAGACCGGGCGTCACCCGGCGGGGGATCTACCTGCGGGACGGTTTTGTGTTGGTCGCGCTCAGCCTGATCACCGTTGCACTGTTCGGCATGACCCTGTTTCTCTTCAGGTCCTTTGAGGCGCACCGGGCGGACCTCGGGCGGCGCTGGTCGGCGCGCGGCCGACTGGCGCTGGCGCAGGGACATCCTGATCAAGCAGCGACGGCGCTGCGCACCGCGCTCTCCTATGCGCCGGACGATTTTGACGATCAACTGCTTCTGGCGCAGGCCCTCGCCGGGGCGGGGCATCTGGAGGCGGCAAATAACTATTTTCTTAGTCTGTGGGAGGTGCATCCAGGCGATGGCTTTCTGAACCTGCAACTGGCCCGGCTGGCGCGGCAGCGTGGGGATGCCGGGGCGGCTGTGAACTACTACCGCGCCTCCATCTTCGGCAACTGGGAGGGAACTGGCGTGCAGCGGCGGCGTGAGGTGAGATTGGAACTGGCGGACTACCTGGTCGGGCGCGGCGAGGTGCCGGCGGCGCAGGCCGAACTGCTCATCGCGGCAGGCAACGCGCCGGAAAAGGATCTGCCGCTGCACCTTCAAATCGCCGACCGTTTGCGCGCGTTGGGTGATCTGCCGGATGCGCTGCGGCTGTACAAAGGAGCTGTCGCGCTGGCTCCGCACGATCCTGCGGCGCTTGGGAGCGAGGGACGTACCGAGTACGCCATGGCGGAGTACCCCGCCGCGAGTCGCAGCCTCACCGCGGCCGCCGACCTGGCGCGACGGACACATGGCCAAGAAGGTACAGCAGAAGGCCTGGCGCAGTTGGCCGCCCAGGCGCATCGTTTACCGGAGTTGAGCCTGGGACGCGACCTCTCCGCAGGGGAAAGGGCGCAACACATTCTGCTCGACGCGGGCGTTGCGCAAAGCCGGTTAAAGGCCTGCACGGTGCAGCTGTCGCCGCCGCCGATGGCGGGCAAAGGCGCGGAAAACGCGCCTCCGGTGGTCAGGGCGCCTCCGCCAACCCCGGCGGTTCTGGGTCTGTTAAACAGTTTGCACAGCCGTTGGATGGCGCAGGGACGCTCCCTGAACCTGCGGGCTTTGGCGCGCGACTCGGCCCTGGAGGACACAGAGGCCCAGCTGATTGAGGATACGGAGATGGAGCTGGCCTCGGCCTGCGGGCCCCCAACCGGGGATGATGCCCTGCTCCTGCAACTGGCGCGGCGCGCGCAGGCGACGGGTGGAGGGGCGGAGTGAGCGGGGACAGCGAGACGGTCGCGGCAGCGGCGACAGAACAGACGCTTCCAGGCACCGCTGGGGAGATGGGCACCGCCGGGGAGACGGGCACCGCCGCGCCCAACCGCGAGGAGCGGCTGTTTCTGCTGCTTTCGATCTTTATCGGCGTGATTTCAGGGCTTCTGGTGGTGTCCTTCCGCATGGCCATCGAGTGGCTTACGGTGCTGCTGCAGGGCTCGGCTCCGGCGCCGCACCAGCTGCGGCTGCTGCTTGCGCCGGCCGGGGCGGGGCTCGTCATTGCCCTGCTGACCCGCTTTGTTTTTCCCGCGGTGCGCGGCTCGGGTGTGAACCAGACCAAGGCCGCGCTGTATATCCACAACGGCTTTATCTCCATCCGCACGGTGGTGGGCAAATTTCTGCTCGCGGCGCTGGCCATCGGCAGTGGGCACTCACTCGGGCCGGAAGATCCTTCCCTGCAGATTGGCGCTGGCATCGCCTCGCTGATCAGCCGCAAGGTGGGGCTCTCGCGTAACCGGCTGCGGGTGTTTGCCCCCGTGGGGGCTGCGGCGGGCCTGGCCGCGGCGTTCAACGCACCCATTTCAGCCATCCTGTTCGTCATTGAAGAGGTGATCGGGCAGTGGAGTTCGGCGGTGCTGGGGTCCATCGTGCTTTCGGCGGTTTCAGCGGTGGTGGTGGCGCGGTGGTTCTGGGGAGCGTCGCCCATGTTCCGCATCCCGGTGGTGAATCTGCGGGACCCGCGCGAGCTGCTGGCCTATGCGCTGCTGGGTCTGGTGGGCGGGGCGGCGTCGCTGGTGTTTGCCAAGTTCCTGGGCTACCTGCGACCAGCGCTGCGGCGGCAGCCGGCGTGGTTTCAGATCCTGCAGCCGGCGTTGGCCGGCCTGCTTGTGGGTGGGATCGGCTTTTTCGGGCTGCCGCAGGTGATGGGCGCCGGTTATGGTGCGATGGACCAGGCCATCCATGGGCAGTACACGCTGAAGCTCTTGCTGCTGCTGGCCGTGTTCAAAATTCTGGCGACAACGGTTTCGTTTTCAAGTGGAACGCCCGGCGGCATGTTCGCGCCCACGCTGTTTGTAGGGGCGATGCTGGGTGCGGCGGTCGGCTCGTTTGAGAAGATTTTTTTTCCGTCGCTGACAGGCTCGGTCGGGTCCTACGCGCTGGTGGGCATGGGCGTACTGTTTGCGGCGTTTCTGCGCGCGCCGTTGACCTCCGTGTTCATGGTGATGGAGGTCAGCCAGAACTATGCGATTGTGCTGCCGGTCATTCTTGCCAACACCGTCGCCTACCTGATCTCGCGGGCGCTGCAGCCGGTGCCCGTGTTTGAGCTGTTCACGCATCAGGATGGGCTGTATTTGCCTTCGATGGAAGAGCAGCGTGAAGAAACCGAGCTGCGCTTTGAAGACGCGCTGCAGGGCGTGAACGTGCCGATCTTGGAAGGGAGGGAGAGCCTTTGGGAGATCAAAAGGCTGCTCGACAGCAACGCCGCGACCCGCGAAGCGCCGGCGGTGCTGGTGCGCTGCTGCGCCGGCCTCTGGTACGCGGCCACAACGGCTGAGCTCAACGAGCTGATCGCGGACCTCGAAACGGGGGAAAGCGCAGGCGCGAAGGATGCCCTGGAGACGCGGCTGGGTCCGGAGCGCACGCCAATGATCTTTCCCGACCAGCTACTCTCGAACGCCCTGCCGCACTTTCGCCGCTGGCCGCTGTTGCCGGTGATGAACCGTGCCATGCGCGGTGCCATCGAGGGTGTGCTGTCGCTCCAGGATGTACTGGGGCGATACCAGCAAAACTAGTTTTGCCTGCCCCTACACGGTTGTGAGTAAGGGTCGTGAAGCCATCCCCCGAGAGGTGCATCCCGGTGCGTGCGGGGTCATCCGAGCCGCTCCACTTCACGGTGCTCCACCGTGCTCTTTTGCCGCCCTGTTTTGCTTCCACGATGACAACGATCCACAGCCAAATTTGGATGGTTGTTTGCTCGACCGGAAAACGCTGGGACCGAACGCCTGCGATACTGGATAGGGCAAAGGGCGCGGTACCTGTGTATGAGCATGTTCGACGGATGTGACCTTTGTGGCGGAGCCGGCCTGCGGATCCTTGAGAGATCCGATGGCACGCGTGCCGCGACGGAGTGTATTTGCCGTTTGGCGCGGCGCGACATCCGCAAGTTTGAAGCGGCTAAAATCCCTGAACGCTACCGAGACTGTAGCCTGGACAACTTCGTTCCCAATCAAGACGAACCCAATCTGTCTCTTCAGCGTGCGCTGATTGAAGCCCGGGGTTTCGTCAACAGTCATTCCTGGACCATGGAAGGCGATGGTCTCCTGATCACGGGTCGACTTGGGGTAGGCAAGACGCATCTTGCGGTAGGTATTCTGCAGGCCTTGTTGGCGAACGGGGTAAAGGGGTTATTCGTTCATGGGCTTGACCTGCTCAAGCAGGTACAGAATTCCTACAACCGATCAGTGGACATCACAGAACGAGAGATCCTAAGGCCGATCTTTGAGGCTCAGGTTCTTGTTCTTGACGAACTGGGAGCCGCTCGTCAAACCGATTGGGTTCACGAAATGATCGAGCACATCTTGAACACCCGCTATAACGACTGTAAGGCAACAATTATCACGACCAACTACCAGAACGCTCCCCCTGCTGCAGTTGATCTGAACGGTCCTGTACTTGCCGCCAGGCAGGAGACGCTGGGAGATCGCATTGGAGAGCGGATGCGCTCGCGTCTGCAGGAAATGTGCGTCCTGATCGAGATGGAAGGTCCGGACTACCGAGAGCAGTTGAAACGCAAGCAGGTTTCTGAAGCAAAGCGTCGCAGAATGAGCCGTAAGTCTCCTGCGCCCGTTGTCCCTAACGTACGATCTCGAGACTACGATTCAGGCTCAAAGGGTGAGCTGCGGGGGCCCACGATCGACCCGGGGGAACATGACGATGTTTAGTACGCCGGAGAAGAAGGCGCCTGGCTTGCCGGTCGCGGCGATTACGGTTGCGGCGTTGGTTGTGGTGGTCCTCCTGGGATTTTTGCTGGTATTTGGACGGCGACATGGCGGGCCGGCCGCGGCGGCGGCAGGAACCGTCAACGCCGCCTATGCGCCGCAACTGGTGCTTTCCGACGTGCAGATGAGCGAATCGACGAGTTTTTCCGGCGGCAAGGAGACCTTTGTCGATGGCCGGATTATCAACCGGGGCTCGTCTACCGTGGTGGGTGCGACGGTCGAGGTCAGCTTTCCCGCGGACGGCGGCGTGGCCCCGCAGACCGAGACCGTGCCGATGATGTTGATTCGGACCCGACAACCCTACATCGATACCGAGCCACTGAGCGCGGAGCCACTGACGCCCGGGGCCGGTGGAGAGTTCAGGCTGACCTTTGACGACGTCCGGCCGGACTGGAACCAAGCGGTGCCGGCGCTTCGCGTAACCGCCGTCACCCTGAAGTAAAAATCCACAAGGCCTCGAAAAAAGATTACCGATAGCCAATCCAGTAACCCTGCCCAAGCGTTACCAAGGCAGAACGATGCAGAGCTCTTCCTAAAGCTGCATACTTCGCCAGTTTGGCGGCTCTCCGCCGCCTCACGAACTCTCCTGACGGAGAGATACCAAGGCAGATTGGCCCTCCAGCAATGGAGGGCCTATTTTTGTCTACACGTTTTTCGGAGAACTCCCTGGTGTAACGGCGGCGTGCACGGCCAGCAGGGTTTCGAGCACCTCCCGCAGGTTGTCGAGGCGGAGGGCGTTGGCGCCGTCTGATTTTGCCTGGGCGGGGTTCTCGTGGACCTCGAGGAAGATGCCGTCCACGCCGGCCGCCACAGCGGCGCGGGCGAGAACGGGGATGAACTCGGGCTGACCGCCGGAAACGCCGTTGGCCGCGCTGGGGGTCTGGACGGAATGCGTGCCGTCAAAGATGACGGGAGCCAGACCGCGCATGATAGGCAGGGAGCGCATGTCGACTACCAAATTGTTGTAACCGAAGCTGACGCCGCGCTCGGTAAGGCAAACCCGGGGGCAGCCTCCCTCATGCACTTTTTCGACCGCGTGGCGCATGTCCCCCGGAGCGACGAACTGCCCTTTTTTGACGTTAACGGCGCGGCGGGGACCGGCGCAGGCTCGGGCGGTAGCGACCAGCAGATCGGTTTGGCGGCAAAGAAAGGCTGGAATCTGCAGCATCGCATCGATATCGCCGAGCGCGTCACTGGCCTCGGTCGCCTGGTCGGGAGTGTGGATGTCGGTCAGGATGGGGAGGCCGTGGTCCTGGGCAATCGAGCGCAGGATGCGGCAACCTTCGGCCAGACCGGGGCCGCGAAAGGAGCGAATGGAGGTGCGATTGGCCTTGTCGAAGCTCGCCTTGAAGATATAGGGCAGCTTTAGGTCGGAGGCAAGGCGCGCGATGGCCTCAGCGAGCGAGCGCGCATGAGTCTCCGACTCCAGCACGCAGGGACCAGCGACAAGAAAAAGCTGGCCGGCGCCGAGGGCAACCGGGCCGAGTTGAAAGGGCAGGGAAGGGTTCACGCTTCTATTGGAGCACAGCGTACCTCAGCGGAAATTAGCAGTTCGTGCAGCAGAAAAGCCCGGCCGGAGCCGGGCTTTCTGCTGTGCGGAACCTTAACCTGCACGAGGGTAGTTCGGGTGAGTGGCTATGGATTTAGGACCACGCTCGCGTGCTCGCCGTTAGCGACGGACGTAAGGCAGGAAGGCAGCGCTGCGGTGGGAAAGGGTGTATCCGCTACCGCGGTCAAGGCGCCGGTATTGGCGTTCAGCGTGGCACCCGAAATCGAACCGTTCTTGAAATCCGAGGTGTAGAAGAACTGACCGAGGGCCGGTTCGATCGTAACGCAGGTGGGATTGGTCGCAGGGAGAAAGTTGCCGCCGGCGACCGTGGTCAGATTCCCGGTAGCCTGATTGATGGCAAAGGAACTAACGGTGCTGGCGTTGAAGTTGGCGGTGTAGACGTAGTCCGCACGGGGATCGATCCTGACATCAAGCGGAAATGCGCCGGTGTTGAAGGGACTGCCGCTGAGCGGGGTGAGGTTGCCGGTGGTGGTGCGGGCAATCTGGTAACCGAGCACCTCGTTCTGTTCCTGATCCGTGACGTACACGTAGCGCGTGGTGCCATCGACCGCGATGGCAGAGGGAACAACGCCGGCGGAGGAACCCTGGAAAGTGTTCAGGGTCGGGTTAAAGGCCGTGCCGGAGAGCAGAGTCAGGGTGCCGTTCGCGGTGTTTTGGGCGTACCCGAGAACAGTCGGCTTGGCCAGGGTGAGCTCCTGATCAAGCACGTAGGCATAAATATTGTTCACGCCGGAGCCGCCACCGGTGACGTTGCTGCAGGTGCTGTTACCGGCGATCACCGCCGCTGGGGCGGGTACGCATACCGGGGTGGCCAGCGCGATAGCCACGGGGTTATTGCCGACGTTCTGGTTCACCGCCGTCCCGAGGCTGTTGTCACTGTTGATGGGGAAGATGGTGAGGCCGCCGGGACCGGGCGAGGCGGGCGAAAAACCGGACTGGTAGGTGTAGGTGACGTACAGAAAGGTGCCGGTGGTATCGACCGTGGCGTTGGTGGGATAGGTGCCGGTGAGATTGTAGGTGTGCTCGCCGTAAAGCTTGCCATCGGTGCCGACGGAGAACTCTTCCACCTGGGCATCCTGGGAGCCGCCGATCACATAGATGAACTTGTTATTGGGTGCAGCGACTACCCGGACGGGATTGGTGAAGGGCGTGGCGAAGGGTGAGCCGGCAACCTGGTTGAGGATACCCGTTTCGAAGTCGACGCCATAGGCGGAGACGGTGCCGTTGGAGGCGGATACGGAGTAGACCCAGGCGACGGTATAGTCGCGGCTGCAGGCCGTGGGCCCGAGCGCCAGGGCCAGCGAAGCTCCTCCGACAGCGGCACTACGAACGATGTTCTTCAAGCTCATCTGCTTCCTTACATCGGCCCAAGATACGGGCCGGGTGCGATAGCGCCAGGGATTCCCCAGCAGTGCGAATGTTAAACGGCAGGGTCCGGAATGCTGCTCCGGTTCGGGCAAGCGCCACCTAGTCCACGGAGCCGCTCAGCGCAAGACATGTCAGGCCGGTATCGCCCGTGGTGAAGGTGGAGCCCCGGGATAGATCGGAGAGCGTGCCTTCCGTGCTCGTAAAGCTGTATCCGGTGATGGTTCCGTCGTTCTGGTTCGCGACATACACGAACTTGGACGTTGGATCCTCCACCATGCAGGTCGGGCCCGAGCCGGATTTGTAGGGAGAACCCGAGATCTCCGCCAACTCACCATTCTGGATGCTGTACGCCGTGATGTAGCTGAAGGAAGACGTTGTAGCGGTCGAGGTCGTGGACTTATTCAGGATGTAAAGGAACTTGTTGGTGGCATCCAGGAAGGAGTAGGACGGATTGCTAACGCTTCCATCGTTCGCCTGCGCACCACCGGTGAAGGAAGTGAGGTTGCAGGCCGCTCCGATGGTGTACGGGAAAATAGTTCCTGGAGAGGTGCCCGTGGTCGAGGCCTTGCCGGCATCAGTCACGATCATGTACGTGGCATTGCCGTTGATCGAGGTCATGTTGCTGGAACCTGGGAAGAACTTGCCAGTGGTCACGGTGCTCAGCTGACCGCTGGAAACGGCATAGGGCGTGATCGACTGATCCTTGGAATTGGCCGTAAACAGGCAGCTGCCGCTCGATGCCATCTGAAGTGGGGAAACGCCCACTTCCAGGAAGGTGGGTGCGGCGCCGTTGGCGGGCGTGCTGGCGTTCTGGGTGACAAGGGTCAGGCGGCCGGTGTTGGGATCGGAGGCAAAGGTGGTAATGGATCCATTCCCGTCCCCGCTCGGCGAGTACTCATCGAGTATGAAGAGGTATGTGCCCGAGGCGTCAAAGGCGGCCCATAGAGGCACAAAGCCCTGTGAGGCGTAGGTTTGCTGGAAGGTCAGGGTACCGCCGCCGCCGACGGAAAAGACGGAGATGCCGGCATCAGCGGAGTTGCCCTTGGCGCTGCTCGTCATGCCCTGGTTGATGACGTACACGTACCGCCCGCCCGGCTTGACCACGATGTCGACCGGTTTCGCCCCGTTCACGTTGAACGGGGAACGCCCGACCTGGGTAAGGTTGCCAGTGTAGTCATCAACCTTATAGCCGGAGATCTGCTGAAACTCCTGGCCCACTGTCCAAATATAGGCGATCGTACCGCCACCGCAGGCCGTCATGCTGAGCCCCAGGGCGAGTGCTGAAACCAGGGCCAGAGCCGCGCGGCCGAACCAACTCAACTTCATGTGCTTCCTTCGTCACCCCAGCTCTTTCAGGTGGCCGGCCAGGGCCGGTAACCATCTCGGGGGAGCTGCAAATCTACGGTTCATTGTAGGGTCTCGGGTGCGTTCCTGCCAATTTCTGTGTCAATTCGACACAGAACGAGGCAACCTCCGGCCGTTCAGCACTATCCACGGTACAGTTTTCGATCTTCCACGTATTGGAGAACGCCGGACGGCATGAGGGCGTGGCAATCCATGCCGGCGCGGAGGCGGCGGCGCAGCTCGGTAGCACTAAGGGGGTCATGAAGGCCTGGAAGCAGGTGCACGGCCGCCGTTTGCGCCGGATCGAGGCGCAGCGACTCGACATCCGGTACGAAACCCGGGCGGCTGATCACAATCCACTGGGCAAGACGAAAGAGCTCATCGGGATGGCGCCATTGACGTATCCCGAGAAAAGCGTCCGCCCCGATAATGGCAAAGATTTCCATCGGGGCCCGTGGGACAGGGACGAAACCGGCGTTGGGATGGGGCGCCGGGGTGTCCGGGAAGGGTGCCTGTGCGAGGGAGTCCGCGAAGGAAGCGCGGAGCCGGCGCAGGGTGTCGACGGTGTAGTTGGGTTCGCCGGCCGGCCTGGGGCCGTCGATGGCCGAGGCCTCGAGGCCGGGGTGACCGTCACAAAGCAGCTCCACCATGCGGAGCCGATCGGCGAAAGGGGCCTCGGTGCCACGGGATTTCAGTGGCTGACGGCCGGTAGGGGCGAGCAACACACGATCCAGCGTAAGCTGCCGCCGCGCCAGTTCGGCAACGAGCAGGTGGGCGCGATGGGGCGGGTCAAAGCTGCCGCCGAAATAGCCTAGCCGCATCGTTCCGCGCTGCCAGAGCGAAACGCGCCGCGTTTCTGCCTGGAAAGGAGCGGTGAGAAGGGCGCAGGGTGAGCCATGCGGGGCAGACTGGTCATGCAGGGCAGAATAGCGGAATGCAACCCGGGCTGCCGACGTGCGGTCGCTGCCGGCGGAGACGTCGGCTGGTCCGAGCTCGGAAATGCAGCCCGATCGCGTAACGTATGGACGTGAAAGGGAGAGGGAAAGCCATGCGCCTTTCGTCTGCGATCCGCTGGGCAGTGATTCCCTGGGCAGTGATTCCCTGGGCGGTGATTCCCTGGGTAATGGTTCCCTGGGCAATGATTCCCTGGTCCGTCGCTGTGCTGCTTGCGCTGCCCGCGTCGGCGCAAACGGCGGCGGTGCGGGACGGCGCGGAGGACGCCGAGGCGTTTCGGATGGCGCGCGCGACCGCCGACCCCAGAGAACGCTTCCAAAACTTGCTGCAGTTCAGGAAGACCTACCCGGAAAGCGCCCTGCGGCCGAGGGCGACTGAGTTGGCGCTGGAAACGGTCCTGCGGAGTTCCCCAGGGCGCACCGACGAGGTTCATATGTTGGCCGCGGAGGAGATCGCCGACGCACCTCCCGGGCTGGAGCGGACCCTGGAAGAGGCCCGCGTGGCCGATGCGCTGGCGAGCGCCGAGCCCGCCGGCGCGGACCTGCCTGCGGCGCAGGGGTGGGCCGAGATGGCAGTGGCGGCGCTCACGGAGGAGCGTTTCCGCCGGGAGACGACCGCCGAACAAAGGCACTACAGATTGCCGCCGCTGAGCGCTCGCGAGGTGCACCGGAACTTCGAGCACGACCGGGTACTCTGCTTGGCGGCGCTCGCGAATGTCGAGCTGCGGGAAGAGAAGCCGGAGAGGGCGGCGCCGCTGCTGGCCGAGGCATCGCGGCTGGACCCGCTTTCGGGCGAGGTGAACGCACTGGAAGGGCAGTTCGCGCTCCAGCGCCACCAGGACGGGGTGGCGCTGGCGGCATTTGAGCGTGCGGAGGCGACCGGGGCGCTCGCGGCACCGTGGCACGCGCAGGCGCTGAGACTGTACGAAGCCGGCGGCGGAGCCGGCGGCGAGAGGGGGCTGGACGCAACGGTGGATGCGCTCTACAGCAAGCTCATGCCGGCGGTCTTCACCCTGCCGCCCCGGACGTTGCCGGCGGGTGGGCACACGGTTCTGCTGGAGCTGTTTACGGGCTCCGGCTGCGAACCCTGCATGGCGCCGGACCTGGCCATCGAAAGCCTGCTGACCACCTACGGGCGGCAGGATCTTGCCGTGCTGGAATATGACGAAAACATCCCGCGGCCGGATCCGCTGACGACCCCGGCCTCAGAGAGCCGGGCGGCCGTGTACCGCGTCGGGAGCACGCCGGAGGCATTCCTCGATGGGGATCCGCTGCCGGTAGCCGGTTCCGCGCGGAGCGACGTCGAAAATGTGGTGGTGGGCTTCGCGGAGGAGATCGAAGCGGCGGCGACACGGCCGGCCCCCGTTCGGTTACGCCTGGCAGCGACCCAGGCGACTGGTGTGGTGGCTACCCATGCGGCCGTTTCGGTCGCGCCGGGTGCCACAGCGTCCGCCCTGCCGGGCCGGGTGGTGGTCCACACCGCGCTGGTGCAGGACGCGGTGCGCTACAGCGGGGAGAATGGCGTTCGCTTTCACCGCATGGTGGTGCGGGCCATGGGACCGGACACGGCACTGCGCCTCCCGGGTGGGCTGGGCTCTGACCATGCCGCAGGGGAGCAGGCCGCAGGGAAGCAGACGGCAGGGGAGCAGACCATCGATGCCGCTTTCGACCTAAAGGCGGTGGAAGGAATGGCCCGCTCCTACCTGGACCTTTATGAGCAACGGAACGACCGGTTCGGCGAGGTGCGTTTCCGCACCAAAGATCTGCCGCTCGACCCGGCGCACCTGGGCGTCATCGTGTGGGTGCAGGATGTGTCGACGAATGCGGTCTTGCAGGCGGTTTACGTCGCTGTGCCTGTCTCAGTGCCGGAGGTGCGGTGAGGGCTCCCCGCTTCCATCTGGCTTTCCTGCTGGGTCTGGCGTCCCTGTGGCCGGCAGCCGCGACAGGACAGCCAGCGCAGGCGGCCCCTGCCAGCCTTCGGCCGGGCTCGCGCGTAGATTCCCCAGTGCAGTGGCGACTCACGGCATTTCCACGGCAGCCGTTGCGCGCCGGCGAAGAGTTTCCCGCCGTGGTACAGGCCACCGTGAACGCCGGATGGCACCTCTACGCGCTCGATGAGCCGGAAGGTGGGCCCATCCCGCTGGAGTTCCGCGTGCAGCCTGGGGGAGCTTTGGTACTGGTGAGCGTCCGTGCCGACAGGCCGCAGCGAGAAGCATCGGCTGAAGCCGGATCCGCGGTGAATTTTTATGTGGGGCGGCCGCGATTCCGGTTGCGGCTGCGGGCGGCTACGGCTTGGGAGCCGGGCACCGGAGCGGCGGTAGCCGTGGAGGTGCGCTTTCAGGCATGCAATGAGCGAATGTGCTTGCCGCCCCGCGTGGCAGCGCTGCCCATTGCTTTTAAGCTGGGCTATCACTGAGTCTGATCCCGCCCAGCGTGCTGTCGCTTTCCGCCGGCCGACCTAACGGAGCGGCAAGCGCTTTTGGGAACGCATTGTGAATACGGAATGGCGTCGCCGTATTTGTCGTATTTGTTAGGATGCGAGATTGTTGCCGGTCTCAGGTGTGAGTTCGGGCGGAGGGCTCGCGAAGCAGTCAGGCCGCAGTTGCCGACAGGGGCTTGCCGGGGTGGGGACAGAGCCGCTCCGTGGAAGTCCTATGCCGTTCACCACCGGGCACACAGGAGGTGCGATGCTCGCAGGTCTTCGCCAACGAACGGCACGTCCGTGGATCACGGTCCTCATTTTGGTTCTGTTTGTCGTCGTGGGCACCGTCCGGTTCTGGAACGAGACGGGTCAGGATCTGGCATCGTCCTATGTCGGTTGCCGGCTGGTCGCGACGGGGCACACGGGGCTTCTTTACGCCTACTCCGCAGACAATTTTGCCGACGTAGGCGACCTGACGGGTACCTGGGAGCGGCTGGGAAAGGCCGGTGGCTTCTACGGCTACCTCCACCCGTACGTCCAGACGCCGTTGTGGGCTTATGTCCTGCAGCCGCTTTGCGATCACACCAGCTTCCGGGTGTTTGATCGCGTGTTTCTGGTGCTGGTGCTATTGTCGCTGGCCGGGGTGATCTGGCTGGTGGGCCGGCGATGGACGCCGTGGATCTTCCATCCGGGGGCGATCGCGCTCCTCGTGCTGGGGCTGTGGTTCTCGCAGCCATTTGGCTATGCGATGTACCTGATGCAGACCCATGCGCTGTTTTTCTTTCTTACGATTTTGGGATTGATGCTCGCCGAACGCGACCGGGGGAGCTGGTGGTTTGCAGGCTGGGCGGGGTTGGCGGTCGCCTGCGCGGCGGCGGTAAAGCTGACGCCGATCGTTCTGGTGGTGTATTGGCTGCTCACGGGCCGGTGGAAGGCCGCGGTGAGCACGGGGTTGTGGACGGGGCTGCTGGCCGCGGTGACCTTGGCGGCGGTCGGGCCGGGGCTGACGGGAGCCTACCTGGACAGCCTGCACAGGGTGTCGCGGGTGCTTTTGGTGGCGCAAAATAACCAGTCCTTTGCGGCCTGGGTGATGGCGCGTTTTTATTCTCCGGATGAGGTGTTCGACATCAGCATCCTGCCGCTGCCGACGGCGGTGCGCCTGGGATCGACGGCCCTGACCCTGGCGTGCACGGCAGCCGGTGGCTGGCTCGACTGGCAGGTAGCCCGGCAGGCTGATCGGCAGATGGCCGGGCAGCGATCGGCTGGCCGCCCGTTTCCGCCCGTGGGCGCGATGATGGCGCTTCTGGCGCTGACGATCTTTGCGCCGATCGCCTGGACGCACTACTTCATCCTGCTGATTGCGCCGGTGATGGTGCTGCTGCAGGCCATGCGTTCCTTGCGCTCGTGGTGGTTTCTGCTTCCCTTGGTGCCGGCATTGGCGCTGAACTACCCTCCGCTGGCGACGAATGTGCTGACGATGGACATCGGCGATTACGCCGTGGTGCGCGGGCAGTTCTTTTCGGCGGTGCTGCTTTTTCTGGCGCTGGGGGCCGCCGGCTGGTGGGCGCTGCGCGGCGGCGCTGTCGTTGGGGCGGAGTCTGCGGCGCGGTAGCAGCGCAAACTGCCACGAAGGTTGTGCTCTGTGGCCTGTCTTAGGACACAGCGGGCCGCCGACCGCGTGGTAAGGTGCCGGTATGTTCTTCCGCGCACGGCGGGCGCTGAACCGCGCCTCGTTCGACTTCAACTGTAGGGACCTTTCCAAAACGCCGGCTCTGCCATCAAGCGACTGCCCGCTAACGGTGGTGACCATGCTTCCCCATGGGGAAGTGAGCATGTACCTGCTGGCCTTGAAGTCGTTCGTAAGGGCGCTTGGCCGTTCGCCGGAGGTCGTGGTTCTGAATGACGGTTCACTGAACGCACGGGATCTCCGGACGCTGGAGGGGCAGATCACCTCGCTGACCGTGGTGTCCCTCCAGTCGGTGAGCACGGGTCGATGCCCCAAAGGCAGTTGCTGGGAACGGCTGATGCTGATCTGCGATCTATCCCAGGACAGCTTTGTCGTGCAGCTGGACTCGGACACGCTGACGCGCGGTCCCATTCCAGAGGTGGTCGCGTGTATTGACGGCAATCGCAGCTTTACTCTGCTGGGGGACCGCTCCCATCCGCAGGTGGAACCCATGCTCGCGGCCTGCGCGCGGCTGAAGGCGAGCACCAGCACCCAGGTGCAGGCGGTGTGCGAACGGGTCTTTGATCAGCTGCCCGAGGCCGCGGAGCTGCGGTATCTGCGCGGCAATGCGGGCTTTGTGGGCTTTGCACGGGGATCGTTGCAGCGCGACCGGATTGCCTGGTTTTCCGACCTCATGCGGCGGCTCGCCGGGCCGCAGTGGGAGGAGTGGGGCAGCGAACAACTAACCTCCAACCTCCTGATCGCCAACGCCGAAAACCCGCTGCCCTTGCCTTCTCCGCGCTACGTTTCGTACTGGGCGCATCCTGAGATCCGGTATGAGGAGTCCTCGTTTCTGCACTTTATCGGACCGTACCGCTATGCGAACGGGCTTTATGTGCGTACCGCCAAACGAGCCCTGGCCGGTTTACGCCAGAAAGGTACCCCGCCATCATGAAGGGCGCGGAAGGCGCCGCAGCGCCGCATCCAATCCGCGTGGCGGTAGGTCTAGCGGGACGGGGGAATGGCATAGGGGACAGCGGACGAAAGATTGTGCTGACAACCGTCGGCTCTCTTGGAGACCTGCATCCATATCTTGCCCTCGGGCAGGAACTGGTCCGGCGTGGACACCGTCCCGTGGTGGCGACGACTCCGGTCTTTCGCGAGCGGGTGGAGGCAGCCGGCATCCCGTTTGCGCCGCTGCGCGCGGCAACCACGGAGAAGCTGAGTCAGGAGCTGATCCGGCGCGTCTTCAACGGCCGCCGAGGCATGGAATACATCCTGCGGCAGCTGATTTTGCCCGCTCTACCCACCGCCTACGCCGACACCCTGCTCGCCGCTGAGGGTGCCGATTTGCTGGTTGCGCATCCGCTGACCTGGGCGACGCGACTGGTGGCGGAGAAGCTGGGCATTTCTTGGGTATCGACAATGCTGGCTCCTACGGGTCTGCTTTCGGCAACGGATCCGCCTTTGCTGCCGGGCACCGAGTGGATCCACCGGCTGCATCCCCCGCAGCGCGTGTGGCGGCTGCTTTTTGGGCTGTCTGACCGCCTGACACGGCGCTGGCTGCGCCCCTATGACGATTTGCGGCGCAGCCTGGGGTTGCCGGACAGCGGAAATCCGCTCTTTGCCGGGGCCCACGCTCCTTTGCGGGAGCTGGCCATGTTTTCGCCAGCCTTGGGGCCACCGCAGAGCGATTGGCCGCCGCAGACGATCGCCACGGGATTCGCCTTTTTCGCGCAGGAGGCCGAGCCGACACCGGCCCTGGACCGTTGGCTGGCTTCTGGATCGCCCCCGGTGATCTTTACTCTGGGCTCCTCCGCGGTAAATGCGCCTGGCGACTTCTTTCGCGAAAGTGCTGCCGCTGCCCGCCGGATTGGCCGCCGAGCCCTGCTGCTTGGGGCAAAACCGGGTGAAGTGGCGGTACGGCCGGGGCTGGATCTGTTCTGCCTGCCCTATGGCTCCTATGCGCAAATTTTTCCGTGTGGGGCGGCGATTGTGCACCAGGGCGGGATCGGCACCACGGCGGAGGCGCTGCGGGCGGGTGTTCCGATGCTGGTGGTGCCCTTCGGAGTCGATCAGCCGGACAACGCGGCGCGTGTGGTCCGGCTTGGGGTGGGACGGACGTTGTCGCGCGGAAGCTACCGGGCGCACCGCGTGGCGCGGGAGCTACGGCTGTTGCTCGATCAGCCCTCATTTGCAGCAAAAGCCAGCGTCTTAGCCATCACGGTACGGACTGAGCGCGGAGTGGCGGATGCCTGCGATGCCCTGGAAGCCATGTTGAGCTGATGAGTGTTGAGCTGATGCGGTTTGGGCTAATGGCCAGTTGGTTTAACTATGCCATTTGCAAGCAGTTGCCACCGATCGAGGGAATTTTTGCAAGGACCACCCTGACGCCTTGCGGCTCCGGATCAGCTACCATGCAAGTTCATACGCAAGCATAGTGCCCGACCTTCGCCAGTTCCGCGCCACGCCCAACCTGCTGACCATGTTTCGGCTGTTTGTTTTGCCGTTCCTGGTGATCGAAATTCTGGATGGACACTGGAAGCTGGCGTTTGCCTTGCTTTGGGTGGCAGGGATTTCCGACAGCCTGGACGGGCTGCTGGCGCGCAAACTGGGGCAACACACGACGCTGGGGCAGTACCTGGACCCCATCGCGGACAAGGCGCTGCTGAGCACGCTGTTTCTGGTGCTGACGCATGTGGGGATAATTCCGCGGTATGTGACGGTGCTGGTCTTTAGCCGTGATCTGGGCATCCTGCTGATTTCGACGCTGCTGTTTGTGACCAACATCCTGCGGAACTTCCGGCCAAGCTGGCTGGGGAAACTCAGCACTGGGGTGCAGATCCTGGCGGTGCTGACGGTGATGACCGTGCAGGTGGCGCCGTGGGCCGACCTGCGGGAGTTGAGGCTGCTGTTGCTGCGCGTCGTGGGGGTGCTGGCGCCGCTTTCCGCTGCCCAGTACGCCTGGACGACGTTGCGCAAGGTGCAGGCGCAGGGCAACGGGATCAATGGGAGCGGGACACAGGCTGTGGGCGGGCAGGTAGATCGACCCAACAGCTCCATGGGGTAAGCGGTGTGCTGCGTCACCTGAGCGGTGTCTGCATGAGCGGTGTCTGCACAAGTTAAGCGGGATTTCCGGTTGCACGACCGAGGAGTCTGCCGTTACACTGGGTCGTACGCGTTGTAGGCGCGTAGCTCAGTTGGTTAGAGCGCTACCTTGACACGGTAGAGGTCGTTGGTTCGAATCCAATCGTGCCTACCATTCCCTCTTGGCAGCGCCCGTTCCGGGCAGGTTGCCACGATCTTCAGCCTCCCCAAGGGACTTTGCTGACTGGAATGCGCGTGACAAGTTTCGTCTGGAGAAGACACGATGGCACAGGTTTGTGAGCTTTGCGGCAAGGGGCCGCAGTTTGGTAACAACATTTCCCACGCGAACAACGTCACCAAGCGGCGCTGGAACCCGAACCTGCAGCATGTGAAGGCGCGCATCAGCCAGGGTGTTTCCAAGCGGATTCGCGTTTGCACGGGCTGCATTAAGAGCGGAAAAATCGTGAAGGCTTAGCTTTCTGCAACGGCAAGACCCGATCATGATCGGGGCCTTGCCGCTATGTATCGCCGCTCACGGCTCAGCTTGCTCAGCTGTTTTGGCTCTTACCGTTGGATCCGTCCGGTGTGAAGCCGAGCGATGCCGAGTTAATGCAATAGCGCTGTCCTGTCGGCTTGGGTCCATCCGGGAAGACGTGGCCGAGATGCGAGCCGCAGGTGCCGCAGGTGACCTCGACGCGCCGCATACCATAGGTGCGATCCTCGTGCAGAGTTACGGCATCCTGCGAGACGGGTTCAAAGAAGCTCGGCCAGCCGGAGCCTGATTCAAATTTGGTGTCGCTTTTGAATAGCGGGGCGTTGCAGGCGCCACAGTGGTACAGCCCATCCGCGTGGTTGTTGTAGAGCGAACCGGTGAAGGCGCGCTCGGTGCCTTTTTCTCGCAGGACATGGAACTGCTCGGGGGTGAGCAACTGACGCCACTCGGCATCCGTCCGTTGAATTTTATCGGTGGGACTCACCGCCGGGCTTTTGCCCACGTTTTCGGCGATGGCGGTATCACTTAACGGGCCGCCGGTCGGAATGGTTGGCATGGCAACCTCCTTAATTCTGCTTTTTACTGCTGTCGATTGGATGCAGCTGGTTGTCCGCACGCTCCCCTGTGAGGGGCGGGTCAGTGCTGTCAGCCCATGCTGCCAATCCATGCCGGCGACCTTTACAAAGTGGTGCCGGCCAGGGCGATGCATTCGATCTCGACGGCGGCACCCCTGGGCAGAGCCGCTACCTGAACGGTGGAGCGGGCGGGCGGAACGATGTCCGCGGGAGCAAAATACCGGGCATACACCTCATTCATGGCAGCGAAATCCGCCATGTCTTTCAGAAAGACGGTGGTTTTGACCACGTGGGTGAGGTTCAGGCCGGCTTCGTTGAGCACGGCGCGCAGATTTTCGCAAACGCGCTCTGTCTGGGCGGTGACGTCGCCCTCGAGAAAATTGCCGGTGGCCGGGTCAAGCGCCACCTGGCCCGAGGTGTAGACCAGGTCGCCGACGCGAATTGCCTGCGAGTACGGTCCGATTGCGGCGGGGGCGGCTGAGGTGGAAATGCGAGACTTCGAGGGCATAGGGCGATTTTCACCGCAGCGGCCAGCTTCTGTCGATGAATGAGTGTTTCTTTTTACCGAAAAGAAGGCATCCGGCTACCCTCCGGCGCCATTTCGGCCATCACAAGCAGGAAGAGGACGAAATGGGCATTCTTGATTCGATCGAAGGCATGATGGGCGGCACGCAAGGGGCCCCAGCGAGTGAGCAGGGGCGGGTGGCCGGCGGATTTTTGCAGAGCGTGGGCGAGCACCCGGGCGGGATGGGCGGGGTGATGGATATGTTCCGCAACAACGGCATGGGGCAGCACGTGGACAACTGGCAGACCGGCCAAACACAGCAGGCCACGCCGGAGCAGGTTCAGAACGGCCTGGGAGGCTCGGGTCTCCTGGAGCAGACGGCACAGCGGGCGGGTGTTTCACCCGAGGTGGCCAAAGTCGCACTCGCGACAATGCTGCCCATGATCATGTCGCACATGACCAATGGCGGCCAGCAAGCACCCCCAACCAATCAGGGTGAGTTCGGCGGCATGGCCGGATCGTTGCTTTCTCGTTTGCTGTAAGGCTCAGAACTGCGAGAGCGCATGCAGCGCTCAGATTATGTAGTGTTGAAATGGAAAGAGTCAGCCGATCAGGCTGACTCTTTCCAGCTTGATGGGAACTACGCCGCGACGGGTTGTGCGGCTTTGGGGTTGACGTTTTGCTCGCCGATGGCGGTCAGCTTCTGGTCGCCGGCTTTGCTTTCGTTGAGGTTTTGTTCCAGTTCCGAGACTGCGTCGTCCTTGCCGATCAGCTTTGCATAGCTCTTCAGTGAGCCGTAGGCGGAGATGCGGTACAGCTGCTGTTGATTGGCTGCGACGATCAGCGCCGCATCGCGTACGGGCGAGGGATCGGTGTTGGAGATCATGTTCTCGACCTCTTCGATCATCGCCAGGGCAATCTGATTTTTGTTGGTATCGGGCTTGGCGCCCACCTTGCCGAAGGCGGCTTCGAGGCGCTCGGCATACTTGTTGCCCTGGGTGACGCTCTTCTCAAAAATCTCTTTGACTTCGGGATCGCTGGAAGCGGCTGCCATCTTGCCGGCCTCCTTCGAGACGCGCTGTTCGAAGTCAAGAACATAGGTCATGCCGGTATAGAGCAGGTCATCAATGGTTTTCATCTTCATCGTAAGATCTCCGTGAGCGCGGTCCCTGCAGTGCGTGTGGGACTCACCGTTCAAGAGGTTAGGTGAGAAGCCCTGCCGCCTTGTTGTCCACCCCGCATGGCCGTTACTGCGGACCGTTGATCCGATGTGGCGAATGCGCCGTCTGCTTGCAGCGCCGTGAACGCGGAGGAGAAACGCCGAAAACGCAGCACCAAAAAAAAGATCGGTCCGCCGCTGAGCGACGGACCGTTGAAGCGATTCCAGCAGGTGTAGACCAGCCGGGAAGGGAAGCAGAGATCGTCCGCTCCCGCTTCGTTCAGGTTAGCGACGACGGCGACGGCCCGCGCCGGATCCAGCGCCCGCACCACGTCCGCCAGAACTGCGTCCGCCGGTATTGCCTGAGCCGCTCCGGCCGTGCCGGGAGGCGTGCTGCGGGGCATCGCCTGGGGTGGACTCCCCTTCGCTGCCCTTCCAGGAGCGGGTTTCCAATGCCAGAAGACCGTCCGCCGGCTGTTTGCTCAGGTCAATCGGCGTATTGCGTTCTTCCTTGGCGAGGTCCTTGTCGGCGACCAGCCACTCGAATTGAATCTTGAGTTCGTTTTCGAGCTTGCGGGCGTCGCGCTTCTCCAGCGGCGTCACAAAGGTGGTGGCTACGCCCTTCGCGCCGGCCCGGCCTGTCCGGCCAATGCGGTGGACGAAGTCGTCCGAGCCATTGGGCAGATCGTAGTTGACGACATGGGCGATGTGGGAGACATCGATGCCGCGAGCGGCGACATCGGTGGCCACCAGGACGCGGGCCTTGCCGTCGGCAAAGCGCTTCAGCGCGGTGGTGCGCTGTGACTGCGAACGGTCGCCGTGGATGACCTCGATCTTGTGACCAAATTTTTCAAGCTTCTTCCCGATGCGGTCGGCGCCGTGCTTGGTGCGCGAGAAGACGAGATAGCTGCCCTCCTCAGTGGTGAGCAGGCGATCCAGCTGTGCCAGCTTCTGGTCCTGCATCACCGTGATCACTCGTAGCGTGACACGGTCGGACGGTTTAGAAGTGGTGCCGATCTCGATGCGGACAGGATCGGTGACGTAGTCGCGCACGATGTTGCGGATGTTGCCGTCCAGGGTGGCCGAATAGCACATCGTCTGGCGATCCTTGGGCAGCGCGCCGGCGATGCGCCGGATCGCGGGCAGGAAGCCCATGTCCAGCATGCGGTCGACCTCGTCCAGGACGAGCATGTCCACATCGTTCAGCTTGACCAGGCGGCGATCGAGGTAATCTTCGAGACGGCCTGGGGTGGCGACGATGATGCGCGGACCACGGCCGATGGCCTCGATCTGCGGATTTTCATTCAGGCCGCCGCAGACCAGCACGGCGTCATTTTTCGTGACCGGGCAGATCTTGTGATAGTTCTCCAGAACCTGCATGGCGAGCTCGCGCGTGGGCAGCAGAATGAGGGCCAGAACCGGGTTCTTCTTGCCGCGGGCGGAGGGTGTGGAGATCTCATCCAGGCGCTCGATCATCGGCACAAGGAAGCTGAGCGTCTTGCCGGTACCGGTGGAGGCAGTGGCGAGGATGTCCTCGCCTTCAAGCGCGGGCGGGATGGCGCCGGCCTGCACAGGCGTGGGCGTCACGAAGCCAGCGGCAGCGATGCGCTGCTTGAGCGAATCAGAGATGGCAAAGTCAGTGAAATGGAGCGCAGCGGCTTCATCCTGCGTGATGAGGCGGGCGGGTTTCAGGGGCTCGGGATTCAGGATGGAGTCCAGCGTCAGACTGGAGGTGTCCGGCTTGGGCTGGGATCTGGCGACCGGATCAGAGGTATGAGAGTGGCTGGAATTTCCGGTGCGGGGGCCGCGCGATTTGGAAGAGGAGCGGAAATTCCGGGGGGCAGAGGCTGTCTTAGGCAAAAACTTTCCTTTGTGTCGAACGCGAGTGGGGCGGACCCGACGGTGAGGACGCATGGCGGTGTGCAGTCACCGGGGAGGCGTCACGAGGGTCCTGATTCAGCACTGCGATGAGGTGTTCCGCCGCATTTCGATGGATCGAATGGAAGGAGGAAAACAAGGCACTGCTGCTGCACGGCGAGGCGTGTCCCGTTTGGACCGCCTCCAAGCCAGAGCAACCAACGTGCGGGGCCGTTTGGAACATCTGCCAAAGAGGCAGCCGGCTCGCCCGGTGGGCGGTGGTCAACGCCCCGGGCTCTGGCCAGTCAATCCGCCCGGTGAAGGGAGACTTCCTGCTCGAGGCGCGTTGCACTCAGGTGAGTGCATACACAGCATAGCACGCTTTGCCCAAGGCTCTATTCATGCGCATTCCGGCTTAGCTGCGCCTCCGCCAGAAGCCGGGTACCTGCAGGGTGTAGATTGCCTTGTTGATCGCAGCGGAGGCGGTCAGGAAGTGTCGCGCGAGCGGCAGCGGCAGGCTCAGGGCTGGGTAGGCGAAGATCCAGTAGCGGAGATTGCCGCCGTACACGGCCCGCAGTTCCCCATGCGCCTCGTCGAGCTGCAGGGGGTCCGCTGTGTTTCCGCGAAACTCCACCAGAACCGAAGGAAACCAGCGCCGGAGGGCCATGTTGACGATGCGGGCGGCAAGCTCCGGCCGCCCGGGCAGCAGCCGGGCCACCACGGCCGAAAGCTGCCGCCCAAAGACGCGGCCCAGCGAATACCCATGCGCGTTGCCGACGCGGGCGGCCACCGGCCGTGTCCAAAGCACGGCCGAGCGGCGATGGTGCAGCAGCAGCGGCAGACACCACGAAAGTTGTACGAAATTTGTGCCGATCAGCCGCTCCGGTGGCTCGTGGGGCAACGACTCCAGACGTTCCTTGTTCACCACCAGGCTGCTGATGAAGGTGAACATGATGTTGACCACGGTGGCGAAAGTCTTAGCCTCGGCGATGGTGTGCACCGTCCGGCCGAGGGGGTCGCCCACGCGCTCGGCGCGAAAATCCTTCCGGAAGCCGTAGCTGGTGGCGTAGATCATGTCCAGCTCAGCCGGGCCGCCGTCGGGGCGGCGGATCAACGCCAGCACCTCCGCCACGGCGGGCGGCACGATCAGGTCGTCGTCGCCGCACATCCAAAAAAAGCGGCCGGATGCCTGCGCGAAGCAAAAGGCGAAGTTCGCGTCGGAGCCGAGATTGGCCGTTTGCCGATGCGCGTGCAATGTGGCGCCGGCTCGGCGGAAGCGTTCGACCGCCGCCGCGATCACCTCGGGCGTATTGTCGGGACTGCCGTTATCGGAGACGAGCACCTCGACGTCGGCGAGCCCGGCGACCTGGGGTTCCAGCACCGCCAGCAGCGCTTCGAGCTGCGAGGCGCGGTTGTAGGTGGGGATAGCGATC
Source organism: uncultured Bryocella sp. (assembly GCA_964236545.1). Lineage (GTDB taxonomy): Bacteria > Acidobacteriota > Terriglobia > Terriglobales > Acidobacteriaceae > Granulicella. The sequence continues at coordinate 44,738 of CAXSCE010000005.1, forward strand.
GTGAGCAGGGGACGTGCTGTCGCGGGCCCGGAGGCGGACCGCCCTGCGAGCGCGGCCTGCGGGGTGCCCGCGGAAACTTCAAACGGCATGCCAAACCCTCCGCCAGCGCAAAAAGGTGTAGGTGCCGTAGCCGAGCCCGATGAATAGCGTCCCGACAGCATACGCGACGGCGATGCCCCAGGCACCCCCGTGCGGGTTCCGCCAGCGGCTGAGACCGTAGGCGAGCGGCGCGATGTAGAGCGCCCCGGCGATGGAGTTCGCCATAAACTTTTCCTGCTTGTGGGCGCGCAGGTACAACGCTTCTGCAAAGACAACCACATTGCCCAGCGCACCGAGAAAAAGCATGGCCAGCGGCAACGGCGCGAGCAGCCGCCTGGCCAGCAGAACGCCGTGCAGGCGGATCCCGCGATGATTCAGCCACGCCACAGCCACCCAAACCGAGCTGAAAGCGACCACCGCGGCTCCGGTCGATTGTGCAAGCGCGCGAAAAAAGCTCTGATCCAGCAAACGGAACTCCCGGCGCGCGATCATGCGGCCGAAGGGGGCGGCTTTGGTGTTCATCCAGGCGATGGCCAGAGAGGAAAGCGTCCCGCACACGTTGAGGCTCATGCCCATCTGCCCGGCTTCGACCGGCCCGCGAAAATTCATCAACAGGGGATTGAAAAGCTGCGAGGTGATGTACCCCGCCAGCCAGGAGACGGCGATGCGCCATTGAAAAGGCCAGATTTCGCGCCGCCAATCGATATGGAAGCTGCCGACCGGGTGGTGGAGCAGGGGACCGAGCAGAGATCGCTTGTTCCACAGCAGCCACCCGCCCATCAGCGCCTGGCCGAAGATCATGCAGCCCGGCGCGAAAAGCCCACGGTGGAGCAGAAAAGCACACCAACCGAGCGATGTGCCCAGCAATGATTGCCGTAGGCGGGTGCGCGCGACCTCGGGAACATAGCCGCAACCTTCCAGGAAGGAAAACAAGGGATCAATCTGGAAGGTGCAGCTGGAGGCCAACACCACCAGTAGCCAGGGCAGGACGAAATGCACCTGGTTGCCTCCTGGCTGTGCGGCAGCGTGGCGGAAAAAGCTGATACCGACGGGAACAAGGGTTATTGCCATCAGGGCAGCGGCGAGGGTGTACCAGCGAATGGATTTTTGCAGCACACTGGCGAGCCGGCCATGTGCTTCGGCGGGCCCGGTCATGGCGCCGTTCGGGCCGACTTGCAAATGCGCGGCCTCGTGCGAAGCCGTTTGCAGAATAACGACGGAAAAACCAAGCTCAAAGACGATCTGCAACGCCACGAGCGAGTAGAAGGTGTAGTAAAAGCCCTGTTCGACGGGGGAAAGCAGGCGGGCTATCAGCGTCAACGTGCCGATGCCGGCCAGCGACGACCAGGCGCGCGCCGCGACCGTAAAAACAACCGCACGGTCCAGGCCGAGGGAGTGCTTCAGCCAGCGCCAGCGGTAACCCCGGCCTGCGGCGATAACCGGCACCTCAAGAACACCGGTTCCGTCCGGAACATAGGGAACGGCGACGGGCAGTGGTTCGCCGCTTGTGGGTGCCCCGGTTGTCACGTGAAAGTCCATGCGGGGCAACGACGGCCGGGTCCTCGGCCTATCTTATCAAGACGCCCACCCTGCCCGGTTACAGCGCCCTACCGCGGGAAAAATGGTCCGGGGTTAAACATCATGCTTAGTAGCCGCCCGGCTTACTCCATGCGGCCGGGGCGACTCATCAGCTCGCGGATGGCCTCCTGGGGAGCCTTGTTGCCGTGGAGGATGGCATTCATCTGGTAGGTGATGGGCATGTCGACGCCGTAGCGTGCGGCCAGGCCGAGGGCGGCGGTGGTGGAGCGGACGCCTTCGGCGACCTTGCCATTGAGTCCGGCGAGGATTTCCGGCAGATGGCGGCCCTTGCCAAGCTCGATGCCTACCGCCCGGTTGCGCGAAAGCCCGCCGGTGCAGGTGAGCACAAGATCGCCCATGCCGGCCAGTCCAGCCAGGGTTTCACGGCGGCCGCCGCAGGCCATGGCGAGGCGGGTGATCTCGGTCATGCCGCGGGTGATGAGGGCGGCTGCCGCGTTGGCCCCAAGTTCCAGCCCGGTGCTGACGCCGGCGGCGAGAGCGATAACGTTTTTGAGCGCCCCGCCCAACTCCGTGCCGGCGAGGTCCTGGTTACGGTAAACGCGCAGGCTGCCCGAGGCAAAATCCGCCTGCAGTCTCGTGCCCAACAGCTCATTTTCTGCGGCGACGGTGATGGCGGTCGGCATGGCGGCGGCGACTTCCTGGGCAAAGGACGGGCCGCCCAGGGTGCCGATGGGGTTTTCCGGGGCGTACTCCGCCATGATCTGGGACATACGCAGAAAGGTGCGCTCCTCGATGCCCTTGGCGGCAGAGACCAGGAACTGGTTGGGGTTCAACGCGGGTGCGATGGTTTCGATCACGGAACGCAGGGCCTGCGAGGGTGTTACGAAGACGACGGTGTCGGCTCCATCGACGGCTTCGGCTAGGCGTGCGGTGACGAGGACATCCAATGGCAGGACGAAGCCGGGGAGGTAGCGCAGATTCTCGCCGGAGTCGGAAAGCTCTTCCGCGTGGGCGGGCGAATGTGCCCACAGCGTGAGGTCGTGGCCTCCGCGGCGGGCGAGGGAGATCGCCAGCGCGGTACCCCAGGCGCCGGCTCCAAGCAGGGCGATACGGCTCATATACGGACCTTTTTCTTGGATGCAGGGGAGCCGGCCAGCTCATGGTGAACGGCGGCGGATTTTTCGGTACCGGAAGAGCCGAATCGGCTCTCACTCCCGGCTAGCAGGCGCGCAATGTTGGCGTGGTGTTTTGCAATCACGAGCAGAGCGATGAAACAGATGCCTCCGAGGTAAACGGGGGAGCGGTCTGGCGCCAGCAGGATCGCGAAGATGGGCAGCGTGGCGGCAGCCAGGATCGAGGCCAGGCTGACGAAGCGCGTGGCGAGCGCCACCAGGGCAAAGACGCCGATAGCCGCCAGAATGACGACCGGAATCAGCGCGAGAAAGACGCCGAATGCGGTTGCGACGCCTTTGCCGCCTCGAAAGCCCAGCCAGACGGGAAAGACGTGCCCCACCACCGCCGCAACCGCAGCGCAGACGGCGAGATCGGACGGCTGGCCGGGCAGACCGGGCGCGGCGTGCTTGGCAAAGAGCACCGCGGCGAAGCCTTTGGCCATGTCCAATAGCAGCGTCAGGACGCCGAGGCCTTTGGCCCCGGAACGAACCACATTGGTGGCCCCGATATTGCCGCTGCCGATGGCCCGGATGTCCTCTTTGCGCACCAGGCGCACCAATAGATAGCCAAACGGTATAGAGCCAAGCAGATACGAAACAGCAAGAATCGCGGGGGACAACGTCATCGGAGACGAGTGTAGCAAGGGGGCCTCGCGGCTGGTAAAAAGATTTGGGCGTCGGAACCGGGTCCGAGCCCCTGCCGCCGGTTTTACAGCAGGTGACGCCGAACCATTTCAAGCGCGTGCTGGGTAGCCCAAAGCCGCACCCGTTCGCGATCGCCGAGCAGGTTGAACTGCTTGACCTGTGTTCCTTCGGGGCCGGCCAGGGCAATGTACACCAGCCCGGTAGCCTTGCCCGCATCGGGGCCTGAGGCAGCCGGCGGACCGGCGATGCCGGTAATGCTCACCGCAAGGGTGGTACCCAGGCGACCGCGGGTGCCTTCGGCGAGCAGGCGTGCGACCGGTTCGCTGACCGCGCCATGCTCCCGGAGAAGATCGGCGGGCACATCGGCGCAGCGTGTCTTCATCTCATTGGAATACACGACAAAGCCGCCGGCAAAGGAGCGCGAGGCGTTGGGGATCGCGGTGAGGCGACCGGCCAGCAAACCGCCGGTGCAGCTTTCCGCGACGGCCAGCGTGGCGTTGGCCAGGCCCAGCTGCAGCAGAACCACCTCCTCCAGCGTTTCGCCATGGGAAGAAAAGATGTCCTCTCCCATCTCGTGCTCCACCGCTTCGGCGACGGCGGCAACGCGGGCATTGGCTTCATCAGCCCCGGACTTCACACATTGGAAGTGCAGCTGGATCTCACCGCCGCCGGCAAGGATGGTGGTCTCCACGTCGGGGTACCGCTTGTAAATGGGCGCGGTGCGGGCATCCACCTGCGATTCAGGGATCAGCGCCATGCGCAGCAGCCGTTTCGCCAGGTGCCGCGGGGGTAGCGACACGGCCAGGCGGGGCTTGCACTGCTCATCAAATAGCGGTTTCAGCTCTTTGGGCGGGCCGGGCAGCAGGATGACGACCTTGCGATGTGCCTGTCCCGGCTGTGAGCTGCCCGCGGTGGCGGGAAAGACTGTATCCAGCCACTGGCCGGGAGCGCTGCCGTTGCCGTTCGGCAGCAAATCCGCGCCGTCCAGCACCTCGGCCTGGCGCTCGTTGTTGGGGGGCATAGGGATGCGGCGCTCGGCAAAACGCTTGTAGAGGGCGGCCATGGTGGCCGGGTCTTTGTGCAGCTCGATCCCCAGCGCCTCGGCCACGCACTCGCGGGTGAGATCGTCCTCGGTGGGGCCCAGTCCGCCTGAAAAGATCACCACATCGGCCCGCCCGAGCGCGATGCGGGCCGCCTCGGTGAGCTGCCCGCGGTTGTCCCCCACAATGGTCTTGAATGCAACCGAGACACCCAGGTCGTTCAGCCCCTGCGTGAGATAGAGGGAGTTGGTGTCCTGACGAAAGGGCGTCAGCATCTCCGAGCCGACTGCGATGATTTCAGCGATCATGTCAGTCGGTTTGACGCCTGCTGACGCTGTGAGGTCGAAGGAATCGATGAGGAAAGGGAGATTGACTCGTCACCGCAAATTTTTCCATACTGAGACCATGGACGTCCATTTAAAACCGGAACAGGAAGCGTTCATCCAGGGGCGTGTTAGAGAAGGCCGGTTCGCCAGCGCAAACGATGCTCTGCGCGAAGCTGTGGCGCTGCTTCAACAAGCCGAGCAACACAGGGAAGAGGACTTTCCACCCACTGCCTCAGAATTTAGGAGGCAGGCAAGGACCGGTAAAGACCTAATTGCCATCATGCAGGCGTGTCCCTTCCCTGATGTCGATCTGGAGCCGGTCAGAACGGTGATGCCGGTGCGTGACTCCGCATTCTGATGGCCTGGGTACTGGACACGAATATTCTGTCGGAAACACGTAAATCGAATCCGGAGCAGCGGGTAGTTCTGTTCCTCAGCTCAGTACCAGCTGAGCAGCTTTTATCACCACGGTTGCATTGGCTGAAATCCGGTTCGGCATCGAGAGCACGCTGGATGCCGGAAAGCGAACCGTTCTCCGGAGGTGGCTTACGGAGGAAATACGGCCCTTTTTCGGATCTCGGGTGATTGAAGTCACAGAGGACGTCATGCTGCGTTGGAGGCAATTGGTCGAAGATGGCCGCAAGTCTGGTCGAACCTACTCCCAACCCGATCTAATTATTGCTGCGATGGCCCTAGAGAACGCAAAGACGCTTGTGACAAGGAACACAAAGGACTTTGCTGGAACCGGTGTGCGGATCTTCAATCCATGGGAAGCGGTACGGTAGCAAACGGGTCCTTTTGGAAATTAAGTCCTGACGGAACGATGCCCTCATGCTGTCTCTTTGCTCGTACATTCTGTGAAGGGGGTTATCTTCCAGAAACCCCAAAATTCACCTGATACAGAGTATTTGCCGTGGCCAGCGCGGCGCTCCCATCTTCTAAAAAGCACAGTCCTACCAGATCGTTGCCGCTGACGATGAGCTCGGCGTCTGCCCCGTCCGCGGTGACGCGGATGATGCCGCGCCGGCCCCGCAGCGAAGCCGCGACATAGAGGTTGCCGTCCGTGTCGAGCGCCATCCCCTGCGGGCGGCCGAGGCCGCGGTAAAAGACCCTTGTTTCGCCATCCGGATCGATGGCGTAGATGGGCTGGTTGGAACTGGTGGTCGGGGCGGTCACGAGCAGGGTGCCGTCGCCGCGGAAGGCCAGGTGGTAGGCGGCCACGGAGGGCTCCAGCGTGGCAAAAACGAAGATCTCCGCCGCGTTGTGGCTGCCATAGGGGCCCAGCTTGAAGATCGTGCCGGATCGGTCGCCGACAAACAGATTGCCGAGGTGATCGAAGGCCAGACCGGTGGCAATCCCCATGCCTTCGGCGAAGTTGGAGACCGCGCCTTCCGGCGAGATGCGGTAGACCACGCCCTCGGCGCGTGAAGAGGCGTAAAGGTAGCCATCCGGCCCGAAGGCCAGCGCGGAAACGTTCATCAGGTCGCGGACAAAGGGTTTCGCCTGCCCATCGCGGCTGATCCGCATGATGGACACCGGCACGCGGGTGCCGCGGGGGCCGGAGATCATGGCGTAGAGGTTGCCCTCGGCATCCGCGGCAGGGTTGGAGATCATGTGGAGCTCGTCGGCCAGGGGGGTGGCCACAGCCGCGTGCAAGGCATTGGTGGACTCGCGGCCGTAGCGCAGCAGCAGGTCACCGGGGACGGCCCCTGCGGGCACCCGGATCTGCGCGCGGCTGGGGCGCAGGAGATCCAGCCCGGCCTCGGTCTGGCCCAGAAAGGCCAACGGCATGCGAACGGGGCGGCCCTCCTGGGTGCTGAGCAGATGTTTGCCGGCAACCTCAAAAGAGCCGCCGGGCAGCGCCGCCCTGGGGGTCAGCGCCGTGAGATGGGGAGTGTTGGGCCGGGATGGATGCAGAAGACTCATCACAGATAAGCCTAGTGCGCTCCGGGAGCCGTGGCAAACCCGCGCACCATCCAACGGGACCGTTTAGTGCGTCCGCTGAAGCAGATGGAGGAACAGCTGGGTGAAAGCAAGGGCGAAGACACCCGCGACCAGATCGTCGGCCATGATGCCGGTGCCCTCGGGCAGAGCTTCAAAGCGGCGGATGGGCGGAGGTTTCAGAATGTCGAAGAAGCGAAACAGGAGCAGGGCCAGAAGGGCATCGGGCCAGAGCGGCGGGGTAAACAGCAGAGCGATCCAGACACCGGCGACCTCATCAATGACCACGAAACCGGGGTCGGGCCGGCCGGATTCGCGCGCAACACGTGTGGCGGCGGGGATGCCGACCGCTGCCGCGACAACCACGCCCACCGCGGTGATTTCCGTGAGGAGTTGCGTGTTGTGATGCACCAAAAAACCGGCGGCGAGCCAAAGCAGGGTGGCGGCAATCGAGGCATAGGTGCCGGGACCGGGCCGTAGATAGCCCGCACCGAAGAACGTGGCAACCGCCCAGGCCCAAAGGGTGCGCTGGTGCTTGGGAACGGGTGTGCCGGTTGCCTCGCCCCCGTGAAGCGCCACTAGTTCTTCCACTCCTTGCGGCCACCGGATTCATCAGAGCCGAAGGGATTGCTCTGCTGCTGTTTGTGCTCGAGCTCTTCGAGCAGGTCCGGGTCGAGGATGGGGGAGCTGATCTTGTACTCGTCCGAGGCCCACTTGCCGAGATCGATGCGGCGGCAGCGGTCGGAGCAGAAAGGAACGTCTTCCCCGGTGAGGGCGACCGGAGCTTTGCAGGTGGGGCAACGAAGTGTCTTTGCGGCCATGAGTTTAAGAGTACGATCTCGATGCTTGAGTCTTCACGACACAGGCTACGCACAAGACCCGGGTGTTTGCGGACGTATAACCTTCAACAGCGACAAGTCGATCGAGAACTGAATATTGTGCCGGAAGTGCGTCTCCACACAGAGCGCAAACACCCTTCTGTTCCGAACTCTTCTTCAGTTTCAGTAAGCGCCTGTGCATGGGCTTACCCCGTTCGTCATACCCGAGCTCTTTGTAAATCTTGCGCCGGTACGCGAAGTGAAGTGCATCGTCCTCGGCAGCGAGGACTCTAAGCTCAGCTTGAATCCTCGCCAGCAGGTCATTGGCTTTGGCTAGCTCGTCACTATTTAGGTTTCTATTTGGCATTCTCTACTCAAGAATCCGTGCCACTACGTCGTAATCATGCGACTCCGTGATCTCGGCGCGGTAGAAGGTGCCGGGCACCAGTGCCTCGTGAGAGCCAAAGTCGTTGATCAGGACCACGCCGTCGATTTCGGGGGCCTGGTCGAGGGTGCGGCCCTGCCACAGGAGTTCGGTCTCCTCGCTTGGGCCTTCAACGAGCAGGTCAACCTCGCGGCCGATCCAGGCCCGCTTGGCTTTTCTGCTGATCTTGTTCTGCAAACGCATGAGCTTGCGGCGGCGGCCCTCAATGGTGCGCTGCGGAACTTTTTCGCCGTAATCGAAGGCTTTTGCCCCCTCCTCATCGGAGTAGGGGAAGACGCCGAGCCAGTCAAAGCGCGCGGTCTGCACGAATTGGCAAAGCTCCTCGAAATCGGCCTCGGTTTCTCCGGGAAAGCCGACGATGAAGCTGGTGCGAATGACGAGGCCAGGAACCAGCTTGCGGGCCTTTTCAAGAATCTGGAGAAAGCGGTCGGCGCTTCCGCCGCGCTTCATGCGCCGCAAGACATTTGCGGAGGCGTGCTGCAGCGGAAGATCGAGGTACCTGGCGATGTTGTCGTGCCGGGCAATGGCCTCCAGCAGCCGCGTGGTGACCTTGTTGGGGTAGGCGTAGAGGAAGCGCAGCCAGCGCAGACCGGGGAGCGGCGCGAGCGCGTCGAGCAGATCGGCGAGCTCGGGACGGCGGCCGGTGGTGGGGTCGGGCGGCAGGTCTTCGCCGAAGCAGGTGGTGTCCTGGCCGATGAGGGTGATCTCACGGACCCCTTGCGCGACCAGCTGGCGGGCTTCGGCGACGACGGAGGCGACGGTGCGGGAACGGAACTTGCCGCGCAGCTGCGGGATGATGCAGAAGGCGCAGGGATGGTCGCAGCCCTCGGCGATCTTGATGTACGCGGAGGCGCGCGCGGTCGAAAGCAGGCGCGGGGTGTGCTCGGAGGCAAGATAGCTGGGCAGCGCGGCTGTGGCGCCGTCCCAGGCCTCGCGAGAGAAGCGGCCGGCGGCCTCCCGGGCATCGCCTTCCGGCCGGCTGGCGACAGCGGTGGCCGCCGCGCCAAGCGCCGGCGCCTTAAGGACGGAGTCCACCCACCCCTGGCTTGCGGCAGCGGCTTCCCCAGCGCTGGTTGCCGCAACCTCGGAGAGGTTACGGAGTTTGGCGTTGGCGATCCGGGGGGAGGCCTGGTGAGGAGCCGCGAGCTGTGAGGGAGCGAGCTGTGAGTGGGGTAGCTGCGGCCCGGTGAGTTCCGGGCGCGAGTGCTGCTGCACGGCGGAGTGAGCCCGGCGCAGGGGTGCGGGGTCGGCGGTGGACCCTATCTGGGCGATCTGCACAGCGGTGAGCACGGTGAAGGGCGAATCGGCCATCGGCGCGGGGCTCGGCCGCTCCAGCCCGGCTGCCTCAAGAATCGCTTCAAGCTCCCCGGTGCCGACCACGGCGTCCACCTCGGGTATGTTGCGGCGGATCTCGTCGCGGTAGCGCTCCACGAGGCAGCCGGCCACGATCAGCCGCTGCGCCCGGCCGCCGTGCGCGGCCTTGTGACCCACCATCTCCAGGATGGCGTTGACGGACTCCTGTTTGGCCGAATCGATAAAGGAGCAGGTATTGACGACAAGAATTTCGGCGTCCTCGGCACGCGGCGTCAGTTCGGCGCCCGCGCGGTCGAGCAGACCCATCATCACTTCACTGTCCACAAGGTTTTTGGGACAGCCCAGCGAAACGAAACCAACCTTCGGCCGAGACGACAGACGACCCTCGGCGACGTTTTGATCGCTGAGAATAGCGGTGTTGGGCTCGAGTGAGAGGTCTTTCGGGTCCGTCGGGGGGGCGGAAGCCTTGGAGGCATCGGCTGAAGTCACAAAGAGTAGGTTATCACTCCGCAGGCAGTTCGGTACCGCATCTGGCTTCCCGAATGGCTGCCGTTCTCGGCTCTTTAGTCGCGCTTTGGAGGAAAGTGGGCCACCGGCAGCGCTTCAAAGGCCGGGTGCGCGAAGAGGTAGCCCTGGAACAGGTGCACTCCCTCATCGAGCAGCCAGAAATATTCATCGTCACTCTCAATGCCCTCGGCGATGAGAGCAATGCCCAGGTCGCGACAGATCCCCAAAAGGGCGCGCACGATGGCCTGGCGGGGGCCTTTGCCCTGGATGCCACGCACGAGATTCTTGTCCAGCTTGATCTGATCCGGCTGGAAGTCGGCCAGGACGTTGAGGCCGGAGTAGCCGGAGCCGAAGTCGTCGATGGCGGTGCGCATGCCGAGGCCGCGGTAGATGCCGATCAGTTCGGTGAAGCGGTCCTGGTTGCCCAGCACCTCGCCCTCGGTGACCTCCAGGACGAGGCGTTCGGGGTTGAATCCCTTCTCGATGGCGGTGTCCAGCGTGGAGGCGAGACAATCGCGGTCGGCGCGAAAACCCTGGGGCAGCAGGTTTAGATTCAGATCGCAGACGATGCCGAGCCGCCCTGCCATGGTGAGCGCGGCTTTGCGGCATTCCTCGTCAAAGGTGGCCAGCTCTTCTGGAGCGATCGCGCTCAGGATTGCATCGGCGGTTTCGTTCTGCGGACCGCGCACCAGCGCCTCGTAAGCGGTGATTGTGCTCGTCCGTGCATCCACAATCGGCTGAAAGGCGAAGGAACAGGTCAGCTCCGGCAGGCGCGCCAGCCAGGCCTTTCGGCTGGGGTAGGGGACGGCGACAGGACGGATCTGGCTCACGCCGGGGACGCCTCCAGGTGCGGTGTTTTGCCCACGCGCGCATGCCGGGACCGCTGCGTGCTCTCTCCGGGGCAGAGGGAGCGTCCTCGCGCACGTGGTTTCAGGCAATAAAACAGCATGGGTGTACCTGCTGCCGTTGCGCTCCCTGCGCGTTCACGGCCTTACCCTACTAGTTCTCTCAGCCGTTCCGCCGTCTGTCAACAACCCGGATGGGGCAAGTAGATCCACCGACAAGCTCCTAGATCTCCCACCGCAGCAGCATCGCTCCCACCGTAAAGCCGGCGCCGACGCTGGCCAGCAGAATAAGATCGCCTGCCCGTAGCCGGCCCTCTTCAAAGGCGGTGCCGAGAGCGAGTGGGATGGTGCCGGCCGTGGTGTTGCCGAACTGATCGATGTTGATCACGACGCGGTCGGCGGGCATGCCCAGGCGTTCCGCGGTGGAAAGAATGATGCGCTTATTGGCCTGGTGCGGGACAAAACAGCCGAGATCTGCGCCGGTGAGGCCGTTGCGGCCCAGGATGGTTTCAGTGACCTCGGACATCTTGCGTACGGCGAACTTGTAGACCGCCTGGCCGTCCTGGTGAATAAAGTGCTGCTTGGCGTCAATGGTTTCGTGCGAGGGAGGCAGGTGGCTGCCGCCAGCGGGCATCATGAGTGAGGAACCGCCTGAGCCGTCAATTTCACCCTGGAAGTCGATCAGGCCGACTTCTTCATTGGCACAGGGCTCCAAAAGCACGGCGCCAGCGCCATCGCCGAACAGGATGCAGGTGGAGCGGTCGGTGTAGTCGACCACGGAACTCATCACGTCCGCGCCGATGACCAGAACCTTGTTGTGCGCGCCAGCCTCCACGAGCTTGGCCCCGACTTGCAGGGCATAGACAAAGCCTGAGCAGGCAGCGGAAAGATCGAAGCCCCAGGCCTTCGACGCGCCCAGTTTGGCCTGCACGAGGCAGGCGGTGGAGGGAAAGAACATATCGGGCGTCACGGTGGCGACGATGATGGCGTCCACCTCCGCAGCCTCGGCACCCACGCTGGCCAGGCAGCGCCGGGCCGCCTCCGTGGCAAGATCGCTGGTGGCCGTGCCCTTTGCCGCGATGTGGCGTTGCCGGATGCCCGTTCGCTCCGTGATCCACTGATCCGTGGTCTCCACCATCTTTTCCAGGTCGGCGTTGGTCAGCAGACCGGGCGGGGTGTAGGTGCCGAGGGCGGAAATTTTTGCGCGCCGGGCCATTTTCGGCTGAAGATCAGGCTTGGGGACGGAACTCAAAACGGGGAACATCCTTCAAGAGCAGAGTAGAGGCCAGAATTGCGCGGCAAAAGAACGGGGTAAAGGAAAATTCAGCCACAAACAGCATCTTACCCCGTCAAGGCAGCCAAGGTTCTGCACCTTCCGGGGACTAGGGAACTTACGCACCGCCGCACCGCTAAGTTTCACGGAGCCCGGTATTGCCGTGGGCGACCGGAACAGCCGGGCGATCGAATGGTCTGAAATGGGAGAGGTGTACCGGGTTTCCCTACTGCGCCCGCGTGGGCCCGTTGCCGTTGCTTCCTTCCGGACCTGGCGGGGTTGGCGGGTACGCGTCGCGTAGGACCCGGCACCGGACGATCATACCATCCGGCATCCGGTGTCGCCCAACAGAGCAGTGCTCCATTCCATGTTGGGTCGGCAGGTACTCCCCTGACTTCGTTTGCCTTGTCACACGCGTGGCAAACGTCGCTTTCCGAAGGGAGCGCGAGACACTTGATCCTCCGCGTTTCAGCCGCTACACTTCTCCCCAAATTCAGAAAGACACACGGGAGGAAGCTATGAACGGCGATCCCCTTTGGATGAAAGCTCTTTTAGCGACCCATATCGCGGCGGGCTTCGGAGCCTTTTTGCTGGCGCCGGTTGCCCTTGCGACCGCGAAAGGCGGCGAGGCTCACAAACGCTGGGGCAGGGTCTACCTTTGGTGCATGGGTGGGGTCGCAGTGACCGCGCTGCCGATGGCTCTTTACCGTCCGGTGCTCTTTCTGGCGCTGGTCGCCGTGTTCAGCTTCTACCTGGCATTTTCGGGATATCGCGTCCTGATGCTCAAAGACCTGCCGCGTGGCGGGCACGCGAAGGCGGTGGACTGGATCGCCGCGATCCTTACCTTCGTCTCAAGCGGTGCATTGGCGCTGCTGGCGGTGTGGCGGCCGGGAGCGGTGCAGCACATGGGCTATGTCGCTGTCTTGTTCGGATTTGTTGGCATGCGCGCCGCAGGAGGGCAGATGTGGAGCTTTGTGCGCAAGCCGAAGGAGAAGATGTTCTGGTGGTACACCCATCTGGGCAATTTTCTGGGCAGCTATATCGCTGCGTGGTCGGCGTTCAGCGTGGTGACCCTGCCGCATCTGCTGGGCAATCACCTCTGGCTGTGGGTTTGGCCGGCGGCTGTCGGCACCCCGGCCATTGCCCTCACGACGGCATATTACAAACGGAGGTTCGCGCCGCGGGAGCGCCTTCCCGCGGCCTCAGCCCTGGCGTGATCAAGCGGAACGGGGTTGCGGGGTTGCCCCGGCCTTCCGCAAGCCCACAGCACGTGAGGTCTGCACCAGCTTCCAGATGCCGATCCCGGTAAACAGCAGGGTAATGCCCCAGAAAACGATAAGAATCGTCACCGCCCAGCGGGTGGAGAAGTGATTCCAGACCGCCAGCACCTGTGTGCCGTAATGAATGCCGAGCCAAACCGCCACGGCGTGCCGCACCAGGCGACTGGAGGTGAAGGCCAGCATGAAGCGCCGGCGCGACATGTGCACCGCGCCCGCGGCCAGCACAAAGGGCGAGAGGGGAACCGGCGGCGGCAGAAGGGCCGGCAGGGCGATGGCCAGAATCGAGTGGTGTTCGACCCAGTAGGTCACGCGGCCCAGCAGCTTGGCCGGTACATGCTTTTCAAGGAATTTCAGTCCCCCGGCCTGGCCCACGGCGTGCGAAAGGAAGCCGCCCAGGGCGGAGCCCAACGTCGCCAAACCCACCAGCAGGATCGGGTTTTGATGTCCGGCGGCGTAGAGGACCAGCATGATGTCGGTGACGCCGGGAATGGGCAGCGGGATAAAGGAGCTGTCGATGACGGAGACCAGGGTGAGCCCGACCAGGCCAAAACGGACGAGGAAAGGGAGCATACGGCTGCCAGCGTGGCCCGCGGCGGACATCAGAAGGAGAGCAGGGGCGACAGGCATGTGGGTGGTAAGACGTCAGGCCGACTCCGGTGGTCTCCCCTTGGCCCGAGAGCAGCGAGAAAGCCCTCGAACACAACACAAACGTCACGAAAGAACTTCTAGCTGTTCAGGAAATGAAGTTCAGGCAACGGCGGCAGGATGCCGAGCTCGGCGGCGTAGGCGCGGAACAGGCGCACGGCCTCGATACAGGGAGCATCCAGGCAGTAGTAGATGTTTTCCGTGAGATAGGTGCGGATCGTAGCCGGCGGCAGCGCGAGACGCGGGGTCCACTCCCCCACGAGCTCTTCGATGTGCGTCAGGCCGGCCTCGCGGCTCGCATTCAGGTCAGCTATGAGGCTCCCTGCGCTGACCCCGGAGGCTTGGAGCGCCGCGGGACGCACCGCCCAGACAGCCGCCACCCAGGGCAGACCGGTGTGTTCGCGCCACAGCTGAGCAATGTCGATCCAATGGAGGCACTGGCCCGATTGGGCCTCGATAGCGCGATCGATCTCGGCCCGGCGCTCGCGGGCGAGCAGGGCTGGGTCGCCGATCAGCAGCGCCGCGTCGAACTCCCGCAGCATCGCGAGCGGGTCGGCGGGATGCTGCACCAGCTCCGGCGCGCTGCCGTAAAACCGGCTCAGCAGCACCCGGACGTAGGCGGCCGAGGAGCGCGAGGCGGTATCGGCCGCAATGCGCCGCAGGTGGAGGAGGGCTTCGGTTTGCGACTGACCGGCGGGGGTGCGGACCAGCAGCAGAATGCTGCGGACCTCCCGCTGCGAAGCAATCGTGCAGCCCGGCACGATGCGGAGCTCGGGGGTCAGCTCGGCGACGGGAATCAGGCCGAGGTCGGCCTCCCCGGCATGCAGCTCGGCGGCACAACGCGAGGGCAGGGTGTAGTGCACGTCGTAGCGGGTGCGGAGTTCGGCGGCGGCGGGAGGGTGTTCGAAGTTATACAGCAGCGGTGCGGGGTTCAGAAACGAGATGGCGGCTACGCGGAGTGGCACAAATCCATGGTAGCTGGGCAAAGACGCCTCGCTGGAGGCTTGATCAAGTCTTGTGTGCCGGGCGAAACGCCCCTGCGATCGGCTGTACGCGGCCTGGGCCTGCGTCCCCCCATTCCTGGTTTGGGACACCCCGTGTCCCAAACGGGGGATTGAGCGTTTTCTCCATCAAACGTAGCCTCCGTTCGTGGAACAGCAGAAGAGCCGAGACACCGGAGCGCCCAAAAGGGAAGCGGAGTCGCCAGATTCGCTGGCGTGGCTGGCGCTGGCCCTGACGCCGGGGATGGGGCCGACGCGCTGTTTTCGAGCGATGCGCGCCTTGCGCGGAGCCGGCCGGGTGTTTTCGGCCTCCCTGACGGAGCTGGAAGCGGCCGGGTTGCCCGCCGCGGCAGCGCAGTTTGTCTTCAACGGCCGGGCGCGCCGCGCGGCGGAGGATGAGATGGGCCGCGTGCGGGAAGGGGGAGCGAGCCTGCTGACGCCGGAGGATGATGAATATCCGGGGCAGCTGCTCGAAATTTATGACCCGCCGCCGGTGCTGTGGGTGCGCGGCAACGCCGGGCTGCTGAATGAGCCCGGACTCGCTGTGGTGGGTACGCGGCACCCGTCGCCGTACGGCGCCGGCATGGCCGAGGTGCTGAGCCGCGATCTGGCCAAGCGGGGACTTGCCATCCTCAGCGGCATGGCGCGCGGCGTGGACACGGCGGCGCACAAGGGAGCGCTTGACGCCGGCGGCCGGACCGTGGCCGTTTGGGGAACGGGCATCGACGTGATCTATCCCAAAGAGAACAAACGACTTGCTGAACAGATCGTGGCCGGCGGAGGAGCGATTCTGAGCGAGTTTCCATTGGGGACCTTTCCCGCGCCGCAGAATTTTCCCATCCGCAACCGGACGCTGAGCGGCATGAGCATCGGCGTGCTGGTGATCGAGGCCGCGGAGTATTCCGGCACACGCATCACCGCCCGTTGCGCCATCGAGCAGAGCCGTGACGTGTACGCTGTGCCGGGCAACGTCACCAACAAAAACGCCTGGGGGCCCAACACGCTCATCAAGCAGGGAGCCAAACTGACGGCCACCTGGGAGGATGTTTGGGAGGATCTGCCCTCGCAGGTCCGGCTGGCGCTGGAGGAGCGGACCGAGGCCGAAGCGCGCGCCCGCGGTGAATTCGTTCCTGGTGCCACCGCATCCCTGTTCGGCGACCGGGGGGCGGCTTCTGCGGAGGGAGCGGCCCGGTTGAGCGACCACGAACGAGCCGTGCTGCAGCACCTGCAGGCCGATGAGGCCTTGCAACTGGACGAGCTCCTCGAGCGGCTCGGAGGCGAACTCGGCTCCGGTGAGGTGTTTACTGCGCTGTTTGAACTGGAACTCGCGGGCCGGGTGCGCCAGATGCCCGGGAAGAACTACGT
This sequence comes from uncultured Bryocella sp., assembly GCA_964236545.1. GTDB lineage: Bacteria > Acidobacteriota > Terriglobia > Terriglobales > Acidobacteriaceae > Granulicella. The sequence goes on from CAXSCE010000005.1 coordinate 60,933, forward strand.
TCTCAGCCTTTAGCCCTATCTTCCTACGAAAACAGATTATGCCGTCATCCTGACCTTGAGCGAAGCCCGAAAGGGAAGGACCTCTGTCTTCCGCTCGGGGCTGCTCGGCGCGCTCGGGTGGAAGAGGCTTTTGACGCCTGCCGGCAAGCGTGCGTTTGTCACGCCTTCGGAACCGTCAGCAGCTTCTTTGGAACGAACCGCCGCATGCTGCGTCTATTGGGGTGAAGCCGACCGGAAGTTGCCTGAGCTAGGGGATCTTCCCGGTAACGCATTGACGGCGGGTCGGCGGAGCGTGTTAGTTTGCAGGCTACAAGTTGGCGGAAACGCGGCTGGTGCGCGACAGCGCAGCCACAGCGTTCGGGGCAGGTGCTTTGATGGCAAAAAATCTCGTGATTGTGGAGTCGCCGGCGAAAGCCAAAACAATCAATAAGTATCTCGGCAGCGACTACCTGGTGGAGGCCTCCATCGGCCACATCATGGATCTGCCGAAGAACGACATCGGGGTGGAGCTGAAGCACCGTACCTTTGAGCCGACGCTGATTGTGTCGCCGGGCAAGGAAAAAGTGGTGGACCGGCTGAAGAAGCTGGCCGCCAAAAGCGATGCCGTTTTCCTTGCGCCCGATCCTGACCGCGAAGGCGAGGCCATCGCGGCGCACCTGAAGATGCAGTTGTTGCCCTCCATGAAGGACAAAAGCAAGCTGCGCCGGGTGACCTTCAACGAAATCACGAAAAAGGCCGTAAAGGCTGCTTTTGAGCGCACCCGCGACGTCAATGACAACCTCGTAGATGCGCAGCAAACCCGCCGTGTGCTGGACCGGCTGGTCGGCTACCAGATCTCTCCGCTGCTTTGGGACAAGGTCAAGCGCGGGCTCAGCGCGGGCCGCGTTCAGACAGTGGCTTTGCGGATGATTGTGGAGCGCGAACGGGCGATCAATGCCTTCGACCCCGTCGAATACTGGAATATAGATGCGGTGCTCGCGCCGACCGGTAGAGCCGGCGACACGTTCACGGCGCGGATGTCCGGCGTGCAGGGCCAGCCCATCCGCGTGCCCAACGGGACCGATGCCGAGGGCAAAGAGCAGTACCTCGCCAACGCACTGCCCGACAAGGAAGCCGTCAACGAGGTAATGGCGCAGCTCGGAAAAGCCAGCTGGCGCGTGCGCGGTGTGGAAACAAAGGAGCGGCAGCGCAAGGCGCCCGCACCGTACACCACCAGCAAGCTGCAGCAGGACGCGGCTGGGCGACTAGGCTTCAATGTGCGCCGCACCATGGGCGTGGCACAGCGGCTTTATGAGGGCATCGAAGTCGGTGCGGAGGGCACCGTCGGCCTGATCACCTACATGCGTACCGATTCCACGCGCATGAGCCCGGACGCCATCGCAGAGATTCGCTCCTGGGTGGGAGGAAACCTGGGCGATAAGTATTTGCCCAAGAGCGAAAACGTCTACAAAAGCAAATCCGATGCGCAGGATGCGCATGAGGCGATTCGTCCCACGAGCTTCAGCTATACGCCGGATTCCGTGCGCAAATACCTGAGCGATGAGCAGTTTCGACTGTACCGCCTGATCTGGGAGCGCGCCGTCGCGAGCCAGATGACCCCGGCTGTTTTTGACGCGACAAGTGTCGACATCGAAGCGCGCGCCGCGGGCATGAGCTATGACTTCCGCACCACGGGTAGCGTGCTCAAGTTCGACGGATTTCTGCACTTCGACGAGCTGGCCAAGAAGGCCCGTGCGGCGCGCGACGCCAAGTCCGACGCGGCGGACAAAAAGCTGGCGGAGGGCAGCGCCGAGGGAGATGGCGCGGAAACTGGTGGTGACGCGACCAGTGAAGACTCAGCGAACGATCGCCGGCTGCCCGCCTTGGCTGCCAATCAGGCGCTGGACGCCAAGAAGGTCGATCCGCAGCAAAAGTTTACCCAGCCGCCGCCGCGCTTCAATGAGGCCAGCCTGGTGAAGGCGCTGGAGGAGAAGGGCATTGGCCGGCCCTCGACCTACGCCTCGATCATCAACACCATTCAGGAACGCGATTACGTGAAGAAACTCGCGCAAAAGCTGGTGCCGACCGAGATCGGGATGGTCACAACCGAGCTGCTGGTGAAGAACTTTCCCTATATCTTCGAGCCCGGCTACACGGCCACGCTCGAGGGCGAACTCGATGAGGTGGAGGGCGGCGGCAAGCGGTGGACCGATCTGTTGAACGGCTTCTACGGTCACCTCGAGAAGGAACTGCATGTCGCCGAGCACGAGATGGAGGACGTGAAGGCCTGGGAGAAGGAGACCGACCAGCTGTGCGACAAGTGCGGCGCGCCTCTGCTTTTGAAGTGGGGCAAGTTCGGTAGCTTCTACTCCTGCTCGAACTTTACGAAGACCAAGCCGGTAAATATCGCGCTGGGACCGTTGAAGAAGGACCCCAAGGCGGCCATCAAGAAGGTCACCGATGCGCTGAGCTTTCCGGTGATCGTCAGGGCCGTGACGGAGGATGTGACGGCTTATTCGCAGGAGGTCGGGGACAAGGCGGCACTGCTCAAGGCGCTCGAGACCGGCGCGAAAAAGGGCAAAAAACTGCTCGTGGAGCCGCAAACCTGCGATTTCACAAAAGAAAATTTCGTCGACAAGCCGGATCTGAGCTCGCCCGAAGCCCAGGACGCCGAGCAGGAAGAGGAATTTTGTGACAATTGCGGCCGCGTGATGGTGCTGAAAAACGGTCCGTGGGGGCCGTTCATGAGCTGCCCCGGCTACAGCGACGATCCGCCCTGCAAGACCATTCGCAAGCTGACGCAGAAACAGCAGTCCAAGCCGCCGGTGCAGCTCGAAGAGCCCTGCCCGAAGTGCGGCAAACCCCTGCTGCAGCGTGAGGGGCAGTATGGCGAATTCGTCGCCTGTTCCGGCTATCCCAAGTGCAAGTACGTCAAGCAGGATCTGCTGGACGTTCCCTGCCCGCGGTGTGCAGCCGAGGTCGCGGTGCGCAAAAACCGGCGCGGCGACACCTTCTACGGCTGCACGCGCTACCCGAAGTGTGATTTCACCACAAACCAGAAACTGGTTGCCGGGCCCTGCCCGGAGTGCAAATCACCCTACCTGCTGGAGTTAGCCGACAAGGAAGGAACCTACCTGGTTTGCCCCAATAACGTCGACCGGCTGCCAAAGCGGCGGGGGAAAAAGGGCGAGAAAGAGGAGGCGAGCACCGGGGTGGTCTGCCACTTCGAAGAACGCATTGGACCACCGCCCCAGAAGGAAGAAGCTCCTGAGCTGAAACTTCCAGACCCGGCGGCGACCCGGCCGCTGGTGGAGGCCGTCCTCTAGCGGTCGCCCGTCGCAACCAGCCCGTAGCCCTCCCTTGTCATCCTGTAACAAAGTGGAGGGATCTGCTTTGGCTGCCGATGCAGGCAAGCCGGAAAAGCAAGATCCCCGCGCCGCGCTGCGGGATGACAAATACACGGCACCTACAGGCTTCCGAAGATTCGCATTCTCTACTTCCCAAATTCTGTAGATTATGACACTATAGTTGCAGCAACTTGCGCCCTTGAGGTATTGCGTGGCGCCGGTTCAAATTTGAGCGATGGAAGGGACGCCCATGGCGAAGGCAATCTGGAACGGACAGGTCCTGGCAGAGAGTGAAGAGGTAGAAACAGTGGAGGGGAACATATACTTCCCGGAAAAGAGCGTAAACCGCGCGTATCTGCGGCCCAGCTCCTCCAGCTCCACCTGCCCCTGGAAGGGTCTGGCCCGTTATTACACCGTACTGGTGGATGGTCAGGAGAACCTCGATGCAGCGTGGTATTACCCCGCGCCCAAGGCTGCGGCGCGCACGGTCAAGCACCGAGTAGCGTTCTGGCGTGGCGTCGAAGTCACGGCGTAACCTGATCCACCTGCTGTTAGTAAAACCGCCTTCGGGCGGTTTTTTGCTGTTTGCCTCAGAGATGACCTTTGGCTTTCATTTCTTCCTGCCGCATGGGCATAGCGTCGATCGTCCCGGCGAGCTCGCGCATGGAGATCGGTTTGCCCGAACGTAGTTTCTCGCCACCATCCTTGCCGAGCAGGATCACCGCGAAATCTCCAGGAGCGACACGGAACCTGCGCCGCGTGCTCTCCGCCTCGGCCGGTGCCAGCTGCAACCGGCTGGGAGAGGGCGACTGGTAGGGAAGCGTGATGACCGCAAGGTCGCGGTCCTGCGCCTCGGCGGCATGTTCTTGCAGCGTGCGTACCTGGATCTCCAGTTGGGGGTCGTCCGGTCGGGGTGCGAAGATCAGCAGGGGACGGTATTGGTTCCTTAACTGAGCAAGCGTGGTCATGGCGATTTGTTGGGCGTGCAGCATCGGGGCGTGCAGCATCGGGGCTAGGAGTGCAAAGAACCAGGTCAGAAAGACCGACAGACGCACAGTCCGGCGTGAAAAGCTCGATTGGTTCTTTCGAGGGCAGAGCGGAGTCATACAGCAGATTTCCTTCGGGAATGATGGAAAGAAAAAGGCAAAGAATAACGCGATGTATTCGGCGACATTTGAAGCTTTGCTAAGCTCCCTCAAGAACCCAATCGGAGCACGATTTTGCCGAAATGGCTGCCGGCTTGCATGAATTCAAAAGCTTGCCTGGCCTCGCTGAGAGGAAATGTCCGGTCGATGACGGGCTGGATTCCGGCAGCAACGACTGCCTTGTTCAGGCGCGCAAACATCGCGCGGCTGCCGACGAAAACGCCATTGAGATAGATGGATTTGCGCAGCACGGGAAGCACATCCACGCCCTTGCCCGGCTCCGAGAGCACGCCGATCAGGTGGATCTGTCCGCTCTGGCGCACGGCGTTCAGGGACTTCGGCATCGTGCCCGAACCGCCCACCTCCAGGACCTGATCGACGCCTACACCCCCGGTGAGCTCCAGGACCTCGACATCCCAGTCTGGCGTGGACTTGTAGTTGACCGTCTCATCGGCTCCCAGAGAGCGTGCGCGTTCCAGCTTCTCATCGGAGGAGCTGGTCAGGATCACGCGCGCGCCGTGCGCCTTGGCAATTTGCAGGCCGAAAAGCGAAACACCGCCTGTACCTTGAATCAGCACGGTTTCTCCGGCGTGCAGCTTGCCTTTTTCGACCAGGGCATTCCATGCCGTGAGCGCGGCGCAGGGTAGCGTGGCGGCCTGCTCAAACGAAAGCGCGTCCGGGATGCGGATGACGCCGTGCGCGGGGAGAATACGGTCTGTGGCGAAGACGCCGTCAATGGAACCACCCAGGGCAGACTTGCCGATGGCCTGCGTGATCTCGCCATCCTGCCACTCCTGAAAGAAGAGACTGGCTACGCGGTCGCCGGGCTTCCACTCGGAGACGCCTTCGCCCACCGCGACGATCTCCCCTGCCGCGTCAGAACCGGGGATAACCGGCAGCACCATCTTCGGGTTGTACTGGCCCAGCACCATCATCAGGTCGCGGTAATTCAAGGAGGCCGCATGGAAGCGCACGTGCACCTGCCCCGGTCCAGGTGCGGGCAACTCTTTCTGAATCAAGGTGAGACCGTCGAGGCCGAATGCCGTGAGCTGGAGAGATGACGCTGACATATTGGTTTGGATGCACTGCAAACAGGCAAACTCGCCGACGAACCGTGAACTAACCATCAGGTCGTGGTGCAGCATCCATAAGCTTATCGTCACTTAGAACGCGGCGAATCTCCCTGACAGTTTGAGGAACAATGCCCTCCTTTTTCCGCCATTTCTCGCCCAGTTTGCTGCTAACCGCCTCCCTTGTCGCCGCGCCGCTCGCGGTGTCCGCACAATCCTCCACCACAACCCCGGACTCCACCGCGGCTGTGCTCTCCACGCTCGCCCCTGATATGCGCGACGTGATCCTGCTCTACGACGCCATCAAGGGCACCCACCTTGAGCAGCTCACACCGCAGGATGCGCGGCAACAATTCGCTGCCCAGGATGCGGAAAAGATCATCGCGCGCGCCACGGGTGTGGCGCCTTCGGCCACACCTGTCGGCAGGATCGTAGATGGTATGACCGTTCCCGGTGAGAACGGCACGCTGATCCCGATTCGCATCTACTATCCGGTTGGGAACGGCCCACTTCCGGTGATCGTGTACTTCCACGGCGGCGGCTTTGTGGTTGCGACCATTGATACCTATGACGAATCAGCTCGTCACCTCTGCGTGGATACCCACGCCATCGTCGTCTCGGTGGAGTACCGCAAAGCACCTGAGGCACCCTTTCCCGCGGCCTATAACGATGCCATCGACGCCTACCGTTGGGTGACGAACAACATCGCTGGATACGGCGGATCAGCCAATAAGGTTGCCGTTGCGGGTGAAAGTGCGGGCGGCAATCTTGCGGCGGAGGTCGCCATCGCGGGCCGCAACGGGGTCGTCCAGATGCCTACGCATCAGCTACTGATTTATCCGGAGGCCACGAGCAATCTCACGCAGGAATCGGATACGCTGTACAGCAACTCTGCCCTGCCGCTGTACACAGCGGAGCTGCCGTACTTCAACGCTCAATATTTGCAGAGCCCGTCGGACATGACCGATCCGCGCGCCATTACGATCGACAACAATCTTGCAGGTCTCCCGCCGGCAACGATCATCGCGGCTGAGGCTGATCCTTTGATGAGCGATGGGCAGGATTATTTCAAAGCGCTGCTGGTGGCAAAGGATACTGTCACCTACAAGCTGTATACCGGAACAACACATGAGTTTTTCGGCATGGGTGATGTTGTCAAGAAGGCGCGCAATGCGGAGTTGTTTGGTGCGGCGCAGCTTGCGGCTTCTTTCAAATAGTTGAGTATGGGGTGTAATGGATGAGGCGCCCATGGCGCCTCATCCCTGTTTATCGCAACGCTCTAGACCTTCACCACCGTGCCGTTCTCTACCTTCACAGGATCGAGAAACGGCATACCCTGCCGAAGTTCAGCACCGACCTTTTCAACCGGGTGTGCCCGTTCTTCGGCGCGGATGCGTGCAAACTCTTTGCGGCCTGTTTCGTTCTCTTCGATGAAGCGCTTGGCGAAGCTGCCGTCACGAATGTCCGCGAGCAGACCACGCATAGCGTCTTTTACGGCGGGCGTGACGATGCGTGGACCCGCAACGTAGTCACCCCATTCAGCTGTGTCGGAGATGCTGTAGCGCATGTATTCCAGGCCGCCGCGATAGAGCAGATCCACGATCAGCTTCAACTCATGCAGTACCTCGAAGTAGGCGAGTTCAGGCTGATAGCCGGCCTCGGTCAGCACCTCGAACCCAGCCTTCACCAATGCCGCGGTGCCGCCGCACAACACGGCCTGTTCGCCAAACAGATCGGTCTCGGTCTCCTCGGTAAAGGTGGTTTCGAGCACGCCACCGCGTGTGCAGCCGATCGCCTTGGCATAGCTCAGGGCAATGGGCATGGCCTCGCCGCTGGCATCCTGCTCCACAGCCACAAGGCCGGGAACACCGCCGCCTTCGGTAAAGACTTCGCGCACACGATGGCCTGGACCCTTGGGTGCAACGAGCGACACATCCAGCGAGGCCGGCGGCGTAATTGTGCGAAAGCGGATGTTGAAGCCGTGTGCAAACATCAGCGTCTTGGGCTTGCCATCGGAACCCTTCGCTTCGAGAGCAGACGCGATCTCCTTATAGACCTTCGCGGCGGTTTGATCGGGCACCAGCAGCATGATCACATCGGCCCACTGCGCGGCTTGAAGCGCACTGGCAACCGGCAGGCCCACACTTTCTGCTTTCTTCGCAGAGGGTGAGTCAGGCCGTAGGCCGACCTTCACGTCAACCCCCGAATCCTTCAGGTTCAACGCATGCGCGTGACCCTGCGAGCCGTAGCCGATGATGGCAACCTTTTTCGCCTGAATGAGAGACAGATCTGCGTCCTGATCGTGGTATGTCTTTGCCATATCTCCTGCTTTCTATGCTGATAAATTTCGTTGCAACGGCCAATGCAATGCTCGCCGAGTAACAGGTGTTACGCTGCGTTCCTCGGTGCACACGGCGCACTCTGCGGTGGTCTTTGAGCGTTAAGTGTCATGTTCGTCAAACTGATTGGGAAGGGTTTCGTCCTCAGGCAGCGCGTCGGGGTCAAACACCTCTTTCACAGGCGGGCTATCCGCTTTGCCGCCCAAAGCTTTCAGCACGCGGCTGGTGTGCTGCCCGCGCCGCATCGCCATGCGTCCGGTGCGCGAAACTTCCAGCACCTGGTAGCCGCTTTCACGCAGCACCTGCAGGAGGCCTTCTATCTTTGAAGCAGAGCCAGTCATCTCCAGCATGAGGCTCTCGGGGGCGAGATCGACAACGCGTGCACGAAAGACGGTTGAAAGCTCGAAGATGTGTGAGCGCGAATGCACGCCATGCGGTGAGCTCGGACCGGCGGCCACCTTGATCAGGCAAAGCTCACGCACAACAGCTTCGGCGCGGTTCACCTCGTCTACATCGACCGTGGTCTCGAGCTTGTATAGCGAAGCCCTGATGCGGTGCGCAGCCGTGTCAGGCGCCTCGCACACAATGGTCATGCGCGAGGTGTCGGGTCGCTCGCTTTCGCCCACCGTCAACGAAACGATGTTGATGTTCAGACGGCGAAAGAGGGAAGCTACGCGAGTCAGCACGCCGGGTTTGTCCTGTACGAGCGCTACAAATGTATGAAGCATCTTGTCCTTGGCGCTTAGTAGCTTAGCCGTTCCCACCAGTGCAGCGGTCGAACGAAGAGGGTGAGCTCCCCGGGCTTAGGCGCCACGGTTCGCTTGCTGCAATGGTTATCGCTCACGATGCCCGAAGCCAGAATGTCTGAGACGGCGTAGGCTGTCGGCGGGTTTGTGTGATCGGCTTTCGCAATGAGGCGACAAGTCCGGTAGTGTGACACGACGGCGCGAACCTGGACGTCTCGCTCCACCAAGAGAGACACTGCGCCTTGTGCATTCGTCGTACGTTCGAGCGAGGTGGCATATTGTGTGATCGGAACGGCTGTGATGAACACATCCGCTTTGCGCACAGGCTTGTTGTTCCGTCCCCTGAGTACACGAAGCTGAATGGTCGAGACCTGCGGGCGCACCTGTCCGTAGGCAAGGGAGCAGCCTGCCAGCAGAACGGAACAGACAGTGGCAGCGGCTTGCATCTACTCATCCTCCGCAATTTCCAGCAGGGGATCCTTTGCTGGCCGGCGCACCATGTCGTGCAGGGCCGCTCCGGGAGCGATCATCGGGTAGACGGCATCTTCCTTTTCAACCTGGAAATTGATCAGGTACGCCTGACCCGATGTGCGGGACCGAGTAACCGTGGGAATCACCTGCGACCGCTCTGTCACGTTCGCTCCCCCGATGCCATGAGCCGCGGCGAGCATCACAAAATCAGGCGAAAGGATGGGAGAAGCGGAGTAGTTCTTGTCATAAAACGTCTCCTGCCACTGCCGCACCATGCCGAGAAAACCGTTGTTGATGACGGCGATGTTGATTGAGAGACCTTCCTGCATGATCGTTGAAAGTTCAGATGCGGTCATCTGAAATCCACCATCGCCGGCGATCACCCACACGTCCTTTTCGGGACAGGCGAACTTGGCGCCGATCGCCGCGGGCAGCGCAAAGCCCATCGTGCCCAGACCACCCGAGGTTACAAGCGAACGCGGCGATTCATGCTTGAAATACTGCGCCTCCCACATCTGGTGCTGGCCCACATCGGTGACGATGATTGTGTTCTCCAGTCGGCCTGCAGCCTGGGCCTCGCGCCAGATGTCATGGATCACATGCGCGGCATAGAGATGGCCGTTGTCCGGCAGATTGATGATGTCGCGCACGGCGACTTCGCCCTTGCCGGCGCTGATCTGCTTGAGCCAGTCGGCGTTGTGCGCGGCAGGCACTATAGGCGCGAGCTGCGCCAGCACCTGCTTCAAGTCGCCGATCAGCGCCACGTCCACGCGCACATTTTTATTGATTTCTGAAGGATCAATTTCGACATGAATTTTTTTCGCGTTCTGCGCATAGTGGTTCAGATTGCCTGTAACGCGATCGTCAAAGCGCATGCCAAAGGCGAGCAGTAGATCTGCTTCCTGAATGGCGTTGTTCACCCAGGATTCACCGTGCATGCCCATCATGCCCAGCGACAGCGGATGCCCCGCGGGAATGGCGCCCAGGCCAAGCAGCGTGCTGGCAATGGGAATTTGCCGTGCTTCGGCAAAGGCCAGCACCTCGGCCTGCGCCCCTGATTCCACCACACCATGTCCGGCCAACATGACAGGTTTCTTCGCGGCTTTGATGAGTTCTGCAGCCTGGTGCAAGGAGTTGTTTTCGGCCCTTAGCATGGGATGCGGGCGCGCGGCGCGGGGCTTGGCCATGTCGAAGTCAAAGACAGCTGTGCCCTGCTGTGCGTCTTTGGTGATGTCAATCAGCACAGGGCCTGGACGCCCACTGCGTGCGATCTGAAACGCCTGTCGCACCGTGGTGGCGATGTCCTCGGCACGGGTGACCAGGAAATTGTGCTTGGTAATGGGCAGCGTGATGCCCGTGATGTCGACCTCTTGAAACGCGTCCGAGCCCAGCACCTTCGACGACACCTGCCCCGTGATGGCGATCACCGGAATGCTGTCAAGCATCGCTGTGGCCAGGCCTGTCACAAGATTCGTCGCACCGGGCCCGGAGGTCGCCATGCACACACCCACACGGCCGGAGGCGCGCGCATAGCCATCGGCCATGTGCGAGGCACCCTGCTCATGCCGTACGAGCACGTGATGGATCGTGGGGAACTTGCGCAGCGCGTCATAGATCGGCAGGATTGCCCCGCCGGGGTAACCAAAGACGGTGGTTATTTCTTCACCGGCAAGCGTGGCCCAGAGGATTTCGGCTCCGGTGAGTGTGGGGTGTTGATTGCTGGACATCTACTTGCCTCTCCACTTGATGAGGGTGCTGCAGTGCTTGTTCCTGTAGTTGACCCAGGCCATCGGCCTAGGTTGTAATGTGTCGCGCCCTTGGCACTGATGTGTTCACGATGGCGCCTTACATTGTCACCGCGCCTAGACTCGCGCTGCTTACGCTGTTGGCATACTTGGCAAAGACGCCGCGTTTATAACGCGCTGCGGGTACTTGTAAGTTTGCGAGACGCGCGGTGATCTCTTCCTCTGTGACATTAAGAGTAAGTTTGCGATTGGGTACATCGAAGGTGACCGTATCGCCCTCACGCACGGCGGCGATGGGTCCGCCTAGTTGTGCTTCGGGAGCAACATGCCCGGCCATTAAACCGCGTGTTGCGCCAGAGAAACGTCCGTCGGTGAGCAGAGCGACCGTTTCACTTAACTCGGGGATGCCTTTAATCGCTGCAGTCACGGCGAGCATCTCGCGCATGCCTGGACCGCCTTTGGGGCCTTCGTAGCGGATGACGAGTACGTCATTCGGCTTGATCTCACCGCGTTCTACAGCGGCATGGCAAAGGTCTTCGCTATCGAACACACGCGCGGGTCCGGTGTGGAAAACGCGCTCGTGACCAGCAACCTTGACCACACAACCTTCCGGTGCGAGATTGCCGCGCAGGATGACGAGGCCGCCAGTTGACTTCAATGGATTGGACCAATCATGGATCACTGGCTGCCCCGGTGTCTCTTCCGCGAGCCGCGCTTCTTCATGCAGGCTTTTACCGGTGACGGTGGGAATGTCGTGCAACTGGCCTCGCTCGAGCAAGCGCTTGGCGAGCACACGCGAGCCACCTGCCTCCTGGTAGTCCTTTGCGGCGTACTTGCCCCCCGGCGAAAGATCGCAGATGAAGGGTGTGCGCTCGGAGATGATGTCGAAATCTTCCATCGTGAGCGGGATGTCGAGCTCATGCGCAATGGCAATCAGATGTAGCACGGCATTGGTGCTGCCACCCGATGCGCACACGGCGGTAATCGCATTTTCTAACGCATCGCGGGTGAGGATCTGGCGCGGTGTAATGCCTTTGCGCACGAGGTTCATGAGGCAACGGCCGGCTTCGCGCGAGGCCTCGTGTTTGTCCTTGCTCATCGCGGGAACGCCCGTAATCTGGATGGGAGAGATGCCCAGGAACTCACCCGCCATGGCCATCGTATTTGCGGTGAACTGTCCACCACAGGCGCCGGGACCGGGGCACGCCGCGGCTTCGAGCGCTTCAAGCTGCTCATCGTTGATCTTGCCCGCGGCATGCGAGCCCATGCCCTCAAAGACCTGAAGGATGGTGATTTCTTTTGTGGAGCCGTCGGGCTGTTTCAACATGCCGGGTGCGATGCTGCCGCCGTAAAGCATCATGCCGGGGATGTCGAGCCGCGCAAGCGCCATGATGGCGGCGGGCATGTTCTTGTCGCAGCCGGCGATGCAGACCAGGCCATCGAAGCTGTTGCCGCGGCTTACAAGTTCGATCGAGTCGGCGATGACCTCGCGCGAGATCAGCGAAGCCTTCATGCCTTCGGTGCCCATCGTGATGCCGTCGGAGATGGTGACCGTGTTGAATTCCATGGGTGTGCCGCCGGCTTCGCGGATGCCCTGTTTCACGGCGTCGGCGACGGCGCGCAGATGAAAGTTGCAGGGGCCGATCTCAGTCCATGTGTTCGCAATGCCGATGATGGGCTTGCCCAGATCTTCTTTGCTGAAACCCACGCCGCGCAGATAGCTGCGCGCCGCAGCGCGGGAAGGGCCTTCGGTGAGCGCGACCGAGTTGGTCTTGCCCGGTACGTTGCTTTGCAATTCGTTCGGCACTGCTGATCCTTTGCGGCGCGCCTCAAGATAGGCGAAGGTTGCGATTACGAATGAGCGATGTTTTGCTTCGGTGTGAGCCAGAACTCGCTGTCATGTTTCGACTCGTACCGAGTAAGTGCATCGGCGTGACGGAGAGTGAGGCCGATGTCGTCGAGGCCGTGCAGCAGACACTCTTTGCGAAATGGGTCGATGTCGAAGTGCGCGTGAAAACCTTCGTTGTCTTTCACGGTTTGTTGTTCAAGATTGATGGTGATTTGGTGTTGCGGGTTCGCGCTGGAACGCGCGAGCAACGTTTGCACCTCATCTTCGGAAAGCCGTACGAGCACGATGCCGTTCTTGCCCGCATTTGAGAAGAAGATGTCCGCGAAACTGGGCGCGATGACGGCACGGAAGCCATATTGAAAGATGGCCCAGGCAGCATGTTCGCGGGAAGAGCCGCAGCCGAAATTCTTTTCAGCAATGAGGATCTCCGCACCCTTGTACTCGGGCTTGTTCAGCACGAAGTCGGGCTGCTCGGCGCCGGTATGCGGACCTTCCTGGATGCGCCGCCAGTCGAAGAAGAGGAAGTCGCCGTAGCCGGTGCGCTCGATGCGCTTGAGGAACTGCTTGGGGATGATCTGATCCGTGTCGATGTTGGGCAACGGAAGCGGTGCGGCGGTGGAAGTGAGGATGTTGATGGGTTCCATGGTGTACCTCGGAGAGCGAAGGGCAACGGCGAACGCGGAGAGCGTGAAGGAAAGGCACGCAGGGGGCGCAACGAAAGCGTGCTACGTTGGATGATCTGGCTAAGCGGAGCCTCCGCTGGCGAGATCGAGATGGAAGGCTGAAGCCGGTGCTTCAGCCGCCTGACGCCCATCGGTACGCCACGTGCGCACATCGGTGAGGTGGCCCGTGATCGCGGCCGCGGCCGCCATGGTGGGTGAGAGCAGATGGGTACGCCCACCGCGGCCCTGACGGCCTTCGAAGTTGCGGTTGCTAGTGCTGGCACAGCGCTCACCCGGTGCGAGGATGTCGGGGTTCATGCCAAGGCACATGCTGCAGCCGGGTTCGCGCCATTCAAAGCCGGCCGATTTGAAGATGCCATCGAGGCCTTCGGATTCGGCCTGACGCTTGACCACTTGGGAGCCGGGCACGACCATGGCGCGCACCGTTGTTGCCACGTGATGGCCGCGAACAACCTCCGCGGCGGCGCGCAGGTCTTCGATGCGGGCGTTGGTGCAGGAGCCTAGAAACACTGCATCGATCGCCACATCTTCGAGGCGGGTGCCTGGCTTCAGGTCCATGTACTCGAGCGCACGCGTGAAGCTCTTGCGGTCGGCTTCGGTGAGCGCGTCGTCCGGTGAGGGGACCGTGCTTTCAATGGACGTGACCATACCTGGAGAGGTGCCCCAGGTGACGCGTGGCGCGAGCTGGTTGGCATCGATGGTGAGTTCGCGATCGAAGACGGCGCCTTCATCCGTGACGAGGGCGCTCCAGTTCTGCACCGCGAGGTTCCACGCGGCTTCGTCAATGGTGGCGGTCTGATCGCCAGCCTCGTCGGGGCCGCGCCACTGGGAAGGCGAGGACGTGAGCGGGGCACCCTGGGTCGGGTGCGTGCTGGAGGCAGTCTCGTGACCGGAGACGGTGCTGCCATAGCGTGTGCCGGGCGAAAAACGGCGGCCCTTCAGGTAAGCGAAGGTCGTTTGATCGGGAGCAATCATGCCTGCGCGTGCGCCGGCTTCGATGCTCATGTTGCACACTGTCATGCGGCCTTCCATCGAAAGCGCGCGAATAGCCGAGCCCGCGTACTCGACGACGTAGCCGGTTGCGCCATCGGTGCCGATGCGGCCGATGATGTCGAGGATGATGTCCTTTGCGGTGACGCCAAAGGGCAGCTCACCTTCCACGTTGATGCGAAAGGTCTTCGGCTTGCCCTGGGGCAGTGTCTGCGTTGCCATCACGTGTTCCACTTCGCTCGTGCCGATACCGAAGGCCAGTGCGCCAAAGGCGCCGTGCGTGGAGGTATGTGAATCACCGCAGACGATCGTCATGCCGGGCTTGGTCGCGCCTAGCTCCGGCCCGATCATGTGCACGATGCCCTGCGCAGCGTCCTGCACGTCGAAGAACTCGAGGCCGAACTCGGCGCAGTTCTTCCGGAGGGCATTGACCTGCGCAGCGGAGATGTCATCGGCGATCACGAGGCGGTCGGCCGCACTGGTGGTGGGCACGTTGTGGTCCACCGTGGCGATATGACGATCGGGACGGCGTAGGGTGCGGCCTGCCAGCCGAAGGCCGTCAAAAGCCTGTGGGCTGGTGACCTCGTGGACGAGTTGCAGGTCGATGTATAAAAGCGTGGGCTCGCCTGCGGGTTCGGCAACGATGTGCTGCTGCCAGACTTTTTCAAACATGGTGCGTGGCGCAATGCCCTGTGAATCGTTGCTCTGCGTACTGTTATTCATCATGGATGCTCTCTCGAACGAACTCATTGGGCGTCGTGTGGGTGGGGAGTCAGGGCATCCACCTGCGGGGGAAGCGTGTTGGCGCCGGCCATCCTTGGATTCAGCGCGAAGGGTTTACCGTCCGGTTCGACAAGGATGGCGTTGGCGATATGCGGTACACTGCGCCGTGCCTGCGCCAGCCGTGCGTCCCAGTCCCCAACTGCGCTGGTCAACGCAAGAGGCAGGGCATCGGCGGAAAGCTGCCGCGAGGTGAACAGCCACAGGTTGTAGTCGGCGGCAGCCTCCTCCGTGGTGTGCTCCTCCGTGGTCCAGTTCACCGCGGCAAAGACAAGCAGTGGGTCGGGCTGACCGAGATCGATCCACAACATGCCGTGCGCGGCGCAGAAGCTGGGCACGCAACCGTCCAGGGCGAGGTAGCGGTTGCCCTTCGTATTGATCTCGCCATAGCGTGACAAGAAGCGAGGGATAACGTCGGCCAGGGGCACCTGCTTGCCCCAAAAGGCCTGCGGTTGTTTGAACGCAGTGGCCAGCAGTGCCGGGAAGCGATCATCATTCCACAGCGCCACAGCATTGCCGTTCGGTACAGGCCGCGCATACTGCCACAGCCATTGCAGGTTCCCTGCATTGTCTTTGCGTGAGCGCGGTTGCTGTTGTGTGTGTGGGTGAGGCGGGCTGGCCACTAGGTCATTTGGGTTCGCAATTTGAGCATGACCCGCCGCCGTGGTTATGACCAGCGTGAAAGCAGCGAGTTGAAGTGTGAGACGCATCGTTACTTCTAAGGAACTACATGGCTTCTGGAAAACTACACGGCTTTTGCGAAACTACACGGCCTGGAGAGACTGTGAATGATCCAGTGACCCAGCCAGAGCCTCGCGTACAAGCTGGCCCATCTTCGTCGTTGTTGTAACCGGGCCGGTGTTGCGGCTGGCAATGTCAGCCGTGCGGTGGCCTGCTTCAAGCACCCGCGTGACGGCGCCCTCAATAGCGGACGCCTCGCCTTCGAGATGTGCACTGTGGCGCAGGATCATCGCCGCGGTGAGGATGGCGCCGAGCGGGTTGGCCTTGCCCGTGCCCGCGATGTCGGGCGCGGAACCGTGTACGGGCTCGTAGAGATTCACGGTGCCGCCAATCGTGGCGGACGGCAACATGCCCAACGAGCCGGTGATGACGCCAGCCTCATCAGAAAGAATGTCGCCGAACAGATTTTCGGTAAGCACCACATCGAAGTCGCGCGGACGGTTCATCAGGTGCATCGCCATGGAGTCCACCAGCTGGTGTTCCACGGTGACGGCAGGGTATTCGGACTTCAACGCATCCACCGTCGCGCGCCATAGCTGAGAGCACTCGAGCACGTTGGCCTTGTCCACGGAGGTAAGCTTGCCGCGGCGCTGGCCGGCGAGTGCAAAGGCCACACGCGCCACGCGCTCCACCTCGCCGCGGTTGTAGCGCATGGTGTTGTGCGCTTCGTCGGTCGTCTTGTCCCAGGCGCGTGGCTGACCGAAGTAGAGGCCGCCGAGGAGCTCACGCACAAAGAGAATATCGGCGCCGTGGGTGATCTCGGCGCGCAATGGCGAGTTGTCCGCCAGTGCGGCGTAGGCTATTGCGGGGCGCAGGTTGGCAAAGCCGCCCAGCACCTGACGAAGCTGCAGCAGGCCGGCTTCTGGCCGTTTGTCTGGGGTGAGGTGGTTAAACTTGTTGTCGCCCACAGCACCGAGCAGAACGGCATCGCTGGCGAGGCAGGCATCCATTGTGGCCTGCGGCAGGGGCGTGCCTTCGGACGTAATCGCAACACCGCCAATGAGCGCGTCGGCAAAGGTGAACTCGTGGCCGGAGGCCCTGGCCACATCGTGTAATACGGCAACGGCCTCCCCTGTAACCTCGGGACCGATGCCGTCGCCGGCGAGGACTGCAATGCGGAGTTTCATGCGGGTTCCTTGGGGCAAGCTTCGGGCGGAGTGAGCATCATGTCCTACGCTGCGCTCAGGATGAGTGAGCGAGTGAGCGAGACGGAGGAAACGAAAGCTATGCCGTGGCGGCTGGTTCGCCCAGCAAAGCCAGCAGATCGTGGTCGTGGATAGTTTTTTTGCGATCCGCGAGTTCGGTGAAGCGGTGGTACACCAGGTTCAGCTCCTCGGCGGAGCGCGAATAGCCAAGCTCCTGCAAACGGTGTTGCAGCGCCTTGCGCCCCGAGTGCTTGCCGAGCACGATGTAATTTGCCGTGACCCCGACCGAGGCCGGCGTCATGATCTCATAGGTGAGCGGGTTGGCAAGTACGCCATGCTGGTGAATACCCGACTCATGCGCAAAGGCATTCTTGCCGACCACGGCTTTGTTGGGCGCCACCGTCTGGCATATGATTTCGGAAAGCAAGGCGCTGGTGGGATAAAGCTCCTTGTTGTTGATATGCGATTGGAATGGGAAGACGTCTGGACGCACTAGCAAGGCTGCAGCGACCTCCTCGAGTGCTGCATTGCCGGCACGCTCACCGATTCCGTTGATTGTGACTTCGACCTGCCGCGCTCCTGCCTGGATGCCTGCCAAGGTGTTGGCGACCGCGAGACCTAGATCATCATGGCAGTGCGTGGAGAAGATAACTTCCTCGGCGCCCGGCAAATCACGCAGCATTCTGAAGATCGCGGCATACTCCGCCGGCGTGCTGTAGCCGACCGTGTCGGGAATGTTGATCGTACGGGCGCCTGCTTCGATGGCCACCCTGACCATGGAACGGAGAAAGTCGGGGTCGCTGCGCGTCGCGTCCATGGGGGAAAACTCCACGTCCTCGATCAGCGCCCGGGCACGCAGTACAGACTCGCCGGCAAGGTCCAGCGCCTCTTGCCTCGACATCTTCATCTGGTGCTCCAGGTGGATGTCGGATGAGGAAAGAAACGTGTGGATGCGGCTGCTCTGTGCGGGCTCAACGGCGCGCGCGGCCGTTTCAATGTCAATCGGTTTGGCCCGGGCAAGCCCTGCAATGCGAACGCCGCGCACCTCGCGCGCAATCGCCTGCACGGAGGCGAAGTCGCCATCAGAGGCAATGGGAAAGCCGGCCTCGATTACGTCCACACCGACAGCTGCCAACTGATGCGCCATGCGCAGCTTTTCATCGTGGTGCATCGTGCAGCCGGGCGATTGCTCGCCGTCGCGGAGCGTGGTGTCGAAAAAGACGATCTGATTCTGCGAAGTCATAGTTCGTCCGCTACCTGTGCTTTCAGCATAACGCGCGCTTATGCCGGAAGCGCTCTTCATTCATAATTCTAATAGAGACATTAGGGCAGCGAGTCGTTGAAACCGACCTCGAGGGTGCATGGATCTCTTTCAATTGGAAGCTTTTCTGGCCGTGGTGGAAGAGCGCAGCTTCTCCCGTGCCGCCTCCCGCCTGCATCGTACACAGCCGGCCGTGAGCCAGATCGTCGCCCGGCTGGAGGCGGAGCTGGGCGAAACACTGCTGGAGCGTTCTGCCCGGGATGGTTCATTGACCGACGCCGGGGAGGTTCTGAGTGAGTACGCCCGCAAGATGTTGCATCTGCGTTCGGAAGCGAGCGCCGCCCTGGCTGATCTGCGCTCGCTGCATACCGGCCGGCTGACCCTGGCGGCAAATGAGTACACCTGTTTGTACCTGTTACCGGTGCTGGTTGCCTTCCGGCAGCAGCACCCGAAGATCAAGGTGGCGGTGCAGCGCTCGTTGGCCAGCCGGATCGCCGATGAGGTGCTGCAGCACACGGTGGATCTCGGCGTGCTGAGCTTCCGTCCGGTGGATCCGCAGGTCCACTCGGTCGTGGTCTACCGCGACGATCTGGTGTGCATCGTCGGCCCGCAGCATCCGTTGGCTGCAGGGGCACAAACATCCATCGCGCGCCTGGGACGGGAGACCTTTGTGGCGCACAATGTGCCGTCTCCGCTGCGCAAGAAGGTCATTGAAACCTTTGCGCGTCACAAGACACCGTTGAACATGGAGGTGGAGCTGCCCAGCCTGGAAGCCATCAAGCGCTTCGTGGAGTGCGGCAGCGGTGTGGCCCTGGTGCCGCGTCTCACCGTGGAGCGTGAGTTGGCGACTCGTGCGCTGGTCGCCGTGAATGTACCGGAACTGCAAACGGAACGTCACCTGCGGCTGGTCTGGCGCAAACGCGCGGCGCTTTCCCATGCTGCACAGGCCTTTCTGGCTGTGGTGGAGGCTCATTCGGCCGAAATCGGCGGGCAGTTTTGTTACCAGCCCGATCGGACACGCTAGAGTGGCTGCTCATAGATGGCAGGGGTGCGCGTGCCCCGGGTTGGGACGCCGTTCGCGGCAGGAGGGTTTCGGCAGGTACACTATTCCAGATCCTCTGCGATAGGCACGCTGCTGGTTTGGGTGCTGCCGGAAGAGCGGCAGCGGATCGCGAAGGGATCTCTGGAAGGCATGAAGAAGATTGTGTTGCTCGGCGCTCTGCTGGTGAGTGCCCTCACCGCGGGACAGGCGCAGGAAAGCCGGCAGGACTTCAGCGTTAGCGGGTTCGGCCTCTTTGCCCCCAACGTGAACAGCGGGGTAGCTTTTCCGGAGGCTACAACCTCTACCGGCGGTGTGCTGGGCAGCTATCGTTACCTGCTGACGCCGCGCAGCGGGCTGGAGCTGAACTATGCGTTTTCACAGAACTCGGTGAAGTACAACGCATCGTCTGTCGCGCACCCGAACGACCGGGTTCATTCCAAGAACCAGGAGATCTCCGCAGGGTATGTTTACTCGCGCAACTACCGAAATTTCAATCCTTTCGTAGAAGCCGGGATTGGCGCCATGTTCTTTACGCCGATTCTCGACGGCGGTACCGCGACCGGTGTCGGTGGCTCGGTGAAATCGCAGACCCGCGTCGGCGGTTTGTTCGGAGCAGGGGTGGCGTACGAAATCAGCCCCAGCTTCGATATCCGCGCCGAGTATCGCGGCTTTGTGGCAAAAGCACCCACGTTTGGGATCACCTATCTTTCGCCGATCAACGCGTATTACGTAGTCTCTACACCATCCATTGGAATTGCTTACCACTTTTAAGAGCACACCCCGTGTGTTGTGAGAGTGTGCATGCTCTGCAGGGAGCCTCTTCGCTACGCGAGGAGGCTTTTTTTTTGCCACTGGCGTTCTACTGGAAGCGGTACGCCGCACCGATGGAAAAGATGCCGGGCGTCAGGCTATTGGGCTGGTAGTTGAGCCAGTGCTGGCTCTCATAATCCAAACGCAGCGTGAGAGGACGGTCAAGCCGGTACTCCAGCCCGCCACCGCCTGCCACCACGCCGAAGCTCTGGTTGGCATTGATGAGCTGGCTGGGGGTAATGGCCGAATAGACCGAGCTGTTGTTACCGGCGGAGGCCAACCCGCCGAGAACCTTGACGTACAGCCCATAGCGGCCCCGACGGTACACTCCCCGCCCACCGAACATAAAGCTACGCTCGGGGTAGATCACCTTGGAAAAGGCGGTTGGTACATTCACCTCGGCGGTGAGTCCCAGATAGCGGGCAAAGTCGAAGTTGGCATAGGCGCCGATGCCCGAAGAACGGGATGGACCGTAATCCGGATCAGCGTTCTGGAACACGAGCCCCACGGACAGGGCATTGCCGGTGGCGGTCGCGACAGCCTGGGCTTTGAGGGCAGGAGCCGTAAGAGCAAACGCGCTAACGAGAGTAAGAGCAGAAAGGCAGTGCTTGAACATGGGGTCTCCGGAGGTGTGGGCACCTGTTTTTGGGCATAGGGGGCCCACGGGGGCCCACATCGTGTGTGGGCCCCGTGCCTTGCCTGTGAAAGGCTGCTACTGCTGTGGGGTGGTTGCGGCGGCGGGAGCGGCGCCGGGGGTAGCCGGTGCCGTGGTTGGGGCTGCGGCGGGCGCTGCAGCCGGAGCGGTGGTGTCCCCGGGAGCGGCTGTACCCGGGGCAGCGGGTGCGGTGTTATCCGCAGGGGCCGCTTCCGTGGCGGCCGGTGCCGCTGCCGGAGGTGCGGGCGGGGCAGGCGGCTGCCAGTAGGCGAGCTTCAGGTAAACCGGGGTGATCTCGAACGGCAGTTTGTCGCGCGAGCTCAGAACCGGGGCATAGGCCGCGTGTAGTTGGATCACGCGGTCGGTCCAGGGATCAAACCGCAACAGCTGCGAAAGGGGCATCGCCGCCTGTTGCGCCAGATCGGTGTTGTTCAACTTCGGGCTCTTGGTCAGCAGCGCCTGCAGCCAGAACGTTCCGTCGGTTTTGGTCAAACCATCGCCGATCTGTGGTTCCGTCAGCGCTTTCAGGCCCTTTTCGCGAGCCTGCAACTGCTGCAGATAA
Source organism: uncultured Bryocella sp. (assembly GCA_964236545.1). Classification (GTDB taxonomy): domain Bacteria; phylum Acidobacteriota; class Terriglobia; order Terriglobales; family Acidobacteriaceae; genus Granulicella. Next base: position 82,293 of record CAXSCE010000005.1, read on the forward strand.
AGTCCGAAGTACTTCTGTCCATCCGAGAGGTCGGCCACATCGAGCAGCTCGATCGCCTTCTTGGCCGCCGCGACGTTCTCCTCGTCCGTGTGGTGCATGGGAATCCTCTGGAAAGCGGACTCCTGCGGGAACATCAGGTGGTCGTTGAAGGCGTATTTCGTGTCGATATGGTGCCCGAGCAGGATGTGCGCGATTTGGAAGGCGAGAATCGCGTTCAGGTCGCCCTGCTGCTCGGCTTGTTTGCCATCCGCAGAGGGAACCGCTGTGGTATCGAGTAGGCTTTTCGAGATCAGGATCGTGTTGCCGACAGCGAGCGTTTCCAGGGGCTCGGTAAGCAGGGTACGGACCTTGATCGGCCGGTCGGTGGGAATTTTGTTGTAGGCCAGGATGTTGTTGGCCAGCAATTCGAGGGTTTGGTCGAAATCGCTGGGGGCGTCGATCAGACCGGCCTGGTACAGCCGTTCGATGACGTTGTCTTCCGCTTGCTGCACCCACTCGCGCTGTGCCTGCAACGGGCTGACATCGGGAGCGTCCTTGGAGGCATCGTTGGCGCCTTCCACTTCCATGGAGGCCTGGTCGGCATCCTTCGGTGGCACCTTGAGCGAGTAACCCCAGATGTAATTCACCGCCTTGAACTTAAGCGAGTGGCTTGGGCTCTTTGCGTCGGTCTCCTCGACATATACGGAGGTCGGCAGCCAGAGGCCTTCCTGTACATTGGTGCGCCAGGAATCGAAGTGGTAAAACTCGGCGATGTCCTTTTCGCTGCCGGCAAAATCGCCGTTAAAGCGCACGATATTGCCATTGTTGCGCTCGATCCAGATACGGCCGGCGAAACGGCCCGTGGAGCCCTGCTTGATCGGCGCTACATCAAAGACAACTGTGGGGATGGTCCCGAGAAAGTCGTTACGGACGAAGGAAAATTCGTAGGTCTGCCGGTTGAAGCTGTTGCTGTCCACCAGCAGCATCTGCACGAAACCAGCCTCGTGGTAGGTGAGGTGCAGGGAGCTGGACAGCCCGGAGAAATAGCCCAGCGAGTGCTTAAATGCGCCGCTGATCTTGCCTGCCTTCGGATCGCTCGCCTGCTGGCCGGCGGCATAGGAGGTGTCATTGATCACGCGGCCAAAATTTACCCGGCCGAGGAAATGCACATCCGACTCCGGAGTTTGACCCATCACTTTATCCGCGCGCATGTTCTGCAGATAGGTCTCAACGATCGGCGTACGCTCCTTGAGCGTCTTGACGATTGCCGTTTCGCGAACAATCGACTTATCGATCAGTTGATTTTGCGCGGCATTGGGTTTGCGGTAGTCGACGAAGTTGCTGTCCGCCTTCTTTTTACCCAGCGGGAAAGCCAGGGCAGGCACCGCCGGAGCGGCTAAGAGGGCGAGTGCCACGGCAGCGGTGAGCTTCGTCCGATTGATCGAGATCATGATGCTCCTTTGAACGGCGTGCGACTCGGGGCTGAAAACTGTTGCATTTCGGTGGGAACCGCCGCCTGCCGTCAGGTTCCTGCGGCAGGCGGCTGTCACATTAACTCATCTGGAAGCGGACGTTGACCACGCCTTCCCAGGGAACAGGGTTACCGGAAGCGTCAATAGCCGGCCTGAAGCGCGTTCCCAGGGCTGCCTGGCGGGCAGCTTCGTCGAGCCCATGACCCAGACCGTGCTCGATCGCCAGCACCTGCACGGTGCCTTCAGCGGTTACGCGGATCCGGACCGAAACACTGCCCTCCAGGTGCATGGACTTTGCTTCTTCGCTGTAGACCGGTTCCGGCTTATAGACCACGGTCGGCGTCGCTTTGGCGGCCGTTGCCTGCACCCGGGGTTGCTGCAGCGTGGGCTGCACCGGAGCGCTGCCCATGGCGACCCGCTGCACGGCGTTGCTCTTGGGGCCGTTGCAACCGATGCAGCCGTTCCCCATGCCGGCAACCGGCCGAACCGCGGTGCCATTCAGGTTCTGGCTACCCGGCGACCCTGAACCCATGCTCATATTGACCGAACGCGGTCCCCCACCGGTGTTGCTGCCGGGCATACCGGGCATTCCGGCCTGCCCCATGTTCACGCGGGCTACGGCGGGGCCGGTGGTCGGCTTGAGCGGGTTATCCGGTGATCCCAGGCGCACTGCGCTGGGGTGGACGTCGTTATTGGGCACATGTGCCGCCGAAGCCAGTAGATTCACCGGCTTGGGAGCAGGGGGCGCCGGCTGCAGCTTCGGAGGCGGCGTCACGGGCTTGGGCACCGGTGGCGCCGGTGTGGGCGGCGGCGGTACGGGCGGTGGTGGCACCGGCGGCGTGGGTACCGGGGGCGGCGGTACGGGCGGCGGAGGAACCGGCGGCAGCTTTGGCGGCGGCGGGGGAGGCGGTGGTGGCGGCAGCTTGGGAGGGGGCGGCGGTTCCACCACATGGATCGGGTCGATCAACTCCGCATGTTTCTGTTTGGGCTTCACCACTGTGGCCTTCACCAGAAACAGCAGGGCAAAAGCGATCAGGATATTGACAGAGATCGACGTGGCGGCTGCGCTTTTGCTGCGTGTGCCATCGTTCAAAACACCGAAGTCGCGAAATTGCACGTCCGTTGACTTCGGTTCGGGATTGGCGGGGGGCTTGGTCATCTCGGTCAAACCTCAAAAGTGTGTTGGGCGCCAGAATGGCGGGTTACCGGAGATAGTTACCAGAAAGATGATAAATCTCTGGTCAGTACCGGGTTGCGCACAGGCTTTCTTGCGCGTTGGCAAACTGGGGGGAGGCCCCGGCCCGGGGAACCCGGAAGCGGAGCAGGCGAGCGGAGCCGCGGGCAGCCGGCGGCGATACCATGGCGCGAGACCAACGTGCGGCCCGGTGGAAGGTAACGCCGAGGCGCCGGAACAGTTTCACAAGGAGTTCGCCTGCATGTATGCCGCCCTCGGGGTTGCTGACCCCTCCCCTGTTCAAAATATGTTTCACCTCTCCGTCCCGGTGCTGGAGAAAGTGATTCGGCCGTGGATCGTTTATCTCTGCCTTGTGCTGTTTCTGCGGCTTTTCGGCAAACGCGAGCTTGCTCAGCTGAATCCGTTCGATCTGGTGGTTCTGCTGAGCCTTTCGAACACGGTGCAGAACGCGATCATTGGCGATGACAACTCGGTTACGGGTGGGATTATCGGAGCTTTTTCCCTGCTGACCATTAACTGGTTGTTGAATCGCGTGCTGTACAGCGCGCCCAGGTTGAACGCCACCCTGCAGGGGCGGGCGGCCATTCTGGTGCGGGACGGTGTGACGGATCAGGCCAGCCTGAAGCGCGAACGGCTGAGCGGCGAGGAGTTGATTGGCGTTTTGAACAAGAACGGCTTTGCCTCTCCGCGCGAGGTGGAGATGTGTGTGCTCGAGCCGAACGGCAGCTTCTACGTGAAGGGGAAAAGCCCGTCGCCCGACGAACTGCAGCGGACCGAGGTGCTGGAAGCGTTGCGGCAGTTGACCGCCGAGGTTCGCGCCCTGCGTTGAGACCAGGTGCAACCCCCGATTCCCACGCCGGGAGGCGGCAAGCCGGCGGCTCCACTGCCGCACCAGGCTTCCGGATTGAGGGGGGTGCGTCATGGTAAAGGTCCCGGTCTCTCCTGTAAGAGTGCTGCGCACACGTTTGCGGGCGCGAGTTTCCGGAGCGTCTGAGCGATTGGACGGGGGTTGCTACCCCGAAGGTTCGCCTCAGCCTCCTGCGTGATTGAAGTGTCGCGGATGGGTAACGTCTCATCCATAGCACTTCAGCACCAATTGGCTCTCGATCAGACGGAGGTAACGTAACCCTTTTCGGGGAGCATGGCCCGGTTTGCGAACGGCATCCCCCATGCCGTACCTTCAAGCCAAAGCCGGCGTTCCGGCCTCCCAAAGGAAAAGACCCGGAATGGCTGCCCAAGATCGTCCCGAACAACACCCCGTCCCCTCCGCCGCCGACCAGCCAGAGAACCTGCCGCCGCGGCAGGCCGAGGCGATGTTTCATTCCCTGATGCGAGAGGGACGTCTGTTTCCGCCGCCGCCGGCCTTTGCCGCGAAGGCATGGGTGGGCACTGAGGCCGAATACAACCGTCTTTATCGCTGGAGCGTGGACAACCCGTCGGAGTTTTGGGAGCAGTATGCCCGGGAACTGGACTGGTTTCAGCCGCCGACCACGATCCTGCGCGGCGAAGGCGCCGACGCCCGCTGGTTCGAGGGCGGCCGCTTGAACCTGGCCCACAACTGCGTCGACCGGCACGCGCTTGGGGCGCGGGGGGACAAGGTCGCCCTGCTTTGGGAGGGTGAACCGGGAGAGGTTCGCCGCTTGACCTACACCGACCTCCACGTCGCCGTCCAGCGTTTTGCCAATGTGCTGAAGGATGCCGGGGTGACGAAAGGGGACCGCGTCGCCATCTACATGGGCACCGTGCCGGAGTTGGCGATTGCGCTGCTGGGCTGCGCCAGGATCGGAGCTGTCCATTCGGTGATCTTCGGCGGTTTTGCGGCTAGTGCTATCTCCGACCGCATTCAGGACGCCGACTGCCGCGTCCTGATCACCCAGGACGTAAGTTACCGCCGCGGTCAGCCGGTCAGGTTAAAAAAGATCGCCGACGAAGCCCTGGCATGCTGTCCAGGCGTCGGCACCGTTCTGGTCTTTCAGCGCGATGCGGGCTTTGAGGTCTCGATGACGCCGGGCCGTGACGTGTGGTGGCATGAGGCAATGGCAAAGGCAGCGCCGGACTGCCCGCCCGAGCCGATGGAGGCTGAAGACCCACTCTTTATCCTGTATACCAGTGGCACAACCGGAAAACCCAAGGGCCTGGTGCACACCACCGGCGGCTACGGCGTCGGCACCTATCTCACGGCAAAGTTCAACTTCGACCTACGTGACGAAGACGTGTACTTTTGTACCGCCGACATTGGCTGGATTACCGGTCACAGCTATGTTGTTTACGGTCCGCTAGCCAATGGCGCCACCGTTCTGCTGTACGAAGGCGCGCCCAACTGGCCCCAACCGGACCGGTTCTGGAAGCTGATCGATGATCACAAGGCCACAATTTTTTACACTGCCCCAACCGCCATCCGCGCCTTTATTAAATGGGGCAGCGATTGGGTGGGCAAGCACTCGCTGGCCTCGTTGCGGCTGCTCGGAACGGTGGGCGAACCGATCAACCCGGAGACCTGGATGTGGTTTCATCGCGAGATCGGCAAGGAGCGCTGCCCGATCGTGGACACCTGGTGGCAGACCGAAACCGGCGCACACATGATCGCCCCCATGCCCGGCGCCGTCGCCACCAAGCCAGGCTCCGCAACCAAGCCCTTTTTCGGTATTGTTCCGGCGATCGTGAGCAAGGAGGGAGAACCCGCGCAGCCCGGCCACGGCGGCCTCCTGGTCATCACCCAGCCATGGCCTTCGATGGCACGCACGATCTGGGGCGACCACGAGCGCTTTGTCGCCACCTATTTTTCCGAGGTGCCCGGTGTGTATTTCACCGGCGACAGTGCGCGCTGCGACGAGCATGGGTACTTCTGGCTGATGGGCCGCGTGGATGATGTGATTAACGTCAGCGGCCACCGGCTGGGCACGGCGGAGATCGAATCCACGCTGGTGGCTCATCCCAAGATCGCCGAGGCGGCGGTCGTAGGCCGCCCCAGCGAAGCGAAGGGGCAGGCCATTGCGGCCTTTGTCAGCCTGGCAGACGGCCACGAACCTAGCCAGGAGCTGAAAGACGAACTGCGGGAGTGGGTCGCCAAGAAGATCGGCGGGCTGGCGCGGCCGGACGACCTGCGGTTTACCCCTATGCTCCCCAAAACTCGCTCGGGCAAAATCATGCGCCGGCTGTTGCGCGAATTGGCCACCACCGGCGACGTAAAAGGCGACACAACCACGCTGGAGGATTTCAGCGTGGTTGCTAAATTGCGCGAGGGCGAGGAGTAAAGCAAACCGCCTCCAGATCCCGTAAGCCGAATGGGCGCAGAGGGTGGGTCTGTAGCTTGGCTTCCATCTGGTCAGCCGCAATTTGATCGAATCCCAAAGTTTCTGAAACCAGGAAGCGAAATTCCGCGTCCGTTGGTAGACTGAAGGGCTGACACCCGCGGTGCGCTAAGCCGCCGCTGGATGCGTCCCTGGTTCCAGGATGAATGAGTTGTTGAGCACGATTAAATCGCCGGCCGATCTCAAACGGCTCAGTCTCGCCGAACTGGAGGTGCTGGCAGAGGAGATTCGTGGGCGTCTGATCCGCGGCGTAGCCAAAACCGGCGGCCACATCGGACCCAATCTCGGCGTGGTCGAGCTGACGCTGGCCATGCACTATGTTTTTGATACGCCGCGGGATAGCTTTGTCTTCGATGTAAGCCACCAGAGCTACGTCCACAAGCTGTTGACCGGCCGTGAGGAGCGCTTCGACACCATCCGCCAGCCCGGCGGCCTGAACGGCTTTATGCTGCGCACGGAGAGCGAGCACGACAGCTTCGGCGCGGGACATGCCGGAACGGCGCTTTCTGCTGCACTGGGCATGGCCGTGGCCCGCGATATGAGTGGCGGTGAGGAAAATATCGTTGCCCTGGCCGGGGATGCGGCCTTCACCAACGGCATCAGTTTTGAAGCGCTGAACAACATCGCCGCGCAGACGAAGCGGCTGATCATCATTCTTAACGACAATGAATGGTCCATCGATAAGAATGTCGGCGCGATTGCCGAATATTTTCATAAGATTGCCACCAACCCCACCTATGTCACCGTGCATGAGCGCGTGAGCGGGTTGCTGGAAAAGTTCGGCGGCAAGGCCGCCCGCCACATCGCCCGCAAGGCCGAAGAAGCCGCCAAGGGCATTGTGGGGCGCGGCATGATCTTTGAGGAGTTCGGCCTCAGCTACTACGGTCCGGTCGACGGCCACAATCTGCCGCTACTCATTGAAACTCTCAAGTTCCTTAAAACGCAGAACCGCCCCGTTGTGCTTCATGCGCTGACGCAGAAGGGCAGGGGTTTCGGCCCGGCGCTTGAGAAACAGAAAAAGTTTCATGGCCTGGGGCCCTATGATCCCGAGACCGGCGAAACCAAGGTCCCAGGACAGAAGACCTACTCCGAAATCTTCGCCGAATCACTCACCCGGCTTGCGGATCGGGATCGCAAGGTGGTCGCTATCACCGCGGCCATGCCCAACGGCACCGCGCTCGATCTGTTCCGGCCGCATCACCCGGATCGCTACTTCGATGTCGGCATCGCGGAAGAGCATGCCGTGCTGTTTGCCGCCGGCATGGCCACCCGAGGGTACCGGCCGTTTTGCGCCATCTATTCGACTTTTCTGCAGCGGGCTTATGACCAGATCGTGCATGATGTCGCGCTGCAGAAGCTGCCTGTGGTCTTCTGCATGGACCGCGGCGGCCTCAGCGGCGACGACGGTCCCACGCATCACGGCCTCTTCGATATCAGCTACCTGCGCGGTGTTCCCGGGTTGATCCACATGGACCCGAAGGACGAAGATGAGCTGCAGGACATGATGTACACGGCACTGCTGCATGATGGCCCCAGCGCGATCCGCTACCCTCGCGGCAACGGTCCCGGAACTGCGCTGAAGGCGCAGCCGGAGGCGCTTGAGATTGGCCGCGCCGAGGTACTCCGCGACGGCTCTGACGTGGCCATCTTTTCACTGGGAGCTATGCTGCCCGAAGCGGAAAAGCTGGCGCGGGAGCTCGAAGCGGAAGGCCATACGGTTGCCGTGATCAACGCCCGCTTCGCCAAGCCCGTGGACGCCGCCTGCATCGTCAGCTACGCGCGACGCTGCGAGCTGCTGGTTACCATGGAAGACCATATCCTCGCCGGTGGTTTCGGGTCCGCGGTGCTGGAAGCGCTCAATGAGGCTAATCTGACCAAGCCTGTGCTGCGCATCGGCTGGCCCGATCAGTTCATCGAGCATGGCCGGGTGGAGGATCTGCGCGCGCGCTACGGTCTTACCGCCGAGTCAGCGCTCGAAAAGCTGCGTCCGCTGCTGCGCAAAGCCGTGACCGCGTAGGCCGGCACCCTTTCCAGCGCCTGCTTTTGGCGGTACCTGAACGTGGCTGCCAGGGCTGCCCGTGCTGCCACTGCACCGAGATCGCTGATGGGCGCCAGCGGCAGCTCATAAGTCACTTGATCGTGAACAGAGGTGCCGGATTTTCCATCGGGCGCAAGGGCGTCCCGCACCGAGTGGCAATGACGCCAGTAGGCAAAGGGTCCCTCCAGCTGCACATCGCAAAATCCCTCATTCCAGCGGAAGTCCTCGATTTGGGCAAGCCAGTTGCCGCGCAGGGGTAGACCGGGTATCGCCCGGGCGGTGATCAGCAGCAACGTTCCATCCCCCGCGGCGACCCCGGGCAGAATGGGCGTTGTTTCCGGTCGAGGGGGAGGCGGCTGCCAGGTAGCTTCGTCAATGCGGGCCTTCTGCCAATGGGGCATCAACGGCGGCAGGTTCTGGGGATTGGCGAAAAAGGCGAAGACTAACTCGCGCGGGAAGGGAAGCCACTGTTCGGTTTCAAACACATGCCGCATGCTGGGTTGGATGCCGCTTCCCCTGCGGTCTACACGGGCAAAAGAAAGCGGCTCCAAGACTCCGGAGCCGCCGGTGAAAACTGTTTGCACGCGCGCCCCTAGTTGGGCATCAGCACGGTATCGATGACATGAACCACGCCATTGGACTGGTACACATTGGCGGTGGTGACCATCGCGGTACCGCCCTTGGCGTCCGTGATCTTGATCATGGTGCCGTCGAGGGAGAAGGTCAGGGGCTCGCCCTGGACGGTATTCAGCTGGTAGCTGCCGTTATTTTTCTTGATTCCCTTCATCAGCTTCTTTGCATCGTAGGTGCCGGGAACGACGTGGTAGGTCAGAATTTTGGTGAGTGTTGCCTTGTTCTCAGGCTGGGTCAGGTTGTCTACGGTACCCGCAGGCAACTTAGCGAAAGCATCGTTGGTCGGGGCAAAAACGGTAAACGGGCCAGCGCCGTTCAGGGTATCCACCAAGCCGGCGGCCTTGACGGCGGCAACCAGGGTCGTCAGGTTCGGTGCCGCCGAGGCATTCACCGCGATGGTCTTGGAGCTGCTCATGGCTACGCCACCGACCATCGGGTCAGCCTTTTGCGCGATGCCGGAAAGTGAAGAAATAGCGAGTGCGGCAGTGGCAAACGCTGTAAGCAGAGTCTTTTTCATAAAGCAGTGATCCCTTTCAAATGCGTCGAAAATATGCGAGCACTTTGAGCCATGGCCGCCTCGCGCTCGCCGAGAGACAGACATCCTGCTAACGCTGCCATCCCGCCGACAGATTGCCCTATCCCACAAAAAGCGTAGAGCGGCTCCCCATAAGGGTGAGGCGCGACACCTCCGGGCGTTGACAAAGAGAGAGGGCCGCCGTCAACTGGGGGTGGCCGTGGCTGTTGCGCATCCAACCCGTGTTCTGCCTCCTGCCCTCCCCGAGGTTGGCGAGTGTGTGCGCGCCGATCATCCGGCAACGGAACGCGGCCTGCTCTTTGTCGGCGTCTTCAAGCTGCTGAAAGCCCTGTTCTTCATCGCGATCGGTTTGGGGGCGCTGCATCTTGTTCACCGCAACTTCGGTGAACTGGTCACACGTCTGGTGGACTCGCTGCCGATCGACCCCGAAGGCCGCGTTGTCAGCATGGTGATGGACAAGGCGGACCTGATCAACGGCCACGACCTGCGCCGCATCGGAGCAGGCGCCATTATCTACGCCATACTTTGCCTGATCGAAGGCACCGGCCTGATGCTGCGCAAGGGATGGGCCGAGTACTTTACCCTCACGCTCACCACCCTGGGCCTGCCTCTGGAGCTGTTTGAGCTCGCGCGTCATGCTACCTGGTTCCGGGCCGGAGCCCTCGTGGTCAATCTGCTGATCCTGCTCTACCTGGGCTGGGTTCTCAAGCAGCGCCAGCCGCGAGAGCTTGCCGAACGCGCCCAAATCTGAGCCTCAACCAGGGCTAGGTTGGCCCCCAAAGTTCAACAGAGCCTCATCCTCAGCTATCTCTGGGTTTCAGCCGCTTTTGTCCTTGTGTTCGCTTTTTGTTCGTAACACGGACGTTGTACCGGGACAACCGCTTTTCAGGTTGGGAACCGATGTGATTAGCCACGATCTGTGGTAGAGGGCAAGCTTTTATCCACAACCTGAGGGCATTTCCACAAAAGTTGCAGGAAAACGCCGTTGGGAATGCCATTTTGCTCTCGACATACCGAGGGCGGGAGAGCATTCTTGGTTCAGCGGTGGTCAAAAGTGGTGAAAAAGGGTCAAAAGGGGATGAATGAGGCTCAACAGAGCAACAAGATCCCCCAGCCCGGGTCGAAGCCTTCAGGGAAGCGGTCCGGGGCCCTCGAGCGAAGGGTGGCACAGTGAAACTTCGCGGCAGCCAAATCACACGCGTGGACGAGAAGGGACGATTGAAGGTACCTGCCGATTACAAGCGGCAGCTGGATGAGTCGGGGGCGGTGGAGTTTTTCATCACCAGCAAGGACGGCGAACGGGCCGAGGTTTACCCGATGGCGGAATGGGAGCGGATTGAAGCGGCGCTGGATGCAATCCCTTCCACAAATACGGCGAAGCGCAAATTTCTGGACGTGACGAATTATTACGGCCAGACAGCCACCTTCGACGGGCAGGGCCGGCTGTTGATCCCGCAGACGTTGCGGGAGACGGCCAAGTTGACCGGGGATGTGGCGGTTATGGGTCAGAGAAATATGCTCGTGGTGGTCAATGATGAGCGCATCCGGGCCGGGTTCGTGCATAACCCGCTGAGCGAGGCGGACTTTGCCGAGCTGGCGGCGGCGGGTGTTTAGGATTTCGAGTCCCCCAGGGGACGCATGAGCGGGAGGCAAACGATGCAACCGCAACATGTTCCGGTTCTTCTTGAAGAATGTCTTGACCTTTTGCAGGTGCGGCGGGGCGGAGTCTATGCCGACGCCACGCTGGGGCTGGGCGGCCACTCCGGTGCGATCGCCCGCAGGCTGGGGCCGGAGGGTACGCTGATCGCTTTTGATCGCGACCCGGAAGCCATGGCCGAAGCGCAGATCCGGCTCGAGGAAATTGCCGGGGAGCTCGGTACGGAGATGCCGACGGTGCGTTATGTAAGCCGTCCTTTCTCGGAGATCGCCGCCGAGATTGGCCCCGCGAGTCTGGATGGTCTGCTGGCCGACTTTGGCGTCAGCAGCCTGCAGCTCGACCAGCCGCATCGCGGTTTCAGTTTTCGGAACGACGGACCCTTGGATATGCGGATGGACCCGCGTGGGGGGCCGACGGCCGAGCAAGTGGTAAATCAGGTGGACGAGGAAGATCTCGCCAATCTGATTTACGAATTCGGAGAGGAAAGGAGGTCGCGGAGAATCGCCAGAGCCATTGTGAGGGCCCGGCCGATCTCGACTACGGCGGAACTAGCCAAAGTCGTATCGGCCGCGGCCCACTCAATGAAAGGCGACAAGATCCATCCCGCGACACGGACCTTTCAAGCTCTACGAATTCGGGTGAATAGTGAACTGGGGGAGATCCAATCGCTGCTGGAGAGCGCGGGATCGTTATTGAAGCCGGGTGGGCGTGTGGTGCTCATCAGCTTTCACTCCCTGGAAGACCGGTTGGTGAAGGACAGCTTTCGTGCGGAGGCCAAGGCCGGTGTGCTGGAGATCCTGACCAGGAAACCGATGACCGCCACCGGCGAAGAAGAAAGAATCAACCCGCGGTCGCGAAGCGCCAAACTACGGGCCGCAGCGCGACTTCGGTAAAGGAAGGCAACCTTAGTAACGTTACGCAGGTATAGAGACGTACCCCAAAGTTGTAGCGTTGCTGATTTATTCACAGGCTTTCGTTGTAGGAACCACGAAAGGAACTTCTCGATCGGAACCTCGGTCGGGATTACAGGTCAGCTTCAAGAAGTCTGGAAGTTTTTAGTAAGCGGAAAAGGCAGCGGCGAGGCAAAAGCGATGGAGCGCAATCACACAAGACGGGCAAGCGACGGCCGACCGGCAACTGTAGCCGTCCTGAACCGCGAACGGTTTGAGGCACAGCGCGTACGCCGCCGCGGCCCCATGCCGGAGATGTTCTTTGCCAAGCACATCGACAACAGCCGCATCGTGAAAGCCGACGACCCCGAGCGGCGTCGGGAGATGCGCCATTTCACGGTGGTGATGGGCGTCTTTTTCGCCCTAACCATGGTGTATGTCTGGCAGCACTTTTCGGCCATCGAGGTCGGCTACCGGGTGGAGGCGCAAAAGACCAAGGTAGAGCAGCTGCGCGAACAGAACCGCCAGCTTCGCCTGAATGAAGCGCAGCTGAGCGATCCCGGCCGCATCGATCGCATCGCACGCCAGCTCGGGCTCGACACACCGCTTCCGGGGCAGGTCGTTCGTCCGGAGGGCGATGGCAGCGTGCAGCCGGTTCTGGCGCAGATGCATGTACCCGCGGGTCCCACCTCAAATCAGTAGCTGACACCAGCAGCTCCACTGCGTCCGGATTGGTTCCAGAATGAAGTCGAAGCAAACACCCCGGCCTGTCTTCAAGCCTGCCGCCCGCGCCGGCGGCCCGCTGACCGCACCCATTCGCCGGGTGCGGTTTGTCTGGGTTTCCCTCGCGTTCTGCGCCTGGGCCCTGGTTATCGCCCTGCGTTTGACCTGGCTCCAGGTGGTTCAGCATGACCACTACGTGAAGACGGCGGCCAAGCAGCAGCAGCGCGGCTTTGAGATCTCGCCTCGCCGCGGTGTGCTGTATGACCGCGATCTGCGCGAGCTGGCCATGACGGTGCTCGTCGATAGTATCTACGCCGTGCCCACCGAGATCGGCGACAACCGGCCCGAAGACGCGGCGATGCTGGCCAAGATCGTGCACACCGATCCTCAGGACAGCTTCACCACCCGCAATCGCATCGAGGCGCGCTTCGATGCCTCACGAAACTTCGCCTGGGTGGCGCGCAAGGTCAGCCCGGAGACCGCCGAACGCGTCAAGGAGCTGAACCTCAAGGGCGTTTACCTCCAGAAGGAGTTCAAGCGCTTCTACCCCAATGACGATCTCGCCGCGCATGTGCTGGGCTATGTTGGCACCGATGACGAAGGCCTCGGCGGCCTGGAGCAGCAGTTTGATGAAGATCTGCATGGTGAGCCTGGCCACATGCTCACCGCCGTGGACGCCAAGCGCCATGTCATGGGATCCGAGCTGAACGAGCCGATGCCCGGCGAAAATCTTGTGTTGTCGATTGATAGCAACATCCAGTACATGGCGGAAAAGGCTCTGGACGAGCAGGTCGCCAAGATGAAGGCGCTGCACGGCACGGTGGTGGTGCAGGATCCGCACACCGGCCAGATTTTGGCCCTGGCTGTGTCGCCGCGCTTCAACCCCAATGACGGGCACCACATGGATGCCGACGTGCTCACCAATCTTGCGGTGAGCGACATCTATGAGCCCGGTTCCACCTTCAAGCTGGTTACCTATTCCGCGGCGCTGGACGGCGCGGGCGTGGAGCCCACCGACAAGGTCGATTGCCAGGGCGGCGCCATGACCATGTTCGGGCGCACCCTGCATGATGACAAGTCCGATCACATGGGTGTGGTGACGGTACAGAAGGCGCTTGAACAGTCGAGCGATGTCGGCGCGGCGAAGATGGCGCTGAAGGTAGGGCCCAATAAGTTTTACAGCTACATGCGGGCCTTCGGCTTCGGCGACCGCACCGGCATTGAGCTGCCGAGCGAAACGCGCGGCCTGCTGCGGCCCGTGCGGAAGTGGAGTTCCACCAGCATTCTGTCGCTCGCGATCGGCCAGGAGATCGGCGTCACGCCGGTGCAGCTGGTAACGATGGTTTCGGCCATCGCCAATGGCGGCACCTACATCCCGCCGCACATTCTGCTGCAATCCACGGATGAGATGAAGGGCGATCCGCGTCTGGGCGCGCAACCGTACCATCCGGAGCGGGATCTGCCGGAGAAGCTGCCGGATGGCTCACATCGCGTCATCGCGGAGCTCACTGCGGCCAAAATGCGCGCCATGATGCACGGCATTGTGCTGGAGGGTACGGGCAAAACCACGCAGCTGAACGGGTACAGCTCTGCCGGCAAGACCGGCACCGCGGAAAAGGTGGATCCGGTTACCCACACGTACTCGCACACCAAGCTGGTGGCCAGCTTTGCGGGGTTTGCGCCGGTGAATGACCCGGCCGTCGCCATTGCCGTGGTGATCGATACCCCCACAGCAGGCGGCGAGAATATGCACTATGGCGCCACCACCTCGGGACCGGTATTCCAGGAGGTTGCGCAGCAAATTTTGGAGTACTTGGGCGTTCCGCATGATCAGCCGCTCAAGAGCAAGCAGCAGATGGAAGAGGCCAAGCGCGAGCCGGTGGAGGGCGATGCGCCCAGCGGCGGGGAACAGGTTGCCGATCTGAATGCGTTGTTCGAAGAGATCAATAGCCTGCCCGCGGACGACCCGCTGCGCCAGCCGGCCACGGCCGCCGCGATGGCTGCAAACCTGCAATCGGATCGTGCACAGGAGACCGCCGCACAGCACCAGGCGCCGCGCAAGAGTTGGCTGGATCTGCCGGACCGCGTGCTTGCCAGCTTCCATCGCAACGGCAACACCACTTCCGTGATGCCGGCCGAAACGGTAGCGATGAACGACAACAAACCGCTCGTAGGCCCGCACATTGCCGCGGCGGTGGAGTCGCGCTCGAACGGCGCGGTGGTGATCGATGCCAGCAAGCGCGTGCCTGTGCCGGATTTCAGCGGTGCGGGCCTGCGTACCGTTGTGGAGCACGCCGGGGCCGCGGGGCTGCGGGTAGAGACCGTCGGCAGCGGCTTGGCGCGCGAGCAGGCGCCCTCCGCGGGAACCATGGTGCCCTCCGGCACGGAGATTGTGGTGCGGTTTGCGCGTTAGGCCTCAGCCGCGGCCGGTGTTCTCCGCCTTCGCCGCACGTAGGATAGAGCTATGCAATGGGCGAACGCGCTTGCGGGCGTAACCACGCTGGAAACGGGCGGCCGCACGGACATCGAGGTACGCGATGTGCAGTATGACTCGCGCCGCGTGCATGCGGGCGATGTGTTTGTGGCCATGCGCGGCGGCAGCGCGGACGGCAACCGTTTTCTGCAGACCGCGCTCCGGCAAGGGGCCGCGGCCTGTTTGACCGATTCCCCTGAGACCTTCATCGCCACGCGCACCACGCAGCCGGAACTGGCGCTCGCGCTGGTGCCGCATGGCCGCCGAGCGCTGGCCGAAATCAGCGCCGCGGTGCTTGGCCATCCTGAACGGTCCCTCTCCCTCACCGCCGTCACCGGGACCAACGGCAAAACCACCACCACCTTTCTTTTGGAACAGCTCCTGCGCAGTGCCGGCCGCAAAGACGTGCTGATCGGCACGGTGGAGACACACGTCGGCGACGAAATTCGCCCCAGCGAGCACACCACCCCAGAAAGCCGCGATGTGCTCGCACTGTTTTGCGAGGGCATTCAGGCCGGCTGCACGGAGGCGGTGATGGAGATGAGCTCCCATGCGCTTGAACAGGAGCGCGTGTGGGGCTTGCCGGTTGACGTCGCCGTCTTCACCAATCTCACGCAGGATCATCTTGATTACCACGGCTCCATGGAGGCGTACGCCCGCGCCAAGGCGAAGCTTTTTGCCGGTGTGGGTGCGCCCGCGCCGCGAGTGGGCGTGGTGAATGAGGACGACGCTTGGTCCGCGGAGATGGTGCACGCCTTTGGCGGCGCGCAGCTAATGCGCTATGGCATCGGAACCTACGGTACGCATCGCGCGGAGGACCTTTCGCTGGCGCTGGGCGAAACGCGCTTCCGCTTCGTCACGCCCGAAGGCACGGTGGCGATTCGGTCCCTGCTGAGCGGGCGCGTGAATGTGTACAACCTGCTCGCGGCGATGTGTGCCGCGCTGGCCCGCGGGCTCACGCTCGAACAAATCGCCGCGGCAACGCCCAACCTGAAGCAGGTGCCTGGCCGCTTCGAGGTCGTGTCCGGTTCGCGCGAGGCCGGTTTCACCGTCGTTGTGGACTACGCGCACACCGAAGACGCGCTGCGCAATTTGCTGCGGCTGGCGCGCGAGACCGTCGCGCCGCACCGCGGCCGTGTGATCACGATGTTTGGCTGCGGCGGCGATCGCGACCGCACCAAGCGACCGAAGATGGGCCGGGCGGCGGCCGCGGAAAGCGACCTTGTCCTCGTGACCAGTGACAACCCACGCAGCGAGACACCGATGGCCATTATTGATGAGGCCTTGGTGGGTGTGCGTGAAACGGCTACGCCTTTCATCATCGAAGAGGATCGCCGCGCGGCCATCGAGATGGCCTTGCGCGCGGCACGTCCCGGCGACATCGTTCTGCTCGCGGGCAAGGGGCATGAAAAACAGCAGATCTTCGCGGAGGAAACCGTGCCGTTCGATGATGTCCAGGAAGCCGCGCGCGTGTTGGCGACGCTGCGGTCCGCACCGCTGAACCACACCACCGAGGTGAATGCTTGAAGCTGGCCCTGAGTCAAATCGCTGCCTGGATCCACGCCGAAGGCGACAACGACGGTTCCGCCGTAGCGCAGGGCTACTCCATCGATTCACGCACGGTTGCCGCGGGTGAGCTCTTCTTCGCGGTGCGCGGGGAGCGCGCCGACGGCCATGACTTTGTCGAAACCGCGCTGGCGAACGGCGCGATCGCAGCCGTGGTGAGCATGCGCTGGCTCGCGCCGGCGGACGTGGACGAATGCCGGCTCCTGCGCGTACCCGATGAGGATAGCGATTGCATTCTGAGCGCCCTGCAGCGGCTGGCGCGTGCGGTGCGCCGCGCCTGGAACAAGGATGCCGACAAGCGCGTGATTGGGATCACGGGCTCGGCCGGCAAGACCACCACCAAGGAATGCGTCGCGGCGGTGCTCCAAACGCGCTTCTGCGTGCTAAAGACCGAGGGCAACCTCAACAATCACTTCGGTCTTCCGCTGCAGCTGCTGCGCCTGGAGCCGGAGCACGAAGTTGCGGTGCTGGAGATGGGCATGAACCACGCGGGCGAGATCGCCGCGCTGGCGCGCATCGCCGAACCCGACTGGGCGGTCGTCTCCAATGTGGCTCCAGTTCATCTGGAGCATTTTCCCGACGGGATCGACGGGATCGCGGCGGCCAAGCGGGAGCTGGTGGAGGCTTTGCCCGAGGAGGGGCTTGCCTTTCTCAACGGCGATGACGAGCGCGTCGCACGGTTCGGCCCTTCCATGAAGCGGGGCAGCGATGCGGGTGCAGTGTTGTACGGCACACGCGCAGGCTGCAGTGTATGTGCGACAGAAATTGAGGAGCTGGGTCTTGCCGGCTCCAGCTTTCTGGTAAAGGCTGCGGCGCAGCAGCATTCCGTGGCGCAGCAGCACTCCATACAGATGCGCCTGATGGGCAGGCACAATGTGCTGAACGCGCTGGCGGCGATCAGTGTGGGGGTGGCCAGCGGCGTTCCCCTGGCCCTCTGCTGTGAGGCGCTGGAAGCGTTGCGGCCCACGGCGAAACGGGGCGAGATTCTCGAATGGCGCGGAGCGCGCCTGGTCAACGACTGCTACAACTCCAATCCACATGCTTTGGACGCGATGATCGCCACCCTGGCGCACAGCCAGGCGGAGCGCCGCATCCTGGTCGCCGGCGAGATGCTGGAATTGGGCCCCGAGGCCCGCACCCTGCACGCGGCGTGCGGCCGCGCCGCCGCGCAGGCCGGTATTGACCTCGTTGTCGGTGTGCGCGGCCTGGCGCAGTCTCTGGCGGCGGCTGCGACCGAAGCCGGAGCGCAGGCCCTCTTCTTCGAGACGCCGGACGAAGCGGGTGCATGGCTTTGCGGCATCCTGCGTCCCGGTGATCTGGCTCTCTTGAAGGCCTCGCGCGGTGTACGCTTGGAGGAGGCGCTCCGGGCTTTGGAACCCGATGCCGTCGCTCCTGCCATTCCCGGTACCCAGCCCGCAAAACTGCCGTTCCCTAGACCTTTCTCGGCATAAGATAGGCGTAAACCGTGCGTCGATGGGCGTTTCTGCGCCACGTTCCGCGCACGGGCGCACAGAGGCTTCCGTTGCTCTACTGGCTGCTCTACCAAAAGCTTTTTCCCTACTTCCGCTTCTTCCGCATCTTCCGCTATGTCACGTTCCGCTGCGTCTTTGCCAGTCTGACGGCATTGCTTATCGGCCTGCTCATTGGGCCGTTTGTGATCGAGCGGCTGCGCGAGTTCCAGATCGGCCAGTACATCCGCGAAGAGGGTCCGCAAAGCCATCAGAAAAAGGTTGGCACACCCACCATGGGCGGCGTGCTGATCTGCATTTCGATCCTTGTGCCCACCCTGTTGTGGAGCGACCTGTCCAACCCGTTTGTGTGGGTGGTCATGTTCGCAACCGTCGCCTTTGGCGCCATCGGTTTTTCGGACGACTACATCAAGGTGGTCCACAAGCGAAACCTCGGCCTCACCTCCCGGCAGAAGCTCTTTTTGCAGCTGCTGGCCAGCGCGGCGGTTGCGGTCACGCTTCTTTTCCTGCGCGCCGACGGCATGTATTCCACCCGGCTTGTCGTGCCCTTTCTCAAGCGATTCCGTCCCGATCTCATTTTCGACACGCTGCTTCACACCCATGCCTGGCCGCTTGCCTTTCTGCCCTTCGTCATCTTTGTCATGCTGATCATCTCGGGGGCCAGCAACGCCGTGAACCTCACGGACGGTCTTGACGGCCTGGCCATCGGCTGCAGCATCATCGCGGCCGGCGCCCTGGCGGTGCTCACCTATGTCAGCGGCCATGTGGTCTTCGCCGATTACCTCGAAATCCAGCGCATGCCCGCCGTGAGCGAGCTCACCATCTTCTGTGGGGCCATGGTCGGGGCCAGTATCGGCTTCCTCTGGTACAACGCCCATCCGGCGGAAATTTTCATGGGCGATGTCGGTTCACTCGCCCTCGGCGGCGCGATCGCAACCGTTGCGGTGATCATTAAGCAGGAGCTGTTGCTGCCGTTCATCGGCGGCGTCTTCATCCTGGAGATGTTTAGCGTCATTCTGCAGGTGGGCAGCTACAAGTTGCGCGGCGGCAAACGCATCTTCCGCATGGCCCCGCTGCACCACCACTTTGAGCTGGGCGGCTGGTCGGAGGCCAAGGTCATCGCCCGCTTCTGGATCATGGCGCTGGTCTTTGCGCTGTTCGCGCTGACGACGCTGAAGCTGCGTTAAACCGCACACTCCTAGAAAACAGGTGGCCACTGCTGCGAGCCGTGCAAGGTACGCAGGATTACCACCAGCTCGTTTTGATCTGGTACACAGCAGGAACGGCGTGGTATCAATCACGAGTTCGCGTGTGGCTTTCACTCGGCCTGCCCTACCCAACTCCGGATACTGGGTCAGCATCTGCAATTGGTCCTCGATACAAGTGTCGATTCTCACCGCAGCCTGAGCATTGTCGGCAGCGATATGGTCGAACAGCGCCTCCCGGTCCTCGATGGCGAGAGGACTCCATATAAGACGCATCGCTAGGTTGTCTGAACCTCCGCCCGGCGTGCGGCGAAACGTAAACTCACCTCATGGTGGTCTACGGGCGGCCGAGGATCATTGACCGCTTCCTGTACCTTGGCGACGAACCAGGCATCGTAGGCTTCATGCGTGGGTGCCGGCGAAAAGGGCAGGACTCCTTCGACGGCTGTCCGCGTCAGCAGGATGCGCATCGCATCGGAAACAGTAAGCCCAAGCCCTTCGAGAACGGCAGTCGCTTTTTCCTCGACGCCCGGATCGACCCGGGTTTGCACAGAAACGTTAGCAGACATGGGGTCCTCCGAAGGCTTTCTCAGTGTAATCCAGAACAATCAGATTCTTATCTGAGCACCTGACCACCACGTCCTGAGACAATGGCTGTGCCATGACCAGCCCCGCCCCGCTCGATCTGAAAAACAAGCGCGTCCTCGTCGTCGGGCTGGGCAAAAGCGGCGTGGCCGCGGCACGTTTCCTCAAGCGGCAGGGTGCGCGGGTGACGGTCAGCGATACGCGGCCTGCGTCCTCCATTGCGGAGCTGGCGCCGCTGCTGGATGAGGGCATCATGGTGGAGGCGGGCAGCCACGGCCTGCTGACCTTTCGCCGTCAGGACCTGATTGTGGTCTCGCCGGGGGTGTCGCCGGCGGTGCCGGAGCTGCGCCGGGTGCGCTCGCTGGGGATACATATTATCGGCGAACTTGAGCTCGGCATGCTGTTTCTGCAGGGCGAAACCCTGGCCGTGACCGGCTCCAACGGCAAAACCACCACGACCGCGCTGGTGGGCGAAATCTTCACCGCGAGCGGCTTGCCAACGCTGGTGGGCGGCAACATCGGCCGGCCTGTGTCCGCCATGGTCGCCGATTCCGTTCCGGAGACCTGGAACATCCTGGAGGCCTCCAGCTTTCAGCTGGAAACCATCGAGACCTTTCGCCCGCGCATCGCGCTGGTGCTGAACATCACGCCTGACCACCTGGACCGCCATGGCAGCTTCGATAACTATGTCGCCGCCAAGGCCCGCATCACCGAAAACCAGAGAGGGGACGACTTTCTGGTGCTCAACGCCGAGGATGCGCAGACGCAGCTGCTCGGCGCCCGGACAAAGGCGCAGATCTTCTGGTTCAGCCCGCGCCGGCCCGTGAAGCAGGGGACCTTCGTGCATGGTGAGGGCATCTACTTCCGCCCTGCCGAAGGCGCGGCGCCCGAGCCGGTCATGCCCCTGGCGGAAATCCAGCTCGCCGGCGCGCACAACGTAGAAAACGTGCTCGCCGCCGTATGCGCGGCACGGCTGGCCGGCATCCCGGTCGAGGTTATCCGCCGCGCGGTGGGCGCGTTCAAGGCCGTGGAACACCGCCTGGAGTTCGTCCGGGAACTGGGCGGCGTGCGCTACTTCAACGACTCCAAAGCCACCAACGTGGACGCCACAAGCAAGGCACTGGCCGCGTTTCCGGGTGGCGTTCACGTCATCCTGGGCGGCAAAGATAAGGACTCCGACTACACCACCCTTCTACCGCTGCTGCGGGAACGCGCGAAAACGGCGATCACCATCGGTTCCGCCGCGGAAAAGATCGAAACGCAACTTGCCGGGTTTGCCGGGATGGAACGAGCAGGCACGCTGGAGAGGGCCGTGGCGCTGGCTTTTGCCAAAGCCGAAGCTGGCGACGTGGTTCTGCTGGCTCCGGCCTGCGCCAGCTTCGACCAGTTTGAAAACTATGAAGAGCGTGGAAGAGCCTTCAAGGAGCTGGTTGCCCGGCTTGAGACTTCCCCGGAGAGAAAAGGCGTTGTAGGTTCTACGTTGTAGGTTGTACGTTTCCCGCGATGGCCGTCACGTCTGCTCTCCAGGGCGGCCTTCAAACCTACACGCTGCACGAAAACGTACGACGTAGCACGTACAACGTAGATCCCTATGGCAAAGCGCGTCGGTGTAGATAAGTGGCTGTTCGGCACGGTGCTTCTGCTCGTGCTCTTCGGCCTGGTGATGGTATTTTCCGCCTCCGCCGTGATGGCCAAGGCGACCCTGGGCTCGCCGTACGCGTTTGTTTCCAAACAGGCGGTCTGGGTTTTGTTGGGCATCGTCGCCATGTTTGCACTCATGCGCATCCCGTACCGGACCTACAACAATCCCAAGCTCATCTTTCCGGTCATGGCGATCACTGCCATCCTGCTGATGGGCGTCTTTGTGTTGGGCGGCAAGGTCAACGGCGCGCATCGCTGGATCGGTTTCGGCGGTTTCTCGCTGCAGCCGTCAGAGCTCGCTAAACCCGTCATCATCATTTTTTTAGCTTGGTTTCTGCAGACGCGCATGCATGCCATCGACAACATTAAGGAGACTATTCTGCCGGCTGCGCTGCCGCCGCTGATCTTCATCGCGCTCATCCTCAAAGAGCCGGACCTGGGCACAGCGATGGTTTGCGCGGCGGTGCTGCTGCTGATGCTGTATCTGGCGGGCATGCAGATGAAGTGGATCGGCATCGCGCTCGCCTGCGCCGCGCCGGTGATGTACTACATGCTCTTTCACGTGAAGTTCCGCGCCACGCGCATGAAGATCTTTCTTGACCCTGAATCCGACCCGCGCGGCGCTGGCTTCCACATCCTGCAATCGCTGATCGCGGTCGGCACCGGCGGCATTCGCGGCAAGGGCCTGATGGAAGGTGTACAGAAGCTCTTCTTTCTGCCCGAACCACACACAGACTTCATCTTCGCCAACATCGCCGAAGAGCTCGGCCTCGTTGGCACGCTCTGCGTGCTCGCGGCGTTTGCCGTGGTCGGCTACCGCGGCCTGCGCGCGGCATTCTTGTCCACCGATCCCTTTGCGCGCTTTCTCGCCTTCGGTCTCACGACGGCCATCCTGGTGCAAGCCTTCTTCAACATCAGCGTGGTGCTCGCGCTGCTGCCCACCAAGGGCATTCCACTGCCGTTCATCAGCTCCGGCGGCACCAGCGTCTTTGTCACGCTGGCCTGCATGGGGGTGTTGTTGAACGTGACCAGAGAAATAGATTGAGGAAGTGGAGAGTGAGTAGTGAGTTAGGACGGGTGGTTGATCATAGTGCGATCTTCTAAGGGGGATGTAGAGCAGCTGCGAGCCGAATACAGAGATCCTTCGCTGCGCTCAGGATGACGCCGTCCTTTGCACCTGTACGAAACAGCTTCAACAATCAGTGACGATCACCACGCACCTTCTTCACTCCTTCACCATCCACTTTTCACTTCTTCACTTTATTCTCTTCACTCCCTCACTCTTCACTGCCCTATGCCTTTACGCATTGTTATCGCCGGCGGCGGCACCGGCGGCCACGTGATTCCCGCACTCGCGATTGGCCGTGAGCTCCACGAGCATCACGGGGCCGAACTGCTGTTTATCGGCACCGCGCGCGGTCTGGAGACCAGGCTGGTTCCCGAAGCCGGGTTCCGGCTGGAACTCGTCCGCTCCGGCCAACTAAAGAATGTGAGCCTGGCCACTCGTGTCAAGACGTTGAGCGATCTCCCCAGGGGCATCGCCCGCTGTACAAGTCTGCTGCGCCAATTTCGTCCGCAGGCCGTCGTCGGCGTAGGCGGCTACGCGAGCGGACCGGCGGTGATCGCGGCGGCGCTGCTGCGGATTCCGACGTTGGCCTATGAACCCAACGCCGTCCCGGGGCTCACCAATCGCATCGCCGGCCGCTTTACCAGCGCGGCGGCCGTTAACTTCGCCCAGACGCTGCCATTTTTCCGCAACGCTGAGATCACCGGCGTGCCGGTACGCGCGGAGATCTTCGCGATCCAACCCAAACCCGCCGGCGCGCCGCTCCAACTCCTCGTCACCGCCGGCAGCCAGGGCGCGGCGGTGTTCAACGACCTTGTGCCGCGCCTCCTTCATCGGCTCCTGCGTGCTATGCCCGAGCTCACCGTCGTGCACCAGTCCGGCCCGCGCCACCTGGAGACCACCCACGCGGCTTTTGCCGCCAGCGGCGCCGACCCCAGCCGATGGCGTGTCGAAGCCTTCCTGACCGACATGCCCGCGCAATACGCCGCCGCCGATCTCGTGCTGGCGCGCTCCGGCAGCACGGTGGCGGAGCTCTGCGCGGCGGGTCTGCCCTCGCTGTTGGTCCCCTTTCCGCAGGCCGCCGACGATCACCAGCGCCGAAATGCCGAGGTACTCGCCGCGGCCGGCGCGGCAGAGATGATGCTGCAGGCGGATGCCACACCGGAGTCGCTCGAGAAGGCTCTGCTTGCGCTGCTGACCGATGAGCCGCGCCGCCTCCGCATGGCGGCCAGCGCGCGCTCGCTCGCTCGGCCGGGAGCCCTGCAACGCATCGCCGCCAAGGTTCTATCCCTAGCCGGGCAGAGTGCGCCGAGGTAAGGATGGGATTTCAAACAGGATATTTGCAGGTCTGTGTCCGAACGAGCACAGGTTCTGGCCATAAACAAAAGAAGGGCCGAGGCAAATTGCCTCGGCCCTTTTCACATTGTCTCCGGGGGAGTTCTGAATCTAGCGGTGTCCACCGCGGGATCCACCGCCGCCGCCACCGCCACCGTGGAAACCACCGCCTCCACCGCCGGCGTAGCCGCCCCGCGCCCCTCCACCCGCCGGTGCCGCGAAGCCCCGCGCTCCTCCACCTGCCGGTGCTGCAAAACCACGCGCTCCGCCGCCTGCGGGTGCTGCGAAGCCACGGGCTCCGCCGGCAAAACTCTGCCCGCCGGTAAAACCCTGCCCGCCGCCCCCGCCAAAACCGCGTCCGCCGATGCCCGAGGCATGGTTAAAGGCTGCCCCGCGTCCGCCAAAGCCGGCCGGGTGCGCATTGAAGCCCGGTCCGCCTGGACGCCCGCTGAAGCCCGCGTAGGCATGGTTGTAGAACTGCCCGCGGAAGCCCCCGCCGAAGTGGTTATAGGCTCCGTTGTAGAAGAAGTGTCCGCCGTTCCAATAGCCGCCGTAGAAGCCCACGCCGAAGTACCCGAAGCCGTAGTTGATGCCGCCGTAGTAGCCCACATTGCGGCCCCAGTAGCCGGGGTGCCAGAAGTAGCCTCCCGTGCCCCAGCCCCACCAGCCCGGTGTCCACAAACCGCCGCTATAGGGCGGCAAAACCCAAGCGCCATTTACCCAGTAGTAGCCGCCGCCACCCCAGCCCCAGTACCCGGGCGTCCACAGGTAGCCGTCCCCTGGGATCTCCGGCTGCGCATAATCCGGGATCGCCGGGGGCGCATAGGGTGCGCTGACGGCCCCACCCTGGACGTAGTCGCCATTGGGTGCATAGCCACCGCCGGCGCCGTAGCCATCCCCAGCGTAGGGCTGCTGCGCATAGCCTCCCTGTCCGGGATCCCCCTGCTGTTGCGGGTAGCCCTGCTGCTGCGGATACCCCTGCTGTTGCGGGTAGCCTTGCTGCTGCGGATCGCCTTGATCCTGCGGATACCCCTGTTGCTGCGGATACCCCTGTTGCTGCGGATACCCCTGTTGCTGCGGGTAACCCTGTTGTGGATAGCCCTGTTGTGGATAGCCCTGTTGTTGTGGATAGCCGTTGTCCTGGGCGTTGGCTGCCGGCAGGGAAAGGCCAAGTCCGGCCAACAGGGCTGCTCCCGGTAGCACATGGCGAAGCGTGTTGCGAACTGCGTGCTCGATCTTCATCTGTCGATCCTCTGCTGGCCAGCTGCGCCATCGAATGCCTTGGGTGCCTGGCAGCCCGCCGGCTCCGAAACTCGTGTTCGGTGAGTGGCGCATCCGGTTAGACACAGGCGACCCCGGGTTTGTTGCGGGAAGTGTGCGGTTATTGCAAAGGCTCTGGTTTGGGCAGGGAAGTCGCCGGCTTCAGCCCGGTGAACCGTAGTTTCGCGCAGGCCACATCGAGACCTAGTAAGCCAGCTTTGGCTGGGCGGCGATGACGAGAGATGTGTCACTTATCTTCGTTCCCGGACTTCGTTCCCGGACTGTGTTTCCGGACTGTTACGTCTGTGTGCGTAGCATGACTGCGTTCGTGGAAGATTCTTAGAACAGTATTTTCAACCCTAACTGGATCTGCCGGCTGGTGTTCGCCGTAGCCGAGATCACTCCTGGTGACCCGAAGGTCGTAGCCGTCGTCCGATTCGCCGCTGTTCCCTGCGTGGGTCCGGCAGAGTAAACCACCTCGTTTGGCAGCTGCAGGTTGGTGTGATTTAAGACGTTGAAGAACTCCGCCCGGAACTGTGCCCGCACCCGCTCCGTTACCATGGTGGATTTTAGAAGCGACACATCCCAGTCCGCATAACCCGGCCCCACCAGGGAATCACGGCGGACGTTGCCGACCGTTCCAAACGCCGGAGCCGAGAAGGCGTTTGGATTGAAGTATTCGGCCACGCGCGCCGCCGTGCTGCTCACCGGGTAAAGCGGGCCTTTGAAGTTAGGATTGGCATCCGGCCGCACCGGATTGCGCGTATCACCGGAACCGGTTGGGTTGTAGCCCAACTGGGGCGAGAAAGGGAAGCCGCTGAACAGGTTTGCAATCGTCGCTACGGACCATCCCGAAACGATTCTGTCCGTTGTGTTTCCAGCATCGGTCAAAAATACCCTGCCTTTGCCAATGGGCAGATCATATGTTGCATTGATCGCCGCTGCATGACGGATGTCCGTCGCTGCGGGACCGTAATCCAGATGCGGCAGGGAAGGAACCTCTACAAAGGCCGGCGTGCTTGACGAGACGGAAGTATTCCACGCTGAGCCGTCGTCAAGGTTCTTTGCCCATGTGAAGTTGCCGCGCA
The DNA here is from genome assembly GCA_964236545.1 of uncultured Bryocella sp. Classification (GTDB taxonomy): domain Bacteria; phylum Acidobacteriota; class Terriglobia; order Terriglobales; family Acidobacteriaceae; genus Granulicella. The sequence goes on from CAXSCE010000005.1 coordinate 108,414, forward strand.
GTTGCAATCCGCTGGCCAGATCATGTCGCAAATCCACGATCAGGGCATTGTAGTTTCCAGAGCCGCCGCCCCACCAGGAGGTTGTGTTCGCCACCGCGGGGTTTGCCTTCGTCGTTGTCGGATAGTAAACGGTGCCGTTTGCCCGCACTGTGTACGCTGGCTCATTGAGATCGCCGTTCAAGATTTGGTGGTAGCTGCGCGAGCCGTCATACCCGATGGAAAGGGACGTCGAAGCCGCAATCTGCTGTTCGAGCTTCAGCGTGTACGCCAGCAGCGTCGGGGTGCGGATGCCGCTGTCCACCGTGGAAGGCGACACCTGCGGTGTGCCGCTGGTCGGGTTTGCGGCGGTTGTGCCCGCGTACGAATACACCGTGTTGTACGGCGCAGCCTGATCCAACCGGTAATCCAGCGCATCCAGCAGCGAGTGGTGCAGGCCGGCTCCGGCCGTTAGGCTCGTGCGCCCGTCACCAAAGACATTCCATGCCAGCCCAAGGCGTGGTTCGGGTAAAAAGAGGGCGTGATTGTTCGTCAGGGCGTTACTTACGACGTTTGGCGTCGTGCTGATCACGCCGTCTGTGAAGCTATAGACGCCGGCGCGGCCCTGCGCTTCACTCCAGCCGGTAGAAGACTCGCTGCGGAAGCCGGCACGCACCTCCAGGCGCGGCGTGATGCGGTAGGCGTCTTCAAGAAAGCCGTCAACGAAGGCCGCCCGCCACCCCAGTTCTGTGGTCTGCGGCGCGTAGGTGAAGGTCTTGATCGCGCCGGTGAGAAAGGTACTCAGGGAGGCGAAAGAAGCCTGCCCGTACTGGTCCTGCGCCAGGTTGTCATTGGACTGCAGTCGTTGCACCCACACGCCGGCCTGCAGGGTGTGCTTGCCGAAGGTGTAATAGGCATGATCGTCAAACGTAAACAGGTTGCGTGTGATGCCGTTGTTGGAGCCGACATTCGCACCCGCCGCTGTGATCGACGAAGCTCCATTGGAGGCCGTCGAACCCGCGATGACCACGGCGTAGGTGGGTACACCCGTGCGCACACTGGGCGAGAGTGCTTGCTGCGCGGCCGGTACGTAGCCATAGAAGTAGTAGTTTGCGCGCGAGTAGCCGAAGCGGGCAATGTTCACCACCTTGGCAAAGACATGCTTCTCTTCCGCACTCAGCACCTGCTCGCGAAGCCGCTCGGTGACATAGGAGTAGGGATCCGATGAGGGCGTGTTTGCCGACGAATCGTCCACGGTATACACGCCGTTGAAGCTGTCGTTTCCGCTCAGGTTTTCGTCAAAGCGCGTCGTCCCAAAATCCTCGCGTATGCTCTGCGGCGCTGTTCCGATCCATTCAGCGATGCCGGTCGCCACGCCGTTGGTCGTCACCTCCGGTCCGTTGGCTACCGGCCATAGATTCAGCAGTGGCCGCACGCTCGCGACAGCTTTGGCGCGGGACGCCGCATCCGGCACCAGGGTCACCAGGCTCTCCCCCAGGTTCTGCCGATAGCCTTCATAGTTCGCGAAAAGAAACGCTTTCTCCTTTCGGATCGGGCCGCCTAGTGAGATCCCGTAGTCATTGCGCTGAAACTCCGGAATGCGCGGTCCATCGAAGTAGTTTCGTGCGTCGAAATAACTGTTCCGGGCAAACTCGTAGAGTGAACCGTGCAGTTGGTTCGTGCCACCGGTCGTGACGATGGAGATCTGCGCTCCATCGCGTTTGCCGTAAGCGGCCGAATACGTATCCGTGACCACGTTGAACTCCCGGATACCGTCAATGCCCAGCAACTGTCCCGAAGTTCCACCCGGCGTCACATTGATCAGCGAGGCACCCGTGTACTCAATGCCGTTCAGCAGAAAGAGATTGTCCTGCGGGCGTCGTCCTGAAACCGAAAACATGCTGCCCACCGAGGAGTTGGACGTGCCGATACCGCCGGCGCGCTGGTTGGTGGCGTTCACGGTCCCCGGATTCAACGTGATCAATTGGTCATAGCTGCGGCCGTTGAGAGGCAGCTCCTTCACTTGACGAGAATCCACCAGTCCGGCAGTTTGCTCGGTTGTGGTGTTCACGCTTGGCGAGGTGTCGTTCACGGTCACGGTCTCCGAGCCTGCCGCACGCAACGCGAGAACCAGTTCCAGGGTCTGCCCAATCGTCAGGGTCACGCCATTGTTCTTGTATGCGGCAAACCCCGGCGCCTCAGCGGTCACGCTGTAACTTCCCACCGGTTGCGACGGTGCCGAAAAGACACCATCCCTGTTTGTCGTGAGATTGCGCTGTTGGCCTGTGTCGAGATTGCGGATCAGCACCTGCGCTCCGGGAATCAGGGCGCCGGTCGCGTCGGTAACCCGGCCCGCGATGGTGCCTCCCACGACCTGGGCGTTCAACAGCGACGGGGCAAACGGAAGCAGAAGGGACACGCAAACGATGCGGCGGATATGCAAAAGGAAGCTCCTGATCGGGCGAGCCTGGGCAAGCTCTGAGACGGCGATATCGGCATCTGTTGCGGAAAAGCCCGCAGCAGCGGAATCAGGCATCGCGTACGGCTGGGATCTTTGTCTTCGCAGGAGCTACTTGTAAAAGAGGGGCAACGAGTGTTCTGCCCTGCAACTTTACTGTGAGCTATAGACTGACGCCGGCAGCCGAACGCTTACAACAAGGACAACAGCGGGTCTGGGCGACGCATCTCACGGTCCCTCCACCGTAACGTGGTGCCTCTCCCAAGTCAATGGCAGCTGGTGGTGCGCGCTGGAGGGGCTGCTACGGACTTCTCTTGTCTACCGCATACATCGGAGACGGCTGGATGTTTGAGGCTGTCGTACGCGGTTTGATAAGCTAGACTCACGATGCAGCGTGCTCTCCCCATTCACGCCTGTTGTCCGGCCTCTCCCGAGGCTGGTTGTTGTTGCGCCCGTTAGCGCAAACTCCTTTCGCATCGCCCCACAATCTTCATTTTTGCGAGCTTCGGTTCGCACTCCATGTCATCCCTGAACGGACCCCATGACAGAAGCAGCCCCGCAACAAAAGGACCCCTCGGTACCTCGCCTGAGCCACCTGCGCCTGCTGGAGGCCGAGAGTATCCACATACTGCGCGAGGTGGCCGCGGAGTTCGAGCGGCCGGTGATGCTGTACTCCATCGGCAAGGACTCCTCCGTCATGCTGCGGCTGGCGCAGAAGGCGTTTTACCCGGGACCCATTCCGTTCCCGCTGCTGCATATCGACACGGGCTATAAGTTTCGCGAGATGCTCGAATTTCGAGACAACATGGCAAAAAGTCTTGGCGTCGAGCTGTTGGTGTGGCGAAACGAAGCGGCGCTGGCGGCCGGTACCAACCCGATTGCGCTCGACACAAAGCGCTGTTGCGGACTGTTGAAGACCCAGGCGCTGCTGGATGGTCTTGCACATTATGGGTTCACCGCGGCCTTTGGCGGCGCACGTCGCGATGAAGAAAAATCGCGTGCCAAGGAGCGCATCTACAGCTTTCGCGATCGCGCGGGACAGTGGGATCCAAAGAACCAACGGCCGGAGTTATGGAATTTGTACAACGCGCGGATCTTTCCGGGGGAGAGCATCCGCGTTTTCCCGTTGAGCAACTGGACGGAGATGGATGTCTGGCAGTACATCCACGAAGAACAAATCCCTGTCGTGGATCTGTACTTCGCAAAGGAACGGCCGATGTATCTGCGGGGTGACGCGCTGCTGCCGACGGAGCAGGCGTTTGTGCGCAGAGGCGGCGAGCAGCCGGTCATGGTCCGCTCGCGGCTGCGCTCGCTGGGTTGCAGTCCCTGCACGGGTGCCATCCGCAGCGATGCCGATACGATTCCTAAAATCATCGGCGAGATCCTCGGGTTTCGTTCATCCGAGCGTGCTAACCGAGTGATCGACCATGATCAGGAAGGTTCGATGGAGATCAAGAAGCGCGAGGGATACTTCTGATGACCTCGAAAAACAACGACCTCGTTGTGCTGGAACTTGGCGGCGCCGCTGCCTCACGGGCTTCGATGACGGCAGTGGAAGATCGTGGAGAAACGGCCGCAAACGGCGCGCCCGCCGGAGAACCAGAGGCCTGGAATGCGAACGTGGCGGTATACACGCCGCTCGAGGGCAACCTGCCGGAGCCGGCCCCCGTGCAGGTGTCTCCGGAGTTCGCCGCGCACTTTGATGTGGAGGCGTACCTTTCTGAAGAGCGCGCCAAGGATCTGCTGCGCTTTTCCACCGCGGGCTCCGTGGATGACGGCAAGTCCACGCTGATTGGACGCCTGCTCTATGACACGCAGAGCGTGTATGACGACCAGCTCCGGTCGATCGAAGGCAAGGGAACAACAGCGCCAGGCGTGCTGGATCTAGCGCTGCTCACCGACGGCTTACGAGCGGAACGTGAGCAGGGCATCACCATTGATGTCGCCTACCGCTACTTCGCCACCTCCAAGCGCAAGTTCATCATTGCGGACACGCCCGGGCATGAGCAGTACACGCGCAACATGGCCACGGGGGCGAGCACCGCGGATCTTGCAGTGGTGCTGGTCGATGCACGCAAAGGCGTTCTGGTGCAGTCGCGGCGGCATGCCTACATCACGGCGCTGTTGGGTGTGCGGCACCTGGTGGTTGCCGTGAACAAGATGGACCTCGTCGGCTATGCGGAAGAGGTGTTCGCGCGCATTAAGGGCGAGTTCACCAGCTTCTTCGCGGGTGTCGCTGTCGAAGGCCGTGATGGCACTCAGCTGCATTTTGTGCCCGTGAGCGCGCTTGGGGGCGACAACGTGGTGCACGCAAGCGCCGCGATGCCATGGTATGCCGGTGCCACGCTGCTGCAGTTGCTGGAGACGCTGCCAACCTCTCAAGCAAGCGCGGGCGCGCCTTTCCGCATGGCGGTGCAGCGGGTCATCCGGCCCAACCTGGATTTCCGAGGGTTTGCGGGACAAATTGCCTCCGGCACCCTGCGCGTAGGGGATCAGGTGACGACGCTGCCTTCGGGCAGAAGCAGTCGTGTTCGCCGCATTGTTACATTCGATGGCGATCTCGAGAGCGCCATCGCGCCGCTGTCAGTAACGCTGGTGCTTGAAGATGAGATCGACATAAGCCGCGGCGATGTTCTGGTATCAGGCGAGACACTGCCCAGGATCGTCAGCTCTTTTACGGCCTCGCTGGTGTGGTTGCATGAGACGCCGCTAGAGTTAAAGAAGAGATTGTTGTTGAAGCAGGGCAGCCGTACGGTGCAGGCGCAGGTCACGGCGGTGCTGCGGACCGTTGACCTCGCCAGTCTTTCCCCCATTGCGGGGTCGGCAGCTACGTTGACATTGAATGGCATCGGCGAGGTGATGGTGGAGACCTTGCAACCGATCGCCGTCGATGCGTATGCGGACAACCGGCACACTGGAAGCTTTGTGTTGATCGACCTCGAGACAAATGCAACAGTGGCTGCCGGCATGATCCAAAGACGACAGGGGCAGAAGCAGAGCGAAGCAGTGCAGCAGCGCGCGACAGTGAATATTCAAGGGCACGAACTTCAGCTGCAAGGGCCGGCTGCAGCCATCGCGTTTGCCCTGAAGACGCTACTTGAGGCGGGAGCATTGCCGGGCAAGCTGCCGGGAAAGGAAACGTCATGAGCGAAGAAGGGCTACTCTCATTGCCGCTTGGGGAAGAAGTCGCCGCAAAGGAAGCGGAGCCGGTGTCTCGTGAGCATGAGAAACAAGTGTTGCGGGCCGAGCGCGAAAAGCAGCGGGCCGGCGGTGCACCTGCTCCACCGCAAGACGCGCTGGAACAAGACGCGCTGGAAGCAGCTGCATTACGGCCGGAGTTGCTGGTTCAATTGACCTACGTGCGCGCTTTGCTTGCGCGGGAGCTGGCGGCGGTTGGGGAGAACGAGGCTTGCCTGACATGCAGCTTTCAGGCTGAAGATGTACTGCTGTTATTCCTGACGCGCGAGCTGCGGCCGGAGATCCCGGTGCTCTTCCTGGACACCGGATACCATTTTGCCGCGACGTACCTCTACCGTGACCAGCTTGCGGAGGCGTGGAAGCTCAACCTCACCAATCTGCTGCCGAAGCAAACAGTGGCCGAGCAGGAAGCGGCCTTCGGCAAGCTGTACACCTTCGAGCCGAACCGGTGCTGTGGCTTCCGCAAGGTTGAACCACTCTTCGAGGCGGTGGCGCACTTCAAGGTCTGGCTTACCGGCCTGCGCCGTGAGCAGGCGCGCAGCCGCACGACGCTTAAAGAGATCGACGACTTTGCCATCAAGCCTGACGTGATTGTGCGCAAGCTCAGCCCCTTTGCTGACTGGACGACACGCGATGTTTGGCAACTTGCGGCGCACTTCGAAATCCCTCTGCTGCCGTTGTATGACTTGGGCTATACCAGCATCGGTTGTGAGCCGTGTACCACGCTGCCTACGGATCCAAACGATCCACGCTCGGGACGGTGGGCCGGCAAGAAGGTTGAGTGCGGGATTCACATTCAGGCGGCCCCAGGCAAGAGCGCAAGCGCTTAGCCTGCCAGCCATCATTGAAAGTCACGCTCCGCCGACCGAACCACAGCAGCTGGACCGGCGCTTGTTCTGCGGAGCCAGAAAGAAGCAATGCACTACTTCATCGGCTTTGTTATTGCGATGTTTATCGCGCTCACGGGCGTTGGGGCGGGCACGATCACCACACCGCTTCTGATCCTGTTTCTTCATGTGCCGACGAACATTGCAGTCAGCACGGGACTTGTTTTTTCAGCGGCGGTCAAGCTCTTGCTGATACCGACGCAAATTGCGCGGAAGCAGGTGAATTGGCGTGTGCTGGGCTATATGCTGTTGGGCGGTCTGCCTGGCGTTGTAGTCGGATCCCTGTTTCTTGCGCACCTGGTAAGCAGGGGCTCACAGCAGGTGATGAACGGACTGATCGGCGCGGTTCTCGTGCTCACAGCGTTGTATCAAATCTTCTTTTCATTCCGGCCCGTGCCGCTGCGGGTGAAGACCGTCGACCGCAGTTCCCTTATGCCGCTCCTCATGTTCCCGGTTGGAGTGGAAGTAGGCTTCTCTTCTTCGGGGGCAGGCGCTCTGGGCACGGCCGCTCTTCTCTCGCTTACATCCCTGTTGCCGGCCCAGGTCGTGGGCACGGATATCCTGTTCGGCTTTCTGCTTTCACTGGTCGGCAGCGGCGCACACATGTCTTCCCACGCGAATGATCCAGCGTTGTTGAAACAACTCATCTTTGGGGGAGTGGGCGGTGTTGTTGTCGGCACCTTATCGGCGAAGTTCATTCCCAGACGGCCGCTTCGTTTTGCGCTCTGGGTATGGCTCCTGATTATCGGGCTGCAATTTGTCTACATAAATTATTTCGCATAGTCCGAGCCGTCGCTCGCCGTGCCGGCGGGTGATAGCCCAGCAATGACTTGGCGACTTACCCTGTGATGAAATCTGTCATTTAGTTTGTGGCGTTTCAGAAGTTGAAGATGGGTTGGGATGTGAGACCGGTCTCTGTGGAGGCAGATTCTCTTGCTTGAGTAGTTCAACGTCGTAGATCAACAGAGCCGAACCTGGAACACTCGGTGGCTTGCCTTCATCACCGTAGCCCAACTGATACGGGATGAAGAGGCGTCGCTTACCCCCGACGTGCATTCCCTCGAAGCCGGTCTCCCAGCCCATCATGACGCGATGCAGGCCCTGGGGGAAGATGATGGGCTGCTTTCGATCCACAGAGGAATCGAACTTGGAACCATCGGCGAGGTAGCCGGTGTAATTCACCGTATAGATCTGCATGGGCTTTGCCAGCGGCCCCGCTCCGACGCTGAGATCGATGTACTTGAGCGCATAGAGGACCTTTGGGCAGCCAGGCACGCTGGGAATGGTCTGGCTGAGCGTGGGGAGACCGGAGTCGCATAAGGGCGCATCGCTTTTATGCGCTGATGTGCCGTGTGTGGCCGCGCTCCCTTGAGCGAATGCAGCCGCAGAGGCGCTGAGCACTCCAATGAGAGGAAGTAGCTTCATGCAGCGATGGTACGCGCGATTCGGCTCACGGGAGCAGTGCTGGCGTTCAACATTCTGCTTTACCTCGATGCTGGCGGCAGCGCTTCCAGAGTGTGAATAGCCTTTCAGTTCCACACATACGGAAGAAGAGGCTGTCCAACAGGGACGTCCAAGATCGCATCCTATGGGCAATTAACGCAAATTAGCGTTTAGATGGAGTGGGCCATGAAGGTGGGATCAGCTTTAAATGGGGCGGCTTTGCTAAGCGCTACTCTTGTGCTTGCAGGGTGTGGACGCTCTTCGAGCACTGTTCCTCCGCTTGCTCCGACTCCGGCTCCGGCCGCAGCGGGCGACTTCACCTTGAGTGTTTCACCCGGAATGCAAAGTTTGATGACGGCAGGCAGCACCGGCGGGTCTCAGGTTACGTTGCTGGCCACGCCGATCAATAGTTTTACCGGGACTGTGACCGTGACCGCGAGCGGACTGCCGAACGGGGTCAATCCGTCGCCCACGACGCTGACCCTTAAACCCGGAATCTCTCAGGGTGTCAGCTTGATTCCGGCTGCCTCTGCCACGGCTTCCATGTCGACTGTCACCTTCACCGGCACTTCCGGTGCGCTGACGCATACGGCCACGCTCGGTTTAACGGTGGCGACTCCAAGCACGAAGACCCCGACGGGTCCGGATGTACTGACCTACCACTACGACAATACCCGCCAGGGATTGAATGCGCAGGAGAGCCTGCTTACGCCTACCACTGTAAACTCGAAGACCTTCGGTCTAGTGGGTACGTACCCGGTAGACGGCAAGGTGGATGCGCAGCCACTATATGTTGGTGGTTTGATGTTTCAAAGCGGAACGTTAACACACACCGTGAATGCCTTGTATGTCGCTACAGAGAACGACAGTGTCTACGCGCTAGACATCGCAACTGGCGCACAGGAGTGGAAGACCTCCGTGTTGGGTACTGGCGAAGTGCCGAGCGATGCCCGGAGCTGTAATCAGATTGTGCCGACCATCGGCATTACCTCGACCCCGGTCATCGACCGTACATATGGTCCCAATGGAGGGATCTTTGTTGTCGGCATGAGCAAGGATGCGAACGGTGGGTATCATCATCGGCTACATGCGCTGGATCTGACTACTGGAGCAGAGCTCCCAGGCAGCCCGACCGAGATCACGGCCACGTACCCTGGCAATGGAGTTGACAGCCAGGGCGGCAACGTACTTTTCGATCCGGGTCAGTATGTTAGCCGCCCAGGTCTGCTCCTGTTAAATGGAACCATCTATACGGCCTGGGGCAGTCACTGTGATATTTCCCCCTACACGGGCTGGGTGATGGGATACAACGAGCAGACCCTCAAGCAAGACACCGTGCTGAACCTGACTCCGAACGGCAGCGATGGCGCCATCTGGATGAGCGGTTATGGGCTAGCTGCAGACACCAGCGGGTACATCTATCTCCTTGACGGAAATGGCACACTGGATCTTGGATTCAATGCCAATGGATTCCCCAGTCAAAATGACTTCGGCAATGCCATGCTGAAGATCAACACCGCAGGCGGTCTCGCAGTGAGTGATTTCTTCGACGTCTACAACACGATCAACGAATCGGCCAACGATAAGGATCTGGGCGCTGGAGGAGCCATGCTGTTGCCGGATCTGACGGACAGCACCGGAGCAGTGCATCATCTGATGGTGGGCGCCGGCAAGGACATGAACATCTATGTCGGCAACCGGGACAATCTGGGCAAAGTTAACCTAAGCGCAAACAACAACGCGAATGTTTACCAGGAACTGCCGAATGCTTTGCCGAACGGAGCTTGGTCAGGACCAGCCTATTTCAACAACACGGTTTATTATGCCGGTGTTGACGATAATTTGAAGGCGTTCAGCATCACCAATGCCATGTTGAGCACGACACCGACCAGCGAATCGACTACAAGCTTTGCTTACCCGGGTTCGACGCCGACTGTCTCATCGAACGGCACACAGAACGGGATCGTTTGGGCTTCGGTCAACGCAACGAACGAACCTGCTGAACTGCATGCGTATGACGCGACCAACCTGGCTCATGAACTCTACAATAGCAATCAGGCGCAAAATGGACGGGATGCCTTCGGCATAGGCAACAAATTCATTACGCCGGTCGTGACTAATGGGTACGTCATCATGGGCACAAGTAACTCGGTGGCAGTCTTCTCAATGTTGCCTTAGGCTGATGCCTCAAGGTGGTTTCGTCCACGAGCCGGCACGTACCGAAGGAGTTCTTCGGTACGTGCCGGCTCATGTACGTTGTAAGATTTATGCGTGTCGGGCCATCAAACATTGAGAACAAAGTCCCTGCGCGCAAGATGCTTCCCCCTCTGCCTGTGCGCCTGCTCTTTGGGCGCCTGGCCACTTTCCGTTCAAGCGCAAAGCGATCTTGGCGAGCTTCGTGTACAGGTTCTTGATCCCATGGGGGCGGCGTTGCAAAGCCGCGTGGATCTGGTTAGCGAGGGCAGTTCCGTTCATCGTGAGTTGACCACGGATGTTCAAGGCGAACTCGATCTAACGAGACTTCCCTTTGGCCGGTACGAGATTCGTGCCGAACGCGACGGCTTCGACGCTCAGACACAACTTCTCGAGATTCACTCCGCTCTTCCAACAGCCGTGCAGATCACCCTGCGGATTCACAGTCCTTCAGCGGCGGTTCAGGTCCATGCGGATGGAGATACCCTGATCGATCCGCAAGCGCCCGGGGAAGAGATTCGGCTTGGCCGTGAGGCGATCGAGCAACGTCCCGCATCACTGCCCGGCCGTACGCTGATCGATATCATCGCCGAGCAGCCAGGATGGGTAATCGAGGGCAACGCCGTGCTGCATCCACGCGGCTCCGAGTACCAGACCCAATACGTCGTCGATGGTGTCCCACTCACGGATAATCGGTCTCCCGGCTTTAACACAGAGATCAGTGCGGAACAGGTGCAGTCGATCGGCATCTACACGGCCGGCATCCCGGCAGAGTTTGGGCGTAAACTTGGCGGCGTCGTCGAGGTCTCCACCGCGCGGGATGGGCAGGATGGTTTGCACCTCAGCAGTGAGCTCGATGGTGGGAGCTTTAATACGTTGAACGGCGCCGTAGAAGCCGAGTATGGCTGGGCGCAGCGCCATACGTTGACAGCGAGCGCGCAGCTGGGCCACACCGATTGGTATGCAAATCCACCTGTCACCCAGAACTTCACCAACCAGGGAGACACGCAGTCCTTTGCCGGCGGCTATGAGCGGCGGTGGACCCCGGGCGATCGCCTGACGCTTCAGCTTCGGGATGACACATCGCGGTCTCTGGTCCCGAACGAACAGCTACAGCAAGCAGCAGGTCAGCAGCAACACCGCAATACGGATGAGACGTTGGGTCTTGCGTCCTACCAGCACATCTTTAACCCTGCACTGCTTGGGGATCTGCGCGTGATGGTACGAGACGATTCCACCAATCTGAACTCCAATGCTGCCTCTACTCCCATCATCGCTGCGCAGGACCGTGGGTACCGTGAGTATTACGTGAAGGCTTCGGTCACAGGCAGCCCACGTCATCAGGAGTGGAAGGCCGGAGGGGAGGGTGACTTCCTCAACCTCCACGAAAGCTTCTCTGACACCATCACGGATCCGACCCAGTTCGACAGTACGACGGCGTCGAGCTTCACTTTCAACGCGTTAGGCCACGATCGTGAGCAGGGTCTCTTTGCTCAGGACCGGGTTCATGCCGGTCCATGGAATCTCTCCCTTGGCCTGCGATGGGACCACTACAAATTGCTCGTGGATCAGAACGCATGGAGCCCGCGACTCGCTCTCTCCTATTTCATTCCCGGTGCGGGATCGCTGGTACACGTGGCCTATGACAGATTGTTCCAAACACCGGCCTTCGAGAATATCCTCCTGTCCAGCTCTGCTCAGGTGGCGGCCCTTGACTCTCAGTTTCTGCGGCTGCCTGTGCAGCCGTCCCGCGGGAATCAGTATGAGGCAGGCATCACTCAGGAAATTGCAAGGCAGTTCCGCCTGGACGCGAATGGCTTCGTGCGCACGGCGGCCAACTACGCGGACGACGATCAACTACTCGACACCTCCGTCAGCTTTCCCATTGCCTTCCGGAAGGCGCTTCTCTATGGTGCGGACGGCAAACTCACGCTTCCGCATTTTCACCAGTTCTCCGGCTTTGCGAGCTATTCCTACCTGGTTGGCTCTGCATACCTGCCGGTTACGGGCGGTCTCTTTCTCGGCGATGACGCTTCCGCTGCACTCGCCCAAACGGGAGGACGCATCTGGGTTTCCCAGGATCAGCGCAACACCGTACGCTCCCGTGTTCGCTACGATTTTCCTCACGGGGTCTGGGCAGACAGCGGTGTGACCTATGACAGCGGCCTGCCCACGGAGTTCGGGGGGGACTACGGCGAAGCCGTGGCCCAGTATGGAGCAACGCTGGTGAGCCGCGTGAACTTCGAACGTAGCCGCGTCCGTCCGGCACTGGCCGCAGAGGCTTCTGTGGGCATCATCCTCGCACAGCGTGAGGGCCGGCGCCTGTCGCTGGAAGTAAATGGATACAACTTGAACAACCGGCTCAACCTCGTCGATTTTGCCGGCCTCTTCTCAGGAAACGCCGTTGCGCCTCCGCGAAGCTGGAACGCCAGAATGCGTTACAGCTTTTAAGAATCGCTGCAGCAGCTCGCGCCGCATCGCGATCCGTGTATTTTCAGAGTCCTGCACGAGCTAAGAACCACGACCACAACGGCTCTGCGTTGGCGTGTGATTGCCATTGCGACACCGTCAAAATGTTCACCTTCCATTGTCGATAGGTTCTCGGTAAAGTGTTAGCCTCTGGCTCAATGCTGCTGCCCTGAACTGCGATCGTAAGAAGCCCCTTGGTCGATGTAGCCGGGAGGCTACACAATCAATGCCCTAAGTCTTTTGTGAGTCGTCTGCAAAGTAAGAGTCTTTGGTGTGCAAGATCTCTATGAGTCCACATTCTGAACCGGCCATTGCCGGCTCGCTTCAGTTTGAAAATCGCAGAGTCGTAGTTTAGCTGCATCATGAAGCCATCACGGTTCAAGATGCATTCATAATGCGCCTCGGATAGGCGCAGCTGCATTCCGAAAGCCTTCTGCGAGGCCATTCGCCCCACCCGCTATAGTTGGTTCGCAACACAGAATGTCGATCTTCTCAATTCGGCTCGCAGCAGCCCACAACAGTCACCTTTCCATCGACAGTCCCGAGGTAGACAACGTGTACATGCATCGCACCTTAGTTTCGTTCGCGAGATCAATTGTTTGTCTGACCGTTCTTGCCATGAGCATTTTGGGAGCTCTCCAGGCCCATGCTGCGGCCACCTACCTGCTCGCGTACCCGGCGGCTCCCTATGATGGCGCAAGCGGCACCTATACGCTGAAGGCGGATAGTACAGCCATTCCGGTGACGTCTTTCTACGGTGGCCGTTACAGTTACGGTCACCTCGCCTTTGAAGGCACGACCACCTTTGTCCTTACCGTTAGATCGGGCGAAAAGATCACGGGCTACAACATCAGCCCCCACGCGTTCGGGGTCACCGGCACCGTAGACGGCCCAACTTTGACGTTCTCCGTTACGCAAGCGCAATCTACCTACTTAATCATCAGTGTGAGCACGGCTTCGGGCGCGCTGGAACCGATGGTGATTGCGGGGGATCCACGGGAAACAGGAGCTCCGACCATAGGCGGCAACGTGCACGACATCACCGCCCCGCCCTACAACGCGGACAAGACCGGCAACACGCTCCTGAACCAAACCATTCAAAATGCGATCGACAAAGTCAGTTCTAGCGGCGGCGGCACACTGTATTTTCCGGCGGGCGTGTACAAGATTTCCAACAACATCAAGCTGGCGAGCAACATCACCGTCTACCTGGCACCGGGCGCTTTTCTTCACGGCTCTTCAGACCGGAATGACTACACCTGGAACACCGGGGGCACGCTGCAGAATGGCCAGCCGGAACAGGGACCACAAAACTTTCTTATCTCGGGTGCAGTGAAAAACGTCGCCTTCACGGGCAGAGGCGTGATCGATGCCAACTCAACCGTGCTGGTGACCCCGGCGAGTTCCGGTGGCGCCATCAACGGCTTTGGCAACTACCGCAAAGGCATCATCGAGAGCAGCGCAGACAGCAACGGCAGTCGTCCCGACGGGCTTAGGATCATCGGCATCACGGTCAAGGATGCGACCACCTGGACCTTTGATCTCCAGGACGAACAGAATGTGCTGATCCAGAACGTAAAAATGCTGGATGATTTCAAGTGGATTCACAGCGATGGCTATGACCTTGTTTCCACAGACCACGCCACCGTCGACAACTGCCTCGGCATCACGGGCGACGACACCTTCGATGCAAAGGCTGGCGACACCAATCCCATCAGGGACATTCTCTACAGCAACGATGTGGGTTACAGCTGGGAGGGTGATGGGACCAAGGTCGGCGTTCAGGCACAGGGTACCGCGAGCAACATCGTCTTCAGCAACATCCAGGTCGTCGCCGGGCAACGCGCGGTCAGCATCTCCCACGACGAGGGAACCGCAAGCTGGAGTGACATCCACTTCAACGACATTCATATGGAAAATCTCGAGGGATCATCCCACTCGGGAGAGTTCCTCGTGGCGCCAATCGTGATCTGGACTCTGGGCGGCGGAGACGGCCCCGTAAACAATGTCAGTCTGTCCCGAGTGACGGTAGACAACAGCCGCGGCTTTGCGAGCAAGATCCAGGGTACAAATGCAACGGGTGAAGTCTCTGGCGTCACCCTGCAGGATGTATCGATCGATGGCACGACGTTGACCGACAGCAATTACACCTCAAAGATCGATGTCGGCAACAACGTAAGCGGTTTAAACTTCGGCCTCGTCTCTGGCGGCGTCTACACCTTTGTCAGCCAGCATAACCGCCTAGCCGTGGATGACGGAGATGTGACGGCTACGAACAGCCCGGTCATCGAGTGGCCGGTCAATGTCCCGGAGACAACCTCGCAACAGTGGAAACTGAGTTCTGTCAGCGCTGACACCTACACGATCGTCAGCGAAAAGAGCGAAAACGCACTGGGTAACGCCAGCTCAACGACCTCGCTCTCCGGGCTTCCAATACGGATTGACCGGGCACAGTCATTAACAGTGGGCCATCACCAGCCTGGGCGATGGCCTTTATAAAGTGATGAACGTTCAAAAGTGGAGAAGCCTTGGACGACGATGACCTGGCCCCAGACACCATGAGTACGGACACCTAGTTGGTACAGAAAACAGTCAGCAGCAACAGCACACAGCAGTGAAGCTGACGAAGCAGTAGAGGTGTAACTACGTTGTCAGGACGGGTATCTCTGCATTTTTACGTAGAGGTGACTGTCCGGTTTTGCACTACCCTGAGCAAGCTGAAAAACAGTCGAGCAATCAGGTCCATTGGTCCCGCAGGCCGCGGCGAAAGCACTTGCAGATTCCTTCATTGTGGGGCTACAGTTTCCGCGACGGGTTGTGGGCCTCCCTGTATGGCCTCATTCAGGAAATCCAGTGGAAGCGAAGAGGAGCAGAGATATGAGCAAATCGCGGGTGGCCAAACAAACCACAGCTCTTATGCAGAGCGGGACTCAGACACCGGCCAGGGAATCTTGGCGAGTGCGGAACGTGGTCACCCAATTCGCAACGGCGCTTTTGTTGAGCTTTTTTCCCATGCTGTCCTTGAGAGTGGCAGCGCAAACTGCCGGCGCCCCAACACCGTTTGTCGACTTCAATGCGGCCACAAGTTCCGGTGTTCAGACCAATGGGAAGGTGTTGGGACCGGGTCTTTACTTCGGTCAGCTTGCACTTGAAGCCGAAGGACGCAAAGCCGTGATTCTCGCTGGGCAGGGCCAATACGTCTCGTTCACGCTTACAGCTCCGGCCAATGCAGTCACCATTCATTACGCCATTCCGGATGCGCCGCAGGGCAATGGGCTCACGGAGCCCCTTAGCCTTTATGTGAATGGGCAGATGACCGCGTCTCTTTCGCTGACGTCGGTCTACAGCTGGGTTTATGGACCGTACAACAACGGCGGAACGTACGACTACAGCAAGACGCCCACGCCGGGCACCGATCGCACACAGGCACCGCATGACTTCTATAACGATGTGCGTTACATGTTCTCCTCCACGCTGCCAGCGGGCACCGTCGTGCAACTCAGGGTGGACGCTGGAGACAATGCGCCGTGGTACATCATCAACACCGCGGACTTTGAGGCTGTGCCCGCAGCAGTGGCGCAGCCAGCGAACTCGATTAATGTCACACAGGCACCGTACAGCGCTGACAATAGCGGCAGCAACGATGTAACTGCGACGTTGCAAAACGCGATCAATGCCGGATCGTCCGCGGGCCAGGTCGTGTATCTGCCATCGGGAAAATACAAGGTCTCCGGGCCGCTTACTGTGAACAACGTAACGGTGGAAGGCGCGGGGCAGTGGTACACCGTGCTGACCGGATCGGATGTCGGCTTTACCGGCAATCAAAATCCAGCCAGCACTAACGTGAATGTTTCCAATCTCGCGTTGTTTGACAATGCCATCCTGCGCAATGACCACACGAGTGCCGATACCGGATTTAACGGAGGCTTCAGCAATTCAACGATTTCGAATATCTGGATACAGAATGAAAAGTCCGGGATCTTTGTTATCGGCCCTACCACCAACCTCACCATGAACGGCCTGCGCATCATGGACTTGAAGGCAGATGGCTTGAACTTCGACGCCGTCAGTGGTCCCATCACGAACTCAACCATCGAGAACAGCTACTTCCGCAACACGCAGGATGACAGTATTGCCCTGTACTCGCAAAATTACGCCGATTCTGGCATCACGGTGGACCACAACACGGTGATTACTCCCGGTCTGGCCAACAACGTTGGGATATATGGCTCGGGGAGCGGCGATGTCATCAGCAACAACCTGTTGATGGACCCGGTGCAGGCAGGCAGCTGCATCCAGGAAGGCCTTGAATACGGTTCTGTCGCCTTTACGGGAACGCTGACGGTGAAGGGGAATACGTTGCAGCGCTGCGGCGTGTTCGACCCTTCTTTCTTCTTCGGTTTTGGCGCCATCTCGTTCTATCCCAACCAGGGCAATATTGCCGCCGCAGAGAACATCAGCGACAACACAATCCAGAGCAGTCCTTATTCGGCGTACATGTTTCTTGGGCCTAACTCCACTACCGGGGTGAACGTCACAGGAGACACCTTAACCAACGTCGGCACCTACGTTGTGCACACCCAGGGAAGCGGCTCCGCTTCCTTTGCTGACACCGCGGCTACAGGGGTCACCGCGGGCGGCTATGTCAACCTTGGTTGCTCATCGAACTTTGGGCTGACCACCACAGGCGACACGGGATGGTCGCAGTCCCCCGAGAGCTGCAACATCCCCGTGGCGAACCCGCTGTACGTTTACCCGGATGTGGCTACCTTTCAAACCACGCAGGGCAGCCCTGTTACGCAGACCGTTACGGTTTACAACGCGTCCTATCAAACAACCACGCTGGGCTCGATCACAGCGACCAACGGCTTCACGGTTTCACCTGACGCGAATCACCCCTGCGGCGGCTCGTTGCAGGCGGCTGTAAACGGCGGCTCAAGCGAGCCGGGCTACTGCATCGTCGATGTGAGCTTCAACGCGTCGGCTGCGGGAATTACAACTGGGACGCTGACCATCCCCAGCAGTGCGCCTGGAGGCTCGACGGCGGTCATGCTGGTTGGCAGCACGGGCGGAAACACTGTGGCGCTCACACCCACTGTGAACCCCTCCAGCCTTTCGTTCGGCAACGTGGCCGTCAACACCAGCTCCTTATCCAAGACAGTGCAATTAAGCAACCCGTCCGGTGCCGCAACCGCCTCGATCAGCATCGGGATAAGCCAAAGCTTTGCCCAGACCAACAACTGCGGCAGCACCCTGGCTGGCGGAGCTTCCTGCACCATCTCCGTTACGTTCACGCCGTCCACGGCCGCTACGGTTTCGGGCACTCTGTCTATTGCCGATAGCGCCACCAGCTCCCCCCTCACGGTCTCGCTGTCGGGCACCGGGGCGAGTGCGCCGGCCGCGCCGACCGCACTGAGTGCGGCACCGCAGGGCAGCAGCGCCATTGCGCTATCCTGGGCGGCCAGCAGCGGCACAGCCCCCATCACCTATGCCGTGTACCGGGGCACCACGTCGGGCGGCGAGAGTGCAACCGCGATCGCCACGAACCTGAGCGGGAACGCCTATGTGGATACGAGCGTGTCTCCGGGGGTGACCTACTTCTACCAGATTGGCGCAACCAACTCCGTGGGTATGAGCCCGCACTCAGGCGAGGTTTCCGCAACAGCGGAAAGCGCGGTCGTCCAGGTCGATGCCGGAGGCACAGCAGCAGCGGGCACCTATGCTGCCGACGAGTACTTCAACACGGGCAATGAGTACACGACGTCGGCAACCGTTAGCACGGCGAATGTCCTCAACCCCGCCCCCGAAGCGGTGTACCAATCCATACGTTGGGCGTCCGCTTTTGCGTACACGATCCCAGGTCTAACCGCTGGGGCCAACTACACGGTTCGGCTCCATTTTGCGGAGCCGACGTTTACCGGAGCCGGCCAGCGTGTGTTCAACGTTGCCATCAATGGGGCATCCGTTCTGGCAAACTTTGACGTATTCGCCGCCGCGGGTGGAGAAAACATCGCCCTAGTGGAACAATTCAATACAACTGCCTCAAGCTCTGGAACTGTGACCATCAGCTTTTCCCAGGGTAGCGCGGATAATCCTGAAGTCGCCGGCATTGAGGTGCTGAGCGCCGGAAGCGCAAGCGCCACCGTGCCTACAGCGCCTACCAAGCTAGCAGCATCGACGGGCAGCGGCTCCGTAACGCTCTCCTGGTCTGCGAGCACGGGCTCAGCGCCAATCACCTACAGCGTATACCGCTCGGGGGGTTCGTCCGGAAGCACGGCAGCCGCCATCGCTTCCAAGCTGACCTCGACCGGATACACGGATACCACGGTTGCTAACGGGACGGCCTACACCTACACGGTTACCGCGACGAATGGGGAGGGAACCAGCGGGCAGTCTGCCTCCGCGACGGCTACGCCCCAGGCCAGCGTGACCGCTCCGAGTGTGCCTGGGAGCGTGGCGGCGACCGCCGGCAATGCTTCCGTGGCGCTCTCCTGGGCTGCGAGCACGGGCTCGGCGCCGATCACCTACAACGTCTACCGGGGAACATCGGCGGGTGGTGAAAACACGGCAGCCATCGCCACAAAGCTCACCTCAACGACCTACGCTGACAGCAATCTGACGGATGGAACGCGCTACTACTACACCGTATCGGCCACGAATTCGACAGGGAACAGCAACCCCTCCGCTGAAGTCTCGGCTACGCCGCAGGCATCCAGCAGCGCCTTGATTCAGATCGATGCCGGTGGGTCGGGCGTATCGCCCTTTGCCGCCGACACGGACTTCAACAACGGGAGCGAATCGAACACCACAGCGGCGATCAGCACAGCAGGTGTCACCAACGCAGCGCCGGTGGCGATTTACCAATCGGTCCGCTGGGCACCTGCATTCACCTACATCATGCCCGGCCTTACTGCAGGGTCCAGCTATACGGTACGTTTGCACTTTGCGGAGTTGACCTTCACCGGTTCCGGCCAGCGTGTCTTCAACGTTGCGATCAACGGAACCAGTGTCTTGAGCAACTTTGACGTGTATGCCACGGCAGGCGGTCAGAACAAGGCTCTTGTAGAGCAGTTCACCGCGACAGCCGACGCTCTGGGTCAGATCACTGTAAGCTTCAGCCGCGGAACAGCGGACAACCCCGAAGTAGCAGGCATCGAGGTGGTCGGAACCGGTTCACTGAATGCGGCTCCGGCCGACGTGGTCGATATCGACGCCGGAAGCAGCGCCGCGGTCGCATCCTACGCCGCGGATGCCGACTTCAACACGGGAAGCGAGTTCAGCAGTACAGCGACGGTGAACACCACGCACGCTTCCGCACCTGCTCCCACGGCCGTCTATCAAACATGCCGTTATGGCTCCTCCTTCTCGTACACAGTTCCCGGGCTCATTGCCGGTAAGTCCTACGCTGTGCGCCTCCACTTTGCAGAACTCACCTTCACTGCTTCCGGGCTGCGTGCTTTCAACGTTGCGATCAACGGAACTACGGTGCTTACTAATTTCGACATCTACGCCACCAGCGGAGCGGCTGACCAGGCAATCACAGAACAGTTCAATGCAGTGGCTAACAGCGCCGGGCAAATCGTAATCGCTTTCTCCGCCGGTTCGGCCGACAATCCGGAGGTGAACGGGATCGAAATTCTCCACTAACCCATCGAGTCAAGCCGCGTCGGCGCGTCAGGGATACCGTCCTTCAGATTCAAGTCATTGGTCCCGGCCAGGACCAGCGCGACATTCGGTCGCCACCA
Organism: uncultured Bryocella sp.; assembly: GCA_964236545.1. Taxonomy (GTDB): domain Bacteria; phylum Acidobacteriota; class Terriglobia; order Terriglobales; family Acidobacteriaceae; genus Granulicella. Next base: position 128,783 of record CAXSCE010000005.1, read on the forward strand.
AGCTGCCGCGGGTACCGCCTGGCCTGCGATATAGGCGTTCTCCGGCCCGCTGAAGCCCTCGTTCTGCGGGTTGGTCATCGTCCCATCGGTGCGGTCGCCCACAAAGGTATCGACTGCCCCATATTCTGGATGTCCTGCTGCAACGGGTACCGGTAGCCGTTGCCGGTCGTGCTTTAGTTGTTCTCCTTGATCGAATCACTAATCGGCATCGCGCGCAGGCCCACAATGCTCCGGGTACCCACGCCGCCTGCGCCGTTGCACGGTCCACTGAAGAGGGGCAGTGAATCGGGTATCCAGCCAGCATTCACTGCATCGTCGATACCCAGGGGGGACCGGTTTACGTTAGGCTGCGCAAACCCCAAACAGCATCGGTGCAACACTGGTGTAAACAATTTCAATCACGTAAACACTCCGCTTAGCACGGCCAATTCACATGTGAATGCGAAGGACTATTCCGACCTGCAGAACAGCCTGTCGGATCACAAGACATCGGCATCGGAAGAAAACAGTTCTATGGACCCAACACTTTTACAGTAGATCTAGGGGCTTACCTTCTTGCTCATACCCCGGTCACGAGGCCTAAAACAGCGTCAGCGAAGTACGGCCCGAAAATTAATTCGGAGGGTCAGTTGTCTCCCTGCGAAACCGGGTTAGTATGGCGAGCATAGCACTTTGACGTCTGGGGTCGAGTTCGACTGCTGCGGTTCATGGAGGCTTCATGGTTGATATGAAGGAAGTGGCGCGGTTGGTGAGCGCCTCAGTGTGCAAGGGCATCTTCACGATGTTGTTGGGAGCCTCCGTATGTGGCGGCCAAACTAGCGTTTTGACCCAGCACAACGACAATAATCGTGATGGCGTGAATGCAAGTGAAACCACGCTCACGCCGTCCAATGTGAACAGTAACAATTTCGGTTTGCTGTTCAAGGTACAGGTGGACGATCAGGTATATGCTCAACCGCTTTACATGGCGAATCTGAGCATCGCGGGCGGCACTCATAACGTCGTCTTTATAGCGACGACAAACAACAGCGTTTATGCGTTTGACGCTGACTCCGCCAAGCAGTACTGGCATGTGCAACTGGGCCCTGCGTACAACGTCAATGACAAGCCGCCAGGGTGTACCGACGTTGTAGCGACAGCAGGGATTATGAGCACGCCCGTGATTGATCCCAGCACCAATACCCTTTACGTGGTGGCGCAAACCTGGGTGAATAACACGTCTACCCACTACCTGCACGCGCTCAGCGTTGCTTCCGGAGCCGACGCGGGAGGCAGTCCGGTCACGATCAACGCCAGCGGCTTCAACTCGGTGTATGAGAATCAGCGGTCCGCGCTTCTGCTTGCGAACAAAAACATCTACATTGCTTTTTCAAGTCATTGCGATACCGGGCTGTATGCGGGCTACACCATGGCGTACAGCACCTCGGGCCTGAGCCAGACCGGCGTGTTCAATCCAGGTCCGAATAACAGTGAATCTGCCATCTGGCATTCGGGAAACGGGTCCGCGGCTGACAGCGCAGGGAACGTTTATGTGATCACCGGCAATGGGGCCTGGGATGGAGAGAGTGAGTTCGGTGAATCCTTCCTGAAATTCAACAGCAATCTCATTCTGCAGGATTGGAATACGCCCACCGAATACGGCCCTACCCCGCATCAGGGAGACAACGACCTTACCGCATCAGGTCCTCTGCTGATCCCGGGCGCGAACCTGATCGTTGGGGGCGGCAAGGACGGCAAGCTTCACTTACTCAACACCGGGAATATGGGGCATCTAACCGATAACGGCGCCCAGCCGGAGTGGCAAGCCACCTCGTCCCACATCCACTCTCTGAATTTCTGGAACAACAACCTGTACCTATGGGGCCAGGGCGATTACATGAAGGTGTTCTCCTTCAATGGGTCGACCTTCAACACCACGCCAAAGTACCAGCTGGGTGTAAAGGCATTGAATCATCCGGGTGGAACGCTCTCGCTTTCCGCGAACGGCACGACCAACGGGATCCTGTGGGCTTCCACCAACTCAAGCATCGGTGACGGTTCAGGGGCGTGGCACGTGACGGTGCCCGGCATCCTGTATGCCTACAATGCAACCAACATGAACCTGCTGTGGACCAATCAGCAGAATGCCGCAAGGGATGGCTGCGACAATTATGCCAAGTTCACTGCGCCAACCATCGTGAATGGCAAGGTGTACCTCGCCAGCTTCGGTCAGCAGAGCACACAGAGCGGCCAGCTTTGCGTTTACGGCGAACTGCCGTCAACACCCCTGATCGCTAACGGCACCTATGTGCTTGTGGATAGCAACAGCAAAAAGGCACTGGATAACCCCAACTTCTCCAAGTCGAATGGAACGGTGATGGAGATCTTCAGTGTCAACGATGGATCGAACCAGCAGTGGACTGTGAATAACCTGGGCAACAACGTCATCACTCTGACCAACGGCTCCAGCGGCCAGCTGCTTGAGGTGACGGGTGCCTCGACATCAAACAGTGCCCTGGTGGATCAGTTCCCGGCCAACGGGCAGACGAACCAACAGTGGCGTGTGACGATGATCGGCGTCAACACGTATGAGTTAGTCAATGTGGGTAGCGGGCTCGCGCTGGATGTGGATGGAGCTTCCACCGCGAACCAAACGGAGCTGGATCAGTACCCCTACCAGGGTCACGCGTGGCAGCAGTGGATTTTCCAGGCCCCATAAAATAACTCGCGAGTTTGCGAGTTTGGTGTAACACAAGGTCCGGCTGACCCTCAGCCGGACCTCTCTTGTGCGCAGTTCCGGAGCAAGTCTTATGAATGAATCACGCAGGAAATTTCTGGCCTCGGCCGCCCTTTCAACGGCTTCTCTCGCAGTGGCTGCAAAGGCCAGAGCGCAGATGCAGATGGAGCACATGCAGCATGATGAGCCCAAGGCGAAGCGGCCTGCCGTTCCGCGCCTGCCCGCGGTTCTCTCGAAAGCGACAGGTACGGTCGGCATTGATGCGGCGTACAACATGCTCTTGAACGGCAGCGATACGCTGGATGCGGCACTACACATTTGCAAGACCCAGGAGGATGATCCGAAGGATCACTCCACCGGGCTAGGCGCCTTGCCCAACGCCCAGGGCGAGATCCAGCTGGACGCCTGCTGTCTGCACGGCCCCACCCGCCGCGTCGCGGCGATTGGGTCCGTGAGCGGCATTCGCAATGCATCGCTGCTGGCGCGAGCCTTGATGGAGGACACAGGGAATGCGTTGCTGGTGGGCTCTGATGCACAGGCCTTTGCGCTCGCCCACGGATTTGCGAAAGAAGACCTGCTCACCGACCGCAGTCATCAGGTCTATGCGCTCTGGACACTTCTTCGCGCCAAGCCGGAGCTTTTGGGAACCGGGGGCTATGATCCCGCATGGCCCGAGCCGCTTCGCAGAGCACATTTCATGCCCGGCTCTCAGAAGGATTTCGATCTTCTCGTCCGCTCCTGCGAGCCGCTCGCCGCGCAGGCGGGTGTTGCTCCGGCAATGACCTGGCGAGCCGCTTTCGACGCTCTTGTCCCGGCAAGTCAAGCAGTCTATGTTTCCACAATCGATCGCAAAGGCCAGATCTCCTCCGCCTGCACCTCTAGCGGTCAGCCCTGGCGAATGCCTGGTGCAACGAGCGATGTGGCCACGCTGGGCGCGGGCTGCTTTCTTGATCCAGACGTCGGCTCGGCCGGCGCCAGCGGCAACGCGGAAGCTAGTATCAAAATCGCGGGCGCTCACACCATTGTTGAAAATATGCGAAAGGGCATGTCCCCGGACGAGGCCGGAATGGATGCTTTGCGACGCATCGTGCACTGGTATAACAACGACGTCAACGCCCTCCGCTTCGTTGAGGTTGTTTATTACATTCTTCGCAAGGATGGTGCTTACGGTAGCGTGTCGCTATGGGGCGGAGATCGTGCCGGTCAAGCTCGTCATTTCACCATCATGGACGCCCCAGACGTCCGGCGTACAGAGGAATGCGTTGCCCTTTTTCCATGTGGCCCCATGAACGGGTGCCAGTTAGTTCACGGGTGACCCGCACGGCTCTGCGTACCTGCGGTCACGGGCGGTCTCTTTCTCGGCGACGACGCTTCCGCCGCACTCGCCCAGATGCATCGTGGTTTTCCTAAGATCAGCGCATTAGGGGTGACGCTGTTGCTGTGAGTAGCGTAAGCAAAGCACTGCCTGCTGACCTTACCACGGAGCGAGACCGCTGCTGTGTCGAGAGGGATCAATAGCGTAGCTGCGCGCATATCGCATGTTGATGCATTGATGCTGTCGCGTTAACATGTCGTTAACACAAACACTGTGGTGTCCGCTCTCGATTGATCGTCAGCGGCCAGAGCGCGTGCGACGTGCGCAAGCCTATAGCGGCAATGCGATTGCGCGAAGCTCAATAAGGAAAGTGCTGATGCAAAGGTCAGATCTCGATCAGCTGCCGTTATCTGAAAAGCGGTCGCAGCAGTTGATAGGGTCTGTTGTGCTCTGGATGGCCGCCGCCTTTGTGGTAGCCACGTTTTTGGTACGTGGACCTGCCTGTGGCGCCGACTTCGCCTTTCACTTTGGCTCCTGGCACGACGTGGTGAATAGTTGGCACCGATCCGTTTCTTACCCTCACTGGGCCGCCAGCGCGAACTTCGGTGCAGGCGAACCACGCTTGATCTTTTATCCGCCGCTTACCTGGCTACTCGGGGCGGCTCTTGGCTTATGGCTACCGTGGTCCTCCGTACCGATTGCGGTCAACTTCCTGCTCTTGGCCGCTACAGGCTTTGCCACACGGGCACTCGCACGAAAGCACCTTGCCGAAGGTCCTGCGACGCTGGCCGGCGTCACGGCTATCTTTTCCGGGTACACGTTGTATGAGGTGTACTTTCACAGTGATTTTGCGCTGCTAACCGGTGGGGCCTGGTTTCCTCTGCTGCTTCTGTTTTTGCTTCAGCCTCGGGATGTTCATGGCCTCCATACACGCGACCTAGTGGACAGGTACACCCTTCCCTTGGCTTTGGTCGTTGCGGGCATGTGGCTGTCCAACGCTCCTCTTGGCTTAATGGCTTGTTATGTCACCGCAGGCTTGAGTCTAGCCATGGCCATACGAGATCGTTCCTGGAGACCGCTCCTGCGCAACGGCATGGCCATCGGGCTGGGATTGGGCTTGGCGGGGTTCTATCTTGTCCCTGCCATATCGGAGCAGCGCTGGGTCGACATCGTTAAGCTCTTTGCCCGGCCCGATCACCTGATCCAGAACCGTTGGATCACCTCGGAGCTAAGGGGTCCATATCAACGGGCGAGAGGCTTCATCGAGGTCTATATGCTGCTCTTGGCTCTTGGCGGAGCAGCAACGGTGTGGCATCGCGGTCGATGGCCATCGAAACAGCACCTGCAGGAGCGCCGCTGGTGGCTTGCTTTACTGCTCATCACCCTTTCTATCCTGTTCCTGATGTTTCCGGTCTCGCGACCGATCTGGGATACACTTCCGAGACTTCGGTATCTGGAGTACCCATGGCGATGGCTGGTCGTGCTGCAAGGACCCATGGCCGTTTTCTTTGCCGCTGCGGTCTGGCCGAAAAGCCGCCCTCGTCAACTACTTGTGGCAACGCTGTGTGCCCTGTTCTTTCTTTCCTATGACCTTGTCGCGAGCACAAACAAGCGTTTCTTCCTGCCGTGTGGTACCTATTACTCCTTAGCCGACCTTAAGCTCGCTTTGCAACCCGGTGCAGAAGGTGTAGGTGGTACGGATGAATACGCGAGTCCGCCGAGCGCAAGCAACAGCCTGATTCCCATGCATCTTCCCGATGCCTGTTTGGTATCCGATCCCCTCCGTTCTCTCAGTGATGTGCCGGTAAAATCACCTCTCGCCATCTACGTATCTCGGGTCTGGTCCCCTGATCTGGGTACATGTGCGGAAACCTTCAGCGCGGCTGACGGTCGTGGCCGGCCAGAGCATCTGCACTTCGTGGCCCAGGTGCAAGAAGCCGGTTACCTTGTCTTGCGGCTGCGCAGCTATCCGGCTTGGAAGATTGTGGTCAACGGTCAGCCACCCCGCAACCTCCCCGTGCGTGCTGATGGTTTGATTGCTGTTCCGGTGCCTCAGGGACATATCGATCTCACCGTGGACTGGGTGGCTACGCCTGATGTTCTCCTCGGTCGATGGCTTAGCGGCATAAGTATGCTGCTGGCGATACTGTTGTGGTGGAACATCGTTAGGCTCACGACTGGGCGGAAGCATCACATCGTTTCCGCATAACGTTTTAAAGGTTCCAGGGTAACGCTCGAGTCCGCCTGAATCACTTGATGTTCATCGAGCTAGACTGCCGTGCTGCGCACTTCAGTTCGGCGGAGTTTACGTCCCGGTAGTCCATGTTGGAGTTGAGACACAGATTCTAACGAGCCGCCACCCTATGGCGACACACCCACTTACGAAGTCAAAGTGGGTACAGCCGAGCTAGAGTACTTGTGCGATCCAGGAGCTAGACCGGCACCAGCTTGTTTCAAGCTCCGGGACCAGGAGCAGCCCATGTCCATCACGGCAGGCGAACTCGATGCCGTTGTATTCGAGAAAATTCCAGGACGGGCGACCGATACGTTGAGGCGAGGCAAGCAATCGAAGGCAGTGTCGACAGCGGCTTTCCCCATCGAGAAGGTTCCATCGAAGACCTAACAGCGCCATCATGACGAAAAGGAGCAGCTCCACCGGCAGCGCGGCAAAGCAGGCTTTGACCTCAAGGGGAAGGCACACGTCCACGCTTACGAATGCAGAGAGGATCAACAGGAGAAGGGCCTTGGCAACATGGAACGTCCAGGCGCGGAGCCAGGGTCGCGACAGTTTGGAATCAGGCATGGCGATCTTTGCGAACGAGGTTGCGTAGCTGACAAACAGGGTCAGACTGGACGCAACCGTGAAGCGAGGGAGCATACGCACACTGAAGCCTAGAAAATCTTCGGTGTCATGGGCAAATAACACCGTTGGAAGTGCAGCAACGGCGACAAGAAGAGAAAGCAGCACGAGGCAGAGCCCCGCCGTTCCTGACAGCACCTGTCGCCAGTGGTCGGCACGGAGCCAGAGCGCATCGCGAACCAATCCCATGGAGAGATCACGTCGGCTACGGCTGCGCTCATACCAGAGTTCACCCTGCCAGGAACGTAGCCATTCCGCTCTCTCATTCTCAGGCACCAGGCGCTGGCCGTATTTGAGCAGGTTGTTTTCCAGCCACTGCTGAACAGGTCTCATGCGTGCTTCTCCGGCAAGAGGTGAGCCAGCAGGGGATAACGATCGGTGGCGGCCAGAGCGGCGGCTTTGCCTTGCGCGGTGATTTCGTAATAGCGCCGGGCCGGCCGGCCGGAGCCGCTCACCTCCGCCTCCGCCTCCCACTCTGAGGAGACAAGTTGATCCCGTTCGAGGCGACGAAGGGCTGGGTAAACAGTTCCGCTCGGAAGGCCCGTGATCTCCATGATGTCAAAGCCAAAGCGATAGCCCAGGCTCAGAGCCTTAAGAATGAGCGCCGCGCTATGGGAGAGACGAAAGGGCATAGAGGAGATTGAAATACAGCTTGACCCTATGTAGTACTCTACCTCATAGTAGTTCACTACATAGGTGAGCGCATGCTGGAATTGCGTAACGTCTCCAAGCACTACCGCAGTATTCCGGCGGTTTCGGATGTGAGCTTCGCGCTGAGAGCGGGCGAAGTTCTGGGATACCTGGGCCCGAACGGTTCAGGCAAATCGACAACAGTGAAGATCGTGATCGGCCTGATTGAAGCCTCCTCCGGAAGCGTGGTGTTTGACGGCCGGAACATCCGGGATGATTTGCAGAGCTATCGAGCGCAGCTGGGCTATGTGCCGGAGGAGGCTCATGTCTACACGCACCTTTCCGGCATGGAGTACCTGCAGCTTGCCGGACGGCTGCGCGGGATGTCGGAAGCCTTGATTGAGATGAAAGCGACGGAACTGCTTCGGCTCCTGGGTTTGGAGGCAGCACAATATGCGGCGATGGCGAACTATTCCAAAGGCATGCGGCAACGGGTGCTGATAGCAGCCGCGCTGATGCACAATCCACGTCTCCTGGTCTTTGACGAGCCGCTTTCCGGTCTGGATGCCGTTTCCGCCCGCCTTTTCAAGGATCTGCTTATCCTCCTGGCGGGAGAGGGCAAAGCCATTCTCTACATCTCCCACGTGCTGGAGGTCGTGGAACGGGTGTGCGATCGGGTGATTGTGTTGTCGAAGGGAAAGGTGGTTGCGGATGCTTCACCGCAGCAACTCGTCACTATGACCAATCTTCCCAGCTTGGAATCCGTCTTCGCCCAGTTGGTGCAGGGAAGCGACACGGAGCAGGTAGCTCGAGACCTCGTTCGCGTGATGGCGGTGAGTCATGGGTAAGTTTGGCGTTACAGGGTATTTAATGCGCCATTTCTTCAGGCGTTTCTTTGATAATGATGTGCTGGATTCCGACGGCGAGGCGATCACCACGGTGGTGAGGGCGGTGTCCATCGTCGCCGCGCCCGGTCTGGTGTTGGCCTTCTTTCTACAGAACTCCTACCCGGGACGGCCGGTGTGGGGAAGCATCGAAGACCAGTATTTCTTTGTGCTCTACTCATTTGTCGCAATGGCCGGCGTCGCGATCTTTGAGTGGGAGATGCTGTTCCCGGATCGATTGGACTTCCTTGTTCTTGCACCCTTGCCCCTGCGACCGCGGCAGTTGCTCCTTGCGAAGGCTTTAGCCCTGGGCGGCTTCCTGGCCCTCTTCTCGGTGGCTGCGAATGGCTTTGGTGTGTTCATGCTCCCTGCCGTGAGCAAAGGCTCGTTCTGGCGTATGGTCTGGGCACAAGCTCTGGCGGTTGGCCTGGCCGGGCTCTTCGCCGTTTCAAGCATCATCGCTGTAGGCGGACTGCTCGTTTGCGTGCTGCCGTCCCATTGGTTCCGGCGAGTCCTGTGGGTGCTTCAGGTCCTCGCAACGGCACTTCTTGGCCTTCTGATCGTGGCCTACGCTCGCTTCGGTGATGACATGGACAAGGTGCTGGAGCACCCTGGAATCGTAGCCCAATGCGTCCCCCCGATCTGGTTTCTCGGTGTCTACCAGAAGCTGTTGCATGGAGCTTCAGCCCAAGCCTTCGCGGAGTCTGCGGCCCATACGGCGTGGCTGGCAGTCGGCACCGGGGTAGGAGCCGCGATCCTGTTTTATCCCATGGCCTGGATCCGGATGCAACGCATGGCAATTCAGGGCAGCTCTACGCGTGCAAAGGCTCCGGCAAGGTGGTGGGCTGCCCTGGGGCGTCGCCTCATTTCAACTCCCACGGAGAGGGCGATCTTCAGCTTCATAGGCAAAACGATGAGCCGGAACAGTCGCTATCAGGTGTACCTTGCAATCTATTGCGGCCTCGGCTTGGCGCTTGCTATCTCCTGCTGCATTCAACGGCGAACGCAAGCGGGTGGGCTGCAGCTTGTGACATCACGCTTCGGGCTGCATACTGCCTTGCCTCTGTTGCTGTTCTGGATGGTCGCGGGGCTGCACAGCACATTTGCCATTCCTCAGAACCTGCCTGCACGATGGATCTTCCGTGTAGCCGGCGTGCCGCAGCAGCCGTGTGTTCAGGCAACTCGTCGCTGGGTTGCCGGCGTGGGACTGCTTGCCGTTATCACACTGACCGTGATTTGTGCAGAGCTTGGTTGGGCGTGGAACGCGCTCTTTGTGCAAGCCGTATGGGGCTTGTGCTTCTCTCTTACGCTGGTGGAAAGCTTCTTCGTAGCTCAGCGCGGCGCTCCCTTCACTCGACCAAGATCACCGGGAAAAACGAATCTACCGGCTGTGCTGACGCTGTACATCGGTGTGCTGCCGCCATTGCTCTACAGCATCGCCCGGATCGAGTTGCGTGCTGAACATGGGTTGACGGAGCTGGTCTTTCCGGTCCTGCTCAGTTGCGGCGTCGGGGTAGCCCTTCGCTGGATCAGGGCGCGGCTGATTTGGATCGGGGAAGAAAGCGAGACGGCTGATGGCGAATTCCAGCTTCTAGGTCTGAGCGGGCAGTTGCGCGCTTAGTACTCGCTGGGTAAACCTAAGTAAGCACAAATTAGACCTGTTTACCTTCAGGTGTGTCTATGACATCGCCTCTCTTATGGTCATCCCGCAACACGGCGGAGGGATCTGCTGTTGGGATGGCCACGAAACCCTGAGAATGTCTACTGCAATTTTGCAAACGAGATCGTGCGTCGCGCAGCTGGCCCGTAGCGCATACCATCTCACCTGCTTTTGCAAGCCCGTGCCTCGGCATGTTGACGGAAAGGCCTTCATACTGCCCATCTTTCACCAGGTAGCTCTCGTGAAAGATGCCTACAGAGCCGTTGCCGCCCACCTTCCGATTGAACGCCGCCCAAACAGGTAGGTGTTCTAGAGTTTTGGCGTGCGCATATGCATGCAGCTGGTCGAAGCTGCGCCAAGACTGAACCACCAAAATGGTTCTGCCGCTCACGAATGTTTGGGCGTGCAGCATCCCCAGTTCCGGATGCGTTGCCAGCTCCTTGAGCATGCGGGGCATGGCGAAGGTGATCGGCAGCCATTTGTGGAGGATCCATAAGCGATTGATCCGCATTCCAATGAGGAAGACAACAAAATCGCCCTTCATCTGTGGTGCATAGCGTCCCTTGAGGATGTGCATGGTTGACCCTTCTGAAGCGGTGGAGATAACGGTCATCATCGGACGACACATGAGCCTTGGTTTGAACGAGCTAAGCGAGGCGGATGACTTGTCTTCCTCGCCGGCCACCTTGCTCCAGAGCACGGTGGGCAGCGGCGATGTCAGAGAGCGGGTACACGGTATCCACAATGGGCCGGATTGCGCCATTCTCCACATAGGAAGTGAGTTGGGCCATCTCCTTCCTCTTGGGTTTTGCGCTGAAGAAGCGTACACGGCGGGTGCCAAAGATTGTGGACAAGAAGATGTAAAGAAAAGAAGACAGCGGGCGTTTTGGATCGGGACAGATAGCGATCATGCGTCCTCCAGGCGTCAGGAGGCCTCGGTACACGCTCGTACGGCTGCCTACGGTATCGAGAATGACCTCAAAGAACCCAAGATCTTTGGGCTGAGCCGTCACATAGTCGAACGCTCGATTCGCGCCGAGCTGCCGGACGAAGTCAAGGGAGGAGGAGTTGGCCAACGCGGTTACATCGGCACCGAGTTCTCGACCGAGCTGGACCGCGGCACTGCCGACGCCACCACCCGCGCCGCGGATCAACAGCCTTTCACCACGTTTGAGCTTTGCAATTTCACAAAGGGCAATGATCGCGGTTGCTCCGACGACGGGCAGGGCCGCTGCCTGAGCGGGATCGAGGTTTTTCGGACTAAGTGCCAGCTGCTCGGGAGGAATACTTAGAAACTCTGCCATGCTGCCCAACTCGTTATGGGGCATAACGCCCCAAACGCGATCACCGACATTGAAACCGGCTGATCTCCCAGTCAACGCTGTAATCACCCCTACAAAATCGTCACCGGTTCCGCGTGGGAACTTGCGGCCGGTAAACAAGCGAAGGGTTCCCGATCGGACAATCAGGTCGATGCCATTCACGCTCGCGGCGTGCACTCGCACGAGCACTTCCCCTGGCTTGGGCGTGGGCACAGGGATCACGCTCTCGTGAAGCACCTCCGGTGCCCCGTACCTGTCATAACGTGCTGCTCTCATCTCTTTCACGGCGGTCTCCTGATTCAGGGAACACAGGCCTTCGTGCGTGCCATCCCGCGCCCTGGCTGCATGTTATTACATATAACACAAAAATGTGTTGATGCATCACATGCTGTCGTGATTCACGAAACAGGGTTAAATAGCCACATCATGGCCACTCAGGCAGATCAGCGGTCCAAGAAAAGCGGACAGTACCATCACGGCGATCTGCGTCGCCATCTGCTGCGCATCGCTCGAGAGGAGATCGCCCGCAGCGGTGCGTCGGCCGTCTCCCTAAGCTCCCTGGCCCGACTTGCCGGGGTCAGTCAACCCGCACCCTATCGGCATTTTGCGGACAGGGATGCACTCCTGGAGAGTGTCGCGGAAGAGGGATTCCATGAGTTTGACGAAGTTCTCGTCGAGGCAGTGGCCGGGCGTACGCCGCAAGAGGCGCTCCAGACAATGGCTCTGGCCTACTTAAAATATGGAGAAGGCAACATTGAACTCTATCGGTTGATGTTTGCCTCGCGCCTGGTGCCCGAGGCCAAACCCGATAGCCCCTTGGCGAGGGCCGCAGATAAAGCTTTCGAGAACCTACGGCGCGCGATGGCAGAGATCTCGGCCCCCGACACTGTTGAACGGGACGCCGTACTAGTCTGGGCACAGCTTCATGGTCTTGTGATGTTGAAAGCAGATGGTTTCGTCATCCAATCACTCAGCCAGTTCCTGAATGCACCGCATCCCCTTACAGGGATCAACCCTTCCAAGTGCAGAGAGTGACCCTATTCCGTTAGGTAGCCTAGCCACTGCGCGAGCAAAATATTGCCATGAATCATCCAAACATCTTCGCGTACAACTTCGAACGTTCGGTGTAGTGATCCCGAGTACATCTCCGCATCCCGGACAGCAGTCTACGGTCTACACCACAGGGTGGCCATTGGCATCTCTACCGGTCAGCACACGATAGTTGACTTGCGACCTAGTAGGTCGCGCTCAACGCAAAGGGCTTGAAGCCTTGCGACTTGACGAGAAACGGAACGATTGCCATGAGCGCTTCGGTTCCGCGAGCGGACTGAATGCCACCGAGATCAAGAACTGAAGCTTCCGGCCAGCCGGTAGATTCAAGCAGAGCTCGCACTTGCTGCTTCGCCTGTTCGCTGTTTCCCGACAGGAATACTGTAGCGGCTCCTTTCAAA
>CAXSCE010000006.1:0-122122 GCA_964236545.1 uncultured Bryocella sp.
CCAGAACTCGGCGGCGCGATGTGGGAGTGGCAGGTACAGGTGGGCGGCCATGCCCTGCGTCTCCTGCTCGGCGGCATGTTCGACCGGTATCCGAAGGCCCGCATCATTCTGGGGCATATGGGGGAATTTCTACCATTCCAGATAGCCCGCTTCGACTCCCGCTATGCCACTCTGAAAGAGCAGACACTTCGCCAGCGCCCATCGCAATACTTCGGCCAGAACCTCTTCATCACGACTAGCGGTGTCTTCTCGCCGGCGGCCTTGGCAGGCGCTATAGCGGCCATCGGTGAAGACGCAGTGCTCTTCTCAATTGACTACCCCTACGAATCAACCAAAGCGGCAGTCACTTTCCTGCAAGCCGCGCCCCTGAGCGACTCCGTGCGGGAGAAAGTCGCTTGGCGAAATGCCGAGCGTCTCCTGCGACTCGGGTAATCGGCACCAGCCCAGTTGCCTGCTAACGCCCAAGGTAATGGCCAGCTTCGCCCTCGCATGGCTGGCCAATAGCTCTGCTTAGGGCTGGGTGACTAGCCTTCCTTACTTTGATTTGAGAGTTCCAATTCATCATTGTTGGTGGAGGACTCCCGTGAAGTCGCGATAGCGGAAGTAACCGTATGTATTTCGGTCCTAGGGCAGGCATTCCTGGCCTGAAAGCATTTTGGGCATAAGCCAGTTGGTCCGTTTTTGCACTGAGACGGACGCAGAGCAGGAGTTTGGACGCAACTGTTTTCCGAACGTACTTCCGCACCGAAGTAGCCGTGGGACAGCGCAGGCCGCAGTACCATGACTGCATGACGCAGGACGAAGCAAAACTTCTCTCCGCCAGACGCGCCGTTGAGTTGATTGGGGACGGCATGAGCGTTGGCCTGGGTACGGGAACCACTGCCACGTTGTTTATCGAGGAGCTCGGCAAGCGGGTGCGGGCCGAGGGGTTGCGCATTCGGGCGATTGCGACGTCGGAGGCGAGCCGTGCCTTGGCGGAGAAGCTTGGCATTCCGATTACGAACTTTGACGAGACGCCGGTGCTCGACATCAATGTCGACGGGGCGGATGAGGTGATGCGGGATCCGGTGTTGGGGCTGGCGCTGATCAAGGGCGGCGGCGGTGCGCACCTGCGGGAGAAGATTGTGGCCTCGGCGGCGCGGCAGTTTATTGTGGTGGCCGATTCGACCAAGGTCGTTCCGCAGCTGGGTAGGTTTCCTCTGCCGGTGGAGGTGATCCCGCTGGCTCTGCCGCTGGTGCAGCGGCGGTTGGAGGAGCTTGGGCTGCATCCACGGCTGCGTCCCGCGCGCCCGCGGCCGGGCGAATCTGCCGGTGCCGGCGGTCCCTGGATCACGGACGAGGGCAACGTGATTCTGGATTGCTTCTGCGGTGCGATCCCGGACCCGGAGGCGACGGCCGCCGCGATCCGCGGTACGGTTGGCGTTGTTGAGCACGGCCTGTTTCTCCGCATGGCCACGCTTGCGCTGGTTGCCGGTGAGAACGGGGTAGAAGAACTGCGGCCGTAGCGGATGCGGGTTGAGGTTCGACGAGGCCGATCGGGCAGGGGAGAGACAACGGAGCGGGCGACTCGGAAGGGGCCTGCGCCCCGCGCTGGAGGCCCACGGGCGGGGCGCGCGGCGTTGCATCGCAAGCGTGGAAATCGCCATCCCATAGCAAATGGCAACCGATGTCTCCACAGCAAAGAACGGCTTCGAGCGAGGAAAGAATTGGTTCATCACCGGTGCGTCCAGCGGCTTCGGCCGTTTGCTGGCGATCTATCTCCTGCAGCAGGGCGCGACGGTGGTGGCGACGGCGCGCGACGTGGACGATCTGAGCGACTTCACCAGCCGTTTTCCCGGCGCGGTGCTGCTGCCGCTGGATGTGACCAGTGAGGGCTCCATCAACAAGGCGGTGCAGGATGCGATTGGCCACGTTGGGCACATTGACGTGCTGGTGAACAACGCCGGATATGGCGTGTGCGGTGCTGTGGAAGAGGTCACCGAGGCGGAGTACATGCCCATGTTCAACACCAACGTCTTCGGTCTGATTAACCTGACCAAGGCGTTCTTGCCGCAGTTTCGTCAACGCCGCTCCGGCGCGATCATCAATCTGTCTTCGATCGGCGGGCTGATCGGGTCTGCGGGGTGGGGGTACTATAACGCCACCAAGTTTGCGGTGGAAGGGCTGAGCGAAGCGCTCCACGGCGAGCTGGCTCCCATGGGGGTGCATGTCATGCTGGTGGAACCCGGCCCGTTCCGTACGGATTTTCTGGGCCGCTCCGGTCAGGCAGCCCGCCGCCGCATTGCAGATTACGAGACCACCGTCGGTAAAACGCGCGAGTACTTCGAGCATCAAGACGGCAAACAGGCCGGCGACCCGCAGCGCGCTGTGGCTGCCATGGTGGAGGCGGTGAATGCCCCCGAGCCGCCCAGGCACCTATTGCTGGGCAAGATCGCGCTGCAGCGCTTCCGCAAGTACCTTGGGGAGTGGTCGCAGGAGCTGGACCGCTGGCAGGAGGTGACCGAGGGCGCTGACTTCCCGCCAAATGAGCAGCCCGCGGTTCCCGCGGCGCCATACGGCGGCGATCGTTGAGGTACGTTGCCCATCCGCAGGCCTTTGTCATCACGAGGCACCCATGATGTCGTAGGCTAGGGAGGGTACACAGGATCCGTACTGACTCGCGCAGGATGCGCAAACAAGGATAGGCACATGGAACTTGGAATGATCGGTCTTGGGAAGATGGGCGGCAACATGGCGGAGCGTCTCCGTCAGGCCGGCCACAAGGTTGTCGGCTTTGATTTCTCCGCGGATGCGGTGAAGAAGCTGTCGGACGCGGGCTCTGTGGGCGCCAACACCCTTGAGGACATGGTGGGGAACCTCACCCAGTCGCCGCGCGCGATCTGGATTATGGTGCCTGCCGGCGATCCCGTCGATCAGACCATCGCCAAGCTCAAGCCGCTGATGAAGCAGGGCGACATTTTCATTGACGGTGGTAACTCCAATTACAAGGACTCGCAGCGCCGTTCTGACGAGCTGAAGAAAGAGGGCTTTGAGTTCGTGGATGTGGGCACGTCCGGCGGCATCTGGGGCATCACGGAGGGCTACTCCATGATGGTGGGCGGCGATGAGTCGGTGATAGAAACCCTGAAGCCCATCTTCCAGACCCTGGCGCCCGCGCCGGACAAGGGCTGGGGTCGCACCGGACCTGCCGGTGCAGGGCACTTTGTGAAGATGGTGCACAACGGCATTGAATACGGCATGATGCAGGCCTATGCCGAGGGCTTTTCGATTATGGAGGCCAAAAAGCAGTTGAACCTGGATATCGAGCAGATCTCGCAGATCTGGCGGTATGGTTCCGTGGTGCGTTCCTGGCTGCTGGATCTCACGGCGGATGCGCTGAAGCGTAACCCGACGCTCGAAGGCATTGCACCCTATGTCACCGACTCCGGCGAAGGGCGCTGGACGGTGTTCGAGGCGATTGATCTGAACGTTTCCGCGCCGGTGATTACGGAGTCTCTGATCCGGCGTCTGCGGTCGCGGGAAGAGAACAACATGACCGACCGTATGCTCTCCGTGATGCGAAACGCCTTTGGCGGTCACGCCGTAAAGAAGGAGTAGCGATCAGTCTCCGCGGGCTGAGCGCCGGGGGATAGGTCCTCCATCGGACCTGATCCCCGGCGCGGTACACTACGGAAAGCAGTTCATATGACAAACATTGAGTTTTTTGTCTTGCTAGGAACGGTACTGGCCGGCGTGATCTGGCAGCGTGTCGACAGCCATCAGCTTGCCGGTCGGATTGATCGCATAAGTGACGATATGCGTCAGTTTTATCGCGAGCTTGGCCGTCACGATATGGCCATCGAGAACCTGGAGCGCAGATCGTAGGTCCTCGTGCGTCCACTCATTCGTTCGGCGCAGCAAAACGCAAGGAGATTGAATGTCAGCAGTAGCAGAGGTGGGCAAATCTATGACGGACCGGGACGTGGCCGGCGAAATTGCATCCAGTGAACGGGTTCCGGATCCTTGCATCGTCGTTATCTTCGGGGCGTCCGGCGATCTGACCAAGCGCAAGCTTCTGCCCGCGCTTTACCATTTGGAGCAGCAAAACCTGCTGCCGAAGAATTTTTCGGTGGTCGGCGTGGCGCGGCGTGATCTTTCCGCCACCTTTGCGCCCGACATGCAGGACGGCATCCTTAAGGGCGGCGGCGTGGATGGGGGCGACTCCAAGCTGAAGCCGTTCATGGACCGCGTGAAGTACTTTGCGACCAACTTCGACGATGACGCCGGTTTCGAGCGGCTGAAGGCGTATCTCGCCGAACTGGACGGTCAGTTGGGCACCAAAGGGAATCGATTGTTTTACCTGGCGGTGGCCCCGGAGTTTTTTGCCGACATCGCACAACGCCTGAGCAGGCACGGCATGACGGAAGCGGCCGAGGGCAGCTGGATTCATGTGATTATCGAAAAGCCCTTCGGCGTCGATCTGGAGTCCGCCAGGACTCTGAACACTGAGATCAACAAGGTTTTGCGCGAGGATCAGATCTTTCGCATTGACCATTACCTCGGCAAGGAGACGGTGCAGAACATCCTGGTGTTTCGCTTCGGCAACGGGATCTTTGAGCCGGTGTGGAACCGCAATTATGTGGATCATGTCGAGATCACGGCGGCTGAATCGATCGGCATCGAGGGCCGCGGGCCATTTTACGAGACCGCCGGCGCCCTTCGCGACGTATTGCAGAACCACGTGATGGAAGTGCTGAGCTTTGTGGCCATGGAGCCGCCGGACAACTTTGAGTCGGCTGCGGTGCGGACGGAAAAGCTCAAGGTGTGGAAGGCCATCGAGCCGGTTCCGGTGGCGAATACGGCTCGCGGCCAGTACGGCCCGGGTACGGTGGATGGCAAGCAGGTGATCGGGTATCGCCAGGAAGACCGGGTGAATACGGAGTCCGGCACGGAAACCTTCGCGGCGATGAAGCTTTCGATCGAGAACTGGCGATGGGCGGGTGTGCCGTTCTACATCCGTGCGGGCAAGCGTCTGGCGGATCGCGTGACGGAGGTTACGGTGACCTTTAAGCAGCCGCCGCTGCACCTGTTCAAGGGCAATGACAGCGGTTCGCAGGTGATGCCGAATGTGCTGAAGATGCGCATTCAACCGGATGAGGGCATCACGCTGATTTTCGGGGCCAAAATTCCCGGTCCGACCACCAACGTGAAGCCCGTGCAGATGCACTTTAGCTATGCGGAGGCTTTTGGCAAGAGCTCGGCGAACGGCTACGAGCGTCTTTTGCTCGACGCCATGCTGGGCGACGGCACGCTGTTTGCCGAGCGCGAAGGTGTGGAAGCGACCTGGGCGCTGATGACGCCGATACTCCAGGCGTGGAAGGCCGATCCGCCCAAGGATATTCCAAATTATGCGGCAGGCAGCGGGGGTCCGGCGTGCGCTGACGATTTGCTCGCCAAAGACGGCCGGCAATGGAGCAAGCTCTAGCTCGAGAGCTCGCCCTGTGGAGGATGGCAGGGGTAGGCTGATCCGCCGCTGCCTCTTGCCGACCTCACCGCATTCTTCAAAGAGTTTCGATTGATCTGTTTGGGTCCCGCGTCTGCGTGACCTTTCCTGGAGAGAACCGCGTAATGCCCCAGCCCATCAGTGTTACCTACATCGTGTGGCCCTCCGCCGCGGAACTGGCCCTGGCTTCTGCGCGCAACATTGCGGAAAAGGTCGGGGCCGCCGTGAGCCGGCGCGGCGTGGCCCGCGTGGCGATTTCGGGCGGGTCCACACCGCAGGCGGCGTTTAAGCTACTGGCTGATCCGGTGCAACCCTTCGCTAATACAATTCCGTGGGACAAGCTGCAGCTTTTCTGGGTGGATGAGCGATGCGTGCCGCCGGACAACCCGGAATCCAACTATGGGGTATGCAAGAAGCTGCTGCTGGATCATGTCCCGATTCCGCCGGCGAACGTGCACCGCATGGAAGGCGAGCTCGATCCGGAGGAGGCCGCTTCCCGCTACGAGAGCGTTCTGCGGAACACGCTGAGGCTGGAGGGCGCGGAGGCTCCGGCGTTTGATCTGCTGCTGCTCGGCATGGGGGATGACGGCCATACCGCCTCGTTGTTTCCGCACACCGAAGGCCTGACGGAATTCGGCCGCCTGTGCATTGCCAACCATGTGCCGCAGAAGGACACATGGCGGATGACGCTCACCTCGCCCGTGATCAATCAGGCGACGGAGGTGGTTTTCGAGGTTGGCGGTGCAGCCAAGACCGCCATTGTCGCGGAGGTGATGACCGGCCCGCGCGATCCGGAACGCCTGCCTTCCCAGCTGATCCGTCCGGCCAGTGGGCGCCTGCTGATGCAGCTGGATGAAGCTGCCGCCGCGAAGCTGCCCGGGGCGGCGGAGATTTCCGCGACGAACGGCGGCCACAAGGTCGGCACCCTCGAAATCTAGGAAAAACAGACAATAGAAAACAGCAGCACCAGGAGTGTAGGCACGACATGATTCTTGCGGGTGATGTGGGTGGTACCAAGGTTCATCTGGCTTTGTACAACTTCGCCGACGGCAAACTGGTCAAGCGGCGCGATGAGAAGTTTCCTGCTGCCGAGTACGCCTGTCTTGACGATGTGGTGAAGGCCTTTCTGGCGCAGGGTGACGAAAAGAAAGACGACCTTGCGGCCTCCTGCTTCGGTTGCCCGGGCCCGGTGCGTGACGGGCGGCTGAAACTGACGAACCTTCCCTGGACGCTGGATGCCCGCGCTCTGCAGCACTCGCTCGGGATCGAACATATCTTTCTGATCAACGATCTTGAGGCCAATGGCTTCGGCATTCCGGAACTTGCTCCTGACCAGATCCACATTCTGCACGAAGGGGACACGGCGGCGGTGGGGCACCGAGGCCTGATTTCCGCAGGTACAGGGCTGGGCGAGTGCCTGTTGATCTGGGATGGAAAGCTGGGCCGGCATACGCCCATTCCGTCCGAAGGCGGCCACACAGATTTTGCCCCGCGTACTGATCGGGAAGTCGCGCTGTTGCAGTATCTTCGCCGCACCCTGGATGGGCGGGTTAGCTTTGAGCGCGTCGTTTCCGGCCTCGGCATTAAGAATGTGTATGCTTTTTTGCGCGACGACCAGAAGATGGAAGAACCGGCGTGGCTACGGGAGCGCCTGGAAAACGAGGATCCCAACGCCGTCATCGGCACCCTGGCCGAATCCGGCGAGTCTGAAATCTGCGCGGAGGCGATGCACCTCTTCAGCGCGGCATTTGGCGCCGAGGCCGGCAACGTGGCGCTGAAGGTGCTTGCCCATGGGGGCATTTACCTGGGCGGTGGCATCGCGCCAAAGGTGATCAAAACGATGTCCGCGGGGGCTTTCACCGAGGCGTTTTTGGACAAGGGCCGGATGCGGCCCATTCTGGAAAGCATCCCCGTGCGCATCATCCTGGACGATACCTGCGCGCTGCTGGGGGCTGCGGCGTTTGCGGAAAACCGAGCCGCGGATCTGTCTGGGCGTTCGGAACGCCTGGCCTCGCTGGCGTAAGCCGGAGGTCTGCTCGCCTCGCGGCGTCAGTGTGTCATTTCTAGCACGGTACGCCTTGGAAAAGGTAGTGGCCGACGAAATACAGGAGTCTCTCCGCTCCGCGAGACATACATGTCTCGCTCCGGTCGAGATGACGCCGTTTTAGGCGATTCAGGTGAGTGTGTGGACAGAGTCTAAACCAGCCGCAAACATTCCGGCAGCCACATGACGCTGTTTGAGGCAGCTCCGGCGAATGCCGATACAGCCTAAACCAGCCGGAAGCGTTCCCGCATGAGCCGCTGAAAGCGGGGTTTCCAGATCAGGTCGTAGGCCAGTTCCTTGCCGGGAAACATGGCAAGCGCGGCTGTGCGGGCGTCGGCTACCATGGCTGCGGCGTCGTCGTAGGTCAGTGAGTTGTCCTGGGCGATAACGCCCATCACCATGTTCATCATCATCTGCAGGCGGCGCAGAAGCTTTGCTTCTTCGCCCTGGGCGTCCGTGGGTTGGGCGTGCGGGGTCTCGAGCGCGCCGGTGATCTGCCCTTCGGCAGCCGCGCCCGGTTCCGCGAAGCTCCCGTCCGTCGCGGCTGTATTCTCGGAGCTCTTCCCCTGTTCGTCCACTCAGGCCCCCTTGCCGAAAACGCGTCCTGCTTCGGTCCTGTTTCATTTATACGCCGAGGCCGCGGGGGAGCTGCGCAGCGTTCCATCGGCACCGAGCAGAAAGGTTTCCGCACCTTCTCGGTCGGTTCGGAAGGTGCGCACGTGGGCTGCCTCCAGGCGTTGCAGCACCTCCCCGCGCGGATGCCCGAAGGTGTTGTGCTGGCCCGAACTGATCACGGCTTCGCGGGGAGCGACCGCGGCCAGGAAGTCGGGGTTGGTCGAGGTGCGGCTGCCATGGTGGCCCACTTTTAACAGCGTCACCGGCTGCAGGCGTCCGCTGGCCACCATCGCCGCCTCGCTGGGGGCTTCGGCGTCGCCTTCGAGCAAGACACTGGAGCGCCCCCATGCCAACTGTACGACCAGGGAATCGTCGTTTTTCGCCGTCCCGGGGTTCTGATAGCCGGGCTGCGGCGAAAGCACGGTGGCCTGCAACCCACCCCAGGAGAAGCGATCGCCCGCCATCATGGGGTGGATGCTGATCCCGAGGCCGCGCGCCTCGGCCAGCAGGGCTTGCAGGGCAGGGGATTGCCCTGGCTCGATGCTGTACCAGAGTTCGCGCGGCTGCAGATCGCGCAGGACAGCGGGCATACCGCCGATGTGATCGCTATGGGCGTGGGTGAGCAAAACCGCGTCGAGGCGGCGGATGCGACGCGACCAGAGATAGGGCGCAACGACCTCTTCACCCACGTCCCAGCGTGTGGTCATACGTCCGACCGGGCCGCCCGCATCCACCAGGAGCGTCCGTTTTTCGGGCGAGACCACCAATAGAGAGTCGCCCTGTCCCACATCGATGGCGGTGACCTCCAGAGTACCGGGCCTGGCCGCCATCGGCGCCGGCCAAAGCACAGCCACCAGCAGCAGAGCCGCCGCGACTGCGCCGCCGCAGGCTACGGACTTGCGTTCGCACCGGAGCGCCCAGCACGCAAAGGGCAGGGCGAGGCAGAAGAGCACGACTCCGGCCAAGGGGGGCGCCGGCACTCGCCAGTCGCTGCCACCCGCATGGACCAGATGCGTCACGATGCCGCGAACCAGGTGCAGCAGCAACGCCGTTACTGAGGCGGGAAGCGCGGCTGCGGAGGAGCCAAGGGTTGCCGCGGCGAAGGTGAGGACGCCGGCACCCGCCAACAGCGCCGCAAAGGGCGCGATCAGGAGGTTGGCGGGCATGGCCAGCGGCATGGCGCGGTGAAAGTACAGGGCCATCGGCAGCGCCATGCAGAGTTCAATGGAGGCTGACAGCAGAACGGCCTCGGCAAGCAGGAGGCCCCCTCGAACCAGCAACTCGGGGAGCGCTTCCAGGCGCTTCCAGCCGACCAGCTCCCGCAGCAGCCCGCCCCACGTGCGCATACGGACGCGCCGGGCTGCAATCCTGGGCGGGAGAGAGACGTCCAGCTCGGGCGTACGGAGGCCGGCGACGGTCGCTCGCCAGCCGCCCAGCAACCGTTCCGCAATCGGCGCGCCCAGCCCCGCCACGCCCAGGATCACCAGCGAGGTCATTTGAAAGCTCGCTTCGTACAGCGCCCGCGGGGCGCCCACCAGGATCAGCAGCGCCGCCGCTCCCAGCGCGTTCAGGCCGGAGCTGCCGCGGTCCAGCACACGGGCGATCAGGTAGACCGAGCTCATGGCCAGCGCCCGTTGCGCGGGTACACCGAAGCCGGTCAAAAGGGCGTAACCCAAAGCCAGAATGATTGTTAGCGCCGCCGCCGGAATCTCCGGCAGGCGCAGCTTGCGGAGCAGCCAGAAGAGCACGCCGGTGAACAGAGCCACATGCAGGCCGGAAACCACAAAGAGGTGAAAGGTGCCCGTACGCTCGAAACCCGCGCGCAGGTCCTCGCCCAGGGCTTGTTTATCGCCAAAAAGCATGGCCGCCAGCATCGCCGCGTCGTCCCGCGAAAGGCGCATGGGCCCAGGAAGCCGGGCGATTGCCGGGCTGCCCGGAAGCGCCTCCATCCGCGCCGCGGCCCAGTGCTGCGCGGCCTGCAGGTGGCAGCCCAAGGTGCTGCTGCGGCCGGTACCGAGAACGCGGAGTTTCTGACCCTGCGCGCTGGCGCTGGCACCGATACCCTGCTCCAGCAACCAGTCGCCGTAGGAGAAGGCTCCTGGATCGCGGTAGACCTCGGGCAGCTTGAGGCGCAGCGGCATTTCCAGCAGATCGCCGCACCGAAATGGCTTCATCGGGCGGAGCACCGTCACGCGTACGCCGCCCGCGACCGGGACCATGGTCGAAAGGTCAGGCGTTACCTGTTCGACGGCGTCGACGGCCAAATCTACCGTGGCGCCCGGTTCGCCGCTTTCGCCCTCCCAACCGCCGGGCTCCACCAGCCAGGGAGAGGTGACGAGCGCCACATTGGGAGCGGCGGTGTTCAGCTCGGCCCGGCGCATCTCGTGGACGGCGACGACCCTGCCGCGCACGGTGCGGCTCAGGCCGTCGGCGTAGGCCGTCAGTGCAGCCTGGCGCGGGACCGGCGGCTGCAGCTGCGCGCACCAGCAGCCCGCGCCTACCCAAAGCGCCACTACGGCCAGCCAACCCACGGTCGCGGAGCGCGCGACGGCGACGCCGGCGAGCGCAAACAGGAGCAGCAGGGAAAGCGCCAGCATCGACGGCTGATGCCATTGCCGCGCCAGAAGGATTCCCGCCCCAAAGCCCAGCGCCGCGACGAGCAGCGGCACGCGCCGCAACCGCAGCGGTTCCACGGCGGGCGAGCCGTTCATCCAGAAATTGGCAGCACCGACAGCCGGCATGAGAAGCGCTACCCAGGTGAGGAGTACGCCTAGCTGATCCGGTCCAGAACTGCCAGCGTTTCCACGTGATAAGTCTGCGGAAACAGGTCTATCAGGTGCAGCGCCAGAACCCTATACCCCGTTCGGGTCAGAACGGCGAGGTCCCGCGCCAACGTGGCCGGATCGCAAGACAGGTAGACGATTTCCCTGGGCGTCAACCGCGCCAGCAACGCACAGACCTCGTCGCCCGCCCCGGCGCGTGGGGGGTCGAGCACGACCAGCTCGGGGCGCTCCCGTTCCAGCACGGCGCGGCGGAGGAAGTCGAGGGTTGTGGCCTCGACGGCGCGGTGTCGGGGCCCGAGTCTCCTGAGCGCGGCGCGCAGATCCGCGCTTGCCACCGGATTGGACTCCACGGCGGTCACCGCGCCGAAGCCGCGCGCCAGCACGCGGGAAAACAGTCCCACGCCGGCGAACAGATCCCAGGCCAACTCCCCCGACCGGCCGGCGCAGACCAGGTCGACCAAGGCCGGCAGCAGAAAGCGGTTTACCTGGAAGAAAGCGCCGCGGGTGACCCAGTAAGTCTCCTCGCTCACGGTGCAGGGCAGCCCCGGTGCACCCCATGCCGCGAGGGTTTCGAGCGCGCGGCCGGAGCGCGGGTCCACCCGGACGGCCGCCGCTCCGGCGAGGGCCGGCAACTCGCGGTGGAGTGCCTCGGCGAAGTGGGAAAAGGCGGAAACATCCCGTGGCGGCTTGCGCGTGCAAAGCAAGGTCACCTGCACACGAGTTTCATCCGCGGTACAGAAGAATTCGACCTCGGCGGCGGCGGCGAGCCAGCTGGCGGCGTCCGGATGCCGCGCGGCAACCGCGAGCAGCGCCTCCGCCGCGCGCGGGAGCACCGGGGCCGCGATTGGGCACATGCGCACGGGCAGAAATTCCCGGCTGCCACGCACGTTGTAGCCCAGGGCAAAGCTGCTGGCGCCCTGCCCGACCCGCAGCCGAATGCGGTTGCGGTAGCCGTAGGGCTCGGGCGAGGCGATGGTTTGGGGTTCGGGCAGCCCGGTGAGGCCGGCGCGCGCAAAGATCTCCCCGAGAATGGCCGTTTTGACTGCCAATTGCGCCGGGTACGCGGCCATCTGGTACTGGCAGCCGCCGCATGCCCCGAAGTGCACGCAGGCTGGTACCACCCGGTCCGGTGAGGCCTCGAGGATGCGCGCCGCCTTTCCAGCTGGCGTACCCTCCACTAACTCCCCCGGCAGCGTGAAGGGCAGGAAGACGGCCGCGCCGGATGCGTCGTGCGCCAGGCCGTCACCGCCAGCGACCAGTTTTTCGATCCGCAGCGTGGTCTCGCGGGCGTTTTCCGCCGCCTGTTCCGGCCTCACGGGGCGGCCTCGCCCGCGCCGCCGTCGAGCGGCATGTAAAAGAGGCTCAGACGCGGCAGCCGGTAGTGTTCAAACAGCCGTTTGTGGACAAACTGCTCGCGCACCTGCCGCACCTGCACGGCACCCATCCGCGCGCGGAGGGGGGCCAGTTCGCGGTCGGCTGCCTCGCGCAGCGCCAGAAGTTCCGCTTCCGGCACACCGGCGATCAACGCCGCCAGGAGCCGCTCTTCCACCACCGTCAGGCGGCGGTCCAGTTCATCGAGCGCTGGAGGCGCCGCCGCGCGCACCTCGGCCGCGAACGCCCGCAGCCGCACCGCGGCTTCCGCGAAGGCCTCCAGCTTCAGATCCGCGCCGGTGATGGAGGCATTCTCCAGCGCCGCCGCGTTGCGGTCGAGGAAGCGCGCCACCCGCGCCGCTTCGAAGCCGGTTTCCCGGCCGCCGGCCTGCTGCTCCGGGCGATGCGCGGTGCCGGGCGCGGCACCCTGAGCCGCCCCGGGCACTCCAGCGTGAGCGGCTTCAGGCGCGGTGTGCGCGCCCACGGAGGCGGCGGCTAGCTCCCTGGCGGCCTCCATCACGGCCTGCGCACACCACCCCAGGCCATTGACTTTGGCCAGACGGCCTTTGGTGCGGGCCTTGCGAGCCTCGTACTTATCGAAGGCCACATCAATGCCGCGCAGCACCGCGGCCAGGGGTACGCCGGCTTCGCGCCAGGTTTCAATCAGCGCCCAGTCCAGTGTGGAGAGCAGGAGGACGGAGCCGCGCCGCGCCACAAAGCGCTCCTCGATCTCACTGAAGTATTCGAAGTAGTTCACGCTGGAGTCCTGGCGCGGAGCGGTTTGGGCGTCAACGCCGCCGGTCCCCTGGCCGGTTGCGCTCCCCATTGTTGCGCTCCCAGATCAGGCGAAGGCCGTTGAGGGTCAGCATGGGTTCCACGCGCCGCACGTACTTGCAGTCGTCGGCGATCAGCCGGGCCAGGCCGCCGGTGGCGATGGTTTTTGTGTCCGGCCCGAGCTCCGCCAGCATGCGCTCCAGGATGCCATCCACCAGGCCGATGTAGCCGTAGTAGAGGCCGATCTGGATGTTGTCGGTGGTGTTGGTGCCGATGACTTTGGCGGGTTTTTTGATCTCCACCCGCGAAAGCCTTGCCGCGCGTGCAAACAGCGCCTCGGCGGAGATGCCCAGCCCCGGCGCGATGGCGCCGCCCAAAAACTCGCCCTTGCGCGAGATGACGTCAAAGGTCGTCGCCGTGCCCAGATCCACCACCACGGCCGGCCCGCCGACCAGATCAAAGGCCGCCACGCAGTTGACCACGCGGTCCGCGCCGACCTCCGTGGGATTGTCGGTGAGGATGGGCAGACCGGTCTTCACGCCCGGTTCGATGAACAGCGGCTTCAGGTGGAAGGTCTGCTCGCACATGCGCCGCATGCCCGCATCAAGCGGCGGCACCACGGAGGAGATCACAACATCGGTAACAGCTTCGGTCGAGAGCCCGCGCATAGAAAACAGCGACTGCAGCAGCATCCCGATCTCGTCCGGCGTGCCTTTGGAGGGGGTGGTGATGCGCCAATCGGCGACAGCCCGCGCCGGCGTGCCGTCCGCTCCGGGCTCAAACAAGCCCAGCACGGTGTTGGAGTTGCCGATGTCGAGTGCCAATAACATGATTTCTTCCGCTTCCGCCTGCCTGGCAGGAGAGCCTGCCAGGTCATGGTCACCCCGCGCGGACGCCGCCCGAGCGCACCGTGCGGCGGAGGCCATCGTCGCCGTCCACCAGCAGAAACCCGCTCGGGTCCAGCCCTGCCGTCACGCCAGTATAGCCGCCGTCCTCCGGCACATGAACCCGCTTGCCACATACCCAGGTGGAGACCTCCGACAGGGTCCGCAGGAGTTCGGGGCTGGCGCGGGGGGTGGACCGCCGGGGGTTTGTCCCTGGGGCTTCCTCCGGTTTTGCCGCCGCGAAGGCCTGTTCCAGTGCCTCGATCCCCCGGTCCAGCCGCCCCAGCAGGGAGACCAGCAGCTCCCCACGGTCCGGGGTGGCCCAGCCTTCGCGAAACAGCGAGGTGGCCGAGGCTTCCAGCTCCGGTGGGAACTCCCGATGGGCGACGTTGATGCCGATGCCAATCACGGCGTAGCGCAGGGTGGGTGGGCGGCCGGCCTCGGCGGGGTAGACTGCCGTTTCCGCGAGCACGCCGCCCAGTTTGCGGCCTCCGGTCCGTGCTGGCCCGGCGTCGTCGCGCGTGACCAGGTCGTTGGGCCAGCGGATATCCATGGTTAGACCGCTGACCTCGCGGATCGCCTCCCAGGCGGCGAGGCCGGCGAGCAGGGAGAGCTCCAGCGCGGAGGCCGGCAGCTGTGGGGTGAACAGGGCCGTGACATACAGGCCGTCACCCGGGGCCGAATGCCAGCTGTGCCCACCTCGTCCGCGGCCGGCGGTCTGCGCGTCGGCCACCCAGACACCGAAGCGGACCCCCTCGGCTGCCGCCGCCAGGGCCAGATCGTTGGTTGAGGCGACCTCGGCGAAGTGCCGGACGGTGCCGGCCAGGCGCGTGCCGGCGAGCGCCCGATTTAGCTCGGCGGCGACCACGGCATTTCCCTCACGTACAGAGGTCATCCCGGTATGGTACCCGGTTCGGCAGGCGCGAACCTTGCTCATTTCCCGCTCATTCCCTGGCTCCCGCTGCATCCAATCGCCAGCAAAGGGGCGCACCCGCCGAGACGCCATGCCCGAGTTTCTGCCTATCCCGCTCACGCACCAGGCCGCCGTCCTGTTGCTGCTCGCGCTGCCGGTCGCCTGCGCCTCCTGGACGGTGACCCATGAAGAGGTCTTCCGCGAGCCGCGCGATTTCTGCAAGCAGCAGAGCCAGAGGGGCGGCAGCCTGCCCAAACGCAAGTTTTTCTACCTGTTCACGTGCGAATATTGCTTTTCCCACTATGTGAGCGCGCTTGCCCTTCTGCTGTTCCGATTTCAGCTGCTCTACACGGGCTGGCGCGGTTACCTGGTGGCCTGGTTTGCGGTCGTGTGGATTGCGAATTTTTATATGAGCCTCTATAACCGGCTGCGGCTCGAGATCAAGCATGAGAATGTCGCCATTGCCGTTGAGCAGGAGGCTCTTTCGCCCGAGGCGCCGCAGCCGGCGGCGAAGTAGCGGACGCCGGGCATGTCGGCATATAGGTCTGCCTCCCCGTAGATGTGTCTTCTGGACCGGAGCTGACCTTGTCAGCGGAGTGGAGAGACCCCTATTTTCGTTCGATGAAGCCGAGGAGTCATAGCCGTTCCCAAATACAGGGGTCTCTCCGCTCCGCAAGACAGAGAAACCGTCCTGCTCCGGTCGAGATGACGCCGTAACGGCGCCTCCAACCTGTGTCGAGACGCCTTGGTGAAGCTGGCGTGGTAGCCAGAGCCAGGTTGGTTAGCCGAAGCCGGGCGCGGCAGCTAACGCCCGGCGCGCCGCCGCCATCTGAAGCTCGAGAGGTCTGAGATGGCAGAGGAGACGACAGGGAAGCCGCTTGAGCCGCGCGGTTTTGGCGAACATACCCGCGGTCTTGCCGGTGAGTACGCCCACGAGCAGGGATGGGGGCTGGACGAGGCGGAGCGCACGGCGCAGGAGACCGCGCCGCAGGACACCGACGGCGGCAACGATTATGACTACGGGGCACAGGACTTTGGCGACACGCCCATAAACACGGGCATCGAGCACACGAACGACACACAGAACATCCCGGCACCCGCAGCCGGCGCAAAGGAGTAAGCATGTCAGAGCACGCCAGCAAGGATTCCCTGGAAGCCATGAAAGAAAACGACCGGCACACAACCGGCACCGCTGATGCTGTACCCGGCGGAGCCCACGCGCATTCCCCTGCCGCGCACGAGTCGGGTCCCAAGGCCCATGACAAGCCGGTTGGAGACCAGCGAGGTATTGTGGACAAAGAAGAATCCACCCGCAAGGATGGTCGGGCGACGGAGACGTACCGCAACGCCTAAGTGTTCGAAAGGTGTGGCAAGCGGAAGGGCCTCGCTGGTGCGAAGCCCTTCTGCTTTAGCGAGAGCGGTTTTCTGTAGGTGAAGAGCAGCAGCGTAGGAATACAGAGATCCTTCGCTGCGCTCAGGATGACGGCCGGGTCGCATCTGGAGAAACGGATCTGGAACGGCTTACTTGCCCAGTACCTTTTCCTGTGTCGCCCGTTCCTTGCTGCCAGCTGAGTTTGTGACGCCCTGGGCGTCGCCTTGTGGCAGGGTCGGCCCGTTTGGCGGCGTGTTGGCCGTGCCCTCATCCAGCGATTTTGGCTGGTTGTCGCGACCGGCGGTGGAGTGAAAGGAACGATTGCCCGCGGTCTGCGCGCCGTCGCTGTTTTCGTACAGCTTCGGGTCAGCGCGGTATGAATCTTCCGGGTTCATGTTCGGCTCCAAGTCCATCTCCGCCGAATCTACGTCCTGTTCCGTGCTGTTGTGCGGTGTTTTTTGCACTGCCATGTCACTTGTCTCCTGCCGAGTAAGACGCCGCGGGGAGAAAGCGTGGGTGCCCGCCATTACGACAGATTCTCTTGATGGAGCTGTTGCCCTCCGGGTTAGCGACCGTCCAGAAAGCAGATCCCTCCGCTGCGCTGCGGGATGACAAGGAGAGAGGTGATGTCATCGGAGAGGCGTTGTCATCTCCACACCTCCTTCGCTCCGCGCTACCCCTCCGGCAGCGCGGCCAGTGCCGCCTCGGCTTTTTCCTTGAGAGCGCGTGTTTCGGCGGCTTGCCTTTTCAGTCCGTCCACAATGTGCGCCGGCGCCCGCCCGAGGAAGCCTTCGCTGCCCAGCTGTTTGTCGGCCGCCTGCAGGCCCTTGTCCAGCCGCGCCAGCTCCTTGGTGAGCCGCTCGCGCTCGGCAGGGACATCGATCTGCCGTTCGTAAAGGATGGCCACATCGAAGGCCGCGGTGGACCGGGCCGCGTTACCGTTTAGGGGCTCGGGTGCGATGTCTACCGCACTAACCCGGGCCAGGCGGCTGAGCATGTCGGCGTTTGCGGCAGCGAGCTGGGCGACGTTGTCCGAGGCATGCACCCGCACCGGCGTGGCTTCCTTTTCCGGCACGCCCCCCTCCTTGCGCAGCGCGCGCACGGTCACGATCAGCTCCTGCAGCGTCGCCATGGCTGTGGCGCTTGCCTCGTCGGACGGGAAGTCGGCGGCCTGCGGGTAGCGTGTGAGGGCGACCGAGGCCGCGGGCACGAGCAGATCGACTGATAGGTAAAGCGCATGCCAAAGTTCCTCGGTGAGGAAGGGCATGAATGGGGACAGCAGGCGCAGCGCGGCTTCAAAGACCGTGACCAGCGACTGCAGCGTGATCGCCGCTACAGCGTTGTGTTCGGCTTCAAAGTCCAGGCGCAGCTTGACCAGTTCCAGGTACCAGTCGCAGAACTCGCCCCAGAAGAACTGATAGACGGCGTTGGCCGCCTCATCGAAGCGGTACGCTTCCAGCGACTTTGCAACCTCACCGGCCACGGCGCTCAGGCGCGTGAAGATCCAGCGCGTTTCGAGCGGTGTTGCGGCCTCAAGCGCGGTGTGGGATGAGGTCCCAAAGTGGATCGCATACCCCGCTTCGGTCCCGCGTGCAATCTGCATGCCCAGAAAGCGGGCGGCGTTCCAGATCTTGTTCGCAAAGGCGCGATAGCCCTCCGTGCGTGCCTCGTTGAACGCGATGTCTGTTCCCGGTGAGGCCTGGGAGGCCAGCGTGAAACGCACGGCATCCGTGCCGTACTGCGTGACCATCGCGATCGGATCGACGACATTGCCTTTGGTCTTGGACATTTTTTCGCGGTTGGCATCGCGAATCAGGCCGTGGATGTAGACCTCGCGAAAGGGTACCGTGTCGGCGAGCGCTCGTTTTGCCCCATCCGGCAGCGGCACATCGGCCATCAGATGGCAGCCGAGCATGACCATGCGCGCTACCCAGAAGAAGAGGATGTCGAAGCCGGTGACCAGCAGGTCAGTGGGGTAGAAGGCGGCGAGATCCGGCGTCAGGGCGTCGGTGCCATTCCAGCCGAAGACGGTGAAGGGCAGCAGGCCGGAGGAGAACCACGTGTCCAGCACATCGGTCTCCTGCCGGATGTCGGTGATGCCGCAGCCGGCGCAGGCCTCGGGCGCCTCCAGCGTGACGTCGATCTTGCCGCAGGCCTGGCAATGCCACGCGGGGATGCGGTGACCCCACCACAGCTGCCGTGAGAGGCACCAGTCGTGCAGGTTGTTCATCCATTCGAAGTAGGTCTTGGCGTAGTTCTCAGGCGTGAACTTGACATGCCCATCGCGCACGGCCGCAAGGGCCTTGGCCGCGATGGATTGCCCGCCACCCAAAGGCTCCTTGTTCACGGCCAGAAACCACTGGGTGCTGAGGCGCGGCTCGATCGTAGCGCCGGTGCGCTGGCTCGTCGCCACGGCCATCGCATGGTCTTTCACGGCGACAAGGAAGCCGGTGCGTTCGAGATCCGCAAGGATGCGCTCACGTGCTGCGTAGCGATCCAGACCGTCATAGGGCGAGCCCGCGAGCTTGATGCGCGCCTGCTCATCCATGATGTTCAGCTGCGGCAATTTGTGGCGCTGGCCGAGGGCGAAATCATTGGGATCGTGCGCCGGCGTGACCTTGACCGCGCCCGTGCCGAACTCCGGCTGCGCCCAGTCATCGGCCACCACCGGGATTTCCCGGCCCACCAGCGGCAGCACCAGCGTTTTGCCGACGAACTGCCGGTAGCGCTCGTCAGCAGGGTTGACCGCGACCGCGACGTCGCCCAGCATTGTTTCGGGCCGGGTGGTCGCAATCGTGATCGCGCCCGAACCGTCCGTCAGCGGATAGCGGATCTCGTACAGCTTGCCCGCGCGTTCCTCATGCACCACCTCAAGATCGCTCACCGCCGATTGTAGCTGCGGATCCCAGTTCACGATGTAGGCGCCGCGATAGATCAGCCCCTGCTCCCAGAGGCGCACAAAGGCCTCGCGCACCGCGCGTGAGAGCCGCTCATCCATGGTGAAGTACTCGCGCGACCAATCCACGGAGGCGCCCAGGCGCCGCATCTGGTCCGTGATGGCGCCGCCGTACTGCCCTTTCCAGGACCACACGCGCTCGGTGAAGGCTTCGCGGCCGAGATCTCGCCGCGTCGGTCCGCCTTCGGCCTGTAACTGACGTTCCACCATCATCTGCGTGGCGATGCCGGCGTGGTCGGTGCCGGGGACCCAGACGCTGCGCTCGCCCAACATGCGGTGCCAGCGCGCCAGGATGTCCATCTCGGTCTGGTTCAGCATGTGGCCCATGTGCAGGCGGCCGGTTACGTTGGGGGGCGGCAGCAGTTGCACGAAGCTCTTTGGTGTTGCTTCGCTCTTTGTCGCTGCTGCGCTCTTTGTTGTTGCTTCGCTCTTTGTCACTGCTGCGCCGGGGGAAGGCGCAGCGGCCTCAAACAGCTTTTCGTCGATCCAGTACTTTGCCCACTTTTCCTCGATCGAGGCCGGGTCATACGCCTTGGGAAGCTCGGTGCTCATTTCGTTTAAGGCTAGCAGGAACCGTTCAGCTCGCGGGATGTGATCCCGGAGTGGTTCCTTGTGGTGTAGAGCAGCCCCTAGCGGAATACAGGGGTCTCTCCACTCCGCTGACGAGGTCAGCTCCGGTCGAGATGACGCGTTGGGGGCGGGCGCAGATCTGTATGTCGATACAACCTAGCCCCCGCACATGCTGTGCGGTCCCCCAAGTGCCTCAAAAGCTGTAGCGCAGCCCCGCTTCGACGCGCCGGCCGTTGTCTGCTGCGTAGCCGACCCCGAACAGCGGCGAGCCCAGCACGCCGCCCACCGCGGTGATGTTGGTGTGGTTCAGGATGTTGCTGGAGCGCAGATTGGCCGTCAGCGTCTGCTGGTGTTCCGCCTTGGCGTTGTGCGTCATGACAAAGGCGCGCTGGATGTTGGTGTCGAGATACACCGTCCACGGCATGATGCCGACGTTGCGCTGCAGCGGCGCGATCCCACCCGAGTTCACAAGCAGCCCGTAGCGGGTTTGTACCGCCTCCGGGGTGCCGGGAAGCGCGATCTGCGGGCGGTCGTTGAAGTTGCCATCGCCGTTGTTGTCAAAGCCCGTGGTGACGTTGTAGTGCGCGTCGCCCTGCAGATTTAGATCGCCGCTGAGCACGATCTTTTCCGGAAGGGTGAAGCTCCCGTTGCCGAAGATCTGCCAGACGCCCTGGCCGGTACGATAGGCGACCTCGCCCGCATCGGTGAAGCTGCTTTGTGGAGAACTGAGGGCGCTGTCGTCGGTGTCATCGAGCAGATCAACGTGCGCCATGCCGGCGAAGAAGGTCACGTTCTTGATCGAGTGCTGTTCGACCCCGAAGAACTCGACGAAGATGTGCCCCTGCCCGCTGTTGTTCATCTGCAGGTTGTCTACATTGGCGATGCCCAGTGCGCGCGGCCCGGTTGGAACGCCGTTCAACGGCGAGTTCACGTTGGGCGAGCGCTGGTCGTTCCAGATGCGCCCATAGAGAAAGTCACCGGAAAGATTGAAGCCGCCCGGCAGTTGCCGCGAGCCGCCGATGTTTTCCGCCGCCCAGCTCCCCTGCGCGATGTGCGGCGAGATGCTGCGGATGCTGTGAATGGGCACGGTGGCCGCGGAAAATGGATTGCCAAAAACCGGGTTATAGACCGTACTTGTGACCCGCTGCACACCGTCCTCGCGCAGCACCTCGGCGTATTCGTTGCTGCTCACCTGTCCGGCAAACAGCCCCGCGTGTGCGTACAGCGTCCATTTGGGCTTGGCTCCCGGCGACCACAGAATGCCCAGCCGCGGCTGCACCGAGCTCAGCGTGGTTGGGTCGGTCTGGAAGTAATACCGCAACCCGCTCGAAATCAGCACCCCATGGGGCAGCTTCCAGCCGTCCTGCACAAAGAAGGCGGCGCGCACCTGGGTGAATGCCAGATTCGGATTGCCGGCGACGTTGCTGAAGGCTGTCGGTGTGCCGCCGGGTAGCCCCAGCAGAGCGCGCCGGTACTGCTCAATGCCGGAGATGGTCGCGGTTTGCCCCGTAACGGGTTGGTTGTTTGCGTTCAGCAACGGTGCGGCGCCGCCGCCAAAGGTGTAGGTGCCATTGAAATTCGTGGTGAGCCGGTTGTGCAGGTCGTAGTTGTTCACCTGGTAGCCGAACTTGAGGGTGTGCTGCTTCAGCGTGAGGATCGCGTCCTCGTCGAATTCGGTGCGAAAGCCAAACAGCCGTTGCGCGCCCAGCGTGGAGCCGCCGCCCGTGAAGGAGCCGGCCACCTGCACCTGCGCTGCCGTCGAGGCGGGAATGTCATCTTCCACGCTCCAGTGAAAGGAGGCCCGCGCTTCATGCACCAGGTGAGGCGAAAACGTGGTCAGATCCGTCACGCGCAGCACATGGTCGGGCTGCGCGCTGTTGTAGCCGGTCTCGGCCAGATTCGTGCCGCCCACACCGACGTTCTCCAGGCTGTTCACATTGGCGCTGTAGGTGGTGGCGAGCGCATTTTTTGCGCCCAGCTGCCAGTCCAGGCGCGCCTGCCCAATCCATAAGCGCTGCGGTGTGGGCACCGTCTGCAGCACGGAAACTGGGTTGCCGTTGCTG
The DNA here is from genome assembly GCA_964236545.1 of uncultured Bryocella sp. Lineage (GTDB taxonomy): Bacteria > Acidobacteriota > Terriglobia > Terriglobales > Acidobacteriaceae > Granulicella. The sequence continues at coordinate 21,828 of CAXSCE010000006.1, forward strand.
TCCAGAGAAACGGCGTTCACCACGCCCACGTTGTCGATGGAGCGGTGTTCCAGGTCGAGCGAGAAGTCGGAACCCTGCTTGCGCACCGGGCCGGTGAGTTCAAAGCCGTAGCGCTGCTTGCCGATCGCGCCTTTGCTGGTGGAAAACGGATCGCGCGCGTTTTCCCAGGGGCTGCCGTTGGTGGTGAACAGAGCGCCGTGGTAGGCGCTCTGCCCGGGCTTGGTGTAGACGTTTACCTGACCGCCGCCAAAGGGCGGATTGCGGTACTCGGACGAGAACAGATCGGGATTTACCTCGATATAGGCGATGGAACTCTTGGGCGGCAGTTTGCTGGAGTCGCCGCCAAAGCCGTCCACGGAGATCACCGTGTTGGCCGGGTTCCCGCCGGCGGTCGCGGCCAGCTGCTGCAGCTCGCGCAGCAGATCGTCCGGGTCATCGGCCAGCGACTGGAGCTGCTGGCCTTCCAGACGCGCCGTCGGTCCCGCCGAGTTCGGATCGGGGGCTACCTGGTCGTCCGCATTTACCGTGACGCTGGTGGAAACAGAGGCCAGTTGCAGCACAATGATGACGTCGCCGGTGGAGGGTGTCGCCACGGCCAGCTGGTTGGCCTCGAAACCGGCTGCCTGCACGCTCAACTGGTGCTTGCCGCCGGCCAGGCAGGGCACGCGGAACTTTCCGTCGTCGCCGCTGATCACCGGCGCGCCCCCGTCCACGCTGACGCTCGCACCGGGGATGAGGGCCTGCGTGCTGTCGCGTACGGTTCCGCTCAACGCCGTGGCATTGGCTAGGCGGCAGGCGCTCTGCGCGAGGGCAGGGGGTATTGTCAGCGCCGCAAGGGCAGCGGTCATGATGAGCTTCATTTCGTTCCTCTTGATGGACCTAAACTAAACCGCCCTGTGCTGGACGGATGCTTTCGTGCTGCAGTCCATTCTGTCCGGATAGCTTGCCTGGTTAACTGCTATGGGTAGCCGTACGCTGATTTAAGCGCCGGAGTTCCCGGTCGGGAATGCAAAATTGTGTGGAACCACGGTTGTCAATACGGTTCGGGCAAGCAAAAAGGGAGTACCCGTGGGCACTCCCTCTCAGACTCATCACTAAGTGCATATCTGCCGGACGGCGTTGCTAGAACGGGTTGAGCTTGCTCACGCCCTTTTTCTTTTTGTGCTTGCTGGAGCTTTCATCGTTTTTGTCAAAGGCCGGCTTCGGGTTCTTTTTCTGATCCGGATCCCTTTGCTGGGCTGCCGGCATGTGCTTGCCTGCTGCCTCATTGATTGCATCGGGCGCGGGCGCGGCGGTCTCGGCGGCGGGCAACGGCGTGTTGTTCGTCGACTTCGGCGTGATCGCCCCCAGACCGTAGTTTGCATCGGCCTTGCCCACTGCCGCCGGCGCATCGCTTGCACGATCCGTGATGGGCGCGCCGGTCATGGTGCCGGGCGCCGACGTCCCTTCACCGGCACCCGGCGTCAGGATTTCAGCGCCGAGACTCGCGCCGCTGTTGCCGACCGAGGCTCCGCCGCCGCTCGCTGCCGGCGCAGCCTCGGTCATCGTGCTGACGCTGTTGTCACCCGTGCCGCTGCCGGCAGGGGCCACGTCGGAAAGTGCCGGCGCCGCTCCGCTGCCCGAGGGTGCCCCCGGGGCTGCGTCTCCCGCGGGGGCGGGGGTGTCCGTTGCCGACTCGGTCGCGGGTGCGGCCGGTTTGGCATTCGGGTTGAGCGCCACTTTGAAGTCATCCTGAACGCGCTGGATGATGGCGGGCGCCACGGTCGGCGTCGCATCTTCCAGCGGCGGCGCGCCAATCTGCGCTGCGGTTACCGTATCCGGCTTGCGTACCAGCAGCAGTTCCAGGCGCTTGCGCATGGTGTACTGGGCGCGGCTGCCCTCCAGCGCTTCACTGCTGGCGACCTCCTGGGCGGTGGGCGTGGGCAAGGGCAGGCCCATGGTCTGCAGGCGCTCTTTCGCATCTTCCACGTGAGGAGCCGCCGCGTGGTGCAGCACGACGGCCCGGTACGCCGCCGCTGCCTTGCCGTCATACTCTTCTTCCAGCCGGGCCTTGGCGGCTTCCGGCAACGGCTGTGCGCGGATGATTTTGGCTTCCGCCTCATACGCGTCGCCCAGCCCGATCAGCGTATCGTCCATGTGGCTGAACAGCGGATAGGTATCCACCACGGTCTGGTAGCGGGCGATGGAGGCGGCGAAATTGTTGCGCAGCCCATAGAACTGGCCCAGGTTGAACTCGCGCTGCGCCAGCACCTCCTGCACGTCGCGCAGCTTCTGTTCCGCTTCCTTGTGCACGGCGGGCGGCGCATCGGGATAGCTCTTCAGCATGATGCGATACTGCGCCTCGGCCTTGAGCGCCTTGGCGTAGTCGCGGTCCGGCACGTCCATTTGCTTCAGATAAATGTCGCCCATGCGCATCTGCGCCTCGGCGGCCTCTGGGGCGTTGGGGAAGAAGGTGATGAAGTCGCCGTATTCCTGCTCCGCCTGCGCCAGGGCCGCGGATCCGCCTTCCTGGAACCAGGAGTTAGCTACCGCCAGCTTGGAGCGCATCAGGTACTGGGAGTCCGGGTAGGTGTTGAGCAAGGTCTGCAGATCGAGCCGCGCCACTTCAAAGTGGCCCTTCTTTTCCTCGGTCAGCGCCTTGTCATACAGCTGCTTATCGGGCAGGTTCGCGTCTTGGCCCACCAGTGGGTTGTATTTGTTCTCGCGGCGCAACTCGGCGCGCGTGTCCTTGGTCTGCTGCACGCGCTCATCCCGGGTGATGTAGGACTTCTTTTTCGGCCTGGCCGGGGTGCTGGAAAGGGTCGCCGAGGCGGTGCCTCCGGCGCTGTCTAGCCCAGGCGCGGCAACAGTTTGCGTGGCGGGGGCAGTTGACGGGGCAGTAGCGGCTGTGGACTTGGCCGCGGTGTTCTTTTTGGACGATCGGCTGTCGTCCCGCACGATGTGCGATTTCCGCTTCGGCTTCGCGTCGGCCGGGGCTGGGGCCGCCGGTGTTTGCGCTGCGGCGCTGGCGTTCGCACCGGTCTGGCTGTTGGCCGGGGCATTTGCCTGGGTGCCGGCCGGGGCGGGTTCCTGCGTAGTCTGCGAGAAGGCTGCCTGGCTCAGCAGGGCCGCCATCGCCAAACCGGCTACCCGCGCTGTCCGCCTGCGAAAAGATCTGTTCCGAACACCCATCTGCGCTCTGCTCCTGCGGACCCGGCTGGTACCGAGCACCATTTTACGGCTTCAGGGGCCAACCGCGCATCCGTGGCCTGCATCCGCTCCCGTTTGCGCTTGCCGTGGTGCAGCATTGGTGCGCGGTTGGACTTCCCGGCGGCGGAGCGTTACTCGACGGCTTGGGCGACGCGGCGGGCCGCGGCCACGAAGTCGCGGGCATTCGCTTCCGTTTTCCCGGGCTGGAAGATGGCCGATCCGGCGACCAGCATATCCGCTCCGGCTTCCACGACGGAGGGGAGGGTATCGAGCGAAATACCGCCGTCCACCTCGATCCGGTAGTTCAGCCCCAGCTCCGCCCGTAGATCGTGCAGTTCGGCGATGCGCCCGGCCGCGCGCGGCAGAAATTTCTGGCCGCCAAAACCAGGGTTGACGCTCATGACGAGCACATGGTGCACCATCGGCAGGACCTCAAAGACCATCTCCAGCGGCGTCGCCGGATTCAGCACCACCGCCGGCTGCACCCCGTGGTCGGCGATCAGCTGCAAGGTCCGGTTCAGGTGCCGACAGGCCTCCACCTGCACGCAGATGAAGTCCGCGCCGGCGGCGGCGAAGTCGGGGATGAATTTGTCCGGGTCTTCAATCATCAGGTGGCAATCGAGCGGCAGCTTGGTCAGGGGCCGGATGGCCTTGACCACCGGGGGCCCAAAGGTGATGTTCGGCACGAAATGGCCGTCCATTACGTCCACGTGGACGATCGTGCCGCCCCCACGCTCCGCCGTGGCGATCTCGTCGGCCAGGTGGGCAAAATCAGCGGCAAGAATGGAAAAAGCAAGCTCAACCACGAAAACCCTCCAAAGTGGGGCAAAATCCTGGATAGAGCTTCAGAATATCAGCGTAGGCGATCCCCCGGTGCCTCCCCCGGCCGGGCCTGATGCGACCACGGCCGCACCGTTGCCCGCGAGCGGGGGCCTTCAGGGTTGGGATAAACCGGCGCGGTAAGCCGCCACGTTCGCGCTGTGCTCCCGGAGTGTTGCCGCGAAGTGCGTCGACCCATCCGGGTTGGCCACGAAGTACAGATAGTCTGTCCGTTCAGGGCGTAGCGCCGCTCGCAGCGCGGCCGCGCCTGGGTTGCAGATCGGCCCCGGCGGCAGCCCGGTGTGGGCATAGGTGTTGTAGGGCGAGTCCGAATGCAGCTCGCTCTGGTGGATGACCCCCGTCCAGGTGCCACGCAGCAGTGAGGCGTACACCACTGCCGGGTCAGTCTGCAGCGGCATGCCCAGGCGCAGGCGGTTGGCAAAGACCCCCGCCACGACGGGCCGCTCGGCATCCAGGTGCACCTCGCGCTCCACCAGGGAGGCCATCGTCACCAGCGCGGGCACGTCCGGCCCGGTCAGCCCCAGCCGGAGCGCCATCCCACCGAAGCGCCGCGTCATCGCGCCCAGCATGATGGCCGGTGTAGCGTGGCGGCTGAAGCGGTAGGTGTCCGGAAACAGGTATCCCTCAAGCGAGACCGCGTGAGGGTTCCACTGCCGGATCAGCCCCGTGTTCGCGGCCGCCGCCGCCAGGAAGCTCTCCCGCGAGGCCAGCCCCGCCGCCTGGACCGCACCGGCCACGTCGAACAGGTTGTAGCCTTCGGGGATCACCACCGCAATCGTGTAGACATCCCCGCGCCGCAGCCGCCGATAGACCTCCAGCATGGAGGCAGGCTCGGCGAAGCGGTACTCCCCGGCCTTTAGCGTGCCCCCCTCGAGCTCCCGCAGACCGGCGAAGACCCACCGGTTCCGCACCGCGCCGCCTCGCGTGAGCAGGGAAGCGATCCCGAAGGAGGAGGTGTGCGCCGGAATGTCGACAAAGGTTTCCCCCTTTGGCCCAAACGGCGCCAGAACGACATATCCCACAGCCCCCACCGCGACCAGCAACCCAAACAGCAGCAACCTCAAGACCCGCACACCTCACCTCAACCCAAGTTTACGAGGCGACGTATGAGGCGACAGTGGACTGTTCGCAGGGTGACACCTCGTGGCACACGCCTGGACGGCTCGCACCGCCTACACTGGGCTCATGCCCACCGGTCGCATCATGGCGCTCGACGTTGGCGACCGCCGCATCGGGCTTGCGGTTACCGACGGTCTCGGCCTTACCGCGCAGCCGCTTTTTACGCTGCACCGCACAAAGCTGAGCGCCGACCTGAAGTCCATAGGTCGCTTCATTCGCCGGCACGAGGTTATGACCCTTGTGGTCGGCCTTCCTCTGCACGCCGACGGCTCCCGGAGCCCGCAAGCCGCCAAGACCGAGGCCTTTGCCGCCGAGCTTTTTGCCCAGCACCCCGCGCTCGCCCACCACCTGCTGGATGAGCGCCTCACCACCCGTGAGGCTCACGAACTGCTGGATGGCAGCTTCCGCAGGCGTGAAAACGCCGCGGGGCGTCTGGACCGCAAGGATCTAATCGACCAGGTTGCCGCGACGCTGCTGTTGGAGTCCTTCCTTGCCCGTGAAAATGGCCCCGCCCTGCTGCCGGACCCGGACCTGTAAGCCCTCACCGGACCCAATCGAGGCGAGCGCCTTGAGCGGCCCCTTATAATAAGGCCTTATGCCGTGCCGAATATGCAGGCCGGCCCGGAAGCGAACACGCCCATGCAGGACATAAAAAAAGCTCTCGACGAACAGATTCGCGCCCTTGAGTACGAACTCACCACTGAACTCCCGGCGGAGATCAAGAAGGCCGTGGCGCTCGGCGATCTCTCCGAAAATGCCGAGTACCACATGGCCAAACAGCGGCAGGAATTTGTGAATGCCCGCCTGGGACAGCTGAAAAAGCGCATGGGCGAGCTCTCGATGGTGAACCTGGACAACATCCCGCGGGACCGGGTCGGCTTTGGTTCGACCGTCGAGGTGCATGACGAATCGAAGGGTGAAAACATCACCTACAAGCTCGTCACCAGCGAGGAATCCGATGTCGCCAAGGGGCTGATCTCGACGACCTCGCCCATCGGTCGCTGCCTGATTGGCAAAGAGGTGGGCGACACCGCCACCGTCGTGACGCCCAACGGAAAGCGCGAACTCGAAGTCCTCAAGCTCACCACCATCCACGACAGCCCCGCAAGCTAGATTCCATTTTTCCTGCACATTACTTGCGTTCTGCCAGAGCCCGGCGGAAGTCGGCTTGCAGGGCCGGTGGGACCGGTCCCGTGGAGCCATCCAAAACCTCGTAGTTTTTGCCGTTGACCGTTTCAGGGTGCCATGACTGGACGCCAGTTTTTGCGGTGCCGCGTACGGTGATGAAGACCTCTGCCGACGTCGCAGCCCTCCTGGTCAGGTCGCTGCAGACATCCGGTGCGGTGAGATTGATGCTGTCCGCCTCGTCTCCGGGGAAGAAGAGCTTCACGGCCTGGGCGCGTGCATCGATGGACGCAATCCGCAGGGGCATGCATCGCCAGGCCATCTGTTCCGGCAGGGTGATGCGGGTTGGCCGGCAACCCGCCAGGCTGAGCGGCAGCCCTGAAATCGCGAAGATCCATCCAAGACTGCCACCGAAGCTGCGGTGCACTCTGACCCCAACCTGTCTCACACGCACCTACCCCACGTCCCTAAACCGGCGGGTTATACACGGCCACCGACTCCTTCGGTCCCCAGAAGGGCTTGTCGTCCTTCATGTAGGCGTTCTTGCTGGCCAGTTCCGGGTCGAGAGCCGATTCCTGACCGGCATAGGTGATCGACCACTTGAGCGCCCCTCCGCCCAGCAACGTCAGCAGCGGCGCCAAACCGCTCCGCAGGAGCTTGGATTCGCTGCGCCGCAGGATGGCCGGTGCGACGAGGCCCAGGCCGACCGCTCCCGCCAAAAATAGCGCTGCCTGCTTGCCGCGCCACAGAGGCCGCGCCGCCTTTTTGGAGTTGCCCAGGTACAGACCGAGGGCTACTGTTTCTGCAACAGCCGTTATGTCTTCAAAGCGGTGCAGGGTGTGGTCAAGCTTGTGATCGCGTGAGCCGTAGTTCAAGAGCGCCAGCGCCGCCGCTCCGTTGCTCATGGAACTAGCCGCAAATAGCGAGCCTAGGAAGTGCGTACGCGACCACACCGGGTTGGCCGTGGTGGAAAGCAGCACGCCCGGGTAGCTGATCATCGTGAAAGCGAAGGGCAGGCCGAGCAAGCTGAGCACCCGCGCCGGCAGAACCCGCTGTAGAAACTCGAGTGCGGGTACCCGGAGCCCAAAGGGCAGCTCCTTCGCGGGCACAGCCAGTAGCGCCAGCACCGAAGCGAAGATGCCGTAGCCCGAAAGCGCCCACGCCCCGTGGTTCATGGGCGAGGTCTTTTTCCATACGCGCAGCATGTGATGGAAGCGCTCCGGCCTTCCTAGGTCGATGATCAGCAGGGGAGGGCAGAGTAGCATCGTTGCGAAAGAAAGATAGCGCCCCACACGGATGGCATCCCGGTGCCGGCGCGGGTCTGTGAAGCCCGCCACCGTGCACAGCACATAGCTGCCCGCGCTCACGCCCTCAAAGAAGAAGTAGAGCGCGATCTCCCACTTCCAGAACGGACGCTTCAGGATCGGCAGACCGTAGTAGCCGGGGTCCTTCTCGCGATCGGGCTTGGCCGCTTTTTGGATGTCGTAGGCCGGCGTGATCTTGCTGAACACATCCTGCTTTTCGTCCTGCTCCTGCACCTCAATGAGATTGCGTGCTAACGCGTCAGCCATGGTGTTCTCCGGCAAACAGGAAGACCGAAGCCGCTGCCAATCCCAGCGCTGCCCCGAAGCTGAACAGGTAATTCTGCTTCAGGTGCGCCGTGGAACGCCGCGGCGCCTCAGGCAGGTTGTAGACCGAGGCTTTGTCCTTCAACAAAAAGAACGAGTTCAGGGCGCTGTACTCGCCCGCCGGTTCCGCGCCGTAAAGGTAGGCATCGGCATCGCCGCGTTCGTGCATCTCCTCCACACGCTTCTGGGCCAACTCTTTCAACTCGCTTACCTTGCCGAACTTGATGGACTCCGTCGGGCAGGCTTTGGCGCACGCGGGGACTAGGCCGTCCTTCTGCCGGTCATAGCAGAGGGTGCACTTGTGCGCGCGGCCGTCCGTTTTGTTGCGGCTGATGACGCCGAAAGGACAACCGACGACGCAGTTCGCACAACCGTTGCACACATCCTGCTGCACATAGACGTTGCCGAACTCGTTGTAGATCAGCGCACCGGTGGGGCATACCTCGACGCAAGGCGCGTCCTGGCAATGCTTGCAGACGTCGCTCATCATCAGCCAGCGGCCGATCTGGCTATCCGGGTCGAACTGCTCCACAAAGGCCACGTGCCGCCATGTGGTGTCAGAAAGAGCCACGGTGTTGTCGTAGCTGTTGCCGGTCCAGTTGAACCCATCCGCGGGCAGCTGATTCCATTGTTTGCAGGCGACCTCGCAGGCCTTGCAGCCGATGCAGATGGTGGTGTCGGTGAAGAACCCGGTCTCCTCCTGCTCGGCCGGCGGCTCGGGCCGCAGCCATGTCTCTACTAAGTCGGTTGCAAATCCCTGCAGTGTCTCGCCGTGAAGGCTGATCCCGCTCATATCTCCTGCCCTTCTGGCTGGTTCGCTTTGGGTGTGTTGGGTGAACGCTCTCGCGTCGGCCATGGCATGGCCGCACTCGGGGCGATGGTTACGATGTCTTTCAGGCGTCCGGCTCGCACGTCCACTGTGAACGATTTGGCCTCGTGCATGCTCACGTTCGAGTCTGCGCTGATGGAAGTCAGGTCATTTACCGGGGCGCCGACCGTTTCGCCCGCCCATCCCCAGTGGATCGGCATGCCAATCTGGTGAACGGTGCGGCCGTCGACTTTGAGCGGCGGCATGCGGTGCGTGACCAGAGCCTTGGCCTCGATGGAAGCGCGGGCGTTCCACGCGACCATCCAATCCCCGTTCCGGATGCCTTTTTCTTCCGCCAGCTTATGACTGATTTCAAAGAACATACCGGGCTGCAGCTCGTTGAGCCAGCTGTCGAAACGGCTCATCGGCCCGCTCAGATAGTGCTCCGTGAGCCGGTAGTTTGTGGCCACGATCTGGTACTCCGGCCCGGCTGGGTTGTAGTTGTTCAATGGGGAGGCGTACCGCTCGCCTGTTGGGTTGTTCTGCTGCTCTGGATAGAGGAGATTGCGTACCGGCGACTCCATTGGTTCGTAGTGCGTCGGCAGCGGCCCATCCTGGACTCCCATGGGTGCAAACAGCCAGCCGCGGCCATCGCCCTTCATGATAAAAGGCGCGTCGCCCGCAATGGCCGCCATACCCTTGGAGTCGTGTTCCGGACGATAGCTGGGCGCCTTGGTCGGTTCGAAGTCCGGTGTGTCGGGCCCCATCCAGCGCTTTGCCTCCTCATCCCAGTACATGTATTTCTTGCGCTCGGACCAGGGCTTGCCTTCGGCGTCGGCAGAGGCGCGGTTGTACATCATGCGACGGTTGAGCGGCCAGGCGTAGCCCCAGTCAGGACTGGTGTAGTTGCCCGGTGTCTTTTTCCGCGACCGAGACCGGTTCCGGTTCTCCTCAGGAAAGACGCCCGAGTAGATCCAGCAGCCGCACGCAGTTGAGCCGTCATCCTGGAGACGGGTGAAGTCGGCCACCTGCTTACTGTCCGCGGTGGTGTACCCGTTGATCTCCCGCAGCACTTTTTGCGGGTCGGGCTCGCCGATGATTCGGCTGGGTGTTCCGTCGGGTAGAAACTCCTGATGGTCCTGGTCATAGTTCCAGGTCATGTTTAACAAGCCACCGTCGCGATGCTTGGTCGATCCGGCATACATCTTGCGGAGACGATGACCCAAGTCGTACATGAACCACAGATCCGAGCGGCAATCATCCGGCGGATCGATGGCTTTGTCATGCCATTGCAGCAAGCGCTGCGTGTTGGTGAAGGTGCCTTCCTTTTCCGTGTTGGACGCGGCCGGAATGAAGAAGACTTCCGTGCCAATCTCCTTGGGATTCGGGTTTTCTGGGCCCTTGTACCAGAAGCCGGCAGTTTCAATCTCGAACCAGTCCCGGACCACCATCCACTTGAGCTGCTTCAGAGCCTCACGGTTCAGCTTTCCGTTCGGTGTGCCCGCCGCGGGATTCTGCCCGAAGACATACATACCCTCGATTTCGCCCTTGCTCATCCGCACCAGCGACGCCGGCATCGAGTAGTTGTCTGCGATGCGAGGCATCCAGCCGAAGCCGAAGTCGTTTTCCGGGGTCGCTCCCTCGCCGTACCAGGCTTTGAGCAGGCTGACCATGAATTTCGGCAGGTTCGACATGTAGCCAGTTTTGACCTTTTCCTGTTCCAGATACTGGGCCAGGGTGTTGTGGTCGCGCAGGGCAGAGGGCTGCCCGAGGTAGCCCGGCAACAGGTCATACAGAGTGGGCACGTCGGTTGAGCCCTGGATGCTGGCGTGGCCGCGCATGGCCATGATGCCGCCCCCGGGACGGCCGATGTTGCCCAGCAGCAGCTGCACGATGGTGGAGGCGCGGATGATCTGCACCCCGGTCGAGTGCTGGGTCCAACCGACGGCGTAGACCAGGCAAGTGGTCCGTTCGCGGCCCGAGTTGGCGCAGATCGTCTCGGCGACGCGCACAAACTCCTCTGCGCTGCAACCGCAGATCGAGGCGACCATCTCCGGCGTGTACCGCTCGTAGTGCCGCTTCAGGATGTTGAGCACGCAGCTCGGGTTTGTCAGCGTGGGATCGTGCTCCACCACGGCATCATCCATCGAACCCGTGCGCGAGCTGAAGGATTCCGCCTTTTCCACCTCGCCGGTCTGTGTTTTGCCCCCGGTGTCCTGGCTGGCGTACTGCCAGCCGTCGTGGGTCTTGTCATAGGTGCGCTTGGCCTGGTCATAGCCGACAAAGACACCATCGAGTTCTTCAGCGCCCTCATACTTGTCCGTGATGATCGTGGCGGCGTTGGTGAACGCCATCACGTAGTCCTTGAACCACTTGTCATTGGCCAGAATGTAGCGGATGAGGCCACCCAAAAACGCGATGTCCGTGCCGGTGCGAATACGCACGTACTGCTGGCACATGGCCGAGGTACGGGAGAAGTGCGGATCGACGTGGATGAGCTTGGCGCCTTTTTCGCGCGCCTTCATCGGCCAGCGGAACCCAACCGGGTGCGCTTCGGCCATGTTGGAGCCCATGATGAGAACGCAGTCAGCGTTCTCCATATCTTCCTGAAAATTGGTGGCCGCTCCGCGACCCAACGCAGCGCCCAGACCGGGCACCGAAGCGCTGTGTCATATTCGTGCCTGGTTTTCGATCGCGACCATGCCCAGGCCGCCGCCGAAGAACTTCTTGATCAGGTAGTTCTCCTCATTGTCCATCGTGGCGCCGCCCAGGCTCATCACGTTGGTCATGTGGTTCAGGACTTTGCCGTCCCGGTTTTCCACAAAGCCCTTTTCGCGCGCCTCATAGGTCAGCTGCGCGATGCGCTCCATGGCCCACTCTAGCGGCTTCTGTTCCCAGGCCTCGGAGAAAGGCGCGCGGTACATCACGTGCTTGATCCGGTGAGGGTTGACGTTCAGCTGGAAGGTGTTAGAGCCGCGCGGGCAGAGAGTTCCATTGTTGATCGGGCTCTCCGGGTTGCCCTCGATATCGATAATCTGGCCGCCCTTGGTGTAGACCAGCTGGCTGCAGCCCACGGCGCAGTACGGGCATACGCTGTTGACCACCGTAGCCCCATTGATCCGGGCGACCTTGTCCACTGTGGTCTGGCTGAAGGGCTGTTCGCCCGTCGCCCGGTCACCTTCGCGCATCGTTTTCGGCTTCGTCTTGAAGAAACTCATGAGCTTGTCTCCGGGCTCCCTCACAGGAGCCTGCCTGCTGTGGGCGCAGGTGCCTCGCTTTGATTCTTTCATCTTCCGTCAGGAAGCATCAATAGCACCAATGGGATGTCGGCGCGTAAAACAACCGGCTCCGCTTGGTTGCTCGGCAAAGTTTTCCTGAGATGGGACGCGATCAGCTCTCGAGCTCAGCGCTGATCTGGTACTCCCCGCCCGCACCATCCCACCGGATCGTCAGCACATTCGGCTTGCAGCACACCTGGCAGTCCTCTACGTATTGCTGGCGTGAGCCACCGGATTCATCCACGGTTGTCTCCACCCACTCGAAACAACCGGCGCATTGGTAGCTCGCGGTACGCATGGTATCGAGCTTGGATGCGGAAACCGGTGCCGAGTACTTCGGCCGCGGCAAAGAGTATCGCACCGCCAAGGCGCAGCAAGGCCCAAATGCCTCGCTCTCACGCCTTGCCTGTGGGTTGCCGGCCTAGTGGTGTCCTTCGTGTTCCCCGCCTCCGGCAGGATGTGGGGCGGGCGCCTCATGAGGTGCAGCAGGGGCCCCGCGCTCGACTGGTGGTGCGGCGCGCTCGACTTGTGGCGCGGCGTGCTGGGGGGCGGGGGCGGGGGCGACCCGCGGAGCTGGGGCGGGCTCCGGCCGAGGCGCTGAGTAGACCTCGGGCCGCGTCGCCGGAGAGGCTTCGGGCCGTGGTGTGGGGGTAGGCGCGCCGCGGAATGCGGGAGCAGCCCCGCCTCGCTCGATGAAAGCTGGGGGCACGGCGCGCTGTACCGGCTCCGACGCCCTTGGCGGCCGGAGGTCGGAGCGGGCCGACGGCACCTCTGGAGCGGGAGCGTGGGCGACGCCTGCGGCCGGGGCGCCATGCTCATAAGGCTGGGCTCCCCTGTCCGGCACCCTGCCTGTCACGCTGCCCGGGGTGTTGCGGTTCTCGGCAAAGCCCGGGCGTGCGGCGTTGTTCATATTCTCCCCGCGATTCACAAAGTTTCCCTGCCCGGGCGCGCCGGCAAAGCCGCGGTTCGCCGTCCCAGGGGCCGGCGCCTCGCTGCGTCCGGCGCCGGCCGCGCCGATGGTCGTATTCGCTGGCCCCCTCCCGTTGTTGAAGGCGCCCGCGGTGGCCGGCCGGCCGTTGAGGCCAGGGAAGGCAGGGTGGTTGAACGGCTGTTGCCTCGGTACGCCGGCTATATCCGCGGCGTTGCCGATTGGCCGGGCCGCAAAGGCCATTGCCGGGCGGCCTCCGTCCGTGCGCACGAACTGCCCGCGGTTAGAGGCGGCAGCAAGGCGGTTGTCGCGCTGGGCCGCCACGGGCGCGTAGTGCGCCTCCCCCAGCGCGGCCGTCTCGGAGGAGTTCGGCCGGGCCTGGATGCCGCCCCGGCCGCCGTTGAAGTCCACCCGGTTGTCCGGCCGGGGACCATAGGTGTGGTTGTTGTAGACCACCGTGCGGTTATAGACGTTGTGGACGTTTACCACATTCACGTTGGTCACCGCGCGGTTGTAGTAGAAGTCATGCCCGCGCCAGAACCCGCCGTAGTAGCCCGTTCCGATGTAGCCGAAACCGTAGTTGATGCCGCCGTAGAAGCCCACATGCGGTCCCCAGTAGCCGCGATGGAAGCGGTAACGGCCGCCATAGAAGCCCCACCAGGACGGGGTCCACAATGCCCCGTAAAAGGGTGGCGCCACCCAGGCACCGGGCACCCAGTAATATCCCGCAGAGGCGTAATCGTAGTAGCCCGGCGTCCAGAGGTAGTTCGGATCGGGTGCGGGCGGCTGGTCGTACTCCGGCAGCGGGGGCGGCGCCTGATCGGTGTCCGCGATGGCCTGTTCCCCGGCCTCTTCGGCATCGGTGTAGCCCCCGTCGTACCCTCCCTGTGCATAACCTCCTTGCGCATAGCCGCCTTGCACATAGCCGTTTTGTGCGTACCCGCCCCCCGGATACTGCCCCGCGTTCGGATCGCCCACAGGGGCCTGCCGGATGATGGGCGCAGCCCCTGGCTCGGAGGCCTCTCCATAAGCCTGGCTGTAATCCTGCCCGCTGGCCTGGCCCTCGTAGGCCTGCTGGCTGCCGAGGACGCGAACCTGGCCGGTGCCCGGACCCGGCGCTGGATTGCCGGCCGTGCCGTAGCCGCCCGCGTTGCCGCCGGTATAGGGCTGCGCCATGTTCGCGGCCGCGGGATCCCCGCCATCCGGTCCGACGATCGGCGCGGCGGTGTCCTTGCTTTTGCACCCCGTCGCTCCCAGTGCCAGAACGCCTGCCGTCAGCCCGGCTGCCACGCGCGTGAGGACTTTGCCCTTCTCCCTGCCGATCGTCGTCATCTGCTTCCCCTTGCCCCCGAGCCCTATCCGGGAGGCTTTTCCGCTCGCCTGGGGGCTGAAACTCTTCCGGGTTACACCGAATCCCGATTTCTATGATACGGTCTGCTCGCTGCCGCACCGCGGCTCCCGGCTGCGAATCCGCACACTCTGGTAACACGAAGGACGCACGGATGTCGTTACGCTCACGGGGATTTTGCCGTAAAATCTTTCCCATGCGCCGCGCCCACCTGAAGCGTTTTCGCCGGGGCCGACACGACCGTGGCCGGAAGGGCGTTCCCTCCGCAGCCTAGCGGATGTGGCGGATGCAGCAGCGCGTTTCATGGTCTGTTTCCTCCCTGTTCCGCCATTGAGCAAAGCACACCCGCTGCACCTGCGTCGCGTACGCTGCCCGGCCGTGTTTCCAGGCGTACCGCATTGCCCAAAACGATAGAAGTTGCAGTTCCAGAAATCACGGCTCCCGGAAAATCGTAGGTTGCTGGAGTTCCGGAATTCAGGACTGCAGGAGAAGATCCGTATGGCCCCCAGGCCCGCCGCGCAGCACCCCGATAGCTTCAACGCCGCCAGCAGGCTCGCGCATGGCGGGGAGGGTACTGTGCGCTACTACGCCCTGTCTGCGCTGGAGAAGTGCATTGACGGCCTGGTGCTTTCCAGGCTGCCGTTTTCGCTTCGAATTCTGCTCGAGAATCTCGTCCGCCGCGAGGATGGCGTTACCGTGACCGCCGCTGACATCCGCTTTCTTGCCTGCTGGCAGCCCCAGGCCGAGCCCTCCCGCGAGATCGCCTACATGCCTGCCCGGGTGCTCATGCAGGATTTCACCGGCGTGCCCGCGGTGGTGGATCTGGCCGCGATGCGCGACGCCATGAAGGCTCTCGGCGGCGGCCCCGAGCAGATTGAACGCATCAACCCCCTCGTTCCCGCCGAACTGGTGATCGATCACTCCGTGCAGGTGGACGAGTACGGCACCAAAAATGCTTATGATCTAAACGCCGCGCTCGAGTTCAGCCGCAACCGCGAGCGCTATGCCTTTCTCAAGTGGGGCCAGAGCGCCTTCCACAACTTCTCTGCCGTGCCGCCGGGCATGGGCATTTGCCACCAGGTCAACCTCGAATACCTTGCCCGCGTCGTGTTTACCACCACGCCCGAGGCCGACGGCAGTTTCACGGCCTACCCTGACACCCTCGTCGGCACCGACTCGCACACCACCATGGTCAACGGCCTGGGCGTGCTTGGCTGGGGGGTGGGCGGCATTGAAGCCGAGGCTGCCATGCTCGGCCAGCCGGTGTCCATGCTGATCCCGCAGGTGGTGGGATTCCGTCTTACCGGCAAGATCAAGGAAGGCGCCACCGCCACCGATCTCGTTCTCACTGTGACCGAAATGCTGCGTAAATTCGGTGTTGTCGGCAAATTCGTCGAGTTCTTCGGTCCCGGCATTGCGGAGCTCCCGCTGGCCGATCGCGCCACCATTGCCAATATGGCCCCCGAGTACGGCGCCACCTGCGGCATCTTTCCCGTCGATGCCGAAACCCTGAACTACCTGCGCCTCACCGGCCGCAGCGAAGAGCACATCGCGCTCACCGAGGCCTACTACAGGGCGCAGGGCATGTTCTATACCCCAAATGAGCCGGATGCCGCTCCCGAGGCGGAGTATTCCGCCCTGCTGGAGCTCGATCTCGCCACGGTGGAGCCCTCCGTCGCCGGCCCCAAGCGCCCGCAGGACCGCGTTCTGCTTTCGGAGACACCGGCGAGTTTCCGCAAGGTGTTGCCCTCGCTGGTCGGCGCCCACGCCAACCGCACCGCCGAGCGGCAGATGGTGCGCTGGGAAGGGGAGGGCGGCAACGTTGCGGCCACCGGCAACACGATCTCGGAGGAAGGGCAGGCCGCGCCGGCGGTTCCGGATGTTGTGGAGGTTCTGTTGACGGAACACTCCGATCCCGGGGAGGGGCAGATCTCCGCGGATGCGACGCTGCCGCAGGTCTTTACCCCCAGCAACCGCATCGAGGCCTTGCATTGGGGGCATGAGGGTGCGCCCACGGCGGTGCTGGAGCCGCTGCGCAGCGTGGAACAGCGTTTCGGCCTCAGCCCGGACCGCTACCTCCGCGACGGTTCGGTGGTCATTGCCGCAATTACCTCCTGCACGAATACCTCCAACCCTTATGTAATGATGGCCGCCGGCTTGCTGGCAAAAAAGGCCGTCGAGGCCGGGCTGCGGACCCCGCCCTGGGTGAAAACGTCCCTGGCGCCCGGATCGCGGGTGGTGACCGACTACTACAAGCGTGCGGGGCTGCTGCCCTTTTTGGACGCGCTGGGCTTTCAGGTGGTCGGCTATGGCTGCACCACCTGCATCGGCAACTCCGGTCCGCTGCCTGAGGACGTTTCAAAGTCCATCGAGGAGCACGGCCTTGTGGCCGTCTCGGTCCTCAGCGGCAATCGCAACTTCGAGGGCCGCATCTCGCCCGAGGTCCGGGCCAACTACCTGATGAGTCCGCCCCTGGTGGTCGCCTACGCGCTCGCCGGCCATATCGAGCATGATTTCGCCACCGAGTCCCTGGGCCGCGGGCATTACGGCGCGGCGGTTTACTTGAAGGACATCTGGCCCACCCAGGCCGAGGTCTCCGAGGCCGTGGGGGACGCCATCGACGCGGACATGTTCCGTGGCCAGTACGCCACCGTTTCAGATGGCGATGCCAACTGGCAACAGCTGCAATTTCCCTCCGGTGACACGTATGACTGGGAGGCCGATTCCACCTATATCCGTAAGGCGCCGTATTTTGAGGGCATGCAGCCGCTGCCTGAGCCGGTAGCGGACATCGCGAACGCCCGCTGCCTTGCCTGGTTGGGCGACTCGGTTACCACCGACCACATTTCTCCGGCCGGCTCCATCAAGGCCAACGGACCGGCGGGCAAGTACCTCACCGAGCACGGCGTGCTCCCTCCGGAGTTCAACAGCTACGGCTCGCGCCGCGGCAACCATGAGGTGATGGTGCGGGGAACGTTCGCGAATGTCCGCCTGCGGAACAAGCTGGCGCCCGGCACCGAAGGCGGCGTCACGCGCCTGCTGCCGGGGGGTGAACCGATGTCGATCTATGAGGCGAGCGTTGCTTATGCCGAGCGGGATGTGCCCCTTTGCATCCTGGCCGGCAAGGAATACGGCTCGGGCTCCAGCCGCGACTGGGCCGCCAAGGGACCCAAGCTGCTCGGCATCCGCTTCGTGATCGCCGAAAGTTATGAGCGCATCCATCGCTCTAATCTTGTAGGGATGGGGATGCTGCCGCTGCAGTTCCAGCCCGGCGAGAGCGCCGAAAGCTACGGCCTGACGGGCGAGGAGACCTATACGCTGGGCCAGCCCGGCGAACTCCGCGCGATGCTCGAAAGCGGCTTTGCCACGGGCAAAAACCTGACGGTTACTGCCACGGCCGCGACGGGGGAGACGACGGAGTTCCCCGCCACCGTCCGCATCGACACCCCGCAGGAAATTCTGTATTACGGGCACGGCGGCATCCTGCACTATGTGCTGCGGCAGCTCGCGGGCAGGGCGTAAGATGTCAACTATGGAATCGTCCGAACCGTTAAGTCCAGGAAAGATTCGCACATACAAACATGGAGATGGAACGGCGATTGTAGCCGGTGTTGGGATGTGGGCTGAGCGTCAGGGCCAATGGATTTCCATTCACATGACAGGTCCCTGCCGTACGACAGTCACGAACAACCCTGAGTCTGAGCGCTACCACCGCACCCTCTTCAGGGATTTACGCCGTACGCTCATGGACGAAGGTTGTTGGCAATTCGGCGCCGAGGGAGAAGAAACAGAAGTAAAGAAGGTTTTCAAACTTAACTTCGAGCCGGTGCCTATCCGTGGAGAACCCTTATCGGCAACGATCATCGCCGATAGAGGTGGTTACTGATTACGTTCTTTGATTCAAGCGCCTTTTGCAAACTCTTCATTGATGAAGACGGAACGAGGCGGACCCGGTCACTTTTTGAGGAAGCCGAGGATGTAGCAATTAGTTCTTTAGCGCCTCTTGAAATTCGATCTGCGCTACGCCGTCGCGAAAAAATGGAAGATTTGCCAGCAACCGTCATACAAGCTGCCTTGCTAGAGCTTGGTGCGCAGCTGAACAAGCTACAAGTGGTGAGGCTGGACTTCTACACGTTCGGTCTTGCAGAAACTCTGATCGATACTCATCGCATTCGGGCGCTCGATGCTCTTCAGCTTGCTTCAGCGCTCTCATGTCGCGAACTGGATACAACAATGCTTGTCTGCGCTGACAAACGTCTACTGCGAGCAGCACTGGCCGAAGGGCTAAGCGCGATCGACCCGGTGGTGAGTACTTAGGTGTCGCTCTTCCGTAAAAAGCTGAAACAGGAACACAAGATCATGCTGCAGCACGATCGCGCCGGGGGCCAGCTGCAGCCCGAGTACCATCGCGCCACGCCTGAGTGCCCGCACCCTGAGCAGTGGTCCATGTTGGACTCCATGAGCGCTGAGGTGGAGGTGCTGGAGCTGCTCGCGACGCTGGTGACCACGCTGAAGCCGCAGCTGGTTGTGGAGACCGGCAGCTTTCTAGGTGTATCTACCGAGTGGATCGCCTGCGGCCTTGAGCGGAACGCGCAAACTCCGGGCGTCACACCCGGCAAAATTATCTCCTGCGAGTTCGACCCCGTCGTCTTTGCCCGCGCCCGCGAGCGTTTCTCGCCCGCTAACTCACTATCGGCTTTTGTCGACCTGCGTAACCAAAGCTCGCTGGAGATGCCGGTCCATGGCACGATCGATCTGCTTTTCTCTGATTCCGACCCCGGCCTTCGCGAGGCCGAGGTTCGCCGCTTTCTGCCGCAGATGAGCGCCTGGGGCCTGGTTGTCATTCACGATGCGAGCTCGCACCAGGAGGTCGTGCGCGAGGCCGCACTGAAGCTCGAACGCGAAGGTTTGCTGTCCGTTCTCATGTTGCCCACCCCGCGGGGGCTGGTATTGGCGCAGCCCAAATCGGCCCTGCGTTAAGCCAAGTTGCTGGGTACAAGACGGGATCCAGCGTTACTGTTAGGGGTGGCAGAAACGCTCACGAAACGGACTGGCGGCATCGTGTGGCTGTTGTGCGCAATCTTGCTATGCTGGGCCTCGTGGTCTCCACACTGCGATTTTTGCGATGGCGTCGCTCTCATCCAGCCTTCAACCCATTCTGCATCGCAAGCGTCGTTGCTTCAGCAGGTGCCCCTGTCGCCAGAGACATGTAACGGTGTGTGCTCGCGTTGCGGACTCAATGGACTGCCGCTTGCCAGCCCAGTTCTGGAGATGGCGGGCACTGTGTCTGCGTCCGGCTGGCCTAACTTGCCGGTACCGGCTCAAACGCTCCGTCGTGAACTTTCCCGGCCTCCCCTGTCTCACCATTTCTCGGTAACTGGGGTCTGTTCGGGTATCTATTGTCATCTGAGCGCAGCGATGAACCTGTTTCGCCTGGGTTGTTTCGCCCCAGGGTGGATCGCTCACAGTTTCAAGAGTTCGGGCTTACCTCAAGACACCGGTTCGGCTGGCACCTGGAGCCGGCCTATGATTACAGCTTCGCCGCGGGCCATCAGCAGTCGATCGGGATGAGCGCCGGTCTGCTTGTGGGTCTCGCGCGGAGGCATTCGCGATGACTGCGACGGAGTCGCCGGGCACGTGCCGGGCTAAAGGATCGCTTCGCCCGGCATCAGCGCCTTTCCCCGCCGCTTGCGCTTGGGCAGCACCGGCACGATGCGCTCCACGCCCTCGCGCCCCGGATGCAAAACGCGCTGCTTTGCCTCCTTTTGCACCTCAGGCGACTGAGCTGCGTCACGATCCACGGCGGGCGATGCCGTTGGCGGTCCCAAAACGACGCGGGCGGAGGCATTCAGGAGCCGCCGCACCGGCCAGCCCCCATCCTCGTTGGGCAAAAGCACCTCACCCGCGCGGCTCTTCTCGGGGCGGTAGTACCAGCGCTTGAACAGCGCCAGAGCGTCGCCGCGCTCGGCGGGGTCAGGCTCTCCCCCGGCCCTGGCCCTCGCTTCCAAACGCTCGATGACGGTGCCCGCGCGGTCTTCGGGACCACCTACCGCGGCATCCGGCTCCGCTCGGGCGACCGCATCCGCAAGGCCGGGTGCCAGGGCCGGCGATCCCCCTTCTGGCGACCCTTTTTCCGGTGGCGACTCCCTTTCCGGTACGGCGCTCAGCATCAACGGCTGTGCGAAAAGGCTTGAACCTACCGCCGTCTGCTCCCGAACCGCCCGTACGCCCAGTGTGGAAAGCCGCTCCGGCCCGGCAAGGCGTCCGTTGTCGAGCAAAAACACCGCCGCTTCGGGAACGCCGGCCTCACCCGGGAGCGCGGCCGCTTCCTGCACCACCAGCGCCCGCACCTCGCCTGCCGCGCGTACCAGCGGGTCGGCCGATTGGAAGACCGCCCGCGCCTTTTCCCATTGCCGGTGGAGCGCCGCTGCACCTTCAAAGTCCATGGCCTCGCTTGCTGCCTCGCGCCTGGCCGCGATTTCGTCCATGAGGGACGCCCCGCGCGACCGCAGGTAGGCAAAAACCCCCTGCGCCTCTGCCTTGTACTCCTCGGCCGAGCACGCCACCTTGCAGGGCGCGAGACAACGGTTCATCTCGCCATAGGCGCAGCCTGGATGCTCCGGGTGCACGAGGAGGTCCTCATGGCAGCGCCGCAGCTTGAAGAGCTCGCCCACGGCCTCGGCCATGCGCTCGGCGGCGGCCCGCGTGGCAAACGGTCCGAAGCTTTCCCCCAGGGACCGGTCACTCAGCTTGCCGGTCACGGTCACTCGCGGATGATCATGACCCATGGAGAGGCGAAGAAAGTACGGCGGGAACAGCCGCATCCGTTTTCGCGCGTCCGCCTCGCCGAAGTTTGCTCCCAGCGCGCGGTATAGAAGGAGCACGGCTTCAAAGTCGGAGCCCGTCTCCGTCCATTCCACCCAGCGAATGCGGTCGCGCAGGTTCAGCCGTTTGGACAGCACCGGCCGGCCTTCGGCGTCCACGGTTTCCGGTGGCAGGAGCAGCCGTCGCAGCCGCCGCCTGAGATCCGCCGCCCGCGTCAGGTAGGGCTGGTCGGTCGCTCGTTCGCCGCGCAGGGCAAAGACCCCGGCCCGCGCCGGCACCTCGCGCAGGATCGCTTCGGCGTGCTCTGCCATAAAGGCGACCCGATGCGCGAACTGGAAGGGCTCCACCATCTCTCAAAGTCTAGCCGTTCCCGCGCGCGGTGCCCATGCCGCGGAAGGGGAGCGGGCTGTCTCGAAACAGGACACGGTTTGGCCGTGGGACTACCGTATCCTGCTATGCGAGCGTCACATGGAGTCGATGACGGTACAGTACCAATACGAAGGGCGCCGGCGTGGGTCCGGAACTTTGATCGGCGTTTTGCTAGCTGTGCTGCTGGGTGCGGGGGCGCTGGGCGTTTTTGTCCACAATGCGCAGACCGGGCTGGCTGCCCGGCTGGCTGCAATGATCACCGGGCGACCGCAGAGCTTCGGTTCGGCGCCGGATGTGGTGGAGCGGGTGCAGCGGCTGAGCCGGCTGGAGACCGTGGTCTACTCGCTGGACACCGTGGTCGAGGGCCAGGAATCAAGCGCGGTGCTCCCCGATGCGCTGGCGGGCGACCGGTTGCTGATGATCGTGCACGGAGAAACGATTGCGGGGATTGATTTCAGCCAATTAAAGGCCTCTGATGTGCAGATCAGCGAGCGGCACGGGGAACGTTCAATCCGGTTGAAGCTGCCGCCGAGCCAGATCTTCCTGACGACGATTGATCATGCGAAGACCCGCGTCTACACCCGGAGCACGGGGCTGTTTGTGGCCGCCGATCCGAATCTGGAGTCCGCTACCCGGCAAAAGGCGCAGGGGGAGCTGGCCAATGCCGCCTTGGCTGATGGCATTCTGAAGACAGCGACAGGCAACGCACGGGAGACAGTGCGGGCGATGCTGGAGGGGCTGAGCTTTGCAAAGGTGGATCTGCAATAGGGGGTTGCGCTGGCCGGCGAGGCCGTTTGCGAATGAGCCGCTGCCGGCGGGCGGCGACCGGAACGGGAGCTTGTGCGTCCAACGCCTGTGACCCCCACCTATGTGCAAGACCCCAAGGCGCCGACCTCGACCGGCGAACCCGCGCTCGAGATGCAGCCGCGCTCGGTCCAGGCGGCGGAGCGCCGGCCAGCGCTGCCGGCGCTTACCGGTCTGCGCACGCTGCTGGCACTGATCATCCTGATGTTTCACTTCACGCCGTCGGGGCTGGCGTCGGCGCGGCACCCGGCTTTGACGCTCTATCCGGTGGTGAGTATAGGTTATGTGTTCGTCAGCTTTTTCTTTCTGATTTCAGGGTTCATCCTGTCCTACAACTACGCGCACCGGCCGGAGGGGGTACGGGCGGCCGATTTCTGGATGGCGCGGTTTTCGCGGCTGTACCCGGTGTATCTGCTGACCCTGCTGATCTCGTGGCCGATGCTGGCCGTGGAATGGCATGCGCGCAGCGGTTCCGACTTCTGGCTAGGCGCGGTGGCCACGCCGCTGCTGGCGCAGGGTTTTTTCCCGCACCTGGCCACGTTCTGGAACGTCGTCAGCTGGACACTTTCCTGTGAAGTGGTTCTGTACCTTGGGTTTCCTTATTTGCTGAGGCTGCGCTGGCCGGCGAAGCCGTGGCTGCTGGGGTTGATGGTGATCGGTTTCTGGGCGCTGGGTCTGGTGCCGCACACCCTATATCTGCTGACCAATCCCGATCACCTGCACCAGCCCGTGGACCGCTACAGCGATGGAACCTGGCTGGACACCCTCAAGTACACTCCGGCGGCCTACCTGTGTACGTTTCTGGCCGGGCTGACGCTGGGGCGGCTGCACGATGCGCTAAAGCTGCAGCAGCGAGGGCGGATGATCGCCGGGTGTGCGGGGTTTCTGCTGGCCTGGCTGATGGCCTACCACGTCGCCCCGGCGGTGCCCTATATCCTGGTGCACGGCGGGCTGTTTACGCCGGTCTGGTCACTGGTCATTCTGGGGCTGGCAGGGGTCAGTCCGCTGGCGCGTGTCTTCTCCGTTCGCCCGCTGGTCGCCGTCGGGACTTCCACTTACGCCCTATATCTACTACATTTCAATATCTTTACGCTGCTGCAATGGAACCACGTTACGCAGCGTCTGCATCTTGAGGCATGGGACCCATGGATCAGCTATGTCTTTGTTGTTCTGTTGGCCATGTCGGTGCGGCGATGGGTGGAGCACCCGTGCCAACGGATGATTCAGGGCTGGTGGAAGCGACGCCGCTTGGTCCCTCGCAACGCCGGCGTGTAGCCCCTCCCGACGCAGCCGTGTAGCAATTTAGAACAGTGTGGCCTAGGTATGGCCTAACACGTTCCCCACATGGGGGACCGCGCCGAACGCTCCATCTCGGTATGATGACCACGAGGATTTCTCATGGAAGAGCTCTGGCGCAAGGTCTCGGAGCTGATGTTGCAGCGCCCCCTGTTGTGGCTACCCGTCCTCCTGGCGGATTTGCTGGCGTTTTTAGTTGGTCTGGGCGGTAAGGCGTGGCTGCACCGTATTCTGGTGAGCCGATTGGAGACCCGTTCGGTCCTGGGTGGACCGGCGGTGAGGGCGCCCGTGTCGCCGTCGGCGGTGCAACACGCGGTGCAGTCGGTGGCGCCCATCGAGTGGGGAGCCAATCTGCTGCGGTTGCTGCTCTATACGTTGGCCTTTGTCGCGACGGCGGCGCTGGTGCGGGCCTTTCGGGCGCGCAGCCGAAAGCCCGCGGAGGAGGTCGGCGTTGTGCTGCGTAGGCAGTTCGTCGATGTACTGCCCGTAGCTGGAACGGCTTTGCTGGTCTACCTGGTGGTCTCGTTTACGGCAAAGTTCGCGAGTGATTTTCTGATACGGCATGGGCACCGGGCGGTTCTGCTGAGCGGAACCGCTGTCGGCGGATGGTTCGGCCTCCTGGTGGGAGCGCTCACGACCCTTATCCTGGCGCTGCTGGTGGCGCCGGCGGCCGTGCAGGCGCTCGCGCGGAGGGCGCTGGATGCCACCCACCGGCAGCAGGCGCAGATCCTGGCGTTCAGCCTCGGGCTGATCGCGCTGGTGCTTGGCCGATTTGTGGAGGCGAATCTTCTGGGGTTGCGAAGTGCGTCACCGGTGGCGCGGGCCTTGCTGGGGATTACGGGATCGTGGATCGCCGCGCTGCCGTACGCCGTCCTGTTTGCGGGCTTGGGCTTTCTGGCGATCAAGGCCGGTTGGGGCATGGAGACGAACGCCTCCGGTGCGGAGGGGGAGTAAGTCCGTCGTGTTTGCGGGCGCGGATTCCCGTTGGGGAGACAAAAAGGCAAACGCAACCGCGAATGCCCTTCGGGAACGACAGCAAAAGGGCGAGAGCAGATCCCTTCAGAATGACCATCAGGGAGGCCCGAGAGCGTTTTCCTGTGCGCGCCTATCTAGGCGGTGACGAGCGAGCCCAAAGTTTCGCCCTGGACCACGCGAACGATGTTGCCGCGCTCGCGCATGGAGAAGACGATCAAAGGCAGGCTGTTGTCTTTGCAGAGGGACACCGCTGTGGTATCCATCACGCGCAGCCCCAGCCGAAGGATATCCATGTAGGTGATGGTCTCGAACTTGGTCGCATCGGGGACTTTTTTGGGATCGGCGGTGTAGATGCCGTCAACGGAGGTGGCTTTCAGCAGCACTTCGGCACCGATTTCCATGGCGCGCAGGCTGGCAGCAGTATCGGTGGAAAAGTAGGGGTTGCCGGTGCCAGCGGCAAAGATGACGATGCGGCCCTTTTCCAGGTGGCGCACGGCGCGACGCCGGATGTAGGGCTCGGCAATCTCATGCATCTCAATGGCGCTCATCACGCGGCAGAAGTGCCCGGTCTTTTCGATGGCGTCCTGCAGTGCGATGGAGTTGATCACGGTGGACAGCATGCCCATGTGGTCGGCGGCAACGCGATCCATGCCGACGGCCTGCTCGGCGACGCCGCGAAAGAAGTTGCCGCCGCCGACCACGATGCCGATCTGGCAGCCCGTATTGGCGACCTCGGCAATTTCCTGGGCGATGGCCTGGATAAAGACGGCATCGACCCCAAAACCACGGCCCGCGGCCAGGGCCTCACCGGACAATTTGAGCAGAACGCGCTTGTACATTGTCTCTGAGTGTACAAGCGCGAACGGCCCCATTCCCGGCCTTGTTCTGAACCATGGATTGTCAACTGGTTACCAGCGTAACGGGACGGGCGGGTCATTTCCAGCGGATGACGCGCTCGCCGGCCGGTTACACCTTTGTGAGAAAGCTGGCGACCAGCTTTTTTTCACCCTCCTTGGGGAACTTCACCAGCACGTTTTCGCCATGAATATCCCGCACCTGGCCGATCCCGAAGCGTTTGTGCTGCACGCGGTCGCCGGTTTTGAAGCGCTCGGGTTCGGAGCGGACCAGGGTCTCAGGGGCAGTGGTGTGGATGTCGCCGTGCTGCGTGGAGATCACCGTGGTGCCGTGCGCATCCGTGGGCGCGCCAGGGACGGTGCCTGTGAGCCGTGAGGCCTCGCGCTTGCTCTCAGGCTCCTGCCGCAGTGCTTTGCCGTGGCCGTCCCGCGCCGTTTCGGCACCACGGCTTCCGTTGGTGGAGGTTTGCCCGGCGTTCTCCCTGTCGTCCTGGACAGGCTCTCCCCGACTTTCCTCGCAGTTATCGCACCGCCCGCACGGTTCGCCGACCTCCTCGTTGAAGTACAGGCGCAACACCTGGGTGCGGCAGGTGGAGGTCTGGGCGTAGTGCATCATCTCCGCGAGGCGCTGCTTGTCGTGCTCGGCGCGCTCCTCATAGCCCTTCAGCAGGGTGGTGATTTCGTCTTCACCGGGCGGCTCCGCGACGTTCAGCCGATAGCCCTTGCGGTCCTGGTGCACCCATCCGGCGTCGGACAGCATGTACAGGACCACCTGCGTGCGCTTCGGCCCCACATCGGCGTAGTCCGCCACGGTGCGCACCCGCAGCGGCATGTCTTTGCCGTCGCGTTTGCCGGACTGTAAAGCATCGGCGACGACGGCGGCCTGCACTTCGATCGTTTCCGGCTCCCCCTTGGCTTCCGAGTCGGTCGCTTCTTCCGTTTCCTCTTCCACATTGCTGTCATCGCTGGCGGCTTTGGCTTCGGCCGCGTTTGCCTTGGCCTCGACGCGGGGCAGCATGCGGCCCAGCGCCAGCGCTTCCAGCACGGCGCTCACCTCCGCCGCATGCGGGTAGCGGCCCGCCATGAAGTAGGTCTGGATGCGCTTGTCTTCCAGGCGGTAGAGCAGCACGGCATGGGAGGGTAGGCCGTCGCGCCCGGCGCGGCCGGCTTCCTGCGCGTAGGTCTCGAGAGAATCCGGGAACTCGTAGTGGTAAACGAAGCGGATGTCCGGCTTGTCGATGCCCAGCCCGAAGGCCTTGGTGGCGATCATGACCTTGTGATCGCCGCGCATGAACTCCTCTTGCACCTGCTCGCGGTCGCGGTGCGTCATTTTGCCGTGGTAATGCCCCACGGAGATGCCGTGCTCTTTCAGCCAGCCATGCAGCTCATCCGCGGAGCGCACGCTGGCGGTGTAGATGATGCCCGTGCCCTCTTCCTTTTCAAGCATGGTGCCGATGCGCGCCAGTTTGGCGTCGTTGTTCACCGTCGGCATCACGGAAAAATGCAGGTTGGTGCGCTCGGAGCCGGTGTTGACCACGACGGCGTCTTTCGCGCGCAGCACCTCCAGGATCTCGTCCTGCACCTCCTGCGTGGCGGTCGCGGTCAGGGCCAGCACCGGCGGGTTGCCCAGCTGTTCGCGCGCGTAGCCTAGGCCCAGGTAGGCGGGGCGGAAGTCGTGGCCCCACTGCGGGATGCAGTGCGCCTCGTCCACGACAAAGAGGCTGATCCCGCCGGCCTCCCGCAGTTCCGCAAGGAATTCTGGCCTTTCCAACTGCTCGGGGGTCACGTACACCAGCTGCGAGCTGCCCTCGTCGAGATGTTCCTGCGCCTGTGCGGAGGCTTTGACCGTGAGGGTGGAGTCGATTTTTTCGACCGCAATGTGAGCCTCCGCCGCGTGCTCCTGCTGATCCTGCATGAGGGCGATCAGGGGGCTGACGACGATCACCGGATGCGGCAGGAACAGCGCCGGCAGCTGATAGGTGAGGGATTTGCCGCCGCCGGTCGGCATCAGGCCGAGCACGTCGCGGCCAGCAAAGACAGCCTCCAGGATTTCTTTCTGCCCGGGCCGAAAGCCCTTGATGCCGAACCGCTTGCGGGCGGCGGCGACCACCTCCCGCCAGGCCGGCGATGCCGTTGTCGCTCCGGATGTGGTCCCTGTGTCGGCTACGGCTGCTTCGGCCTTGGCTGCTGCAGGTTTGGCCCCCTTTGTCTTTTTAGTGGGACCTTTGCCCTGTTTGGGCTGTTTCGATTTGGGGGCGGATAAAGCTTCTGTTTCGGGTTCGGCGTTGAGTGTGGCGGGCATTGCGAGTCGCTCCAGAAAGGCTTGGATGCACCCTGGACGGAGACCCGCTTGCGGGTGCCGGGGTATGATCGGCGAATGAGCGAACCCCAGAGGCTATCCGGCAAAAACGGCGACCCGAGTTCCGATTTAAGTCCCGAGGACCGTGCCCGCCGCGTGAAGGTGCTGCTGTTCGATGTGGACGGCGTGCTCACAGATGGCGGCATCACGGTGATGCCCGGTCCGGACGGCAAGGGTGTCGAGGTGAAGACGTTTTCCGCACATGACGGCATGGGCATTGCCCTAGCGCACGTGGCCGGGCTCAAGATCGGCTGGATCACCAAGCGCCACTCGCAGGCTGTGGATATCCGCAGCAAAGACCTGCGCGTCGATCACGTGTACCAGGGCCAGCACTACAAGGTGGAGGCGCTCGAGCTGATCAGGAAGGATGAGGGCTGCACGCTGGAGGAGATTGCCTATGCCGGCGATGACATCATCGATCTGCCAGTAATGCGCGAGGTGGGTCTGGCCATTGCGGTCGCCAACGCGCGGCCGGAGGTGAAAGCCGCCGCGCACTACACCACCGAACACCCCGGCGGCTACGGTGCGGGGCGCGATGCGATCGACTTTCTGCTGAAGGCGCGCGGCGTACTGGAGGAGACGATCGAGAAATATCTCGATCCACAGGATGAGGAAGCCCGCAATGCTGATATCGGGGTTGGCAATATGTAGAGATGGCCTGTGACTGATCTCTGGTGTTGTAGCCCGGAGCTTCTGCCCTTCCACATCGTGACCATGGATCTGCGTGGCCAGGGTTATTCCGGCAAGCCGACCGATCCCTTGGCCTATAGCTTCAGCCTGTTGTCCGATGACATCCACGCGGTCATCCAAGGTCTCAAGCTGGATCGGCCGGTTCTCGCTGCATGGTCACTCGGAAACATCATCGCGATCAACTATGTGCAGAAATATGGTCAGCAGACGCTACGTGGGCTGGACATCATCGATCCCCTTATCGCTCCGAACGCTGAGCTGGCCGCTATCTTTGCCCAACCGGCAGCGGTGGCTAAAGACGCGACAAGCACGGATGCATTGACAGCCCTGGCCGGGGCTCAGGGCTTCATTACAGGCGAATCCGGCAATACGCTCACACCCGAGCAGAACTTGATTCTTAACGCAATTGTCGCGTCTTCGCCACAGTTCGCTCGCGCCGGTCTCTTGGCTCTGCCTTTGGACATCAGCTACGGGGCGGTGTTGTCGTCTATTACCATACCCGTGTTGATCCAGGCCGGATCTCCCGACCCGCTCGCGACCCCCGGCGCCCTGCCCATACAGCAACAACTCCTACGCAGCCAGCAGACCCGCCTCTACCCTGGCGGCGAGCACATACCCTTCATTCTCAAACCGGAGCAGTTCAACAAAGATTTAGCGGAGTGGCTCTTCTTCACGGCACGGTAGATCCGCTACATCGAAGTCAGCTTGTTTTCTGGCTGGCTTTGACCCCCGGTCTGCACGGCTGCTCCTCGCCATCAGTGACGGCGTTACCGACAGAATTTTAGGAGTTCCTTCAGCAGAGCCTCTGGGTTTTCTTCGGCGATCCAGTGGCCTGCGTCCGGAATGGGGGCCACGGTTACGTGTTTGGCGACCTCCGCGAGCATCTCTTTGGCGATGGGCAGATAGAAGCTGGAGGTGCCGCCCAGCGCGAGCACGGGTACCGTGAGCTTGCCGTGTTTTTTGAGCGCGGCGCGGTTGTCCTCTGCATCGCGGTCAAACGCACGGTAGACCTCAAAGCCGGCACGCATGGCGCCGGCGGCGGCGTAGTGGGACGCATAGAGGTCAAGGTCTGCGGCGGTGATGGCGCCCTGGTTGAAGGCCAGGCGCTCGTAGAAGTGCTGCAGGTAGAGCCGTTCGCGGCCGGCTGTGAGGGACTCCGCCAAGTTGTTTTGGGCGTTGTGGAAGAAGAAGTGCCACATCGTCGCATTGTTCAGTTTGGTTGTCGCCACGGTGGCATCGTAGGCGGCCGTTCCGGGCAGGGGCGCCTCCATCAGCACGAGTTTGTGCACCGCTTTGGGGAATTCGCTGGCAAAGGCGTAGGCCACCATCATGCCGATGTCGTGGCCGACCACGGTGGCCTGCCCGGTGACGCGGAGGTGTTCCCGCAGCAGTTTGTAGATATCAGCGGCCATCGTGCGCTTGTCATACCCGGCCGGCGGTTTGGAGGAGCTACCCGCGCCGCGGTAGTCCGGTGCGATCACCCGCCAGCCCTCGCGCACCAGCGGTCCCAGCACGTGACGCCACTCCCACCACGTCTGCGGGTAGCCGTGCAGCAGCACCATCGTGCGGCTGCCGTTGCCTGCGGTCACGTAGTGCAACCGGACGCCCGGTTCCAGCTCCGCTGTTCCATGTTTCAGTGTCGGTATACCCAAGTTTTCCATGAAACTCTCCCCTGCAAACCGCGTTGCGGAGTGTGATGCACCGCGGGCTGCCACAGCGTTGCCGGCAGGGGCGTCAGAGCTCGCTTACGTGCTCCAGCCACACCACATTGACGCCGTTCTCGTCGAACTCCTGCATGGCGAGGTGAACCATTGTGTGGCCGGGTTTGGCGCCGTGCCAGTGCACCTCGCCGGGTGCGAACCATACGGCTTCGCCGGCGTTGACCTCACACACCTCCCCGCCGCGCACCTGCATCTGGCAGACGCCGCTGAGGATGTGGAGCCCCTGGCCGCGCGGATGGGTGTGCCAGGCCGTGCGCGCGCCGGGTTCAAAGCTGACGCGCGCAACCGCAAGCGTGGAGGGCGCCGTATTGGGGAGCACGGGATCAATCCAGACGACGCCGGTGAACCAGTCAGCGGGGCCGCGGCGGCTTTCGCGAGGGCCGGCGAAGATGTCCATGGTGTTCCTCGGGGTGGGGCGTTGTGGTTGCGGCGTGGCTGTGGTTGTGGCGTGGAGCGGAACGCGGATGCGCTCCGGGAATGATAAGAAGGGCGGATTGGGCCGCTCTAGCTGTCCTTGCTCGCTTCAGCTGTCCTTGCTGTAGAGCATGTTTTTCATGGCTTTGCGGCGTTCGGCGTTCATTTCGCCCGAGGCGCCGTCGTCGCGGAAATTGCTGCTGGCCGCGGCGGTGCGGGCATCTTCGGCGCTGCATTCGGGGCAGCGGTTGGCGAAGCCCGGTTTATCCGGACGCAGCTCGAACTCTTCTTCACACACGACGCAGGTTTTGATGGGAAAGGCCATGACGTTTTTAGTTTATCCGGCAATGTGTGACAGGCGGCGGCCGGGCGGCAGCGAGTGCACCACATCTGAGGCAAGGTGCCGGGAGGGGGTCGCCCGGGGCGAACATTGCACGAAGGCGGCGGTAGAATCGCCTTTATGACCGCCGGGCTCCAGGTAGAGGACGACTTCGCCACCGCCACCGCATGCGCCGCGGCCGATCCCGCGCTCGGGTGGGCGCACCCGGTGGTCCAGGAGTGGTTCACGCGGCGTTTCGGGACCCCGACGGAGCCGCAGATCGCCGGCTGGCCCGCCATTCTGCGCGGGGAGCCTACGCTGATCTCGGCGCCGACCGGTTCGGGCAAGACCTTGGCGGCGTTTCTGGTGTGCCTTGACGGGCTGCTGCGGCAGGCGCTGGCCGGAACGCTCGCACCGGCGACGCAGGTGGTGTACGTGTCGCCGCTCAAGGCGCTGTCCAACGATGTGCAGAAAAACTTGGAAGGCCCGCTGGCGGAAATTCAGCAGCTGGCGCTGGAGCGCGGGTATCTGTGTCCGCAAGCGAATGGTCAGATCAGGACCGGCGTGCGCACAGGGGATACACCGCAGAGGGACCGCGCGGCGATGCTGCGGCAGCCGCCGCACATTCTGGTGACAACGCCGGAATCGTTGTATCTGCTGCTGACTTCGGCCAAGGCGCGCGAGAAACTGCTTGCCGTGCACACGGTGATTGTGGATGAGATCCATGCCGTAGCGGATGACAAGCGGGGGTCGCATCTGGCGCTGAGTTTGGAGCGGCTGGAGGCGCTGGTGTGCGGGAACAACCGGCTCGTGAGAGGAACCATGGCCGGCGTTTCAGAGATCCACTCTGCAGAGCCCTCGAGTTTGGCAGACGCCGGAGAGGGTTGGGGTGCATCCACCCAGGTCTCAGAAGCGAGACCTGGGGCACCCGGTTCTTTGTTTCCCCGAACGCCGCCGCAGCGCATTGGGCTTTCTGCAACGCAGCACCCGATCGAGCTAGTGGCTGATTTTCTGACGGGCGCGCACCCGGAGCGGCCGCCGGCGACGATTGTGCAGGTGGGGCAGCGGCGCGTGTTGGATCTGGGCATCGAGGTGCCATCCGATGAGTTGAGCTCGGTGGCGACGACCGCGATGTGGACCGAACTGTATGACAAGCTGGCGCGGTTTGCGGAAGGGCATCGGTCGACGCTGGTCTTTGTGAATACGCGGCGGCTGGTGGAAAAGATCAGCTTTGAGCTGGCGGAGCGGCTGGGCCCGGATGCGGTGGCGGCGCATCACGGATCGCTCTCCCGGACGCTGAGGCTGGATGCGGAACAGCGGCTGAAAGCGGGTGAGATCAAGATTCTGATCGCGACCGCGTCGCTGGAGCTGGGCATCGACATTGGGTCGGTGGATCTTGTCTGCCAGATTCAGTCCACACGCGCGGTGGCCGTGGCCATGCAACGTGTGGGCCGCGCGGGGCACTGGCGTGGGGCGGTGCCCAAGGGCAGATTCTTTGCGATGACGCGGGACGATCTGCTGGAGCAGGCGGCGCTCTTGCGCAAGATGCTTGCCGGTGAGCTGGACCGGCTGGAGGTTCCCGAAGCGCCGGTCGATGTGCTGATGCAGCAGATCGTGGCCATGTGCGGGGCCGAGAGTTGGGAAGAGGACACGCTGTACGACGTGGTGCGCCGTGCGTGGCCGTATCGTGCGCTGACGCGTGAGGGTTTTGAGGAGGTCGTGGCGCTGCTGCACAACGGCATTGAAAGCACGCGCGGCCGCTATGGAGCATACCTGTTGCGCGACCGTGTGCAGGGGCACCTCCACGCGCGACGAGGGGCGCGGATGACGGCGATTGGCAACGGCGGCGCCATTCCGGACACGTCCCTGTTTGCGGTGATGCTGCAGCCGGAAAATGTGCAGATTGCGACGCTCGATGAGCACTTTGCGGTGGATTCACATCCGGGCGATGTGGTGCTGCTGGGCAATACGAGCTGGCGCATCCAGCGCATTGATCCCGGGGGCAAGGTCTTGGTGGAGGATGCGCACGGAGCGCCGCCGAGCATTCCTTTTTGGGAGGGCGAGGCCCCGCAGCGCACGGAGGCGTTGTGCGATGGGGTGAGCGATCTGCGGGCGGAGATCGATGGGCGTACGCGGTGTGTGAAGCCATCCGCGATAAGCGGAGCCGTGCAAAGTTCAGGTAGTGCGGAAGATGTGTCTTCCACGCCGTATGTCGATGGGCGTTGGGGTTCGCTGCACCCCGAGGTGCGCGCGTGCATGGATTGGCTGAGGCGCGAGTGCTTTGTGTGCGAGTCGGCGGCCTTGCAGTTGGTGACGTACGTCGTGGCGGGGCGCAGCGTGCTGGGCGCGGTGCCGACGAAGACGACGATCATCGCGGAACGATTTTTCGATGAGGGCGGCGGGCAGCAGCTGATTCTGCACGCGCCGTTCGGTGGCCGGTTGAACAAGGCCTGGGGGCTGGCGTTGCGCAAGCGCTTCTGCCGCGGGTTCAATTTCGAGCTGCAGGCAGCGGCGACCGACAACGGGATCAATATCTCGTTGGCCGAGCAGCACAGTTTTCCATTGATGGATGTGTTTCAGTTTTTGAGCGAGCATACGGCGCGTGAATTGTTAGAGCAGGCTTCAATTCCGTCACCGCTGTTCAAGAACCGGTGGCGCTGGGCGGCGGGGCGCAGCCTGCAGCTGCTGCGGATGCAGAAGGGCAAGCGGGTGGCGCCGCAGGTGCAACGGACGCGCTCGGATGATCTGCTGGCGAGTGTGTTTCCGCATGCCTCGGCGTGCCCGGAGACGATGACGGGCGACATCGAAATTCCGGACCATCCGCTGGTGCGCGAGGTGATGCGCGACACGCTGACGGAGGCGATGGACATCGACGGGCTGGAGGCATTGCTGCGCGGCATTGCTTCGGGTGCGATCACCTGCCTGGCGGTCGATACGCCGGTGCCCTCGCAGTTTGCCCATGAGCTGATCAACGCGATGCCGTATGCGTACCTTGACGAGGCGGATGCGGCGGCGCGGCGGGCGCGCGCGGTGCAGCTGCGGCGTACACTGCCGGACGCGGTGACGGAGGGCGCGGGGCGGCTGCATGGGGCGGCGATCGACAGTGTGCGCGAGACGTTATGGCCCGATGTGCGCGATGAGCATGAGCTGCACGATCTGCTCTTGCAGCTGGGAGCTTTGCCGCTGGCATTTCTGGAGACGCAGGCTGCTGCGAGGCCGCGCGGGACCGGGCACTGGAGCGAGCTTTTCGCGCGATTGCAGAGCAAGGGCCGGGCTGTGCAGCTGCGGGTGCATGAGGCGCTGAGCTGGGTGGCCGCCGAGCGCTTGGACGATGCGCATCTGCTTTGGCCGGAGGCCGAGGTGATCGCCGCGGGTGGAGATCTGCCGGCGGTGAGTGCGCCGCGTGTGGAGCGGGTGTTGGCGGGCACGGAGTACAGGCCCGCACAGCCAGTTTCGCCGCGGGATGGAGCGGTGGCGAGTGCGGTGCAGGGCTGGCTGCAACTGCTGGGGCCCTTGACGGCGGAGTCGCTGGGAGCTTTGCTGCAGCTGGACGCGAACGAGCTTTACCAGTCGCTGCTGATGGCGGAGATGCAGGGTTTAGCCATGCGCGGCGTGTATGAGCGGGCGAAGCCGGCGGAGGACGCACCCTGCAAGATCGAGTGGTGTGAGCGGCGAATTCTGCAGCGCATCCACCGATTGACGTTGAGTGGGTTGCGCCGGAGTGTGGAGCCGGTATCGGCGGCCGTGTTTAACCGGTGGCTACAGGATTGGCAGCATGTGGCGCCTGACGCGGCAATGACCGGCGAAGAGGGCGTGCTGGCGGCGCTTGAACAGCTGGAGGGGTTTGAGGCGCCGGCGTGCGAGTGGGAGCGGACGCTGTTGCCCATGCGTGTGCGCGACTATGATCCCCGCTGGCTGGACAATCTCTGCCTGGCAGGCGTGGTGGGCTGGGGCCGCATCTCGCCGCATCCGGCGTGGAGCGAGGCCGATGGCGGCGCACCGCGGCGGGTGATCCCTACCGGAGCTGCGCCGATTACATTTTTTCTGCGGGAATCGGCGGAGTGGCTGCCGGAAGCGCTTGCGGCGAAGTGTGTGGAAGAGAAAGCCTTGGCGGGGGCGCTTTCGCCCGAAGCGGGGCGGCTGCGGACGCTGCTGGGGGAGCGCGGGGCGGCGTTTACGGCGGATCTGCAGCGCCTGAGCGGGCTGACCAAGCAGGCGGTGAACACGGGGCTGTGGGAGCTGGCCACGGCGGGGCTGGCGTCGGCCGATGGGTTCGATCAGCTGCGGGCATTGATGGATCCGCGGCGCAAGAGCGTGCACCTGGAACAGACGCCGGCGGTGAGCCTGCGGAAACGCGCAGCGGCGCGGACGACGGCGGGGCGCTGGTCGCTGCTGTGTGAGCCGACAGCTTCGCCTAAGTTGGAAGTGCCGGGGCGGGATGGGGGCGAGGCGGCGATCCAGCGCGCGCGGGAGCAGCAAACAGCTTTGGAATCGCATGCACGGGTGTTGCTCTGCCGCTACGGCGTGCTGTTCCGGGAGCTTTTGACGCGGGAGTCCAATGCGCCTAAGTGGCGCGATCTGCTGCCGCACCTGCGGCGCCTGGAGGCGCAGGGCGCCGTGCGCGGTGGGCGCTTTGTGAGCGGAGCCTTTGGCGAACAGTTTGCGCTGCCAGAGGCCGCCGAAGGTCTGCGCGAGGCGCGCCGCAAGCAGGCGCAACGCGGCGGGGAGCCGGCGCTCACGATCGCCGCCGCTGATCCGCTGAACCTTGCCGGCATTCTGGTACCGGGCGAGCGGGTCCCTGCCATTCCCGGCCGTACCGTGGTCTTTCAGGATGGGGCGGTAGTCGATCCGTCGGTCTCCGCCACAGGCGCGGCGGCGGTGCCGAAGGAGGCCACAGGAGGGCGCAAACCGGTGCGGTCAGTGGCGGCGCTGCTGCGTGAAGGGGCGCGTACGCCGACGGCGCGGCAGGCTGGCGCGTCAGGCGGCAACCTGGGGTTGTTCTCTTGAAGCGAGGCGAGGATCGCATGGACTCAGCGCGTGACGTCTCGGCCGAGGCGGACGGGCCGGGCGACCGTGGCACGGAACCGGTGGCGGGGGAGCTGCAACCCGGCGATACGTACACAGACGGTCCTTACCTGGTGTTTACGGCGCAGTACCATCTGCGCCGTGGGTACTGCTGCCAGTCGGGTTGTCGGCATTGTCCTTACCAGTAGAGTGGACGGCGAAACCGTAGATTCCCTTCGGGAATGACAACCAGGAGGCAGCAGCGGAGCGAGGCGTTACGCCCTTGTTCAACTGGTTACGGCTGCGTGTAGAAGCTCTGGTCGGTTCTTGACTTGAGGCCCTGGCCGGCGACGCGTACCTCGAGGCTGTGGTAGCCGTGATCGCCGTCCGGAGTGGCGGTGGAGGGGGCAAGGGTGATCTGGTACTCGGCCGTGGTGTCCCGCATGGCCTTTAACAGCAGCCCGCGGATGTCGTTGCTGCTGCTCAGCGCCAGGCCGCCGCTTTCGACGGCCAGCACCTGCAGGCCCAGGTTGCCGAGCTGGGCCTGCGCCGGCTTGCGCACACCCTTCAGAAATTCCTGGTAGTAGAAGGTGCGCCCGACGCTTTCCTGCGCTCCCAGCGGATCGATGCTGTAGAGCGTGACGTCTGCACGGTGCAGAGCGGCAGAAAAGCCGACGATCTCCCCGAAGATGCCCTCCGCCTGGCGGGCGGTGAGCTCAACCGCGGGGCCGGAGAGCAGCGGCCAGCCGGGAGAGAGCCAAAGCACGATCTTGTGGCCCCGCGCCGCGGACGCCTTCACCAGGACATCGTGCAGGCCCTTGAGCGAGATGTCCAGGCGTTCCTGTGCGCCGTAAAAACCGGAGCTGCGGCGTAGCTCGCGCAGGGCGATGGTCTTGTCGTTCAGCGTCTTGCTCAGGCCGTTGCCGTCGTTGGTGAAGCCCGTGGCCTCGGTTGAGGTGTCGCTCAGCAGCACGAGCGAGGTCGGAAAGGCGAGCTCGCCGTTGTTGCCCTGCAGAAAAGCGGCCAGTTGCTGCCGTTCATAGGCCAGTTGCGTGTAGGGGATGTTGACCGCGTCCACCACGATGAGGACTTCCGTGGCCGCGTCCGCCCCGGCGACCGCGCGGAAGCTTTCGATGGGTTGCGGCTGCCCGTTGTCGAGCACCGTGAAGGCGCTCTGCGGCAGGTTTGCCACCGGTTCGCCGGAGTGGGGCTCCACCACGACGTTCAAATGGAGTGGTGCGGGTGGGGCGGGTACGGCCTCCTGCGCGTGGGCCTGGCGGACGTGCAAAGAGGGCAGAGTAGCGGCCAGAAGCACGATACTGGCCCATCCACAACGTGCGCGAGCGTGGTCTTGCATGAGCTCTCCTTGGCGAAGATGCTGCGTCAGCAGCTTAGCATTCGGATGCCGCTCGAGCGAAGCGCCTGGCAGTGCCGCCGCTGCGCTGCGGGATGACAACAAGAGGAGTTCAGACTGCATGTGACGATGAATCGGCTGCAGGGTGTGTCGACATGTGGATCGAGGTGCTTTGGAGCGTTATCTCTACTGGAGCAAGACGACTTTTCGTTTTGCGGAGCGGCTCTGGGTCCTCGGCTCACTGGACGAAATACAGGGGTCTCTCCACTCCGCTGACGAGGTCAGCTCCGGTCGAGATGACACATCTGTGGTGGAGCTCCGCTTCGCTCCGGTCGAGATGACACATTGTTGGAAAGACCTGTATGCAGACCTACTTCGCGATGCACCCTAGTGGCCCGGGGCCGGCGGCGTGCCTCCGACGCGCAACGCGAGCCGTGGGAAGGCGAAGGAGCCGCCGGCATCGTCGATGACGTTTACCTGGCAGATGTAGTCGCCGGGTTTCAGCCCCGCGAGCGGGACGTCGAACTGAAAAGCGATGGCATCGCGCGTTGGTTCATTCACCGTGTTGGCGGTGACCAGCGGCGTTTCATAGACCTTTGCGCCGCCGGAAAGAAATTCGATGGAAGTGAGCACGTGGACGGGGCCGCTTTCGCGCCGCGTGAGGCCGGGTGCGTCGGCGGCCTGCGGAGCGCCTTTTGCCCGGGCCGGGTCATAGAGTTCGTAGAGCAGGTAGAGGTGCTGATCCTGGCGGAAGACGTGGGCGACGTTGGGGATGTATTGCTCGCCATCGCGGACCAGGAGATTCGGGCTGTTCCTGGCGGCATCCGGTGTGCGCTGGCTGGCCAGCATCACGGAGCTGAGTTTCACGGGCAGCTTTTTCAGGTCGGGCACATTGATGTCGGTTTCAAAGGAGCCCATGTTGCCGGTCTCGTTTTCGCGCACAACGAACTTGAGGTGGTAATGGCCGGGTGCAAGCAGAAAGCCGGTGGAGTACTGGATGTTGCGCCGCGCCACGCCCTGCGATTGGTTCACCGCCAGCTTCACGGTATCGCGCACGTTGCCCACGGCGATGCCCTGCGCGTTGCGCACCTGGCCGAGCACGTCGAGCGTTGCTTTGTCCTGGTCCTTGCTGCGTGTGAATGGGATCTGCGAGCCGGGAACGATGAGGTTCACGGGCACATAAAAGGTGTTGGCGTTCTGCCGAAAGTAGAGCGCCTGCAAATAGACGGCGACATCGAGCGCGGGCAGATCGCTGCGCATCTGGTCCGCAAGCGCCTGTTCGCGGTCCTCTGTCTTCTGGTGCTGGAAGTCGGCAGGGGCGTAGTAGCCGGGCCTGTATTCGAGCTTCACGTCGGAGCGGTTTACCCGGACCGTCAGGTGGCGAAAGACGCCATCGCGGCGTGGATCGGTGGAGTGGAAGCCGAGGATGTAGTAGGCCTCCGTATCGTGCTCGACCTGTTGGAAGGCGGGGCCGAAGTCGTTGGAGTCGAAGAAGGCTTTGCCGCCGGTATCGGTGGATAGGGTGCTGAGCAGCTCCTGCGAGCTGAAGTTGTTGCTGAACTGGTTGGCGACGGCGGTGCCGGTGTAGGCGGCCGTGCCGCGCAGGCTGCCCTGGGTGGCGTCGCCGACGGGTGGGAGCGCCTGCAGGCCGCGCGCGTCTACGGAATAGATGGCCATGTTGGCCTTGGCGGCGGCGTTGGTGGCCTCGCGCAGGCTGGCCTGGTTTTCGATGCCGTTGCGTGAAAGGCCGCCGGAGAAGTACAGCATGCTCTTGCGCTGCGGCACGCGTTCCAGCGACTGCGCGACCTGGCGGATGGCGTAAAGTTCGCGGTCGGTGTTGAGGTTGTTGTATTCGGTGTCATCAGGGACGAAGCTGGAACCGTTGTCGCTCGTGCCGTTGGTACCGCTGGTGGTGGTTGTGCTCGTCGTGCTCGTGTTCGTGGTTGTCGTGGTGGGGGTGGAAGAGGCGCTGGCGCCATTGCCGAACGCGGTCTGATCGGTGCCGTTGTATTTGTTCAGGCCGCGCAGCAAGGCCGCCTTGTTGCTGGTGAAGTCCTGGTCCATGGTGAGCGCGGTGGAGAAGCTGACGAGCGCCACCAGATCGGCGGGCTGCATCTGCGTGTTGATGTATTTCTGCGCGGCTTCGACGGCGCGATCGGTGTCGTCGTCCTGCAGGGTGCTGAGGTCAAAGAACATGACGATGAGCCGGTGGTCGCGCAGCTGTTGCGGGTCGGCGGCGAAGTTGCGCTCCAGCAGATCGGCGATCGAAGCCTTGCCGCCCACGGTATTTTTTTCTGCAAGCTGCGCGGCCCCATCCACGTTTTGGTAATCGAAGCTGGCGATGCGCTGCGGCTTGCCGTTTTCAAGAACCGTGAAGTCGGAGGCCTTGAGGCCTTTGACGACGGCGCCGGTTTTTTTATCGCGGACGACGACGTTCGTCAGCACGATGTTTGCATTGACGGTGAGGGTATAGTTGCCGTGCTGATTTGCCGCGGGTGCGCCGTCGCCGGCCGGGGATTGGAGTGCGGGGGCGCTGCTCTGCGCAAGGCAGAGGCTCCCCCATGGGAGAAAAAGAGCGATGAGCAGCGAGCGCAGCAAATTTGAAGCTCGCAGCAGCTTTGAGGAGCGCAGCAGCTTTGAGGGGCGCAGCAGCTTTGAGGGGCGCAGCAGGTTTGCTTGGTGTGTGCGTCTCATCTAGAACCTGAACCTGCCGATAAAGGTGATTGTCCGCATGGCGGCGGCGCCGGTGACCTGCCCGAAGGTGGCCGAGTCCAGCTGCGTATCGACGCCGTTGTATTGCACGGTGTTGAAGACATTGTTGGCGGTGACGCGGGTCTCGAAAGAGCGTGTTTCGCCGAAGGAGACAGTGCGCGAAAGTGACATCGCGATCAGCACCTGGCCGGGGCCTTCGATCGAGTAGCGTGAGGCCGAGCCGTAGCCTGAAGGCGTTGTAAATGCCCCCGGATTAAACCAGGAGCGCAGTGCGCCTGCGCCGGCGATGGGCTGGGCGAAGTTGCGGTTCGGCCGCAGCGTGTAGGTGCCACCGGCGGCGGTCTGCGCGGCTGTGGAAGTATAGTTCGGCGTGAAGTACATGCCGGAGGCGAGCGTAAAGGCGCTCGAGATGTTGAAGCCGTCCAGCAGTTTCGAGGCGAGGCCGCCGCGGTTCAGGAACAGCCGGTTGGGGCCGACAGGGAGCTCATAGAGCCAGGTGCCGGTGAGCTTGTGGCGCTGGTCGAAGCTGGAGTTGGAGCGCTCGGCGTGAAGATCGTCGTCGTTCTGAATGCTGGAGGTGGTGGCGGCACCGCCGAAGCTGGAGGCGTCATCGACCGAGTGGGCGTATTGATAGTTCAGAGCCACGGCCAGACCCTTTTCAAGGCGCTTCTGCGCGCTGACCGTGAGGGCGTTGAAGGTGGATTCGGCGTCGGAGCTTTGGTAGGTGAAGGCGACGGCGTCGGGCGTTGTCACGGTGTTGCCGGTGTGGTTGGGGGCACGCACCACGTTCAGTCCCGAGCCGTGCGAGCCGTTGTAGC
Source organism: uncultured Bryocella sp. (assembly GCA_964236545.1). Classification (GTDB taxonomy): domain Bacteria; phylum Acidobacteriota; class Terriglobia; order Terriglobales; family Acidobacteriaceae; genus Granulicella. The sequence goes on from CAXSCE010000006.1 coordinate 62,605, forward strand.
CGATGTTCAACACCACGCCCGCGGGCAGCGTGCGCTGGAGGTTGGCGTTGTAGATCTGCACCATGCCGAGACGGTAGTTCGGGTTCACGGCGTAGGTGTTCTGGTAGAGCTTGTTCGAGCAGCCAAAGCCGTTCGCGAGGGTGAGGTTGGAGGCGGCGCCTGGTTGTTGCTGGAAGCAGCCCGTGTCGTTGCCTGGCTGGCCGTTGACGGATGGCGTGGACAGCACGTTGTTCTGCGAGGCCGCGAAGGGCGCCTGGTAGGAGAGCGATTGCGCGAAGCTGGCAAACTGCGTGGTGTTGAAGTTGATGCCGTAGCCCGCGCGCACCACGGTTTCCTTCAGCAGCGTGGGGAAGACATGCGGCCGCCAGGCCACGCCGAAGCGCGGCGAGTACATCACGTGATCGCCATGCAGCAGGGAAGAGGTAGGCCCGGGGGCGCAGGTAAGCAGACCGGCCGGGGTCTGGACCGAGATGCCGGTGGGGGTCACGCAGCCCACGTTGGTGGTTTGCTCCGAGACACCCGTGAGATTGACGAGGCGATTGTTCTTCTCGTTGTAGGGGCTGAAGTATTCGTAGCGAAGACCGCCGTTGAGGGTGAGGCCATCCGCCACGCGGAAATCGTCATTGGCATACCAGTCAAAGATGTTGGCGCGCAGGTAGATCTTGTTCAAACCGGCCTGGATGGCCGTCTGCTGCGGCAGGCCCAGCAGGAAGTCCGCAAAGGCCGAGCCGCTTTGCACATCCCCCGTGCTGGTGACAGACCTGATCTGATCGCCGTTTGCGCCCTGGCTTTCGGTGTTGTAGCCGGTGAAGGTGAAGGCCCCCAGGGGTGTGCCGCCGCCCAGGTAGTCTTGGTGTACGCGGCGGATGTCGCCGCCGGAGCGCAGGTTGTGCTTTTTATGCCGGTAGCTGACCTGGTCCGAGAAGGAGATGGTCTGGCTGATGTTGTCCTGCGGGTTGGTGTTCGTCACCGAAAGGAAGTTGGTGAACTGCAGCGAGGGCAGGCCGTTGTAGAAATTCGGCTGCGCGCCGAGCGCGCCGGTGCTGGGCAGGGCAATGCCGGCCGCGGAGGTGGGGTCATTCGCGGTGTTGGTGAAGTAGTTGCGCGTGTCGGCATGGCTGCGATTCCAGGTGATGCTGGCCGTGTTGTTGAAGCGGCCGAAGCCAATGACGTAGCCCTGACTCAGGTTGTAGCCGTCCGTCTGGCTGGCGCCCGAAAGCGGAAGGATGATGTTGCGAATGTCGGAGGCGGAGTGCGAGTAGCTGAAGCTGGTGTTCAGGCTCTGCCGCAGCGTGGCCGGCGCATTGCGGTTGCCGCCGAAGAAGGCGCCGAAGGGATTGCCGTTACTTGAGCCGAGGTTGCGGATGAAGCGTGAGGACAGGTTGGCCGAGTTCTGGCCGGCCGTGGTGTCCGTCTGGTAGTTGTAGGCCTCGGTGCCCGCGGCCGGGACGTTGGCGTGCGGGTAGAAGTTGTTGAGGACATAGAGCGCCTGGGGCGTGATGCGGGCGGGGTTGATCACATTAGGCCGGCCGTTGTAGCTGAACTGGCTGCCCGTCACCGGATCGTAGATGGGGCTGACCGCCGTGACGCCGTTACGGGTCTGGGTGAGGCCGCTGAAGTCGCCGGTCCGCTCGGCATCGGTCGGCACGGTGCCTGTCAGGACCTCCGGATTGGTATTGCGAGAGAAGTTGAAGTTCAGGAAGCCGAACTGCTTGTTGCTGGGCTTGACCAGGCCGGGGATGTAGGGCGAGCCCGCCAGTGTGACGCCGAAGGTGTTTCTGGCGTAGGGCAATTTGGTCTGCGGCAGCAGCGTGGGCGACCACGGCGCGGAATCCAGCGAGGAAAAATCGCCCTGGTAGTTGAAGCCGCCGTGCAGCTGGGTGGGGTTCAGGTTGCGAAAGGCGCCGGAACCGCGGCCGAAGCCGCCGCCTGGGCCGCCGCCGGATCTGCCGCCGCGCCCACCCGGTCCGGGGCCGGACATCAGGCTGCCAAGCAGGCCCACGATGGCGTTGGTGGGATCCACGCCGGGCGGCAGCTGGCCGCTGGCGCGGGCCTGATCCACCCCTTGCCGGATGCGGTCGCGCAGCTCATCCTCGCTGAAACCGGCGAGGCCGTTGGTCTGGCCGGTTTGGCCCGCGACGGCCACAGTTTCGCTGGCCGTGTCGCCCGTGCCGGTCCCTGCGCTGCCGAGCGAAGGCAGGGCGGCGCCGGCATTACCGCCGCCTGCGCTCGCATCGACCGCGTCCGGAGACCCGGCGTTGAGGTTCAGGCTTTGCAGCCCGCGCAACAGGCTGGCGCTTCCGGTTGCTGAGGTCGCAGCAGAGGCATTTTCGGCGGCCTCGACCCGGCTGGCCAGCTGCAAGCCGAAGTCCGAGGTCTTGCCTGCCCCGGAGGGCTGCGCGGCCGTGTCCGCGGCTGGCTCCGCGTTGAAGAGCACCTCGGCAGTGGCCGGGGCAAAGCCAGCCAGCTCGGCACGGATGACGTAGCGGCCGTTGCGCGGGATGTGGAGAGTGTAGGCGCCGTCGGCGTCCGTGGCGGAGGTGTAGCGCCGGCCGGTGAGGGTGTTGGTCGCCGTGATGGCCACACCCGGCAGCGGCACACCACCGGGTTTTCCGGCCGCGCCGGCGACCACACTGCCGTGCACGGTGCCGCCCCCGGAGGGTACGCTGACCGGCGGCGTCCCGGTGGGTTGCTGGGGCTGGGCTTGGGCCTGTGCCGGGATCTGGGCTGGAGAGGTTGGCGCTGCCTGGGACGAGGCGACCGGGGCTGCGGGCGCGGGTGCCTGGAGCACGGGTGTCGGGAGTGCGGAGGATGGTGCAGCAACCACCTGCGCCAGGAGGATGAGGCGCGGCTGCTTCCAATTCCCATGGTGGGCCGCCGTTGGACCCTTGCCCGAAACGGCCGCCTGGGCTGGGAGGAGCATCCCGCAGAGCGCGAAAACCCCTACAGCCCCGACCGCCGGAAGGAGAGGGGGTACTTTGCCTCCCGGCGAGCTCCCTTGCCGGGGGCGTGAACGGTCCGAGCGCGGATCTGGTGTGTTTTTCCGGTTTGGCGGATCTAGCCGATTCAATGGATCAGTGCAATGCGGAGATGCTTCCACGTGAGGGTCACCGCGCTCCTGGACCGGCGGTCCCGGAGCCGGCCGGAGTCCTGGACGACTCGCCTCCGGCGTGTGCTCTTGGGGACCGTGGCGGGCTTTCCAGCAGGCGCACGGGCACAAAGACGCCGCTCTTCACTGAGCCCGTTCCCATCACGTTGTCGCCTACCTTGATGTCGGCCAGGGTGATGCTTTCGCCGTTGGCGAAGGTGCGATCCATCGCGGCCCCGCCGCTGGCCATGATCCCCATGCCGCCACCCAGGCCCATGACATTGGGGACGCGGCCGTCGCCGCCATTGCCCTCGCCGCCCGGCTCGCCGCGTACCGCCCGCTTGAAGCTGGTGGATTCATCAAAGCCGATGGTCTGGGCGACGTGGTCGGGACGCTCCACGGTCATTTTGGCGTCATCCAGATTCACCGCCGTGACCCGTCCGGTGATGTAGGTTTTGCCCAGGTTTTCGCGCAGGGTTTTCAGCTCGGCAGCGTCGGTAGCCATCACCATGGCGGCGTGTAGGGTGCCGGTGGCGGGGTCGAGATTGCCAAAGGCCATCAGGCCGTCGCCCACATGGAGGTCGCTGACCCTTACCGGGCCGCGATCCTTCATCACCCGCGTGTTGTCCGTGGTCACTATCTGCACCGGATGGCCGTTTTCTCCTTTGACGGTGAGTGTATTGCCGGAGACCGCGGTTACCTCGCCCCCGGCACGGCCCATGCCGGCGTTACCGCCGCCGCGGGAGGGGCTTGCCGTCCCGAGCGCCCCGTCCTGCGCGGCTGCGCCCGAATCCAGGACATCCGTGAAATTGATGGTCTGCCCGACGGCTGCCGAGGCCGCCAGCGCGAGGGCGCAACCGGCGGCCAGGGTACGGGTCAGCCGCGCCGCAGGGGGAAATCTCTTGAGCCCGGTATGGGGCCACGCCGACGGTCTCATGGAACTCCTCTTCACTCCCGCGGTGTGCTCCTGGGTCAAGGCGAAACGGGGACTACGGGATGAGACGTGAACCGCCGGAAGAAGACGCGCCGGCCGGGTGAAATTTGCGCCGAATCTCCCAGCAGCGCGCGGGATCAGCGGTATAACGGAGAGAAGCGCATTGCCGGAGGCGCACCCCCATGTCTACACAGACAGTTACCCAGGCAGGCACGCAGACGGCCTCACCGCCAACAGCCCACCTCCCCGCTTCGCTGCTCGATCGCTTCCGCGCTGTGCGTGGCGCGACGACCACCTTTCTTGAGCCGCTAACGCCGGAGGACATGATGGTGCAGTCCTGCCCGGAGGCGTCGCCGGTGAAGTGGCACATCGCCCACACCTCTTGGTTCTTTGAAACCTTCGTGCTGAGCGAGTTCGCCGCCGGCTACGTGGCATTCAACCCGGATTTTCGCTGGCTGTTTAACAGCTACTACAAGGCGCTGGGCGAAATGCCGGAAAAGAAGCTGCGGGCCAGCTTTTCACGGCCAGCCCTCCAGGAAATTCTCGCCTACCGTACGCATGTGGATGCGGCGGTCGAGCGCCTGCTCGCGGGGGCGCCTGAGGACGAAGCGCTGCGTCGCATCGCCCTTGGACTGGAGCACGAGCAGCAGCACCTGGAGCTGGCGGCCACGGACATCAAGCACGCTTTTTTCACCAATCCGCTGCAGCCTGCGTACCTTCCCCTGTCGGAAGACGCCGCAGCCGGGGCCGGGCTCCTGATTGCGCCTCCCCTGGCCTGGCTGCCGTACCGTCCTGGTGAGCCGGACCGGCCGGGCATTGCCCAGATTGGCCTGACGCCCGATCCGTCCGATATCGAGGCGTTTGCCTTCGATAACGAGACGCCGCGGCACCCCGTGTACCTCCTTCCCTTCAGGATGGCATCGCGGCTGACGACCTGCGCCGAATACCTGGCATTCATGGAAGACAACGGCTACAGCCGGCCGGAGCTTTGGCTTTCGGAGGGTTGGGACACCATCGAACGCGAGGGCTGGCAGGCGCCGCTGTACTGGCGCCGCGACCCGGCTGGCCGCGCCGGATGGAGCGTTTATACGCTGCACGGATGGCGAAGTCTGGACGAGGTTTCCGAGACGCCGGTGTGTCACCTGAGCTTTTTCGAGGCCGAGGCCTTTGCGCGGTGGAGCGGTTGTCGACTCCCGACGGAATTTGAATGGGAGTTCGTGGCGGCGGGGCAGCCCGTCGCCGGGAACCTGTTGGAGTCCGGCGCCCTGCACCCCCGGACGGCCGAAGCCGCGGGGCAGGCGGAGGACGCGCAGCAGATCTTTGGCGATGTCTGGGAGTGGACGGCTTCGCCCTACACCGGATACCCGGGATACCGGGCGCTGCCGGGTGCGCTGGGCGAATACAACGGCAAATTCATGAGCTCGCAGATGATTCTGCGCGGTGGTTCGTGCGTGACGCCGTCGGGCCATATCCGGGCGACCTACCGGAACTTCTTTGGGCCGTCGATCCGATGGCAGTTCAGCGGTATCCGTCTGGCGCAGGATGGCGTTTAGCCAGCTGGTGTCGATCCTGCGGTTGGAGTACCGTCCCCGTCCCCCTCTCGAGGGATGGACGGCTATGGGCACAGTGAATTAGAAGTCAAAATTGCTTCGCACGGCTGAACGGAATCTGAGAACATGAGAGGGTACGTCTCGGCGCGCACGTCACCTCGCTGAGACCGGATGATCCATGATTGAAGCTCCAGAAGCGCTGCATGAAGCTGTTCTTCGCGAGGCCACTCGCGGTCTCCATGTTCCCGTAGGCGTCCAGAAGTCGCTTCCGCCCTGGTTGTTCTATGACGAGCGCGGTTCGGCTCTGTTTGAACAAATCACCGAGCTGCCGGAATATTACCTCACCCGCGCTGAGCGCAGCATCTTCCAGCAATATGCCACGGACATCCTGGTATTTCCGCAAAAGCCGCTCACGGTAATGGAGTTGGGCGCCGGCACCGCGTCCAAGACCGGCATCCTGCTGGCGGCCGCCGCAGCCAGTCAGGACGGCCTTCTGTACCAGCCTGTGGACGTGAGCGAGTCGGCGCTGGCCGAGGCGGAGGCGGCGCTGAAGGCCGCCATCCCCGGGCTCCGCATCCAGCCGCAGGTCGCCAACTACGTGAGCGAGCCCTATCGGATTGAACGGCCTACAGGGTGCAGCATTCTGGCGATGTATATCGGCTCCAGCATCGGCAACTTCTCGCCGGCGGAGGCTACGTCCATCCTGAAGAAGCTGCGCAAACAGCTGCGGCAGACCTCGGATGCCCTGCTGCTCGGCGTGGATCTGGCCCCCTGCACCTGCAAGGGTGTCGACACGCTGGTGGCGGCCTATGACGACGAGGCCGGGGTGACGGCGGAGTTCAACCGCAATATCTTGTTGCGCTTGAACCGGGAGGTTGGTACCGATTTCGACCCCGCGACCTTTGCACACCGGGCACGCTGGAACGCAGCTGAAAGCCGCATGGAAATGCACCTGGAGAGCCTGATTCAGCAGACTGTTTTGCTGCCGGGCCGGGGTGGCATTCAGCCGATCGCGTTTGCCGCCGGAGAAACAATTCACACGGAGAACAGCTACAAGTTCACGGAGCGAAGCCTGCGGCCGCTGCTGTCCGGCGCCGGATTCGGCAATCCGCACCTGTTTCAAGACCCGAAACATCGGTTTGCGGTGGCTTTGGCGCACCCGGCGTAGAGTGCTGGTGGAGTCTTATCCCTGGAGAAACGGGACTAGGCGCGGCGGTAGTCGCCGCTCTTACCACCGGATTTCGCCAGCAGCATGATCTCGCGGATGCGGATGCCTTTGTCCAGCGCCTTGGTCATGTCATAGACCGTGAGCGCCGCCACTGAAGCCGCGGTCATGGCCTCCATCTCGACGCCGGTACCGGCGACGGTTGCCGCCGTGGCGCGGATTTCCACACCGCCCGCGACGACCGCCGCCTGCACATCGATGAAGCTGAGCGGCAGCGGGTGGCACATGGGGATGAGCTCAGCGGTGCGCTTGGCCGCCATGATGCCGGCAAAGCGTGCGACCTCCAGCGGATTGCCCTTGGGATTGTGCGGCAGTGCCGCCAGCACGGCTTCGTTCAGCTCAACAAAGGCCCTGGCGGTGGCCTCACGGCGCGAGGGAGCCTTGGCGGCCACATCGACCATGTGCGCCTGGCCTGCCTCATCGTAGTGGGAGAGCTTTTCGGTCACAGGCCGATGCTAGAGCAAATCCGCTGTAACTGTGAAGTGGAGCTCCTTGTTCAGTGCCGCTCCCGGTGAAAACCGGCCATGGAGCTCGTTGGCTCGCTGTTCACGTTCAGGAATTTTTCTTCACCGCAGCAGCACGCGCACAGTCTCGCCGGCACCGAAGTGCGGCACCTCGGGGGGCAGCACGACGAAACCGTTTGCGCGGCCGTTGGCGGCGAGGTCGCCGGAACCTTGCCAGGGAATGGGGCGGACGGTGACCCCCTGCCAGTCGCCGGCGATCTCGGCGGGCAGAAAGCGGGTGACCCGCGCGCCGCCGCGCACGTCTTCGCTGAGCCGGGCTTCGGCAAAGCGCGGAGCGAGCTCCGTTTGACCCCCGAGCGCGCGCAGCAGGGGAGTGACAAAGAGCCGGAAGCAGACCTCGGTGGAGATGGGATTGCCGGGCAGGCCGAAGAAGTGGGTTCGGCCAAGGGAATTGCCCGGTGTGCCGGACCGAGGCGGCAGCCAGCCGAAGACAAGGGGCTTGCCGGGCTGAATCAGCGTACCGGTAAAGGTGAAGACGGCCCCGGCCTCTCGCAAGGCGTCCTCGACGAGGTCATATTTGCCCATGGAGACGCCGCCCGAGAGCAGCAGCAGATCCGCCCCTCGGGCGGTCGCGAGACGGTCACTAAGGTCCTCGCGCGTGTCGCGGGCCACCGGCAGGCGCTGCGGTTGGCCCCCGGCGTCTTCGACGAGCGCAGCCAGAGCGTAGCTGTTAGAGTTGCGGATCTGCCAGGGTTCGGCCGCTTCGCTGAGCTCGACCAGCTCATCGCCAGTGGCAACAATGGCCACGTGGGGCCGGGGAAACACGGCGAGTTCCGGGTAGCCGCAACTGGCCGCGAGTGCGATCTCGGGCGCACCGAGAAGGCGGCCCGGCGGGACCAGTTCCGCCCCGGCGAGCGCTTCCGCGCCGCGAGGAACGATGTTGTCGCCCGGTTTGAGGGAGCGACCGGGTAGAGGCTGGATGCGGGCCTCTCCGGCAGATTCGGTGTGTTCGATCATCAGGACGGCGTCAGCACCCTCTGGTGCGGGGGCGCCGGTCATGATTTCGAGCGCTTCACCGGGTCCGAGCGCGGGGCCGCGCCACTGCTCGCCCGCACGCAGGAGGCCTATGACGCGCAGGGGAGCGCCTTCCGCGAGATCGGCAGCGCGGACGGCAAAGCCATCGCGGGTAGAACGGGGAAAGGGCGGCTGATCACGTTCCGCGCGGACTGCCTCCGCCAGCACGCGGCCCGCGGCAGCTGCCAGAGGCACCCTGTCCGTGGCCGTGAGGGCGTTGAGACCCGCGGCCGCGGCCAGCACCTCGGCCAGGGCTTCCGGGTAGGGCAAGATGCGTTCTGCTGTCAGTGCTCACTCCCTCTCTGGCCAGAGATTCGCGGAGAGCGGACCCAGTCCGCCCCACGTGAACAAGGTGGCCGTTCCTTTCAGGTGTAGTGCCACCTCAACAGCAGATCCCTCCGCTGCGCTGCGGGATGACAACAGGAAAGTTATGTTAGAGCCACAGCGAAACCGACAGGCTTAGGATCTATCAACATTTAGGTTTTCGTCCTCAGATGTGCCATCTCGATCGGAGCTGAGTTCGTCAGCGGAGTAGAGAGACCCTTGTATTTCGTCCGGTGGAGCGGAAGACTTGTAGCCGCTTAAAAATACAGGGGTCTCTCCGCTCCGCAAGACAGAGAAACCGTCTTGCTCCGGTCGAGATGACGCCGCCACGGCACCTCGACCCTCTGTGTCGATAAACCTTAGCGTCCCTTTCTTGCAGCCGAGTAGTGGGTCTGCACCTTTTCACCCAGAGCCGTAAGGGTTTCCTTTACGCCGGCTGCCTGCGCTCCATCGGGCGCAAGCTCCAGGTACTTGTTGTAGGCATCGACGCAGCCCGGGGGTGGAACGATCTTGCCGGCCTTATCGACGGTGGCCTTCTGCAGCAGCTCCTGGCCTTTGATGTAGTAGGGTGCGGGGCGGTTGGGATCGGCGCTGATGGCCTTGTTGGCCTCGTCCAGCGCCGGGGCGTCCTGGTGCGCGTTGAAGAGCACGGCGGCGGCGTTGGCATAGAACATACCGGCGTTTTGGGGCTGAATGCTAGCTGCCTTGTCGAACGAAGCCACGGCGTCGGTCGCCTGGCCGCTCTTGCCCTGCGCGTTGCCGAGCTCGTTATAGACGGTGGCCTGCACCTCGGGCGTGGGCTTCTTGGGCGCGGCGTCCATCAGGCCGCTGGCCTTTTTGTAGGAGTCGATGGCATCCGAGTAGCTCTGCTTGACGGCGTCGTCGGTGTTGGGATTGACCTTGTTGGTGCGGTCATCGGCGGCGCCGTGGTCCGCTTTGGCGGTGAGGGCATCGCCGTACAGAACCCAGAGAAGCGGTTCGTCGGGCTTTTGCGTGGTGGCGGTCTTGGCGTCCGCCACGTCCTTGTCGTAATTGGGCGAGGGCGACTTCAGGTCGGCGCGCACCGAGGTCAGGGTGGAGTTCAGGTTCGCAACCTGCTTGTTGGCATCGCTGGCAGCGGCGTTTTTGGCCTTGAAATCCTCGATCTGCTTGCGCCGCTCCGGCGTCAGCTGCTTGAGGTAGTCGGCACGGGACATGTCGAAATTTTCGGTCTTGTCCTCGCCCGCCTTGAAGGTCTGGTTCGCGAAGAAGTCCACGCTGGTGGTACCGCGGAACAGGTTCACGAGATAGGCTCCGGGCGCGATGCCCGTGCCCTTGAAGTTGCCATCAGCGTCGGTTTTGAAGGTGTAAAGGTATTTGCGCTTGTCCGCGGGGGTGCCCAGGTCCTGGGTCAGGCGGACCTCACCGTCCTTGATGGCATTGCCGACCTCGTCATTGGCATGGCCCTGGATGCTGGCAGTCTCCTGCGCAAAGGCGCCGGGGAGGCAGACAAGGCTAAACGCCGCGGTGGCGGCCAGGGGAAGAAAGGTTTTTCTCATGATCATTGATTCGGTCTCCGGACAGCATAAGGGCATGACGATGCCTGGCCGAGCGCCGGCTCATCCTGCCGGCCGCTGGGCATAGGGAATGGGGTCGGCGACACCGGCTTCGGCAAAGGCGCGCAGTCGAAGGGTGCAACTCTCACACACACCGCAGGCCTCGGTCTCCCCCGCGTAGCAGGACCAACTTACATGCAAGGGCGCGCCCAGTTCAACTCCCAGGCGGACGATCTCCCATTTACGCAGACGAATGAGCGGGGTTTCGACGCGGATGTCGCCATCGCGTGTGCCCTGGGCGATGAGGGCGTTGAAGGCGTCATAGTAGGCCGGGCGGCAGTCCGGGTAGCCGGAGCTGTCCTGCTCGACGGCCCCAATGACCACACGCGTGGCGCCCAGCACCTCCGCCCAACTGACCGCCGCCGAGAGCAGATGCGCGTTGCGGAAGGGGACATAGGTGACGGGGACGGCGGCGCCGGTGCGGTCACTGGCTCCCTGGAGGTGGACTGCGCCGGCGTCAGCTTCGGGGCCGGCCGCCGGGATGGCAATGGAGGTGTCCGTGAGCGCCGAGCCGCCGAGCCGCCGATGCGGCGGAAGAGGTCGGATTGGAGCTCGAGCAGATCCCCGAGACCGACGAGCCGGGCTACGCTGCGCGCGGATCCGAGCTCGCGGGCTTCGGTGCGCTGGCCGTAGCTCAGATGCAGGCCGAAGGTGTCGTAGTCGCGGGCGGCCAGGGCGGCGCAGACGGTGGAATCCATGCCGCCGGAAAGGCAGACCACGGCGCGTTCGCGGGCCATCAGCGCTCCCGCACCCCGGTGCGATCGGCAACTTCCCCGGCCGTTTCGGCGGCGGTAACGTCGTCAAAGCTGACGGGCTGCGCCTCGAACTCGGCGAGGAGGGCGCGGGCGCGGGCCTCGTCCTCCGGACGCACCATGACGCGGGCGCCGAAGGCTACCGGCAACAGGCTGTTGGCGTTTTCTCCCTGCAAAAAAACGTCGATGCCGGCCGACTCGAGAGCGGTACGCGCGACGTTGGCGGTGGCCGGGTCGGGAAAGCTGGCCACCGGAACCAGCTCTTCGTCGGAGTAGAGGACCGGCTCTGTGCCCATGACCTCGTCGTTATTGTCCAGCGTTTTGCTCATCGCGTAGTTCCTTTCAGCGCCAACGTTTCCCTTTTGATGCTTCCTACGCCTCAGTATTATGGCAAACGCTGGGTACGCGGCGTACGCTGCGTTTGCCTTGCCAGGCAGGATCGTCCGGGCTACTTCAACTCGATCGATTGCAGGTGAAAGGTGATGGTTCCCCAGAACAGGCGCGCCTGCATCTGCACGGGAAGGTGGCGTGGGTCATCCGTATACCAGATCCAGATGTGGCCGCGATTTTTGACGATGCCTTCATCGGCGGTGGCCTGCACCTTGACGGTCTGGAAGGTGCCGGCGGGGGTTTTGATCTCCTCGCGGCTTTCCACCTTCATGCCGACGGTGACGGTGCGCATAGAGTCGGCGAGCGGGAATTCCAGGGTCTGGCCGACGACCAGCGGCTGCGATTGCGTGTAGAAGATGGCGGAAAGGGAGTCGGTGACACAGGCGGGGATGTTGGCCTGCCTGCGCGTGGCGGTGCCTTTCACGAGGTTGCGGGCATACTCGTCCTGACGGCCGTGGGCGTAATCGAAATTGAGCTCGGAGGCGATCTTGCGGCGGCCCTCGCCGATCTGCTTGTTGAAACCGGTGGAGCAGCCGGTTTTGGTGTTCAGGCCGGACTGAAAGCCGTCCACGACCGGAAACAGCATGTTGACGGCGCCGATCGAGTCGGCGGTGGCAGAGATTTTTTCATCGGGACCGCTGGCGTCCAGGTGAAAAACGGCGGTGCCGGCCTGGAAGACGCGCCAGTCAACGGAGAAGGTGAGCGTTTCATGCTGAGGGTAGAGAAAACCGCCCTGAGGGGGCTGCAGAACCGGGATCGGCCTCTGGACTGCAGGCCTGGGCGTGAAGATCTGGCCGGAGGCCGAGACGGCGGCAAGACAGAGTGCGGCTAGGCCGGCAACAAAGGCCCGCCGCGCCCGCTGGATTGCCGAGGGAGTGCTGCGCTTCAACGTCGATCATCCCCCGGCCTTGAAGTCACATAGGGGTGCGCTCAACGTGTCCGGAGCACCCACCACATACGCAGAAACAGAGCAGCGTACAGGGCACTCGCGCCCATAAGGGCATTGTACTCGCGGTGGTGGCGGTAGCGCGCCGGTGAAAAGCGTCTGAGGTTGGAAGAAGTTGGCGCGGCGACGGTGCTTTCATGTGCAGGGAAGCGGGCCGGGGTGAGCCGGGGCAGGAGGCGGGGAACGGCGGCGGCGTAGGCCTCGAACTCGGGGAAGGCTGTGCGGAGGTAGGCCTCCTCCGAGAGAATGGTGGGCCAGTAGATCGCCAGAAACAGCGCGACGAGCAGAATCCCGAGCCAGACACGTCCGGCAGCAAGGGAGAAACCCCACGCGATGAGCATGGAACCCAGGTACAGCGGGTTGCGGGTGTGCGCGTAGGGGCCGGTGCGGGTGAGTTCGGCATTTTTTTTCACGTAACCCGCGGCGTAGGCACGAAGGGCGAGGCCGGGCAGCACGATGGGCAGACTCCACAGCAGGGAACGGCTGGAAGGCCGGGCAAAGACGAAGAAGACCCCCGCCGTGACAAAGCCGAGGGGAACGCGCAGGCGTCGCGCGATCTCTCTCCAGGGGCGTTGGCTTTGTGGGGAGGCCATCGCCCTATTCTTGCAGAGGCGAGGGTGCCCACGGCTCCGCAAGGAGATCGAGCGCGGCGCGAAGCACGGCTTCGACCGTTAGCCGGGCGAGTCCGGCTTCGACTTCGGCAGTGCGTTTGTAGGTGGTTTGTGAATCTGGATGGCGCAGAATGCGGACCGGACCGCTTCCCCAGGGGCCGTTGCGCTCGGGATCGGTGGGGCCGAACAGGGCAAGGACGGGGGTTCCGAGGGCAGCGGCCAGGTGTACCGGGCCGGAGTCGCCGCCAATTACCAGCGAGGCCCGGCGGGTAAGGGCGACCAGACCGGCGACCCCGCCAGCCGCGGTGTGCGCCGCACCGGCGCTCGTCTGGACAACGGTGTGCGCCACCGGGTCCGCGGCGCCGGCGGCGTTGACCAGCACGGCGAGGCCCGCTTGCCCGAGCGCGGCGGCCAGGGCTCCGAAGCGCTCCGCCGGCCACTGCTTTGCGCCCCAGCCAGCGGTGGGGGCCAGCAGGACGAAGCGGCGGCCGGGCCCGAGCGCGGCGACGGTCTCCGCCGCCCAGCGCTCCGCTTCGGGGATGCGCGGCAGAGGGACGGTGCGGGCCGGTTCGAAATGGAGCCCCAGGGCCGCGCCCAGCAGGGCAGCCCCCTGCTCCACGACGTGTCGACCGGTGCGTGGCAGGTGCTGGCGGTAAAGCCAGCTGGCGGGGCGCTCGCGCGGGTCGGCGTAGCCGGCGAAGCGGGCGGAGGGGGCAAAACGGCCCAGGACGGCCGAGCGCAGGGTGCCCTGCAGATCGACTGTGACGTTATAGCGGGATCTTCGGAGTGCGTCTCGCAGGGACAGGACCGAATCCCGCGTTGCCCGCGACCAGGGTGCCCGCGACCACAGCTTCGTTTCGGCCAGGTGGAGGCGGGAGATGACCGGGCCACTCCCGTCCGGGGCGGCGAGCAGGGGAGCCCATCGCGGATCGACGATCCAGTCGATGCGGATATCTGGGACCAGCTCGCGAAGGGCGGTCGCGGCAGGCAGTGCGTGGAGTATGTCGCCCATCGCGCCCACACGCACAATCAGGACACGGGTGGTGGAGTCGAGAGGGGCGCTGCCGGATGAGGCTTTTGTGGAGAAGTCGGCGTTCAGCGGGAACGCACCTCGTCCTTGTTGCCCACGGCGGGGGCGGGCGCCGGGCTTTGGAGACGGCTGGAGAGCGCACGGATGACGGGGGACTCGTAGACAAAGACCGCGTCCAGTGAAGGGACGATCACGGGACCGATCTCGTCCCGGAGGCGGCCCACCGCCGCTTCGGTCAGCTTGACCGCATCTTTTTCGGTGGTCACGAAGCCGGAGGCGTTCATCTTTTTTGCCAGTCGCACCAGTTCGGCAAGGTCCCGCTCGCCGTAACGGTGGTGGTCTGGAAAGACGACTGTGTCCACGACGCCGCAGCCGGCTTTGGCCAGGGTCGCCTCAAAATTTTCTGGACGGGCTATCCCGCAAAAGGCAAGCGGACGCAGGCCCGCTCCGAACACGCCGAGCGGCGCGGGGAAGCGCAGGGTGCGCCGCACGGTCCAGAGGGGAATCTCGCGGCCGACCAGCCGGCGCAGCGGCCCGGTGAGGCGACTCACCTCTTCCTCACGCACGGCGAGGGCATCGGCACGGCGCAGCGCTGAGAGGGGTTCGCGGAGGTTACCGGCGGGCAGGAGCGCATCCCCGAGGTCCTCAGCGGTTACCACCGTGAGTTCAAAGCTGCGGGCCAGACCACGATGCTGCAGGCCGTCATCCAGCAAATGGACGCGGGGTGCCGTGCCGGGTGTGGCTTCCGCCTCGGTTTGGAGGCTGGAAAGCAGGAGCGCCACGGCGCCCGGCTCGGTTGCGTCGGAGGCTGGTGAGGGATCGTCGTCCTCGGCAGTGAGGGTGGCGGCGACCTCCCGGGAGGGTGCGCTGCGTTCGGCGGCGGAACCGGCGGCGAAACGGTCGGAGCCAACCCAGACAGGGACACCGGTGCGCCGGGCGATCAGGGTGGGTTCATCGCCGAACTGGCGCGCGGGATCGGGGGCGTGCAGATTCACCTGTTCCACGCCGCGGCCGGCGCGTCGGTAGCCGCGGGAGAGGACGTCCACGGACCAGCCACGGTCGGTCAGGAGATTGGCGAGTGCAATGGTGACGGGCGTTTTACCAGCGCCACCGGCCGAAAGGCTGCCCACACTGATCACCGGCCATCCCAGGCGTCGGGACTGGGCCAGTCGTGTGCTTCGCAGGACATTTTTGGTGGCCACGGCAGCGCCATACAGGGGAACGAACGGCCATGCCCAGGGGCGGCGCGTACTCACGCGGGCACCTCGCGCGAAGCGATGGGGGCATGGACGTCGTCGCGGCGGTTGCGCGGGCGGAGCGGGTCGCTGGAGGCTAGCAGCGGCATAAGCGATTGGATGCTGCGGGCGGTCGCTCCACCTTCCCGCTCGAAGACTTTTTGACCGCGCTTTCCTAGATCCCGTCCCATTTCGGGATTCGCGAGCAGGGCCGTGAGCGTCGAGCTCAACTCCGCCTCATCCTTCACGATCCGAAGGCCACCCCCGGCACTCATGGCCGCAACCACATCGCGGAAGTTTTCAAAGGACGGCCCGATCACGACGGGAATCCCGAAACGCGCGGGCTCCAGGGGATTGTGGCCCCCGCGCGGGACGAGGCTGCCGCCGACAAAGACGACATCGGCCAGGCTGTACGCGGCGGCGAGGTCGCCGACGGTGTCGAGCACGATGACCGAGGCCGTGAGCGGGGCGTCCGCCCCTGCCAATTCCAGAAGCGAGCTCGCCCGCATGACATCGGAGTCTGTTGCTTGGTCGGTGGCGAGCCCCAGGACCGCTTTGAAGCGCTCGGGGTGACGCGGCGCGAGGAGGAGCACGACGCCGGGAACGGCTTTCCGCACCTCGCGAAAGGCGCTGAGCACCAGGTCCTCTTCTCCCTCGACGGTGCTGCCGGCGATCACCACGGGATGCCCGGCGCAGACGGCCCGAAGGGCTTCGGCAAGGCGGCTGGGGCCGGGCGCCCGGGCGTCGTACTTCAGATTGCCGAGGGCCGCGACAGCTTCTGGTCTGGCGCCGAGGGAGCGGAGGCGCTCGGCGTCTGTGTCGCTTTGGGCAAGGAACTTTGTCACCTGTCGCAGCACAGGCCGCCAGAGCGGGCGTACGAGCCGGGCGCGCCGGAAGGAGCGATCGCTGACCCGGGCATTGACCACGGCCACGGGAATCGACCGGCATCGGCATTCGTGAAGCAGACGGGGCCAAAGTTCACTTTCAGCCAGCAGGAGCAGGGCCGGCCGGAGAGCGCGCAGGTAGGCTCGCACCGCCCAGCCGAAGTCGAGCGGCAGATAGAAGACCTGCGCGGCACCGAAGCGTTGCCGGGCAAGGGCCTGGCCGGTGCGGGTCGTGGTGGAAAGGACGATCCGCCAGCTTGGCACGGAGCCGTCGGGGTGGAGGCTTGCGGTTCGCGGGTTTCGAAGGGCGCCGAGCCCTTCAAGCTCGCCGTTGAGAGCGGCTTCCAGTTCGTTGGCCAGGCGGGAGACGGCCAGGACCTCCCCCACACTGACGGCGTGCACCCAGATCACGCGGCGGTGGCGGGTGGCCTCGCGCAGGCGTGCGGGCACAAGGCCGAGGCGTTCGCCAAGGCCTTCGCGGTAGCGGGCCGTCGTCGCCATGCGCAGCAGCCACCAGGGCGCGCTCACGGCGAGTCCCAGGCCGAGCAGGGCGCTGTAGGCGGCCATCAGCATGGGGCGTCTCCGAGAGCACCGCTGGCCGTTGCCGCCGCCCTTGCCTTTGTGCGCGGTTGCCTTTGCCGTCCGTGCATGGCCAGAGGATAATCGCTGGGACGATGCCTCGCCATGCCCAACGCGGTTTCTTTGCTTCTCGCAGGCTCCCGCTTTTCCTGCTATTCGCCGCCCTGCCGGCACTGGGGAAGGACAAACCTCGCAAACCGCCCCCGCCCGAGCCGGCCACACAGTACGCCCTGCACGACACCCACAACGGCGTCACGGTGGCCGCCGAACCCGGTGATCTGCCCGAGACGCGGCCGAACACGCGGCTGGATTACTTCCACCATGGCTACCTGCCGATGCGGGTGATTGTGACCAACAACAGCGATCAGCCGGTAACGCTGGACGACGCGCGCATTCTGTTTGTGGCCTCCGATGGCTACACCCGTAATGCGGCGACGGATGATGAGCTGGACCGGCGCATGTTTTCGAAGAAAAACGTGGACGGCACCAAGATCCCGCTGCCCGCGCCGCTCCCGTCCATCAGGCTCCATCAGGCAGGCATCGATAAGCAGGTGACGGAAGACACGACCGATTTCGGCTTCACGAACACCACCGTGGCCCCGCACGCGACGGAGTCGGGGTACCTTTTTTATGACACCCGGGACATCGACGATCCGGTGCTGGAAAAGGCGACGCTGGAGCTGCGCAAGGTGCGCTGGGCGTCGACCAACAAAGAGATCGAGGCGTTCCAGGTGCCGCTGAAGCCTTCGGCCAGGCGGGCAGTGGACGCCGGGAAGCCTTAACCCGCTCCGTGGCAACACCGCACGGCAAACGCTGTGTGCGCAGCGGCTTCCGCGTACGCTGCGTTTGTTGGTTGCCCACTGCTAATCTTCATTTGCGCCCCATGCTGAATATCCGTCCCGCGATCCCCGCTGATGTCCCGGCCATCCTCCGCTTCATTCGCGAACTGGCGGCGTATGAGCGGGAGGCCCATCAGGTAGTTGCCACCGAAGTTGATTTGCTGCGCGATGGCTTCGGTCTCGATGCTCACGGGCGGGCGATCGAGCCTGCGCCGCCGGTGCGGTTCCGGGTGCTGATGGCCGAGTGGGGCGGAGCTCCGGTGGGCTTTGCGCTGTATTTCAGCAGCTACAGCACGTGGGTGGGGCACCACGGCATCCGGCTGGAGGACCTCTACGTGACCCCGGAGCGGCGCGGGCAGGGTATCGGCAAGGCGCTGCTGGCCAGGGTGGCGCGGGTCGCCGTGGCCGAGGGCTGCAGCCGCCTGGAGTGGGATGTGCTGACGTGGAATGCGCCGGCGATCGGGGTGTACCGGCGGCTCGGCGCCACGACCCAGGAGGAGTGGCGCATCATGCGGTTGAGCGGGGACGGGTTGCGCGCACTGGCTGCGGTGGCTGAGTAGATACCATTCGTGGCGAGAATTGGCCGTGGAGCCAGGTTGGATTGACATACACGCTCGGAGTGCCGTGGCGAGGTAGGCTCTGGATGCCGTGGCGGCTTCATCTCGACCGGAGTAAGACGGTTTGACCGTCTTGCGGAGTGGAGAGCCCCCTGTATTCGAGAGCGGCCACAGGTCCTCGGCTTCCTCCGGACGAAACACAGGGGTCTCTCTACTCCGCTGACGAAGTCAGCTCCGGTCGAGATGACACATTTGTGGGTGCAGACCTAAAGATCGATACACCCCTAGTTGCCTGGTGCTCCACCCTGAGGAGATTGACCATAGTCCTCAATGAAATTGAGCCGCAGTCTCAAAGGGCTATCCCGCAGCGAAGGGGGTGGCTGGAAGGTGTCCTGTGCTGTTGCGGTCCATGCCGCTTTGTCCAGCGCGTCGTTATGACTCGGAGTCGCCAGACGCACCGCTCTCAGGTGACCATCCCGCAGAATCGTTACGTCGATCACGGTCTCCTGCTGGCCTGTGATGGGTCCCGGCGCTGCCGCTTTCAGCAAAGGCTGCCAGCGCCGGTTCAGGGCATCCACCATGTGCTGCAGGTAGGGGCTTAGATCCACGCCGCCGGCGTCACTCAGGACATCAACGCTGACCTGGGCATTGGGCGCGTCTACCGCGTGCGGCGCCGCCGTGCCCTGCGCAGAGGTTTGCATTCCGAAAGCGGGAGCGGACAAAAGAATGAGAAGTAGAGCACCCTGTAGCTTCATGGCCATGATGCTAGGCGTCCGTCAGGCCAATAGCAATGACGGACTTTGACCGGCTGCAACCCTCTTGTGTGCGGGGGAGGCCGTATTCTGAAGCTGTGAAACAAGTTGTGAAGCGTATCCACATCATCGGCGGGGGATTGGCTGGGCCCGAGGCCGCGTTGCAGGCGGCCTCGCGTACCCGGGGCACCGGTTGCCAGATCCTGCTGTCCGAAATGCGTCCGTTGCGCTCCACGGAGGCGCATCAGACGTCTGATTTTGCGGAGTTGGTGTGCTCGAATTCGCTGAAGAGCGAAACGGAAAACTCTGCGCCCTGGCTGCTGAAGGCGGAGATGCGGCGGGCTGGTTCGTTTCTGCTGCGCGCCGCGGATGCCGCGGCGGTGCCCGCCGGCAATGCGCTGGCGGTGGATCGCGGGCAGTTTTCCGCGGGGGTGGCGGCGATGATCGCGGCCGAACCGCGCATCGAGGTGCGGCGCGAAGAGGTCACGCGGCTGCGGGAGGACGATCCCGAGACGATCACCGTGCTGGCAAGCGGGCCCTTGACGAGTTCCGCGCTGGCGGGGGAGATTCAGCGGCTTACCGGGGCCGATCACCTGGCGTTTTATGACAGCATTTCGCCCATCGTGGACGCGGGCACAATCGACATGGAAAAGGTGTACCTCGCCGCGCGCTGGGACAAAGGCACGGCGGACTACATCAACTGCCCGTTCACCCGCGAGGAGTATGACCGCTTTCTCGACGCACTGCTGACAGCCGAGCGCGTGGAGCCGAAGCGCTGGGAGCATCTGCCGTTTGCTCCCTGCGGTGCGGATGGGTGCCAGGCGGAGGCGGAGGCTCCCCAATCCGCGGCGCCGGTCCCGGCCGCAAAGCTTCAGTATTTTGAGGCGTGTCTGCCCATTGAGGAGCTGGCGCGGCGCGGCCGCGACACGCTGCGCTTCGGGCCGATGAAGCCCGCCGGGCTGACAAACCCAAAGACCGGCCGCTGGCCCTACGCCTGTGTGCAGCTGCGGCAGGAGAATCTGCGGGCGGACAGCTACAACCTGGTCGGTTTCCAGAACCACCTAAAGTACGGCGCGCAGGCCGAGGTGCTGCGGCTGATTCCGGGTCTGGAGAACGCGAAATTCCTGCGCTACGGGCAGATCCACCGCAATACCTACCTCCATGCGCCCACGCTGCTGACGGAAACACTCCAACTGCGCGCGCACCCATCGGTCCTGGTCGCCGGGCAGCTTTCGGGCATTGAGGGCTACACGGAATCGATTGCCGGGGGGCTGCTGGCGGGGCGGTTTGCGGCGGCGCTGGCGCGCGGGGAGCAGCCCGTGGCCGCACCGCGCCCTTCTGCGCACGGCTCGCTCATGCACTACATCACCCATTGCGACACGAAGCG
This sequence comes from uncultured Bryocella sp., assembly GCA_964236545.1. Lineage (GTDB taxonomy): Bacteria > Acidobacteriota > Terriglobia > Terriglobales > Acidobacteriaceae > Granulicella. The sequence continues at coordinate 82,821 of CAXSCE010000006.1, forward strand.
CTTCCAACCGGCGAACATTACCTTTGACCTGCTTCCCCCACTGGAGGAGGAGGAACGCCGACGCATCCGCGACAAAAAGGAGCGGCACCGGCTGCAGTGCGAACGCGGCTTGGCGGCCTGGGACGGCTGGCTGGCACCCGGGCGGCAGATTTTGCCTGAGCCGCTGTTCGCAGGGGCATGATCCGGGAGGCAGGCATCATAAGGGGCGAGGAAGCTCGCCTGAAGGTGGGTTTCCGGGAGGGCAAGCGATGCGGGTTGGGCTGATGACGCGGGAGTATCCGCCGTATGTGTACGGCGGCGCGGGTGTGCATGTGGAGTACCTGTCCCGGGAGCTTGCCAAAGAGATTGAGGTGGAGGTCTACGCCTGGGGCGCGCCGCCCGAGCCGGCCGCCGATCTCGAGCCCGGGCACACGGAGCCGCCCAACCCCAACCTCACCGTGCATTTTCAGCAGCCCTGGGATGCCCTCACGGAGGGCACAAAGGCGAAGTTCAAGGGAGCGCTTGAGGCCCTTTCGCTCAATCTTTTAGAGCAATTGCAGCTCGACAAGCTGGATGTGGTGCACACGCACACCTGGTACGTCGCCATGGCCGGCTTTTTGGCCAAGAAGCTGTACGGCATCCCGTTTGTGCTGACCACACACTCGCTGGAGCCGCTGCGGGCGTGGAAGGCCGAGCAGCTGGGAACGGGCTATGCTTTGAGTTCGTGGATGGAGCGGACCGCGATTCTGGATGCCGATGCGATCGTGGCTGTGTCAAACGGAACCAAGGCGGACATCCAGAAAGCCTACCCCGAGGTGGATCCGGCAAAGATCCACGTGATCTACAACGGTATCGATCTCGAGCAGTACCGGTACACGGAGGAAAGCTCCGCACTGGACAAGTACGGCGTGGACAAAAGCAAGCCGTATGTTTTGTTTGTGGGGCGGATCACGCGGCAAAAGGGTGTCACGCATCTGGTGGAGGCGATCCAGTACCTGCCGCCGGGGACGCAGGTGGTGCTGTGTGCCGGCGCGCCGGATACGCCGGAGATCGCCGGCGAGATGCGCGACAAGGTGGAGGCGCTGCGCCGCCAAACGCCTCTGAGCCAAGCGGCGACGGTGGAAAATCACACGCCGCCCGGTGTGGAACCGGCAGGGCATTCCTTTGCGACCGGCGATCCGCTGGGTGTGGGGCACAACATCGTGTGGATTGAGCAGATGGTGACCAAGGAAGAGGCCATTCAGCTGTATTCGCACTGTGCCGTGTTCTGCTGCCCGAGTGTGTATGAGCCGTTTGGGATCATCAACCTGGAGGCGATGGCCTGCGGCGCGCCGGTGGTGGCTTCGGCAACCGGCGGCATTCTGGAGGTGGTGGTGGAGGGCGAGACCGGGCACCTGGTGCCGTTCGAGGGGGATCCGGAAACTGGTTTCCCGCTGGAACCGGCGCAATTTGCGGAGGATCTGGCGGGCCGGCTCGATGGGCTGCTGGCCGATCCCGAAAGAGCCCGGAGTATGGGCGCGGCCGGCCGGCGACGGGTGGAGGAGCACTTTTCGTGGACGGCGATTGCGGAACAAACGGTTGCGCTCTACGGGCGGCTGGTGGACGAGAACCGGCGACCGGGCGTCTGACGAGGGCGGACATCGGCTTGTCCCGATTTGGGCCTTCGTTGCTGTCGGGTCGAGCTTTTGTGGTGTCGGGCGTGTGCGCGCATCCTATAATGGAAGTCCTGCGCTTGGCCGCCTAGGCTCGGAGCGCTCCCAAGGAGTTTCTGCCATGGCCAGTCTTCTCGATCAATTGAAGTCAATGACTACTGTTGTTGCCGACAGCGGTGATATCAATTCCATTAAACAGTTCAAGCCCACGGATTCCACCACCAATCCGTCGCTCATCGCTGCCGCGGCCGGCATGCCCGAATACCAGTCCATCGTGGACGATGTGCTGTCTCAGGCGCGTGAGTCGTTGGGCGAGGATGCGGAAGATAAGGAAGTAGCGGCAGCTGCGTTTAAAACGCTGGCGGTGGCCTTTGGCCGCAAAATCCTGGAAATCGTACCAGGCCGCGTCTCCACGGAAGTCGATGCGCGGTTGAGCTTCGATAAGGAAAAGACGATGGAGCAGGCTCGCGACATCATCCATCAATACGACGGGGCCGGTATCAGCCGCGATCGCGTGCTGGTGAAGATCGCCTCCACTTGGGAGGGCATTCAGGCCGCCAAAGAGCTGGAAGAAGAGGGCATCCACTGCAATCTGACTCTGCTGTTCGGCCTTCATCAGGCTGTGGCATGCGCCGAGGCCAAGGTCACGCTGGTCTCGCCCTTCGTAGGTCGCATTCTTGACTGGTACAAGAAGGACACGGGCAAAGATTACAAGCCGGAGGAGGATCCCGGTGTCGAATCGGTAACCGAGATCTACCACTACTACAAGAAGTTTGGTTACAAGACCCAGATCATGGGTGCGAGCTTCCGCAACGTCGGGGAGATCGAGGAGCTGGCGGGCTGCGATTTGCTGACAATTGCACCGAAGCTCTTGAAGGAACTGCAGGAGACCGAGGGAACGCTGGAGCGCAAGCTCGATCCGGCGAAGTCCGGTGACGATAAGCTGCAAAAGATCACCATGGACCAGGCGACCTTTGAGAAAATGCACGCCGAGAACCGCATGGCGCATGACAAGCTGAAGGAAGGGATTGAGGGCTTTTCTGAAGCTTTGGAAAACCTCGAAAATCTCCTGGCCAAGCGTGTGGCGGAGTTGGGTAAGCCGGAGCATGCCGGGGCGAGGTAACGGTCGTCACTGCAATTCTACGAAGGGCTCGCTTCATGCGGGCCCTTTTCGTTTTCGACAAACCCTGTAGCGGTTTTCAGTAGATCTGGGGCAGTCGCAAGGGGAAAACAGAGATTCTTTCTGCGTTCAGCATGACGGCGCGCTGTACACCTCTGCGAAAACAGTTCGAAGGTGCACGACGACCGCGCTGAAGTTGTATCGAAGGGAACTTCTGCCGCTGCTACCGTGAGCGGGTGGAACTCTTGACCCCGTACCCGGTCCTCACCCCGGCGGAGCTGATCCGGCCGGTAGATGCTGTGTTTCCGCAGGAAGAACGTGCCGTGCCGCGCATTGCGGTGCTGGTGCCCTGCTACAACGAAGAGGCGGCTATCGGCAAGGTGGTGCGGGCGTTTCAGCGCGACCTGCCGGAAGCGCGCATTTACGTGTATGACAACAACTCCACGGACCGCACGGTCTGGGAGGCACGCGCGGCTGGCGCTCTGGTGGCGCGGGAGCCGCTGCAGGGCAAGGGCCATGTGATCCGGCGCATGTTCTCCGATGTGGAAGCCGACGTGTATGTGCTTGTGGATGGCGACAATACGTATGAGGCGGCCAGCGCGCGGCCCATGGTGGAGATGCTGGTGGCCGATGGTCTGGACATGGTGACCGGAACGCGGGTAACGCAGATCCGGGCGGCGTACCGTCTGGGGCATCGGTTCGGCAACGGGGTGCTCACGAAGATGGTCGGGGTGGTGTTCGGCAATCGTGTGACGGATATGCTCTCCGGCTACCGCGTCTTTAGCCGCCGTTTTGTGAAGAGCTTTCCGGCGCTGAGCTCCGGTTTCGAGACGGAAACGGAGTTTACGATCCATGCGCTGGAACTGAAGATGCCGCTGGGGGAGATTGAAACGCCCTACCGGGACCGCGGAGAGGGCAGCGCGTCCAAGCTAAATACCTATCGGGATGGCGTACGCATTCTGTGGACCATTGTGAACCTGATCAAGGATCAGCGGCCGCTGCAGTTTTTCTCCGTCGTGGCGGGACTGCTTGCCGTTCTCGGCATCGGGTTGAGCGTACCGATCTTTGTGGAGTTCCACCGCACCCACCTGGTGCCACGGTTCCCGACGGCCATTCTTTCCACGGGCATGGTGCTGCTGGCGTTCTTGCTGCTGGTGTGCGGACTCCTGCTGGAATCGGTGTCGCGAGGCCGCAAGGAGGCCAAACGTATGGTGTATCTAGCGAATCCGCGCTTCCAATAGCCTGTTCCCCGGCTGCGCCCCTCTCCCGAGGCCGATTCGCAGCGGTTAGAATAAAGGCTGCATGATTCTTCCCTTTGTCCGCGAGTTGCTGGCGGACCTGGAGAGCCCAGACGCCTTTCAGCGTGTGCGTCGCCACCTGGCGGGCGGCACGGGCCGCCGTCGTGTGTCCGGGCTCACTGCCACGGCGCGCTCTCTGTATCTGCCGTCTTTTGTGCGGGCTGCCGGGGCTCCCGCGCTGGTGATTGTTTCTGACAACAAGGCAGCCGAGGCCCTGCACAGCGCCGTGGTGGCTGCCTGTGAGCTGACCGGTGCCCTGAAGCCAGCCGAGGTGCTGCGCCTCCCTGCGCATGATGTCTTGCCATTCGAGAGTCTGTCGCCGCACGGGGAGATTCAGGAGGCCCGCGCCGCCGCCCTGTGGAAGATTGCTTCGGGCCAGGCGCGGCTGGTGATTGCGCCGGTAGAGGCCGCGTGCATGCGGCTGTTCGGCCGCGACCACTACGCGGCCCTGGCGCTGGCCTTGCACCGGGGCGAGGAGCACATCCCGGAGATGCTGCTCGAACACCTGCTTTCGGTCGGTTACACCCGGGTGGATGTGGTGGAGATGGCCGGCCAGGTGACCTCGCGCGGCGGCATTCTGGACGTCTATGGGCCGGAGATGGAGCGGCCCGTCCGCATCGAGTTCTTTGGCGACGAGATCGATTCAATTCGGCGATTCGATCCCGACACACAGCGCTCGTCGAACCCCATCGACCAGGTTTTGCTGTTGCCGCTGACCGAAACACCCGCGACCGAGAAGCTGCTGGAGGCAATCAACGCGCGGCTGACGCGCTCGGGCACAGCCGGGGCCGAGCTGGAGGGCGGCGACACCCCGCGGGAGCTGCAGACGCACGTGCAGCACGCGAGCGGGCGGGAATCGAATGCGACGATCTTCCCCGGATGGGAGTTTTACGCGCCGGTTGCGGGCACGAAATCGACGCTGCTTGATCTGCTCGGTCCGGGGACGCGGGTGTTCACCGAAGAGCCCGCCATGGTGCAGAACCAGGGCGAGCGCTGGTGGAACAAGGTGGAGCAGCGGCATGAGCGCTCCGGCATCGGCAACCTGGTGCGCGCGGAGGACCTCTACCTTTCGCCGTGGGATCTGGAGGATCGCGTGCGGCGCCTGCCAGGCTGCGAGTTGGATCAATTAGGCGCGGTCGACGTGCTCGAAAGCGATCGCAGCGAGGGCTCAGAAATCGAGTTTTCAACGCGTCCCACGCTGCGTTTCCACGGTTCGATTCCGGCGATGGTGGACGAGCTCAAGAAGCTGATGGAGGCCGACGCACGTGTGCTGATCGCCGCGCCGAATGGGGGCGAGGTGGAACGGCTGGCGGGGCTGCTGCAGGAATACGGCGTACCCTACCGTCTCGGCTGGCGCGCGGACGCGGCGTCGGGGACCTCGGCGACGGTGTATTCGGAGTCCAGTTTCCTTGCGGGCGATCTGCGCACGCCGGTAATCGTGCGCGCTGCCATCGCGAACGGCGTGCAGGTTCAGGATATCGAGCAGCGTTCCGCACGGCAGCTGGTAGTTTTCGGCGCTAACGACCTGAACGATGATGCCGATGTGCATGCGCGTCCGGCCACGCGCAAGCCGAAGACTGCGGCGTTTATCTCGGATTTTCGCGATCTCGCCGTGGGCGACTATGTGGTGCACGTGGAGCACGGCATCGCGCGCTATGACGGCTTGCGTGTGCTCGATCAAACGGAGGGCTCAACCGAGCCGCCGTTGGAGTTGATGATTCTGACCTTTGCCGACGAGGCGAAGCTCTATGTCCCGCTCACACGGCTGGACCTGATTGGGAAGTACCGGTCCACGGACACCGGACCGGCGCCACAGCTGAACAGGCTCGGTAACCCGGCCTGGGCGAAGACCAAAGCGCGCGTGAAGAAGGCGATGGCGGACATGGCCGAGGAGCTATTGAAGCTTTACGCCCAGCGCAAGTCTGCGCTGGGCTTCGGCTTTTCGCCCGACACGGCCATGATGCGTGAGTTCGAAGACGCCTTTGATTACAACGAGACCGACGATCAGCTGAACGCCATCGCCGACATCAAGGGAGACATGGAAAACATGCAGCCCATGGATCGCCTGCTGTGCGGCGACGTGGGCTACGGCAAGACCGAAGTCGCCATGCGTGCGGCTTTTAAGGCGATTCAGGACTCCAAGCAGGTCGCCGTGCTGACGCCGACGACCGTGCTCTGCTTCCAGCACTTTGAAAGCTTCAAGAAACGCTTCGCGAATTTTCCGGTGAAGGTGGAGATGATTTCGCGCTTCCGCACCGCGAAGGAAAAGAAGGATGTGCTGGAGCAGGTGGCCGAAGGCAAGGTGGACATCCTGATCGGCACCCACGCGGTGCTGGCGGAGAACGTGCATTTTCAGGATCTCGGGCTGCTGGTGGTGGATGAGGAGCAGCGCTTCGGGGTGCGGCACAAGGAGCGGCTTAAGAAGATGCGCGCGTCAGTGGATGTGCTCGCCATGAGCGCCACGCCGATTCCACGCACGCTGCACATGAGCATGATCGGGCTGCGCGATATGAGCGTGATTGAAACGCCGCCCAAGGATCGCATGGCGATCCAGACGGTCGTGGCCAAGTTTGATGAAAAGCTGGTGCGCACGGCCATTGAGGTGGAGTTGGAACGCGGCGGACAAACGTATTTCGTCTCCAACCGTGTTGAAACCATTTACGAAATGGCCACGCTGATTCGCGAGATGGTGCCGCAGGCGCGTGTCGCGGTGGGCCATGGACAGATGCCCGAAGCGGAGCTGGAGCGCGTGATGCTGGGCTTCATGAACGGCGAGTTCGATGTGCTGTGTGCGACCTCCATCGTGGAGAACGGCCTCGATGTTTCGCGCGCCAACACGATTATCATCAACCGCGCGGACCGTCATGGGTTGAGCGAGCTGTACCAGCTGCGCGGGCGCGTGGGCCGGTCAAATCGCCGCGCCTATGCGTATCTCCTGATCCCGCCGGAGCAGCAGCTAACGGAGATCGCGCGGCGCAGGCTGGCGGCGTTGAAGGAGTTCTCCGATCTCGGCGCGGGTTTCAAAATTGCGGCGCTTGATTTGGAGCTGCGCGGCGCGGGCAACATGCTGGGGGGCGAACAGTCAGGGCATATCGAGTCCATCGGCTTTGAGATGTACACGCAGATGCTGGAAGAGGCCGTGAGCCGCATGAAGGGCGAGACGCGCGAGGAGCGGCCCAATGTCACGGTGAACCTCGGCGTTTCGCTGCGCATTGACGACACCTACATCCCCGAGGAAAACCAGCGGCTGCGCATGTACAAGCGCATCGCCGGCGCGGAGTCCGAAGCCGTGCTCGCCGACGTGCGTGGGGAGCTCGAGGACCGTTACGGCAAGCCGCCCGAGAGTGTGCTGCACCTGCTGGCGGTGGGGGAAGTGCGCCTGCTGTGCGAGCGGCTGGGGATCGCGCAGCTGGAGCGCAAACGTGTCGCGGTCGAGGAGCCGAAGGCGGCCGCGCCCCCGAAGCCGGCGGTTCCGCTGCGTTCCGTCCCGCCGTCACGGCCGGCCCCACCGGTGTGGGGGAACTCGGGAAGCCCGTCACGCTTCGGCACGCCGCCCGGGAGGCCACAACAGCCTCTGGCTGGGCGTCATGGACAGGCGCCGCAGGTGGCCGCGCTGAACTTTTCCAGCCGTGCGGCGTTGAACAACAGCGCCCCTACCAACGCCACGAAAGCCCTGCGGGAGACCGTGGCCACGCGCCCGGCCAACGCACCGGTGGTCGCCCGGGCCGGGCAGATGAAGGCCATGCGCGACATGCTGTTCCTGAGCTTCAGTGAAGCCTTGCATGCCTCACCGGCGGAGCCCGGCAAAGGGGTGAACGTCGGCGCGCTGATGAAGCTGGTGGGCCGCAGCGCCAAGGACGGCGCGCAGCTGACGCCGCAGGGCGTGCTGCGTTGGCCGCTGACGAGCGCCAAGGCTGAGGATGTGATCCGGGAGACGCGCGATCTGCTCGCCGCGCTGGAGTTGAGTAAGGCCTGAATGGGGCAGGTTTAAAAGCATCCATCGAGCACAGGCCAGAGCCAAGACTGTTTACCTCAGGATTTAGTGGCAATTCCAAACAGCAAATCCCTCCGCTGCGCTGCGGGATGACAACAACGGAGGCAATGTCGTAGCACACCTGAAGGTAAACAGGTAGTGTGTGGACATCGAGGTTCGCGTCGGCAGATGACAGAGTTGTGGCGGGCCAGAGCGGATTGCGTATCGGTGTAGAGTTCTTGCCTTTCTTTCTGTCGTTCCCGCAGGGAATCTGCTGTTCTGGCTGCCTTACACCTTCAGGAGCACGGCTTTAAAAGATCTGGAAGTTCACGTCAATCGTTAGCGGCGCCGTGACGGGCTTGCCTTCGGCGGTTGCGGGCTTGTAGCGGTACTGTCTCACGGCTTCGACGGCCTTCTCATCTAAACCGAAACCGATACCCTTCACGACGCGGATCCGCTGTGGTCGCCCGTTTTGGTCCACAAGAACGGTGACCCTCACATCGCCGGAGATATGCTTCTGTCGGGCCGCTTCGGTAATCTCCGGATCTACGGAGTAGACCAGCACGGGTGGGTGATAATTTTCTGCCTCAAGACTTGCCAGGTGGGCTTGGCTGATGGCATCGCTGCTCGGCGATGGGTCACTTGGGAGGGTTGTGGATTGCTGAGAGACGGCGGCGAAAGCAAGGAACAGGTACGTGGTTGCAAGCATGGCTACTCCTGATGGAACAGGTCTAAACCAACGGGTGCTCCTGGCAATACAGCAATGCTTCTCCACGATACGCTTGCGTCCGTCAGGAATCTCCGGCATGGCTTTAGACTCACCTTTATGCGTAAACCTCTTGCCGCTGCCCTCGTCGCTTTCTGCGGTTTAGCCGTGTCTGCCTCTGCCCAGCGTGTTTCAGCCGATGGCGCTGGCCAAACGTTGAATACCCTGGCGAACCAGTACTTCGAACAGGTGCTCTACAGGTACAACCCGAGCCAGGCGACCTCGCTGGGGCTGCATCAGTACGACACGCAGCTCGAAGATTATTCCGCGGCGAACAGAGGGCGCGAGGTCGCGGCGCTGCATGAGTGGCAGGGCAAGATCAAGGCCATTGACCCGAGCGCGCTGGACGCGGAGCCCGCGGCGGACCGCGAGATCCTGCTGAACCAGATCCGGAGCCAGCTGCTGCAGCTGGAGGTCATCCGGCCGTGGGAAAAGAACCCGGATAATTACTCAAGCGGTGTTACCAGCTCGATCTTCACGCTGATTGAGCGGCCGTATGCACCGGTGAATACGCGGCTGCATGCAGCCATCGCGCGCGAAAAACTGATGCCGCAGGTGTTCGTGACCGCACGCGCCAGTCTAAAGAACCCTCCAAAGATCTATACCGAGATCGCCCTGGAGCAGATCGATGGCCTGGTGAGTTTCTTTCAGCACGACGTCCCGGAGGCCTTCGCGACGGCTGACGATGCAGAGGCAAAGGCGGAGTTTGCAAAGACGAATGCGGCGGTGGTGACCGCTCTGCAAAGCTATGCGCAGTGGATGAAGACCGATCTGCTGCCGCGCTCGGATGGCGATTTCCGCTACGGCGCGGACACCTATGCCAAGGCGCTCGCCTATAACGAAATGGTCGACACACCACTGGACCAACTTTTGCAGGTCGGATTGAACGACCTGCACAGGAATCAGGCCGAGTTTGCGCGTGTGGCCAAGGCGATTGACCCAGGCAAGACGCCGCAGCAGGAACTCGCGGAGCTGGCCACGCTTCATCCCGCGCCGGATCATCTGCTGGGGGCCTTCCATGACCGGTTTGCGTCGGAGATCGCATTTATTCACGCAAAAAACATCATCACGATTCCGAGCACAGCCGAGCCCGTCCTGGAGGAGACGCCGCCCTTTGAGCGCGCGACCACGCAGGCCTCGATGGACCCTCCAGGCCCCTTTGAGACCCACTCGACGAAAGCGCTTTTCAACGTGACGCTGCCCAACCCGCGCTGGTCGCCGGCGCGCACGAATGAGTACATGGCGGCATTTAATGTGGGCACGATCGTTTCCACCAGCGTGCATGAGGCTTACCCCGGCCACTATGTGCAATTTCTTTACCAGCCGCAGTTTCCGTCGACGATCCGCAAGGTGATCGGCGCCAATACCTATATCGAAGGCTGGGCGCACTACTGCGAGCAGATGATGCTCGATCAGGGCTACAACGCGGTCGGTGTCGGAGCCAGGGATGAGCGCGAGTCGCAGCTGATCCGGCTGGGGCAGTTGCAGGATGCGCTGTTGCGCGATGCGCGCTTTGTGGTGGCCATCCGCATGCACACCGGCGTGGGCGGGGCTTTGACGATTGCGCAGGCGGAGGATTTCTTTGTCACCGAGGGCTACCAGGCGCGGCCGATCGCAGAGGTGGAGACCAAGCGCGGCACGAGCGATGCGCTGTATCTGTATTACACGCTGGGCAAGCTGGAAATCTTGAAGCTGCGTGCGGACGTGATGGCGCAGCGGGGAGCGTCGTTTTCGCTGCAGCAATTCCATGACACGCTGATGCGGCAGGGGCCGGCGCCGCTGAAGGTGATTCGCAAGACGATGCTGGGCAACGATTCGCCTGTCCTGTAACGAGTCACAGAGAGGCGGGTGCAAGCCCCGTTCGGTGGCCGCTGTCCCTCGAAAGGGTCACGTTACCGAGCGGGGTGACCTCCTATAATTTGCGCTATGCAAGGGGAGAATCTGCAATTCGGCTGTGGCACATGCGCGCCCGAATCCTGGCTCAACTTTGATGCGGGCCCGGCGTTTCTGTTGGAAAAACGGCTGCCCTTCATCAAGGCCATGCTGGTGCGCAAAGGGTTTCCGGACTATCCGGTGAACATCCACTACGGGGACGTGATCAAGGGTTTGCCGGTCGAGCCGGGCACGGCCAGCCGGGTGTATTGTTCACACGTTCTCGAGCACCTTTCGCTTGAGGACTGTCGCCGGACGCTGCGCAATGTGTGCAGCTACCTTGTTCCCGGGGGGGTGTTCCGCTTTGTTGTGCCGGATCTGGAGTTTTACGCCCGCCGGTATCTCCAGTCCGCCGAACCGGAGGCCGCCTCTACGTTTATGGCGGACACATACCTGGGTGAGCGGCAGGCGGTGCGCGGGGTGCGCTCCCTGCCCAGGGCGCTTTTTGGCCGCAGCCAGCACCTTTGGATGTGGGATTACCGGAATTTTTCCAAGGAACTCGCGGCCGCAGGCTTTACCGCGATCCGCAGGGCCACCTTTGGCGATTCGGGCGACCCCACTTTTGCCGCGGTGGAAAGCGAGGGACGCTGGCGGAACTGTCTGGGCATCGAGTGCCGCCGGCCTGAAGCGGTGCCGTTGCCGGGCAGCACTCATTCCCATACGACGCTTTGATTTGCGGGACGCTTTGACTGATGACTTTGGTGCTCACTATTGATTTGCCAGCTTGCCGGGGTCTGCATGGTATTGTCGCCTATGAACGCGACGCGCTTGAAGGAAGCCATTGAGGAATGACATCGCACAAGGTTAGGAAAGCGGTGATACCCGCCGCCGGCATGGGAACTCGGTTTTTGCCAGCTACGAAGGCGATCCCTAAGGAAATGTTGCCCTTAGTCGACAAGCCACTGATTCAGTACGGCGTGGAAGAGGCTGTAGCCGCGGGTTGTACGGAGATCATCATCATCACCGGGCGTGGCAAAACGCCGCTGGAGGACCATTTCGATCGGGCGCCGGAGCTGGAGTGGCAGCTAGCGGCCCGTGGCAAGCATGAACTGCTGGAGCTGGCCTGCTCGATGTCGAAGCTGGCGCACATCACCTATACGCGCCAATCCGAGGCCCTGGGGCTAGGCCACGCAGTGTTGCAGGCCAAGGCACTTGTCGGCGACGAACCCTTTGCCGTGCTTCTGCCGGACGACATCGTCTATGCGAAGACCTCCTGCATGAAGCAGATGGTGGACGCGTATGAGCAGAAGCATGCCACGATCATCGCCTCGGAGGCTGTCGAAGGCGCGGCCATTCAGGCGTATGGCTGCCTGGATGCCGTACCGGATGAAAAAGACCCGCGGCTGCTGAAAGTCAGTAATATGGTGGAGAAGCCGAAGCCGGAAGAGGCGCCCAGCCAGAACGCCATCATCGGGCGCTACATCCTGACGCCGCGCATCTTTGAGATGATCGAGGGCCTGCAACCTGGTGCGGGCGGCGAACTGCAGCTGACCGATGCCATTAAGGCCCTGCTGGAGTTTGAATCCGTTTACGGCTTTCTCTACGAGGGCGAGCGCCACGATGCAGGGGACAAGTTCGGCTTTTTGAAGGCTACCGTGGAGTTTGCCTTGAAGCGCGACGACCTGGGCCCCAAGTTTCGCGACTGGCTGCGTTCCCGAAATTTCTAATGGAAGGCCTGTACAACAAAGCGTGAGGGCGCCCCACTCTGATGGTGTGGACGGCACATCATGGATCAAAGCACCGACAAACGCCGGATGACGCAGCCGCGGGAGCGACGGAAGGCCCGCGGAGGCCCTGGCGTTGAACCACGCTGGGCCTCCGGGGCCAAGACCCTGGTGGGAACGGCGACCTCGCCTCGCAGCCGCATCTGGTTCACCATCAACAATGGAACTCTGGCCGAGGTATATCACCCGGATGTAGACCAGGCCAACACGCGGTCAATCCGGTTTCTAGTGACGGGTCCGGACAGGTTCTTTTCCGACGAGGTCTGGGACGCCGACCACCGCGTGGAATGGCTGGAGCCGGGCGTCCCTGGCTGCCGTGTCCTCACACAATGCAAGCGTGGCCGCTACACCCTGTTCAAGGAGATCGTCACCGATCCGCTCCGCGACATCCTGCTGCTGCGTGTGGCTTTTACCCCGGCGAAGGGTGAGGATTTGCGGCTCTATCTCAGCGTTGATCCGCATCTTGGCGATCAGGGAGCCGACAACCGCGCGTGGGCGGGAGCCTACAAGGGCGTTCCGATGCTATTTGCCTGCCGCGAGCAGGTTTCCATGGCCATCGCCTGCGAACCGCCGCCCAAGAACCTGAGCATCGGCTACATCGGAACCACCGACGCCTATACCTTGCTTTCCAAGCACAAATCGTTGCCCTCCAGCAACTTCGCGGAGCCGGGGAACGTGGCTCTGGCTGCCGAGATCGATCTCCAATCCGGGGTGGACGGAACGTCCAGCTTCACGATTGCGCTGGCCTGCGGAAACCAACCTGCGGAGGCCGGTCAACAGGCCCGTGCCGGTCTGCTGCAACGCTTTGAAGACACCCGTGATCTTTTCGTGCAGGGCTGGCATGAGAAGCAATCAACGTATGCTGAAATCCAGGATCTCAGCGAAAGCGGTCTGGACATGTACCGCGTCAGCACGGCGATGCTGGAAACGCACCAGTCCAAGCGGTTTCCAGGCGGGTTTGTGGCCAGTCTCTCCCTACCATGGGGGTTTGAACGGACCGACCGGGACGTGGGAGGCTACCACGTTGTCTGGCCCCGGGATTTGGCGGAGGTCGCCATGGGTAAACTGGCCAGCGGCGATGCCCGTGCTGCGCGTTCCACTCTGTTCTACCTGGGCTGCACCCAGAATGAGGACGGGGGTTGGAGCCAAAATCTGTGGCTGGATGGCACACCGCACCTCGGCGCCATTCAGATGGATGGCATCGCGCTACCCATCCTGCTTGCGGATAAATTGCGCCGGGACAACGCCCTGGACGGCTATGATCCCCGTCCGATGGTGCACGCTGCCGTCAGCTTCCTGCTGGGGCAGGGTCCAGTGACGCAGCAGGACCGCTGGGAGACCACGCCCGGCTACTCGCCTTACACCATGGCGGTGCAGGTGGCGGCTCTGCTGGCCGGCGCCGATTGCGCAACCGAGCGCGGTGCGCCGGACGAGGCGCAGTTCCTGCGCGAAACCGCCGATGCCTGGAACGACAGCATCGATGAGCTGACCTATGTGCAGGGAACCAAATTGGCGAAACGGCACGGCGTAACCGGCTACTACATGCGCATGACGCCGCCGGAACGCATCGAAGCGTGCCGGACCGGCAGGCTTAAAATTCTCATGCCCAACCATCCGTTCGGGCGCAAGCACCAGACCGCTGTGGACATCGTCAGCCCGGATGCATTGGCGCTGGTGCGTTTTGGGCTGCGGGCGGCGGACGATCCCCGCATACTTGAGACCGTGAAGGTCATCGACGCCACCCTTCGCCGCGAGACGCGTACCGGACCGACATGGAAGCGCTCGACCCGGGATGGCTACGGCGAAAAGCCGGACGGCTCCGCTTTCAAGAAGAGCGGAGAGGGCCGTGGATGGCCGCTGCTGAGCGGCGAACGCGGGCACTACGAGATCGCCGCCGGCCATCCGGAGAAGGCGCTGGAGCTGCTCAAGACCATGGCGCGCCAGACCAGCGAGTGCGGCATGCTGCCGGAACAGGTTTGGGACGCCGGCGACATCCCTTCCCGGCAACTGCACAACGGCGGCCCAACCGGCTCCGGCATGCCCTTGGCCTGGGCTCATGCGGAGTACATCAAGCTGCTGCGCAGTCTGCATGCGAACGCAATCTGGGATGCCGTACCGCAAACGATTGCGCGCTATGTCGACTCACGGCACCCGGCCAGCTTCCAGATCTGGCGGCCGGAACAGCGCCGTGCCTTTGTCACGACCGGCAAGGACCTGCGGATCGATCTTCCGGGCCCGGCGCAGATTTCCTGGAAGGTGGATGGCCGCCAGCATGAGGCCTCCACGGAGGATAGCGGTCTGGGGCTGCACACCGCGACGTTGCCGCTGGCCGCGCTGGCTCCCGGGAGTGTCGTCCGGGTAAAGGTAGAGCCCGTTCAATCCCCCGCCGGGTCGAAGACCGGAACAGGTCAACGGGCAAAGGCCGATGCGTTCCTCGTCCGGGTACGCGCCGGGGATGGCGATTGTGGGTAAGGCCCAGATGCTTCCTTGCGTCAATCTCACTTGGGGCAAGCTCTGGCCAAGCCTTGTTCTGGGAGGGGCGATCCTCAGCGGTGAAGTCTTTGCGCAGGAGCGCCGGCCGCTGGAACCGCCCATTGCGTCACAGCGTGAAACGCCGCAACACCGTACCCGCCTGATCCTGCGGGATGGCGGCTACCAGACCGTGCTCAGCTACCGTGTGCTGGGCGGCGTCGTGCGGTACCGTTCTGCGGAGCGGGACGGCGCCGAAGAAGACATCCCGCTGGCCCTGGTCGACCTGCCGGCCACGAAGGCCTGGGAACGCGCGCATGATCCCAACCAACCCGCGGAAAGTCAGGGTGCAGCGAGTCAGGGTGCGGCCGTTCTTAGCCCCGAATTGGCTCGTGAAGAGGCAGCTCGGGCGGCGCGGTCTCCGGAGGTCGCTAAGGATCTCCGGCTGCCCGAAGACGACAGCGTGCTTGTGCTCGACAACTTCCAGGGCACCCCTGAAGTGGTGCCGCTGCCGCAGCAGAACAGCGACCTGAATCGCGAAACGGCGCACACCGTGCTGAAAAAAGAGATCAATCCCCAGGCCAGCCCGCATGACCTATTGTTTCTGAAGGACGAGCGTGCAGACGTGCAGGTACACGTGCCGGATCCGGTTTTTTTTGTGCACCTTCAAGACCCAAAGGCAGAGCCGGTTGCCGACGGCGGCGGGAGCTTTACGGTGGACACGGGGGGCCAGGCCGGCAGAGAGACGCCCGGGGGCGGCGCCACGGGTAGCCGCTATGTGATCGAGCGAGTAGACGTCCGGCGGGGGGAACGGGCGATCAGCAGCTTTGCCTTGCGTTTGCTCGATAGCGGCAAGGGGCAACCTGACCTGATCGAAACACGTGGCGAAGCGCTGCCCGGCGGTCAATGGGAGCGCGTTGTGCCACGCCAACCACTTTTGTTTGGGGAGTATGCCCTGATTGAGGTGCTCAACGACCGCGCGGTAAATAGCAGCGTCTGGGACTTCGGCGTCCACCCCACCGCAAAGGAGAATGACGAAGCTCTACGGCCCGAGCCCAAGCGGCCTGCACATCTGGAGCACCGCGAGCCTTAGGGAAATCTGCGGAAACGCACCGTTCGACGAGCCTGCCGGGTGAGCGAAGGGCTTTATTCTCCCCAAGGAGAAGCTCCACTCGCCCGGCGGTCCGGTTTACTTGGTCATGTCAACGCCGCCGGAGTTGGCGCGTTCCTTGGCTGCCTCGTTGGCCTTGGCCGCACCCATGGCGCGGTGGACCCAATCGTCGGCTTTGGCGATATCGGCCTTGCGGGCGCTGTCGTTGCCGCATTCGATGTCAGCTTTGCGCCGCAGATCAAGATTCAGATACTGCATGGCATCGTCGTAATTGGGATTTAGATCGACTGCCTTGTTCAGGTACTGGAGCGAGCTGTTCAGCGGAGTGGTGTTCTCCTGCGAAAGTTGCGAGCAGAGTTTGGGCGGCAGCTTGGCATTGCCCTGAAGATCGTCCGTAATTTTGTTCTGCTTCAGCAGATCCGTTGAGTTCTTGTCAGCTTTCTGAAAATCGATGACGCCGATGGCGTAGTTTGCCTCGGAATCCTTGGGATCCAGCTGGATGACCTTGAGCTCGTCCTGACGCGACTTGTCGAAGTTCATCACGTTGCGATCAATGGAGGCGAGCTGCCGCCAGGCATCCACATCATTGGGATTCTTCTGCAGAACCTGATTGAATCCGTCCAATGCCCTCTGCGCCACCTGCAGATTTTGCGGCGTGTTGTTATTGGGCTGCACCTGATAGCTGTATGCCGTGGCCAGGTAGACCTGGGCATTTGGATAGGTCGGATCGAGCCGGATCGAATCCTGAAAGCGGTCGATGGCCTGTTCGTAGTGGCCTGCCTTGAACTCCTGCACGCCCTTTACGAGTTGATCGCGAGCCTTGAGCTTGGCGCAGCCCGTGGTGCCTGCGAGCAGAAGAAGGAGCGCGAGACCCCCCGGTACATATGCGCGTGGTGCGCTTTGTGTCATCAGCCTCATCCCCTTGTGACGATGGAACCCGGAACAGCCCCTGAAAACGGCCATACTTGCACTATGCAACCATCAGGTCTGCTTGCCGCTTGATTGTAAAGGCAGAAAGCAAGAAACAGCTAGAGCCTGCTTGTAACCTGATAGGTGGTTACCAATGTTCAGGCGGTCGGTGTCCCTGCCACACCCTCTATGGGAGTATGGAAGCAGCACGACATTTTGGAGACTTCTTTTATGGCGACGACGAAATGGACAGGGGCGCAGATGCCTTCGCAGACCGGCAAAGTGATGCTTATCACCGGAGCGAACAGCGGCATTGGATACCAGGCGGCCGCCGAATTGGCGAGGCACGGAGCCCACGTTCTGCTGGGTGTACGCAACCCGGCAAAGGGGCAGGACGCTTTGGGCCGGCTGAGACGGGAAGTCCCGGGGGCCAATGCCGAGGTGGTGGATCTCGACGTGGCTTCGCTGCAATCCATTCGTTCCTTCGCGGAAGCGTTTCTCCGCCGCGAGCAGGCGCTAGACGTCCTGATCAACAACGCCGGGGTGATGGCCCTGCCGAAGCGGGAAGTGACAACGGATGGCTTTGAGCGGCAGTTCGGCACCAACCACCTCGGCCACTTTGCCTTGACGGGACTTCTGCTGCCCGCGCTGGGACGGGCTTCCGCGGCGCGGGTGGTGACGGTTGCGTCGCTGGCTCACCGCAACGGAACGGTAGGGGGCAATCTCCAGGGCGAGCGGAAATACGATCCGATGGGGGCCTACAACAACTCAAAGCTGGCAAACTTGCTATTTGTCTATGAGCTGAACCGCCGTCTGAAGAACGCCGGCAATCCGCTTCTCAGCATCGCGGCACACCCAGGCGTGGCCATCACCAAAGTCTTTGAGAATGGACCCGGCGACAAGGGTGATCTTAGGACGAAAATCATAAGACTGTTTGTACCGCTCTTGGGACAGAATGATGCCATGGGTGCGCTACCCCTGGAGTACGCGGCCACCGAACCTGGCGTAACGGGTGGCGAGTACATTGGGCCGGACGGCTTCGGCGAATTCAAGGGACATCCGAAGGTGGTGCAACCCCGGGCCAATGCTCTGGACGAGAACAAGGCACGTGAACTGTGGACCACCAGCGAACGGCTAACAGGGGTTACGTACCCGTAAGGGAGGTCCCTTCTACCGTGAGCAGTCATCGACGCTCCGCGCCAGCCTTTCTAAGGTCGGCACGGAGCCAGATCGCTCGCTTCTCGCTGTCAACAGATTGCTCGGGCCGGATGATTCATCAGGACGGCTCCCCGGGCATTTCGGAGTGCACCCAGCCGCAGCCAGAGGCTTCCAGCACGGGGCCGCTGGCCGTGCCGTATCTAGACAGCGGCGCTGCTGGTTTTCGGCACGTCGGCCGCCAGGTTTTTGGGCTCGGCTGATTTTGGTCCGGTTTTCTTCCGGGCCGTTTGCTTGTTGGGTTCATCCTGGCCCGAGACAGCCCCTGCACTGGCGTCTCCGGCCGCTGCCAGGGACAGGCGCGACAGCTTGGCCGCGTGATTTTCCAGTAGCTTTTCTAACTGTCCAATCAGCTGAGCCGTTTGCATCGGCTTCACGAGCATCTTGTCAGCGCCCATGTCGCGCCAGTCCTCGTCCGAAGTGGGAAACGCGGTCAGCAGGGCGACGGCTGGATGGTAGGGTGCGTTGCGGGCAGCCTGAATGACCTCACGGCCTGCGGCATCGGACTCCATGCGCATATCCGTGATCACCATCTGGTACTCGTTCTTCTTGATGCGGGATTTGCCCTCCCTGGCGCTGGTGGCGGTGTCCACATCGAAGCCGGAGATCTCCAGAACGGCCTTCATCGTCAGTAGAACGGGAATTTCATCATCGACAAGCAGTACACGACGCTTTGGCAAAGTCTTCAATCTCCTTCATCCCTGGCCACTTCCTGGCCGAGTTAGCCGCGAGTTTATCCTCGCCGATCCGGCCGACCATGGCCCTCCCGGGCCGGGACCTTCGCCCCATGTTCGCAGCACGGGCGCTTCCGGCGCAAGCGGCAGGGCGACGCGCGGACGCGATCGAGAGGACGAGGCTGCCTTTTTCATCTGTGCAGGCTTTGCACTGCATTTCCCGGAGCGTGATGGTATACTCGCGTGTGCCGTACACCGACTGGTGAACACCAGAGGCGGAAACTACATCATAACTACAGTCTCGGAGGCTGCCCATCCCACCGTTTAACGACAAGCGTTCTCAGAAGTCCTTTATCCGCACCAATGACCGTATCCGTGCCCGTGAAGTTCGCGTGATTGACGAGAACGGAGACCAGCTCGGCGTGATGCAGCCTTTTGAGGCTCTACGTATCGCCCGCGAGCGCTCCCTGGATCTTGTGGAGATTTCGCCGAATGCCGTTCCACCTGTCTGCAAGATTCAGGATTATGGCAAGTTCCTTTACGAGAAGGACAAGAGTGAGCGCGCCGCACGGAAGACCCAAAAAGTCATCGTCATCAAGGAAGTGAAATTTTCCGTGACGGTGGACGAACACGATTACCAGACCAAGAAAAATCAGGCCGTCCGGTTTCTTGGGGAGGGCGACAAGGTAAAGGCGAGCCTGCGGTTCAAGGGCCGGCAGATGGCTCATCGTGACCTGGGCTACAAGATCATCAATCGGCTGATCATGGATGTGGGTGAGGTCGGCGTGGTGGAGTTTATGCCGCGCATGGAAGGCACAACGCTGCACGCGATTCTGGCCCCTAGCAAGAAGGCTGCGCCCTCGCCCCCGAAGCCGCCCAAACCCGCGCCAAGTGAAGCAGTTCAGGCTGCGGCCGTCCCGGCGCCTGCCGCAACCGTCGCGTAGCCGGTTCGCCGCTCGCTGAGGCCGTACGAACGGAGGCTGACATTCTTTTCACTTCGGGCTCGGTCAAGGTGTCTCGCGGCTATATACTGACGACTGGTTTCAATTCGTAGTCAACAGCAGGAATTCTATGCCCAAGATGAAAACCCATTCGGGTGCGGCAAAGCGCTTCAAAAAGACAGCCAGCGGCAAGTTCAAGCGCGGTCAGTCGAAGATGCGCCACATTTTGACCTCCAAGGAATCGAAAACGAAAAGCAGGCTCGGCAAAATCACGCTGGTCTCCGTTGCCGACACCCCCAAGGTAGCTCGGATGTTGCCTTACGCGTAACCCTGTCTGCGGTCAGGCGACGTAGCAGAGCGTTCCGCCATCTCCGCAGACCCTAAAGGTTTCAATCCGTCTTTGAATCAAGCCGTTCCGGCAAAGCGCCGGGCGAAGGGCCGCCGAGCTGGTGGCCCCTGGATCAGCTCTCCCTGAGTTTGATCCACTGAGATCCCGAGATCCCCAACAGCAAAAGCGTGTGAAGAGGCCATCCCTTGCCTCCAGCCGCCAACCTTGAAGCGACGCCAAACAGGAGAAAGTATGCCCCGTGTAAAACGGAGTACAAAGCGCAGTGACCGCCGTAAAAAGATTCTCAAGCGTGCCAGTGGTTACTTCCTTACGAAGTCCAAGCTCTATCAGGCAGCGCAGGAGGCCGTCGAGCGCGGTCTGAAGTTCGCCTACATCGGCCGCAAACAAAAGAAGCGTCAGTATCGCTCCCTTTGGATCGTACGCATTGGCGCAGCGGCCAAGCTGCATGGCTTGAGCTACTCGACCTTTATCAGCGGTCTGAAAAAGGCCGGTGTCGGCTTGGACCGCAAAATCCTGGCCGATCTCGCAGCGACAGATCCCGCGGGCTTTGCCACTCTCGCCACGCAGGCCAAGGCTGCCCTGGACAGTAGCAAGGGGCAGACGCAAGCGGCCTAATTTGAATTCGATTTGAAACGAGCAGAGGATCAAAGGGCGCGGCTTCGGCGGCGCCCTTCCTTGTGCCTAGCCGCATCTCTGGCCTTTACCGAAAAGGGACGCAGTCCGGGTGAACGGCATACGGTACCCGGCCTCCTATCCAGCTACACTCGCTATATGGAAGTGATGGGACGGCTGTTAGTGTGCCTGGCCGTGTTCTGTGGGGTGTACGGCCTGGCAAGCGTTCGGGTGTTGGCGCAAGCACCGCAGGTGGCGCTCACCTTTGACGACCTGCCCGCACATGGTCCGCTGCCGCCAGGAATGGCTCGTCCCGCGGTGGTGGCGAGCCTTTTGAAGACGTTCCGGGCGGAAAACCTGCCGCCGGTGTACGGATTCGTGAACGGCTTCCGCGTGCAGCGGTTTCCATACCAGATTCACATTCTGCAGGCGTGGCATGCCGCAGGGGAGCCGCTGGGGAATCACACCTGGTCGCATCCGGAGCTCGACAAACTGTCAGCTGCCCGCTATGAGCGCAACATCGCTCGGGACGAAGCGTTGTTGCGGGCCGTCGATCCGCATGGGAACTGGCACTGGTTCCGCTATCCCTTTCTGGAAGAGGGCAATACGCTTGAGAAGCGGGAGGCAGTGCGCGGCTGGCTAACGGCGCATGGCTACCGCGTCGCGGAGGTGTCCATGGATTTCCAGGACTATCTCTGGAATGAGCCATACGCGCGTTGCGCGGCAAAACACGACGAGGCCGCGATCTCGCAGCTGCATGACACCTATCTGGCTACGGCTGACCTGTACATGGGCGTTTACCGCGAACTCGCGCACCGCTTATACGGACGCGATGTGCCCTATGTGTTGCTGATGCATGCCGGCGCCTTTGATGCGCGCATGCTGCCGGAACTCGTTGCCCTGTTTCGCAGCCGGGGGGTTCAGTTCATTACGCTGGAGCAGGCCATGGCGGATCCGGTGTACCAGGCTGATCCGCGGGTGGCGACGCCTGGTGGCAACACGTTCAATGAGATGGTCGCAGCGACGCGGAACGTCCCGGTACCCGATGCGAAGGAACCGGAGGAGCTGCTGAATCATCTCTGTCGTTGAAAATCGGTCAGCCCGGTTGCTGGCGCTGGTTAGGCAAGAAGGCGCGGCTACCTGATCCCTTTGCGGGGCCGGGCGGGCTGGCCTTTCTGAAGGCAGTAGCCGCGAGCCGCCAGTGAGCGTGGGGTATATGGACATCACATCATTGCTATATCGCGGAAAATCTTGCCGCCGTACACATATTGGCTGGCCCGGGCAGGGACATCCGATGCGGCAAAGAGCATCCTCGGTGGCTGCCCACCGCATCTGAGGCGTCATAGTAGAGAAAGCTGCTCGCACTAGATCGACGTGAGCAGCATGATTGCGGACGAGCGTGGATATCCTGGCTACCACTGGCAGGCAGGCCACGTTTCTTTGGAGGATTTCTGTCCGCGCCCACCTCAGCCGCTCCAGACGGCAAAGTTTTTCAGGAGATTGCAGTCCATGTTCAGTGCGAAGTTCAAATCGCTTCTTCAGCCAAATGAAAAGGTCACCGCGGAACAACTTGAGACCGACCGCCGCATCATGGCGTTCGATCGTTCCGTCAACGAGATCAGCCGTCGTAAATTTACGGGCGGATTCATGGGTGCCATCGCTTTGGTTGTGGGAGGCGGCTTCATTGAAACACCCAAGGGTTTCGGCCAGACCACGACACCGCCGATTACCGATGTGCTGAATTTTGCCCTCAATCTTGAGTATCTGGAAGCCAATCTGTACTCGATCGTTACCACTGGCAATCCGATCTCCGCCTCACTGATGGGATCAGCCCCAGGAACGATCACTGGATCGCCGGGCAAGCTGACGTTGAGCTCACAGCTATCGACGTCGATCTTTCAGGCGCTTGTACAGGATGAGACCAACCACATCAATCTGCTGCGCGAGACGATCACCTCTTTGGGCGGCACACCGATCAGCATGCCCAACATCAATTACGGCGCAAAGGGCACCATCACCACGGAGGCGCAGCTTTACGCGACGACGCGTCAGTTTACGGCTACGGGAAATGGAGCCTATGCTGGGGCGGCACAGTTCCTGGTGAGCAATCCCACGGTCCTGACGGTGGCATCGCAAATTCTCTCCGCGGAAGGGCAGCATCTTGGAGTGGTGGATTTCGCGATCCTGAACAACACGAGCGCTGCCGGGCCTCAAACAGCAATCGATCTGCAAGATACCATTCCGACCACGACCCAGTATTTCGACGTGTTCGTTACGGGTGCGGCAAATGCGAATACTTCGAATCAGTACCCGGCCTTGGCTCCTGCACGTACCACTTCCCAGGATTTAGGTATTGTGTACGGTGTGTCCACGGCCACGACTCTCAACCCGACCACAGGCGTCAAGTCCGGAGGATTCTTCCCAAACGGAGTCAATGGCAACATCACCACCACCTAGCTCTGAAGCGTCGCTTCCACGGCGCGGGACAACTTAGCCCGCAAACAACATTCGCAACGCTTCAGAAGGAGAAACATCGTGTCAACGTTTTCGCAGTCGACAAATACCGCAGTACTGGAAAGCCCGGATTCTTTGCAGGGCGAGCGCTCACAGGAGCAACTGCTTGCGGAAGCGCAGAATTTCGCGCAGGAGCGCAGTGCATCGCTCGTGAACCGGCGCAGGATGCTCACCAACCTGACAATGGCTGCCGGCGGAGTAAGTGCACTCGGTCTGGCAGGTTGCAGCGCCGCAGGGCCACAGGGTATTACTGTTCCCACCCAAAACCCGCCCTCAGTTTTGGACGTGCTTCAGTTTGCTCTGAATCTCGAATACTTCGAGGCCACCTTCTACTCCTACGTTGTGACTGGGAGCGGTTTGGCGGCGGCCGACATGGGACCGAACCCCGGAACCGTAACCGGTGGCGCGAAGATCACGTTTACCAATTCGTTCATGCAGAACATCGCCGCTAACTTGATGACTGAGGAGGTATTGCACGTCCAGTTGCTGCGGGCGACAATCCAGTCAGCTTTTAACGTTGCGCCTATCTCCCTGCCAACCCTCAACCTGACGCCCACGGGCATTCCGGTCCCGACCACGGATGGTATCTTTGCTGGTTACGCCCGTCAGGTGGAGGCCGTTGGCATCAGCGCGTATGCCGGTGGTGCGCAATACCTGACCAGCAATCTGGCCGCTTTGAACTATGCGGCGCAGATCCTGGATGTGGAAGCGCAGCATGAAGGCGCCCTGCGTATGGCTTGCCTTACGCTGGGTGTCGGCTCTCTTCAGGCCGACGCGCTCGATATGCCTCCAACGACCAGTCAGATCTTTAACACCAGTCCCGCAACGGGTCTGAACCCCGTGCGCACAACGCAGCAAGTGCTCGGCATTGTGTACGGTGCTTCCACGGCCACGACGACCACGCCTCCGACCGGTATTGTCAAAGGCGGCTTCTTCCCCAACGGACTGAATGGCAATATTTTCAGCACCTAGGAAAGAGCCGCATCACAGAAAACGCCGCCTGAGATGGCGGCGTTTCTGCTTCTAGGTGCGCCAGCCAACGATTTTACACCCTCAAGCCGATCAGCCGCATGAGATCGAGGCCGTTGCTGCGGATGATGACGCCGTCCCGCAGCGTGTAGTCGAATTGCAGGCCGTCCCCCTCGATCCGGTCTTCGAAATGCGCGTTCCGCACCCTTGCCTGCAGGTCCGGGCCCAGCTGCGTGAGGGCGAGATCATGGGTGCTGAGCAGGCCCAGTGCCCCGGCCGTCAGCAGGGTTTCCACCACGCCGGTAGCTCCGGCCAGCCGGTCGTGAGAGTTGGTGCCGGCCAGCAGCTCGTCCAGTAGAAACAGCACCGGCGGCTCGCTTTGCGCCAGCTCGCAGATTGAGCGCAAACGCAGGATCTCGGCATAGAAGCGGCTTCGGCCGCCCTGCAGCGAGTCCGCGACCTGGATGCTTGCCGCTACCCGCAGCGGCCCAAGTTGGAGGTGAACCGCGCGGACCGGCGCCCCCGCCATGGCCATCACGCAGGCCACGCCCGTGGAGCGTAGCAGTGTGCTCTTGCCGCTCATATTGGAGCCGCTAACGATGAGCAGTTGTGTCCGGGCGTCAAGAGCCACGTCATTGCGAACGCATTGAGCCCGGGGCAGCAGCGGATGGCCGAGCGCCCGTGTTTGGAAAACGGGAGCCGTCGCGACCTCGGGGAATGCGTCATCAGGATGTTCAAAGTGGTAAGCCGAAAGGGCCAACAGCGCCTCGATCTCGCCGAAGGCATGCAGCCAGGAACGCAGTTGCCGCCCGTGCTCGGCGCGCCAGCTTTGCACCCGCAGCGCCAGTTGAACGGAGTACAGGACGCCAAAGTCGAGCAGGCGAGCGAAGAGGTTGGCGCGCTGCTCGGCGGCGCCGGCCTGCCTCGCCAGTCTGCGGATGGCAACTGAAGCAGACACGGCCTTTGCACCTCGCTTTGACTCAGGCGCATCATTTGACTGGAGACAGCTTTGGGAGGAGCGCAGAAGTGGAGCGTCGAAGGTTTCCCGCTCCAACGTGGCAAACAGTCCCGCCAGCAGCTGCAACGGCGCGGCAGCCTGCGCCATGGCTTCAAACAGAGGCTTGAAGCGGCTTTGCAGCGCGTAGGTGACGGCTCCGTTTATCAGCAGCACCGCCGTCAACAAGGTGGGCGGGTGACCCAGGGCCCACCAGGCCGCAGCGGCCACGGTAAGCAGGGCCAGAACCGGGCTAAGCCAACGAAAATAAAAGGGGATGACCGCTATTTCGCCTTCACCCCAGCCAGCAAGTGCCTCCACGTCGAGGGCAGAGGTCAGAGGACCTCTGGCGCTGGCAACCCTCTCCCGCAGGTCCAGTCGGTCGCGGAGTTCGTGGACGGCGGTCTGCCGCTTGATCACGACCTCCGGCGGGGCGGGACGCAGCAGCCAACCGGCCAGTATCGTCTCGCCAAGACCGGTGCGTGCCGTGCAGAGCAGCTCAAAGAGGCTGCCGGGTCCAAACAGGTCGAGATCGGCCGCATACAGACTCTCGCCGGCGGCTGCCGGTGTTGGGCGCGGCTGCAGGCCTGCCCAACGATCTTCCAGGCGCGCCAGCCCAAGTTCGTACCAGCGGATGGCCAGCTTCTGCTCTTCTGCTGCCGTGAGTACGCGGTCGTGAATCCGCGCTGTGACCCCGAAGCCGATCAAGGGAAGGAGGATCCATGGCCAGGACAGCGCGTGCCGGGCGAAAACGTACCATAACAGCGCGGCGAAGAGCAGTACCCAGACCAGGCGGAGGTACCCGAGCAGGAGATGGCGGCGACCGAGCCTCGCGGCCCGGCCGCGCCTCTCCTCCAGCCGGGTACGGTAGATGTCTGCCGGGGCTTGGCTGGAAGCACCTGGGCTGGGTGCGCTTGAGCTGGGGGCGTTTCCAGAGGAGCCTTCGCCTGGGGGAGCGAAGCCGTTCATCGGCCGTTGGTGCTGGGTCACTGGTTACTCCCGTGCGAAATCTGGCTGCGTTCTATCTGTTTTCATCGCAGGTCCTAGGCTATCCTGAAGGTATGGCTGCTACTGCGGAAACCCGTCCTTCCACCACAGTTCCCCCGCCGTCGGAACCGTCCGAGTCTGTTTCGGCGCCCTTCGAGTCCTGGGGACGATACCCGACGTACGACGCCGACCTGCGACATCTTCATTGGCAGGGCGACTACCCGGCGATGATTCAGGGAGTTCACCATGGTGCGCTGGCTGTTGGTATGGGGCGAAGCTACGGAGACGTCTGCCTGCTGAAAGATGGCACCCTGCTGCAGACCACTGGCATGCGCCGCCTGCTCGCCTTTGACCCGGAGTCCGGTTTGCTCACGGCAGAATCCGGCATCAATCTTGCGCAGATTCTGGACTTTGCCGTGCCGCGCGGCTATTTCCTGCCAGTGACGCCGGGGACGAAATATGTGACCCTGGGCGGCGCGATTGCCAATGACATTCACGGCAAGAATCACCATATTGCTGGTACGTTCGGCTGCCACGTTACGCAGTTTGAGCTGGTCCGGTCCGACGGTACTCGCCTGCATTGCTCCCCAACGGAAAATCCCGATCTGTTCTCCGCCACCATCGGCGGCATGGGACTGACCGGCGTGATCACCTGGGCGCAGGTGCGCATGAAGCCGATCGTGAGTCGCAAGGTGGACTATGTCGGCATTCAGTACCACGGTATCGACGAATTCCTTGATCTGACCGAGAAGTCGCAGCATGTGGAGTACACCGTTAGCTGGGTGGACGTTACCTCGACGGGCAAGAACTTCTGCCGCGGCATCTTCATGCAGGGCGACCACTCGCAGGTACCCGATGAGTTGAAACCCTCGACGGAGCCGAAGCTTTTCTTTCCCGTGGATCTGCCTCCCTTCGTGCTGAATGGCACAACGGTCGGTCTTTTTAACACGGCCTTCTTCAACAAGCAGATCAAGAGCCGGGTGACGGCGCTGCAGGACTACGAGCCGTTCTTCTATCCACTCGATGCCGTGTTGAAGTGGAATCGGATGTACGGCAAGGAAGGCTTGCTGCAATTTCAGTACGCTATTCCCTGGGAGAACGCGCGCCAGGGCACGGTGGCCATTCTGCGTGAAGTCGCCAAGTCCGGTCTGGCGAGCTTCCTCGCGGTGCTAAAGGTCTTTGGCGATGTGCCCTCGCCGGGCATGATGAGTTTCCCGAAGCCCGGCATCACACTTGCCCTGGATTTCCCCATTCGCCCGGAGAAAAGCTTCGCGCTGTTTGACCGGCTCGCCCAGATGACACACGAGTTCGGCGGCCGCCTCTATCCGGCCAAGGACGCCCGTATGACTGCGCCGCAGTACCAGGCGTTTTATCCGCAGTGGGAAAAGTTTGCCCGTTATAAAGACCCGGCGATCACCTCGAGTTTTTGGGAGCGGGTTGTGGGCGAGAAAGGTATGCGCCGATGAGCACGGTATCCAACGAAGAAATTGTGATGGAGAGCAAAGCTGCGGCTCGGGCGAGAAGCCCGCGCCGCGAGCCGCAAGCGCGTCAGCCCGGGAGGCCAAACCTCGCGCCCAAGCGCATCCTTGTGCTGGGTGCGACATCGGGCATTGCGGAGGCGAGTCTTCAACTCTGGGCTAATCGCGGCGAAAGCCTTTATCTAGTGGCGCGCAACGCGGACCGCCTGGCCGCGGTTGCAGCCGATGCTCGCACCCGTGGCGCCCACAGGGTTGAAACCGCCGTGGCGGATCTTGACAACACGGCTACCCACGCAGAGCTGCTGGCCCATGCGATCAACTCACTGGGTGGCCTGGATGTGGCATATCTTGCATTGGGCATTCTGGGCGACCAGACCCGGGCTGAGCGGCAGTTTGCGGAGGCGGCTCAGATTCTCCATACCAACTTCGTTGCGCCGGTAAGCCTGCTTACCTGGTTGGCCAACTATTGCGCGCAGCGGCATGCGGGCACACTGGCGGTCCTGAGTTCCGTGGCGGGTGATCGCGGGCGCAAGTCCAACTATGTCTATGGCTCATCCAAGGCCGGGCTCACCGCTTTTGTTGACGGCCTGCGCAATCGAGTAGACCGCGAGGGTGTGCGCGTGATGACGATCAAGCCTGGGCCCGTAAAGACGTCCATGACGGACGGCATGAAGGGTCAGGGCAAGTTCGCCGACGTGAACAAAGTCGCGGCCACGATCGTAAGGGCCATCGATCGCGGCCCCAAAGGTCCGGATGTGCTCTATGTGCCAGGTATCTGGCGAATCATCATGACGGCCGTCGGCGCCATTCCCGAGTGGAAGTTCAAGTCAATGGATCTGTAGGCTGAGTCCCGGGTCGAGTGTTTTGATCCGCATGGTCAAGCAGGACTACGAAGGAGTGGCTCAACGGGTTGCGGCTTCTGTTCAGAGATGCAACCGCACATCGGGCAAACAGCAGGTCTCTACCTGCGCGACTTCGTCGCTCAGGTAGAGACGGCTTCACTGGCTGGTATCTGAGAAAGTGTCACCATGACGGGGATCTCGCCAGCGGCGAGATCCCCGTCTGGTTGTTGCGGCCGTTCCAAGGTATACAAACGCCTGTAGGATTGCTTCGGCAGATAGATCATCCCGACCGGAGCTGACTTCGCCCGGTGAAGCCAAAGACCTGTGGTCGCTCCAAAATACAGGGGTCTCTCCGCTCCGCAAGACAGAGAAACCGTCTTGCTCCGGTCGAGATGACGCCGCCGCGGCTTCGATCTGTAAATCCACACACCCAGCGCGGTTTCCTTCAGGTATAGCGGCTGGTCCAACAGCAGATCCCTCCGCTGCGCTGCGGGATGACAAAAAAGTCTTGCGGGTGACAGCGAGATGCTGCGGGAATGGCGACAAGACGCTGGCGGTGACGAGCCAGAAGCTGAGGGATGGCGGCAAAAGTTGCGGGATGACGGCAAAAGCTGCGGGAAGGCGACAAAAGTTCCGGGATGACACGAAGAGCTGCGGGAGGGTAACAAGAGGCCGATGTCAGAGCCACACCTGTAGATCAACAGGTGTGGTCATGCTTAGTTGAAGTTGATCTGTCGCTATTGATCTGTTGCTGTTGTGCCTGTTGATGTTGGCGCCGCGGAGGGCGGATCTGTTCAGGCAGTGCCTGGGCTTTCTCCACCAGAATCGACCAGTCTTCGGGAACGGGGAGTTCGCGGTCCAGGGCCGGCACCCCTTCGCTGGGGGTGACCCGGACGGCTACCGTGAGCTGGCTCTTCGTTCGGCCGCGATAGATGCCGTGCGTGGGAGGAACATCGGCGTAGTCGCGGCCGATTGCTGTGCGCACGTGCCGTTCGCCGGTGCTCAGGTTGTTGGTTGGATCGAAGCCCACCCACCCGAGCTCTGGCAGAAAGGCCTCCACCCAGGCATGGGTGGCGGTGTCGTCGGAGCGGTCAGTCCCTGTTTCGCCGTGATACAGATAGCCGCTGACGTAACGGCAGGGAATTTGCAGTTCGGAGCGCACCAGGGCCGTCATGATGTGGGCAAAATCCTGGCAAACACCGGCGCGCGCGGCAAGTGCCTTGTTGATCGGTGAATCGGCGCTGGTGGTGTTCGGTTTGTAGTCGAAATGCTCGTAGATCTGACGATTGAGGCGGTGCAGGGCACTCAAGGGATCGTCGCGGCGGCGTACGTGCAGCGTTTTCGCCAGAGTCTTCAGCTCGGCGGTGGGCGTGGCAAACTCACTGGGCAGCAGCATTTCCCAGAAGTCGCCGTCATGCACCAGGGCGTCCAGATCAGCCCAGGCCGAGGGTGCCAGTGCCTCCGGCAGCGGTGCCTGCGGCTGCACTTCGACCAGAGCTTCGGCGACGATGACCAGCTGCCCATGCCCACCGGGGATATCGAAGTGGTGCACCTGATTGGCCAGGTGATCGCGGTAGCTGAAGACGCGGCAGCGCGGCGTTACGGAGAGCTGAAAGGTAAGGCAGCGCTGGTTGGCGTCGGAGCGCGGGTGCATGCGCGTTTCCATGATGCTTTCCGAGACGGCTTTGTCGTAGTGAAACTTCGTGAGGTGCCGGATGGAGTAGTAGATGGGTTTGGTCCTCGCGATCCATATCGCTGCTTTGCGGCCGCGGTTAGTTTGTGGGCGCTCAAGTGGGCCTCAGCCCGCCAGAGCCATCTGGATGGGGTAGTCCACGTAGAGCTGGTAGATGCCTTCGTGGATCAGCTGACATTGCTCCTGGACCGAGCGGAGGTATTGGGCGACGTCGCCATTCAGAACTTCGTCGATGCCGGAGTAGCTGAGCTGTGCACCGAGCCGGCCGGCCACCCGGTGCAACTGCTCGCCATGGCTTTTCGGATTCATGCCGCTCTTGGCTTGAACTTTGCTCAACGCGCACTCCACACTATCGATAGAAAAGCGCAGCGAGTGGGGAAACTCGGGATCAAGCAGAAGGAATTCCAGGATGCGCTCGGGCGTCAGGTCGGCGGTGTAGACCTTGCAGTAGGCCTCAAACGCGGTCGCGCTGCGCAGCAGACCCATCCACTCCAGGTACTGGTTGCTCTCGCCGGGGCGGTCGGGCTGGGCCCACAGATCGTCCCCATAGGCCGCCAGCAGCTTGGCGGTGGCGCTCGCACGCTCCAGAAAACGCCCCACCTGGATAAACTGCCAGCCTTCGCCGTGGCTCATGGTGGAGTCCGTGACGCCTTGAAACTGGTGGACGGCCTCGAGCACCTGCCCCAGAAACATGGACGGCGCTTCGCTCGAGACCTGTGGGGATTCCATGCGCATCAGCTTGCGGTGCTCCGGCCGGGTGACCTCGAGGTAAAGGGAGTTCAGGCGGTGCCACTGCTCGGTGGAAATCTGTTCGCGCACGTGCCGCGAGTTTTCCCGCGCCGCCACGATGCACGACAGAACGGAGGACTTCAGCCCCATATCGAAGGTCAGCGTGTCGGCCAATGCGTATGGATTGCCCTCCCACCGGACGCGGGCGGGGTCGCCGAGCGACTGCAGCAGGCGCGGCCAGCGATGGTCGGCGCTGGAGGCGCTCTCATCCAGCATCAGGTTCAGGTTCACGTCAAGCAGCCGCGTGGTGTGCTCGGCGCGTTCCAGGTAGCGCGACATCCAGTAGAGCGAATCGGCGACGCGGGAGAGCATGCGGACCTCCGATAAAACGGCAGATGCCTCCCAATCTACACGCAGGCGGGTTCAGGGGGCAGCTATGGGTGCCTGCGCCAGCGCGGTAAACAGATCCATTCACGACATTTGCGCGACCTCCCCCCAAGTCCCAGGAGTTGCTGGAGACAGCTTGGGCGACCTGCAAAATTTGTTGCAAGACTTCAACGGTTTTGTTTTCGTGAATACAAGTACGACTGGTACTCTCTTCCCTGTGAGGCGGACAACGTACACATAAGGCAAGCGGCAACGGTCATGCACCCGGGCCCAGGACCGTGCCAGACAGATCGAGCGCCTGCCCGCAGGAGCTCTGCTTCATCTTGTTCGTTTTGGAGAAGCTCTTGAAGAAATCGCTCTTTACCTACTTCACGTGGGTGCTGTATGTGTGCGCCACCCTGCAGCTCGTCCGCTACTACGTTGTAAGCACCACCTTCTACCTGAAGATGCCCTTGTATCTTCATGGCGGGGAGCGCCTGCCATTTCAGGAGCGGGTTTTGCCCATCTACCTGATGTGGCCGATTAACCATTCGCCCTTTCTGATGCGGCACCTGGCGCATCCACGCGGTGGTTTTGACGCCCCCTCGGCAGCCACACAGGAGACGCTGGCTTTCTACCTGGTTTCGCTTGTGTCGTTCTCGCTGGCGTGCTACCTGGTGCATCGCCTGTATCGGGCCGCCACGGTAACCGGCACGCTCGCCATGCTGGTGGTACCCGTGTTCATGGGTCTTACGCTGTGGACCTATGTGGTGCACATCGACGCGAACTTTTCCTACCCGTATGACATGCCGTCCCTGGCTTTCTTTGCCGGCGGTCTGCTGGCCATCTACACCCGCCGCTTCTGGCCCTTGGCGGCAGTCATGCTGGTGGGCACCTTTAACCGCGAAACGACTCTGTTCTTGGTGGGCATCTACATCCTGGACGCTGCGTCAAGGCATGTGCCCCGCTCCGTGTTGGAGGCCAGAGGAGGGCAGATTGCACTCTCCCAAAGGTTCTCCCTGCGCCAGGTACCCTGGGCGAAAGCGGCTCTGCTGCTGCTGATCTGGCTCGCCGTAAAGCTGCCGCTGGCGTACCACTACCGCTACAACGATAACTCCGAAAATTTCGTTCGCGTATGGACCAACATCGGCCGGCTGCGGCCCCGGCTCTGGCCGGCGCTCCTGAACATCTGCGGCTATGTCCTGCCGGTGGTGATCGTCCTGCGGGGCCGCTTGCGTCCGCTTCGGTTTGCGAATTACCTCTACATCCTCCCCCTCTGGTTCGCTGTCATGTTTTACACGGGCGTCATTCTGGAGACGCGCGTATATGGGGAGCTTTGTTCTTTCACCGCGGTGGCCGCTGTTCTGCTGCTGGAAGACTATGTCGACCGCCGCACGCGCAGCCATGATTATGAGGAAGTCTTCGCTACGGTAACGGAGCCGAGTCCTCCGGCGAACGTGTGGAGGGAGACAGTTACACGGTAGACAAACAGGAGCTTTGCTTCAGCTCAGCACCCATGTGTCTTTCGACCCGCCGCCCTGGGAGCTGTTGACCACCAGGGAGCCACGCTGCAGTGCCACCCGGGTGAGTCCACCGGGGACGACCGTGACCTTGTCGCCGTAGAGCACATAGGGGCGTAAATCCACGTGGCGCGGCTCCAACTCATCGCCGATCAGGCAGGGCGCGCGCGAAAAACCTATGGTGGGCTGGGCGATGTAGTTGCGCGGGTTGGCCTTGATCTTGTCCGCAAACTCCTCACGCTCTTTCGCCGTGGACTGCGGGCCGATCAGCATGCCGTAGCCGCCGGACTCACCCACCGCCTTGACCACCAGCTTGTCGAGATGGGCCAGCACGTGTTGCCGTTCCACCTCATTTGCGCAGAGGTAGGTTTTCACATTGTTCAGAATCTGGTCTTCGCCAAGGTAGTACTTGATGATGCTCGGCACATAAGCGTACACGGCCTTGTCATCAGCCACGCCGGTGCCGAAGGCGTTGGACAAGGTGACGTTGCCGGCGCGGTACACGTTGAACAGCCCGGCCACACCCAGAATCGAGTCCGGACGAAACGCCAGCGGATCGATGAAGTCGTCGTCCACGCGCCGGTAGATGACATCCACGCGCCGCAAACCGCTGGTGGTGCGCATGTAGCAAAGGTTGTCATGCACCACCAGATCGCGGCCTTCCACAAGCTCAATGCCCATCTGGCGCGCGAGGTACGCATGTTCAAAATAAGCGGAGTTGAAGACGCCGGGCGTGAGCAGAACGATGTTGGGCTCGGGC
The DNA here is from genome assembly GCA_964236545.1 of uncultured Bryocella sp. Lineage (GTDB taxonomy): Bacteria > Acidobacteriota > Terriglobia > Terriglobales > Acidobacteriaceae > Granulicella. Next base: position 116,397 of record CAXSCE010000006.1, read on the forward strand.
CGGCCTTCCGGCGCGAGTGAACGCAGGGTGCTCAGCAGCACCTGCGTGTAGTGCTCGATGGGGCGCACATTGTAGTTGCGGAACAGCTGCGGGAAGATGCGCTTCATCACGCGCCGGTTGGTAAGCATGTAGCTCACGCCGGAGGGAACGCGCAGATTGTCTTCGAGGACGACGAACTCGCCGTCCTCGAGGCGGATCAGGTCCGTGCCGCAGATGGCCACGTACACGTTGCGCGGCACAGGGAGGCCCTGCATCTGGCGTCGGAACTGCGGGCAGCTGTAGATGAGCTCGCGGGGCACGATGCCGTCTTTGAGGATGCGGCCCTCGTTGTAGATGTCTTTCAGAAAGAGGTTAAGGGCCGTGATGCGCTGAGTGAGGCCTTTTTCCACGTGCTCCCACTCGGCAGCCGTAACCATGCGGGGCAGCAGATCGTAGGGAAAGATGCGTTCGGTGCCCTGGTTTTCCCCGTAGACCGTAAAGGTGATGCCCTGGTTTAAGAAAGCCAGATCGGCGGCCTGTTTACGGCGTTGCACCTCAGCAGCAGGCAGGGCAGAGAAGTGCTCCATCAGCGGACGGTAGTGTTCGCGTAATCGGCCTTCGAAGACAAACATCTCGTCAAAGGCGTCGTCCAGCTTGTAATTTTCAAGCGACATCAAGCCGGGTTTGCCCGAAGGAGTGGTTTGCATGGATTATTGTGGCATACACCTACTTTCCGTTTGATGGAGCCTCCCCTGGGTGCGCCGCCGGCTTCGCCGTTTTAAACAGCGCACGTACGCCAGACGGATCTCCAAAAACCGAATTACGTCATAAGAGATCGACCGTGTCCGTAAAGGTACTGCATGCAAAACGAACTGAATAGAGCGACTGCGATTCAACTTCTCAGCCGCCGATGGTGGGATCGAGCCGCTGCATTTGTCGAGGCGCACGGTACGGGCCTAGGTTTTTTGTTGTTGAGCATTTACTGCATGGCCGCCCTCGGTGAAGCAGCTTACAAGTACCTTTGGTATGACGAACTGGTCACGGTCGGGGTCGCGGGCTTTCCCTCACTGCGGGAGATCATCGCCTTTTTCAACGGCGGCAAGGACACCACAAGCGCTACCTGCGCGCTGCTGGACCATTTCGCGCTCAAGCTGCCTGTCAGCCCTGAGCTTTCCGCGCGGCTGCCCTTCCTTGGCGCGTTTCTTCTTGTGATCGTCTTTGTTTACCTGTTTATGCGCCGGCGCTACCCGGCCGCATACGCACTTTCGACAGGCATTCTCCTTATCGTTTCCGCCGAGCTTCGGGATCTTGCCGTTGAAGCGCGCGGCTATGCCCTGCTAATGGCGGGAACGGCGTTGGCCCTGTTTTGTTGGCAAACGGCGACACAAAAGACGCACAACCGCCTGCCCAGCCTGCTGGGTCTTTGGTTCGGTCTTGCTTTGGCGGTCAACGCCCATAGTTTCGGCATTCTGCTGATGATTCCATTTGCCCTGGCGGAAGGGGTTCGCGCTGTTCAACGCCGCCGTCTGGACCTGCCGGTCTGGAGCGCCCTGCTCCTGTTTCCTCTGGGACTGGCGCCGGTGATCCATGGCCAGCGACTGGCGGCCCGCGCGTATGGTGGCAATTTCTGGTCGCAACCTCAGGCCGGGTTTCTGCTATGGCCCTATAAGGTTCTTCTAACGGGTACGAGTACATTTTTTCTGGGTGTTGTATTCCTGTATGCCCTGTGGGTGGGGCGCTACCGCGTTCAGCGTATTGCCCGTGCGGAAGAGCATGCGCAGGAGGGCGGGTTTACGCTCGCGGAGTGGGTGCTCGTCGTCGCGCTCGCCCTTTTGCCGCTGTATGCGCTGCCTTTTTCTTTTATGGTCCATGTCTACCGCACGCTGTATGTGGTGGAGTTCGCGCTGGGCTTCTGGATGGTGATTACTGCGCTGTTTGCTGAGCAGGGTGCGCGTTCCTTACATGCCGGGGTCAGTCTCTTCCTCGTGCTGCTGGTGTACGGCCTAGGCGTGGTGGCGCGGCCTGTTGCGCATGGGCTGGGCGCGTTGCGTCACCCGAACCAGGTGCACACGCGGCTGGCAGACAGCTTTAACGGGAAACCCTGGGTGGGGGTGCTCCGTCACTCGAACCTGCCCATCGTGGCGGGCGATCACCTTACCTATGTGCAGCTGAAGTACTACGGCGTTCCGCAAATTACAGATCGATTGACCATCCTGACCAATCTTTCTGAGGTGCGCCTGACGCCGGCCTCTGAAACTGCACAGAAAAATATGCTGCTGTTCGGGTCCGCGCTTGGGTATCGCACGCTCGATGTGAGTCCCTATCTGGCCGCTCATCGGCACTTCCTGGTCATCGCCAAGCCCGATGTCGGTGTCTGGATTGCGGACTATCTTTTCAATAAAGAAATCCAGGGTGAAGCCACCTTCGCGCTGCTCGGTCCCGTTTATCTGAAAGATGAAGTGAACAATACGGTAGATGATTTCGACGTTCAGATCCAGCAAGGTTCCCAGGCGGTTACCAAGGAGCAGGTGGTTCGGTAACTTTGAATTCATCTGTCTTTCAGATCATGAGAGTTGTAACGCAGTTCTTGGGCTGTATTTTCGCAGGGCATGGCACGCATGCGCTTCTGTCTAACCCCCACGCGTATAGAATGATTTCTTCTTTCCCCGCACGTACGCCCAGGCGGTGTACGTGCCGATCCTGTGAGGTGAGCGCTTATGAGTCTTCCCATCATTGGTCGTACCTTGACGTCGCTGGAGACCGCGCCTGCCTGGAGTGAGACCGGCACCTTGTCCTCGGTATCCCTGGAAGAGCGTCGCTGCTACGATCTCGCCGTCGTAATCCCTACGCTCAATGAACGAGAAAACATCGTCATCTTGCTCTCCAAGTTGCGCGAGGTGCTCAAGGGTATCGCCTATGAGGTGATCGTTGTCGATGACGACTCGCCCGACGGCACTGCTTCAGTGGTGCGGCGCCTGGCGCAACATCAGCCAAACGTCCATGTGCTGCATCGCGTTGGGCGGCGAGGACTTTCCTCCGCCTGCATTGAAGGTATGCTGGCCACGTCCGCGCCATTTGTGGCCGTGATGGATGCCGACCTGCAGCACGATGAAACAATTCTGCCCGAGATGTACCGCTTGGCCTCAGACGGGAATCTGGACGTGGTCGCGGGTTCACGCAATGTCGAGGGTGGCAGCATGGGTGAATTTGCCAGCTGGCGCATTCGTCTCAGCCGGGCGGGCCGCAAGTTTAGCGGCCTGGGAGAGGGCAGCGCGCTGACTGATCCGATGAGCGGCTTCTTTCTGGTGCGCCGGTCATTTTTCGACTCGCTGACGCACCGGTTGACCGGCAAAGGCTTCAAGATCCTGCTTGACATCGTGCTGTCCTCTAAGGGCCAGGCCAGAATCGGTGAGATGCCTTACCACTTCCGGCTCCGGCAGCACGGGCAAAGCAAGCTGGACATGATGGTGGGTCTGGAATACCTGGAACTGCTCGTCGACAAAATGTTTGGCTCGTTCATTTCGGTCCGTTTCGTTCTGTTTTGCCTGATCGGCGCAGCGGGTGTGTGCCTGCACCTGCTTTTGGTGTGGGTTCTGCTCAGCAGCCACCACGCCGATTTCTTGCGAAGTCAGGCCATTGCGACAGCCATGGTGATGGCCTGCAATTATGTTCTGAACAACACCATCACATATCGTGACCGGCGGCGCCGCGGCGCGGGTTTCTGGTGGGGTTTGCTGAAGTTCTATCTCGCCTGCTCTCTGGGAGCGGCGGCCAACCTGGCCATTGCTTCCGAGGCATTCCAGCACGGCGTGCCGTGGGTGCTGGCGGCCATCATCGGCCTGCTCTTCAGCGCGGTGTGGAACTTTGGCGTGACTTCGGCCATTATCTGGCGGCACGGAAAGCAGAGTTTGGCCCTGCGGGCCCAGCGGCGCGCGGCGGCCGAACATGTGCTCGTACGTGAAGCGGTGGAGGCGGACGTTCAGTCCAATGATCACGCGGTGGCGTAGCGAAGGGCATGGCGGGAACACGGCAGTAGTTGCAAGGGCCGGGCGGACTTGGCATGCCATAGTTCGCGAGCAGGTGTAAGCGTCGGCAGCTTCCCGGCCGGCCCGTGCGATAGACTGGATCTGCTGCGATTTTTACGCGATGAGGAGAGTTGTAGTCCTCTTCGCATCTTTGTGCCAGACAGGATCTCGATCAAGTGCCTACCGCCATCGCCACTCAGCCTATTCGCAACATCGCCATCATTGCCCACGTCGATCACGGCAAGACCACGCTGGTGGACGCCATGCTGCGCCAGTCCGGCACGTTTCGCACCAACGAGGCCGTCGTTGAGCGCGTGATGGATTCCAACGATCTTGAAAAAGAGCGCGGCATCACGATTCTCGCCAAGAACACCGCGATTCATTACAAGGATTCCAAAATCAACATCGTGGACACCCCGGGCCACGCCGACTTTGGCGGCGAGGTGGAGCGCGCGTTGAAGATGGTGGACGGCGTGGTGCTGTTAGTGGATGCCTCCGAAGGGCCGTTGCCGCAGACGCGCTATGTGCTCGGCAAGGCGCTAGAAGCCAAGTTGACGCCGATCGTAGTGGTGAATAAGATCGACCGCCCGGATGCGCGTCCGCAGGAGGTGTTGAACGAGGTCTATGACCTGTTCATCGATCTCGATGCCGATGAATCCGTGCTGGAGTTTCCGGTGATCTACACCAACGGCAAGGCCGGCACGGCGACGCTGGATCTCGACAAGCCCGGCACCGATTTGCAGCCGCTTTTTGAGCTCATCTTCAAGACGATCCCTGAAGCGCCCGGGACGCCGGATGGCGATCTGCAGGTGCTGGTCACCAATCTGGATTACTCCGACTACCTGGGCCGGCTTGCCATTGCGCGCGTCTTTAACGGCACGCTGAAGAACGGGCAGGAAGTGAGTCTTTCGCGCATTGACGGCAAAATCGAAACCGTGAAGGTGACCAAGCTCTTCACCTTTGACGGACTGAAGCGCGTGGACACCGATGAGACCACCACGGGCGACATCATCGCCGTGGCGGGCATCCCGGGTATCACGATCGGCGAGAGCTTTTGCGCGTTGGAAGATCCAAAGCCACTGCCGCCGATCATCATCGACGAGCCCACGATTGCCATCATCTTCGCCGTAAACAACGGCCCGTTCGCCGGCCGCGAAGGCAAGCTGGTGACCTCGCGCAACATCAAGGAGCGGCTCGATCGTGAGCTGTTGACCAATGTGTCGATCCGCGTGGAGGACACCGGTTCACCCGATACCTTCAAGGTGCTCGGCCGCGGCGAGTTGCAGCTTTCCGTGCTGATTGAAATGATGCGCCGCGAGGGCTTCGAGTTGATGGTTTCGCGGCCGCAGATCGTTACCAAGCGCGTGAATGACAAGCTGATGGAGCCCTCTGAAATCCTGACGATTGATGTGCCCGAGAACTTCGTCGGCACCGTGATTGAGCGTCTGGGACCGAGAAAAGGCGAGATGGCCAAGATGTCCAACCATGGCTCCGGCCGTGTGCGCATGGAGTTCAAGGTCCCCTCGCGCGGCTTGATTGGCCTGCGTAACGAGATGCTCACCGAAACACGCGGCACCATCGTGATGAACTCGATTGCCGGCGATTACATCCCGTACAGCGGCGAGATTCCGCAGCGTCCTTCCGGTGCGCTGATCTCCGACCGCCAAGGCGTCACCACGCTGTATGCGCTGGACGGGATTCAGGATCGCGGCATCCTGTTCC
>CAXSCE010000007.1:0-116024 GCA_964236545.1 uncultured Bryocella sp.
CCGGGCATCAACAACTGGTCGCGCGTGTACCCCAACTACAACACAGGTCTTAACAACATCCAGCAGTTCACCCATGACGGCCAGGCCGAAGGCGCCGTCGGCCAGCTAAACACGATCTGGTACGACGACGGTGAAGCGCTCGCCTCCAATAACTGGTACGGCATCCTGTTCGGCGCCGCCGCCGCCTGGCAGTCCGGCACCAGCTCCATCCCCGCGTTTCAGGCCAGCTACGGTCCTGTCTTTCACGGCGACCTGACCGGCAAACTGGATGGGGCGCAGGAAGAGATCATGGCCGCTCACGACGTGCTGAAGGTGCAGGCCAAGGCCGGCGACGGCTCCGATGGCCTGTTCTGGCTCGACCCATGGTCGAAGGATGGCCTGAACTACGCCGCCAAGCTGCGCCCCTACAACCACGATCTGCGCCTGCATGCGGAAAAGGCGATTCAACTCATCGCCGAAGCGCGCGCGGCGTATCCGGCCACAGCTCCTGCCAGTAGCACACTGCCGTGGAATGCGACTAACCTCCGCGAACCCGACGCGATCGACGCCCTCGAGCTAGGCGCGCGCCGGCTTGACTTCATCGGCCTCAAGTTTCAGCTCGCCGACGAAATGGCTGCCGCTTACGCCCGCGCGCAGGCCGACTCCGCCTCACCCGACAAGAAGACCCGCGCCATGACCAGCCGCGATCTCGGCGAGATCCGGAGCATCAATGGCAAGCTGGAGGACATCGTCGATGAGTATTCGCTCATCCGCGACCTTTACAGCGATCTTTGGCTCCAGACCAATCGTCGCTACGCCCTGCGGCCCGTGCAGGAGCTCTACGACTACAACATCGGCATCTGGTATAGCCGCATCGACAAGGTTCGCAGCGCGCAGCGCCAGTGGGACGACACCAAAACCCTACCCCCGGCGGCGCAGCTCGGCATCCCCGCCCCCGCGAGCCCGGTCGGTCCCATGCTCCCGTCACAACCCGCAGCCACCACGGCGAACCCCGAATGACCCCACTCGCCGTCCTTCTCTCTTTAGGCCCCGGTCACCTGCGCACGCCGGATCTGCTCGTGATCTGCGTGTACCTGCTCGGCATCACGCTCTTCGGCCTGAGCTTTCGTAAAGAGGGGGAGGGACCCGGGGCTGACCGTTCGCTCAAAGGCTACTTCCTCGCTGGCAACACGATCCCGTGGTGGGCCATCGCCCTGTCGGTGGTCTCGGCCGAGACCTCCACGCTCACGGTGATCTCCATCCCCGGCGTTGCTTTTGCCGGGAACTTCGGCTTTTTGCAGGTGGTTTTTGGCTACTTAGCCGGCCGCGTCGTCGTGGCGCTGCTTTTTCTGCCTCGCTACTTCGCCGGCGAAATGCTCACGGCCTACCAGCTCATCGATCGCCGCTTCGGCCCGCTGCTGCACAAGGTCACCGCCGGCCTTTTCCTGCTCACCCGCGCTGCTGCCGAAGGCATCCGGGTCTTTGCCGTCTCGATCGTGGTCGGCATCGCGGTCGGCACCGGCGACATTGCCTCCATCGCCTTGATCTCGGCGCTGACGCTGCTCTATACCTTTGAAGGCGGCATGACCGCCGTGATCTGGACCGATGTCGCCCAGATGGCCATCTACGTCGGCGGTACGCTGGTCGCCCTGCTCACGCTGGGTCACCACGTTCCCGGCGGGTGGGCGGCCATCGCCCACACCGCAGCGGCCGCGGGCAAGTTCAGCATCTTCGACTTTGCGCTGAACCTGACCCGGAGCTACACCTTCTGGGCCGGCCTGCTGGGTGGCACGTTCCTCACCATGGCCTCGCACGGGACGGATCAATTGATGGTGCAGCGCCTGCTCGCCGCCCGCAACCTGCGCGAGTCGCAATGGGCCCTGCTCAGCTCCGGCGTCGTCGTCTTTGCGCAGTTCGCCTTTTTTCTGCTCATCGGCGCGGGGCTGTGGGTCTTTTACGGCCAGCGCCTGGGGCCGCACGCCGCCGCGGCTTTCCGCTCGACCGACTACATCTTCCCCACCTTTATTGTCCGCGAGATGCCCGTCGGCGTCGCGGGCCTGCTCATCGCCGCTATCCTTGCCGCCGCCATGTCGAATCTTTCCGCTGCCCTGAACGCCCTGTCCTCCACCACCGTCGTCGACTTCTACATGGGCGCTCGTCCCGACGCTACCGGCCGTCAACGCATGCTGCTCTCCAAGGCCTCCACCGGCTTCTGGGCGGTCGTGCTGTTCGCTGTCGCCGTCTATTCGGTTCGGGTGGGCGGCAAAGGCCATGTTGTGGAGATCGGCCTTTCCATCGCCGCCGTCGCCTATGGTTGCCTGCTCGGGGTCTTCCTACTCGGCACCCTTACTCGTTTCGCCACCGAAGCCGGCGCTGCAACAGGTATGCTCTGCGGCTTCGCGCTCAATCTTTGGCTCTGGCAGGGTAGCTTCCCCGCGCACCTGGGCCCGGTCACGATTCCGCACATCGCCTTTACCTGGTTCGTCCTCATCGGCGCGGCGGCAACCTTCGCGGTCGGCTCCCTCGCCAGCCTCCTGCTGCGTCGTTCCACTCAGAAGCGACCTATGGCCGTCACCGCGGCCCTTCTGCTTCTTTTGTTGTCATTCCCGAAGGGAATCTGCGTTCCGTCCGCGGAGGCTCAAACGCCCGACCCAACCCGGCCCGACTTCGCCCTCGTCTCCACCCTGATCAACGACGCTATCGCCCAGCACAAACTCCCTGGCGCGGTCGTACAGATCGGCCACAACGGCCAGATCGCCTTCGAACAGGCCTACGGGAACCGCAAACTCGCCGGTGAGCCCGGTCAGGACGGCCAGCCCAGCCCCGCCGAGCCCATGACAGAAGACACCGTCTTCGATATGGCCTCGCTGACCAAGTGCATCGTTACCGCCACGGCCATCGGCCAGCTCTACGAGGCCGGCAAGCTCGACTTCGACGCCCCCGTCGAGCGCTACCTCCCCGCCTTCAATCCTTCACATGACCCGCAGCGCTCGCTTGTGACGCTCCGCCTGCTGCTCACACACTTTTCCGGCGAGGCCCCGGATGTAGACCTCAAAGACCCCTGGGGTCTCGCCGCTCCGGACCGAGCCGAAGGCATCCGGCGCGCCCTCACCACCCCGCTCGCCTCCACGCCGGGTACAAAGTTCGTCTACTCCGATATCAACTTCATCCTGCTCGGCACGATCGTCGAAACCCTCTCCGGCGAGCGGCTCGACGACTACGCCCGCGAGCACATCTTCGTTCCGCTCGGCATGGTGCAGACGGGCTACCACGCCTTTGACCGCAGCTGCGGTCCCGTGCGGCACCTCGGTGCGAATGTCGTTTCCACCTACAACCCGCACATGGGCCGCCTGCTGGTTAAGTGCCCGGCAAACAGCTGGAGCCCGGCAAACCCTGACATCGCCCCCACCGCCCACGACGACGAGGGTACCCCCGCTACCAATCCTGACTTCGGCCAGCTTCTGCGCGGCACGGTCCACGATCCCACCACCCGGCGGCTGGGCGGCGTCGCCGGCCACGCCGGGGTCTTCTCCACCGCGCACGACATGGGCCTCTTCGCCCAGGCGCTGCTTGACCGCCTCGCGGGCCGCCCCAGCAGCTTTCCCTTGAAGAGCTCCACCCTCCTGCTGCTCAGCACGCCGGAACAGCCCGGGCACAATCCCGGCCAGATCGCCGCCGCCAACGCCGCGGAGGGGGCCGCGGTCGCTGCCGGCGAGAAGCCCGCCACCGGGGATCCTACCCTGATTGCCCCGAACTACCCCGCCGTCAAGGGCCAGCCCCTGCGCGGTTTCGGTTGGGACATCGACTCCGGCTACTCCAAACCGCGCGGCCGCGTCTTCCCCATCGGCAGCTTCGGCCACACCGGCTTCACCGGCACCTCGCTCTGGCTGGACCCCGGCTCCGATACCTACGTCCTCCTGCTGGCCAACGCCATTCACCCCCACCCCGGCCCAGCCATCTCCAACCTCCGCGGCGAGGTCGCCTCCGCAGCCGCCCAGGCCTTGACGCTCTACAGCTCCAGCGCAGAGACGCAACAAAACCAAATTAAACTGGGTGCCCCATCTCCCGCCCAGCCCACCGCATCCAGCACCCTTACCGGTCTGGAGGTCCTCCAGGCTACCCGTTTCGCCGCTCTTCAGAACGCTGCGCCACCACAGGCCGCCTTGAGCCTAGGCCTCCTCACCAATCAGACCGGCAGAGACACAACTGGTCGCCGCACCGTCGACATCCTCGCCATCGATCTTCCCAAAACCATCCCAAATGCCAGGCTCGCCACCCTTTTCTCCCCTGAGCACGGCATCTTCGGCCAGCAGGACACCGAACACCTCAACGCCGAGACCGACCCGGCCACCGGCCTGCACGTCACCTCGCTCTACGGCCCACACGACAGCGACCGGCGCCCCATGCACGCGCAGCTGAAGGACCTCGACGCCGTGGTCATCGACCTGCAAAATGCGGGCGTGCGCTTCTACACTTATGACGCCGTGGTGGGCTACTTTCTAGAAGCGGCAGCGGCCGAAAAGAAGACCTACAACCACGCGCTTCGCATCGTTATTCTCGACCGCCCCGACCTGATCGGCGGCACCGCCGTCGAAGGTCCCGTCTCCGACCCTGGCCTCGAGTCCTATACAAACTACATGCCCCTGCCGATACGCTACAGCATGACGATCGGGGAGCTGGCGCGCTACATCAACGGGGTCAAGCAGCTTGGCGCCGAGCTCACCGTGGTGCCCATGCAGGGCTGGCAGCGAGCGGACTTCTACGATGCCACCGGTCTCCCCTGGATCAATCCCAGCCCCAACCTTCGCTCTCTCGCCGCGGCTGTTCTCTACCCTGGTGTAGCGTTGCTGGAGATGACAAATGTCTCCGTCGGCCGCGGCACGGCCACACCTTTTGAGCTCTTCGGAGCCGGCCAAAACGCCAGCGCACCGGCTTGGTTTCACGCCGACGAGGTCGCCGCGGCGCTGAACGCGCGGGACATCCCGGGAGTCCATTTCGAACCCACGACGGCCACGATCGCCGACGATCCCAACCACTACCCGTTCCACGGGCAAACCATCCCCGCCGTACACCTGGTGACCACAGATCGCACGCTCCTGAACTCCCCTGAGCTTGGCGTGGAATTGCTTTACACGCTGCACCGGCTGTATCCGGCTGAGTTTCAGCTCGCCAAGGCGATGCGGCTTGTGGCGAGCCAGACCACCATGGATAGACTGGCCCGCGGAGACGATCCACGCACCATCAGCGCTGGGTGGCAGGCCGCGTTGGAGACCTTCCAAGCAAAGCGCCAACCTTTTCTGCTGTACCCCGCCCGGTAGCGGAGATGGGCTGTTTGTCTCTCCAGACAAGCGAGCCAGACCTCAGCACCGTAGCCAGCGGACCGCCTTCCGAGATGCCCGCTGCCATCCGCTTCAGCAAAGCCGTTGGTAGAACGCTCCCGGCAAAGAGCAAATCATGGCTACGCTCACGAAGGAATGCCCGCTGCAAAGGGTGGGTTGTTCCGCTTTCAAAGCGGAGCGATCGCGTTCCAAGGCCGATCTCGGACTCGATCAGGAAACCACGCATGGCGGTCGCTACCGAAATGACTCCTGCTCCCGAACGGTTCAGCTGCCAGTCAAGACACAGCGCGTCGTGTTCCCGATGACCGCCCACCACAGAGATCCACTGCCCATCCGCGCCTCGCAAACCGGCAAGCACCCCTCCGGGCAACTCCCGTACGGCATCGAAGCGCTCCTGCACCGCCCAGTGAGGTGGGCCATACGCGCTTTCGCGAGCCAGCTCCTGCAATGCTGGGAGATCCAGATCGGCTTCCGCCATAAACTCTACTCCCAGCTCACGGCGCGCCTGCTGCATGGAACGGCGCAGATTGTGACGTGTATTCCGGCTTACCCCGGCCAGCGTCGCTTCAAAGCTCTGCTCCAGTGGCAGCCTGCGGCCCAATTCCCGCACTTGGTGGGCGAGCAAACGTTCTTCCTTGGGCCATTCTGTCCGCAACGGGTGCGAACGAGTGGGCCTTTCATCCGAAAGCCTCACCTGATCATCGCCGGCCGGCTCCATATAGGAGAGCAGGAGCAGCAGCGCCCCGCGCTTAAGCAGGAACTTGCCCGCCTGTATCGTGACTTCTTCCCGTTTTTCCGGAGATGCAATCACAGTGCGGTAGCCATCGCTATCTGCCGGGACGAAACATCCGGTGGCGATGCCGTGCAGACTGTATTCGAAGACGAAAACCGCCGCATCGATTTTCGTTCCGGTGCGGCGAAGCAGCACCCGGGGCAGCTTCGCCCGGCGGGTCAGCACCTTGTTGGAAAGAAATTTGAACGCTTTTAACGAGGCGTGCGGCACATCCACAAGGAAATAGGGCGCACTGAGGAAGTAGGCCAGGAAGTCCATGCTGCCTTCCTGCAAACTCTCTTGGGCTAATGCCTGTAACTGAGGCTGATACGCCAGAATCTCGTCCTTACGACCGAAGATCTGCCATTTGTGCAAGGGTTTTCTATTCGCGCTTGTCAAGCGGAGGAGTGCTCCTGGGGAGAATGAACTTTCCCCTATGGCTACACTCCAGAGATGAATCCCTAATCAATGGTCGGGGCGGAGGGATTCGAACCCCCGACCCTCTGCTCCCAAAGCAGATGCGCTACCAGGCTGCGCTACGCCCCGACTCGAAACCCATCTTATCGCAGTTCCTTGCGAATTCCCTCCAAGCTCCTTGCAGGCGAGAGGGCTGCCTGGACCGCAGTCCGCCTACTATCTGGCATGCAACCGGTGCAGCAACGATCCGCTCAACCAAACCAGAAGAAAAAATGGCAGCAGCATCAGGCACATCAGTCCCACGCCGAGCAGCCCCATAAACAGCCAGTCGCTCCACGTGTCCCGCCGGCTGACCGCCAGGCTCCGCTCCAGCAGCGCATAGTTCCTTCGGTTGGCCCGCCAGCCAATGTCGAACAAATTGCCCAGCACCGGCACGAGACCCACAACCACCTCGATGCCAAGGTTCGCGATCATGCGAAGGACGGTGATCATCGGCACGCCGCGAAAGAACGCCGCCAGCACGATGATGCTGCTCGCCGCCCCTCCAAGAAGGTCGCCGATACCGGGAATGAAGCCGATCAAGCCGTCCAGGCCGAAACGAATGTTCGTCCCCGGGACCTGGAACCAGGTGTCCAGCAGCCGCGAGAGCAGATCAAGGTTCTCGTTGCGGAAGACGCCGCCAGCACCGCCCAGCCGCAGCTTCAATGATCTATCTTCCCGGCCGCCCGGTCGCTCCAGTGGTGTACCGGGCGGCAGAATTACCGGGTCCGCCCCTCGCATCGCCATCCGCCCATCCTCCTCCGGGTTTGGATGCTACAATCACCCTTGGACGGCGGCTATAGTTCAGTGGTTAGAACGCAGCTCTGTGGAAGCTGATGTCGTGGGTTCAAATCCCACTAGCCGCCCCAAGCGCCCTTTCGTTTCGCCCGCAATGGCTTACGGATATCGGCATTTAGCTCAGCGTATCCCTAGCTCCGTGCCGCGCGTATCCAAACCCGTTGCCGCCGCCCTTCAGACCACAGCTGCTCCCGCGAACCTGTATGCAGGCACCTCCGGCTGGGCCTACCCAAGCTGGAAACCGGGATTTTACCCAAAAGACGTTCCCCCTCGCGCCTTTCTGCACTTCTATGCTGCGCAGCTCAACGCCGTGGAGGTGAACTACACCTTCCGCACCCTGCCCACGGCAGCGCAGATCGAAGGCTGGCTGGCCGCCACGCCGCCGGGCTTTCAGTTCAGCTTCAAGGCACCGCAGCGCATCACGCATTTCGCCCGTCTGCGCGACTGCGAAGCCGAACTGGAGCGTTTTCTGGAGGCGATTGAGCCGGCGGAAAAGGCCGGACGTCTCGGCCCGCTGCTGTTCCAACTTCCGCCGAACCTTCCCTCCGCTCCGGAACGGCTACGCCGCTTCCTCGACGAACCCCTGCTCCGTTCCCACGACCGTCCACGCATCGCCTTTGAGTTCCGCCACGAAAGCTGGTTCACAGAGGACACCTACGCTCTGCTGCGCGAGAACAATGCGGCCCTCTGCGTCGCCGATACCGACGACCTGCTCACCCCGGACGTCGTCACCGCCGACTTCCGCTGCTACCGCTTGCGGCGCGACGGCGGCTACAGCGCGGCGGAACTCGCCGACCACGCCGGGAGGCTGACGGCAGCGGCGGCGACAGGCGCGGTTTATGCCTTCTACCGTCACCAGGAAGAGCCCACCGGCGCTCTCAACGCCCGGGCCATGCTGGCCCACGCCACCCAGCTGGCCGGTCTGCAACCTAGCGGCCTGCAGCCGCCAGCCGAAATCGCCGGCGAGGCTGCCTGATGGCGAACTCACCCCTGCTGCTGGATCAGGTCGCCGTCCCGGCTCCCATGCTGAGCTGCCCCACCCAGCCCTGGCCGGCAGACGTTCCCCCCTTTTATCCGCGCCCGTGGCTCAGCAATGGGCATTTGCAGACCGTTGCGGGCAATCTGCTGCCGCGCCCCAATCATCTTCCCCGTCCCGAAACCGCGCTCGTGGAGGTTGGCAGCCTTCCCGGCAGCCACTCGGCCAGCCAGGTGCTTTGTGAGTGCCATTGGCAGCCCCCCGCCGTACGCACCGTCCGCCCGACCGTCCTGATCCTGCACGGTCTGGAAGGGTCCTCCCGCTCACAATATGTAATTGGCAACAGCACCAAGTTCTGGGAGGCCGGCTGTAATGTGATCCGCATGAACATGCGCAACTGCGGCGGGACGGAGCGCCTCACCCCCACGCTCTACCATTCCGGCATGTCCGCGGATGTGGGCGCCGTGATGCACCACTTCCTGCGCACGGAGGGGCTCGGCTCCTTCAGCCTGATCGGCTACTCCATGGGGGGCAACCTGGTCCTGAAGCTTGCCGGCGAACTCGGCGTCGCGGCCCCCGCCCAGCTTCGCGCCGTGGTCGGCGTCTCCGCAGCCGTGGACCTTGGCGCCTCTGCCGATGCGCTTCACCAGCCCGCCAACCGCTTCTATGAGCGCCGTTTTGTGCGCGGCCTGATCAGCCGTTACCGGCGCAAGGCCTTTCTCTTCCCGCGCGCCTACGATCCCAACCGCGCCAATAGCATCACCTCCATCCGCGACTTTGATCACCGCATCACAGCGCATTACGCCGGCTTCCGGGATGCGGACGATTACTACTTCCGCTGCTCGGCGGCACGCGTGCTGGACCGCATCGCCCTCCCCACGCTCATGCTCCACGCCTGTGACGATCCGTTCATCCGCACCGACTCCCAAACCCGCACGGCGATCGCCTCCAACCCCCACATCGCGCTGCTCGAAACCGCTCACGGCGGCCATTGCGCCTTTCTCGCCAGCCCGCGACCGGCGCTCGGCGACGACGGCTACTGGGCCGAAAGCGTGGCCCTGCGCTTCGTTCTTCAGCAGAGCGGATGGAACCCCTTGTAATCTGAAGAGTATGTTGTCTGAGTGGACCGCCGCCTGCGGAGCCGACGATCCGGCGATGGTTGTACCCTGGTCCGATCCGGGCGGCACCGCCCGCTTCCTGGACCTCCGCGCCGAACCGTTCGATCTGGGCGAGGTTGCCGAAGCCGACCAGTACCCCTCCCTGCGCCGTGCCCTTCGTTCCCTCAACGCGCCCCGGTCGCCGGTCTTCACCTCGAAATGCGATGTCTGGACGCTGTCGCCCGAAGACGGCGGGGAGAAACTTGAATCCCTTCGCCTGGAACTCGATCTCGAGGACGATGAGGTCGCCTTTGGCCTTTCGGGCTACATTGACGTCCTTTGGCGGGAACGCGCCGTCTTTGCTTCCGCGCACGTCGCCACGGGTCGCCTCGCGCGTTTGGCCCGCCGCGCCGCAAGGCTCCCGCATAGCGAGGCCGCCTTTGAGGCCGTCCTCCGGCCCGCCATACTTGATCTGCGCGGACCGCTGGAAGGCTTTGGCGCCACACTCTACGTCACGGCCGTTGCCGCGGATCCGGCAACCGCCCAGTCGCGCTGGGAATCCGCCCTGGATAGCCTGGTCGCCCTCCTGCGCGAGCGGGAGCAGGCCATCCCGCCTGGCTCCGCTACAATCGACTAATGCGCCGCCTGCCCCAGACGGGTGCACGGGCAAACGCGGGCGAGTAGCTCAATTGGATAGAGCACCGACCTTCTAAGTCGGGGGTTACAGGTTCGATCCCTGTCTCGCCTACCACTCCGCATAAAGCTTTGCTCCCCGCGACACATGGCTTTGTCATCCACAACATTGAACTTTGTCATCCCGCAGCGAAGCGGAGGGATCTGCTTTTGCCTCGGAGCGCAACACCGCTCACCGCTCCTCAACAAACCCACACTACCCCACCTCGTGCACACTCACTCCCGATAGCCGCACATCAGTCGTACGTCGGCTCGCGCCCAGCGCATGCACCAGGCCGGCGCACAGCATGAACCCGACCGCCAGGGCGCATACGCCGCCCCACCCATACCGCGACCAGGCCAGGGTCGACAACGCCGATCCGAGCGCGCCCCCCAGGAAGTACATGGTCATGTAGATCGTGTTCAGCCGGCTGCGCGCCCCGGGGTCCAGCCCGAAGATCCGCGTCTGGTTGGCCACCTGCATCATCTGCGTGCCCGCATCCAGCGCGACGACGCCCAGCACCAGCCCTGCAAGATGCACTGTCCGTCCCACGGGAATGCGTTCGCTGAGCCAAAGCATGGCGAAGGAGGCGGTGATTGCCGCACCCGCAAGCGAGACGACATAGCGCGTGCCCCTGCGATCCGAAAGCCTGCCGGCGAATGGCGCCACCAATGCTCCTGCGGCCCCCACCACCCCAAAGGTGCCCGCTACACCGGGGCCCAAACCGTAATGCGCATGCAGCAGAAACGCGAGCGTCGTCCAGAAGCACGAAAAGGCTGCAAAGGTCAGTGCGCCAATGGCTCCGGACTCCCGCAAAATCGGCAGGCCGCGGAACATCGTCCACAGCGACCGCAGCGCCTCCGGGTAGGTCAGCCGTCGCCTCGGCTCCAGCCGCGGCATCACCTTGGCCATCAGCGGCACAAAGGCAAGGTTCATGCAGGCGGCAATAAAGAAGACCGACCGCCAACCGCCCAGGTTGCTCACCCACCCGGCAAAGCTGCGCGCCAGCAGAATGCCCAGCAGCAGACCGGTCATCACCGTGCCGATCGCCTGCCCGCGCCGCTCCGCTGGTACCAGGTCCGGCGCCAGCGGCAGCGCCACATGCGTCACCGAGGCCAGCAATCCCGTCAGGGCACTGGCGGCAATCAGCCAGGCGAAGTTCTGTGCCGTCGCGACCAAAGCAAGCGCCACCGCCACCGCGGCGTACAGCTTCATCATCAGCCCGCGCCGTTCGGCCACGTCGCCCAGCGGCACAAACCCGAGCATCCCCGCCGCGTACCCCACCTGGGTCGCCACAGCCACAAAGCCCATCGCGCGCGTGCCCTGTCCCAGCGACCGGCCCATCACCAGCAGCAGCGGCTGGTTGTAGTAGATCGAACCCACCCCGACAGCGCAGGCCAGGCCCAGGAACGGCAGCGCCCATCGGCTGGGGAAAGCCGTTGGCTGGAGGTTGTCGTCGCCTCCGGAGCTTCCGGAGCTCCCGGAGAGAGCCGTCCCGCCTGATCTACGCACTGCGTTCACCCTGTACCTGTGTCCCTGTATCTGTTCCTAGACCTGTATGGATGCATTCGGTCCATCGTCAGCGCGGGAGGTTTGCCGGGACACGCACATCCCTGCCTCCGGGCGCTGCCTGCACCGGCGCAAGGCCTTTATCATGGAAAGGCATGCCTGAACCTGAAATCATTGCCGTTGCCATGTCCGGAGGGGTTGACTCCTCCGCGGTCGCGGCCATCCTGCGCGCCGAAGGGCATCCGGTGGTCGGCCTGACCCTGCAGCTATGGAACCAGCGCCGGCTCGCCGGCCGCAAGGGCATGCCCGAAACCGTGCAGGGCCGCTGCTGTTCGATCGACGATGTCTATGACGCCCGCCGCGTCGCCGACCAGCTCGGCATCCCCTACTACCTGGTCAATGCTCAGGAACGGTTTGAAGACGAAGTCGTCCGGCCGTTTGTGGAGGAATATCTTCGCGGCCGCACACCTGTTCCCTGCACCCTTTGCAACAACCACCTGAAGTTCGATCAGCTGCTCGAAACCGCGCGCGGCATCGGCGCCGAACGTATTGCGACCGGCCACTACGCACGTAACCGCTTCGATCCCAGGCGCAATCGCTGGGTGCTCTCGCGCCCCGCCGACCACACGAAAGACCAGACTTACTTCCTCTTCGGGCTCACCCAGGAGCAGCTCAGCCGCACGCTCTTTCCGCTAGGCGAGATGTGCAAGCCGGAGGTGCGCACCCTCGCCGCCGGCCACGGTCTGGATCTGGCTCAAAAGCCCGATTCGCAGGAGATCTGCTTCATTCCGGGCGGTAGCTATTCAGACTTCCTGAAGGCCTACCTGGAAGAGGGGGGCCGAGAGCTTCCCTCCACCGAGGGTGAGCTTGTGACCTCCGATGGCCGTAAGCTCGGGGAGCACAACGGTATCCACGGTTTCACCGTGGGGCAG
This sequence comes from uncultured Bryocella sp., assembly GCA_964236545.1. GTDB lineage: Bacteria > Acidobacteriota > Terriglobia > Terriglobales > Acidobacteriaceae > Granulicella. Next base: position 12,532 of record CAXSCE010000007.1, read on the forward strand.
CGAAAAGGCCTTGGCATCAGCTCCGCTGACCCACTCTACGTGCTCAAGATTCATCCCGACTCCCACCGCGTTGAGGTAGGTCCAGACGAGGCGCTCTTCGTCAGCACGTTCCGTTGCGACCGCGTGAACTGGGTCTCGATCGCCGAGCCGGACGGTCCGATCCGCACAGAGGTGAAAATCCGCCATCGCCATGAACCGGCACCCGCCACCCTGCGGGTTGTACCTGGTGGTGAAGTCGAAGTGCAGTTCGATCAGCCACAGCGAGCTGTTACCCCGGGGCAGTCGGCTGTCTTTTATCAGGGGACTGAAGTGGCAGGGGGTGGCTGGATTCTTTAATCTCCAGCCACCCCAGCCTTGCTACTGTTTAGGTTGATCAATCACTATTTGTCCGTGCCGGGCTTCTTTGACGTCACGGAACCGCCTGAGGTCACCGGCTCCTGCGCCGTGGATCTCACCGGATCCTCATCACCTTCCATGATTTTTGTTAGGAAAGGTACGCGTTCCGCCAGCGATTCAATGCCGGACTTCGCCGAGGCGACCCAACCAGCGATCTTGATAACCGGAACCTGGATGCCGTTCTGGATAGAACGTGAAACCTGTTCGGTTGTGGCCAGCGCTTCACTCACAATGCCGTTCACACGCTGAACCTGCTCTTTGGTCTTACCATTGACGTCCTGTACCGTGCCGTTAACCCGTGTGACCGTCTCACCGATCTCATCAGCCTTCACATTGACGATGCCGCTGATGTGATCGACCTGCTCCGTCACCACGCCGTTGATGTGATCGACCTGCTCCTTCACCACGCCGCTGATATGGTCCACAACGCCACTGATGTTGTCGACTTTCTCCTTCACCACGCCGCCGATGTGGTCCACCTCGCCCTTGACCACGCCCGTCATGTGCGTCACATCGGTCGTTACGCTGGCGATCTTCGGCTTGAGATCGCCAACAATCTCCTGAACCTTACCGAGAATATCCTGTCCCTGCCCGATCAAAGGCATGGCCCTGGCCCGCGCATCCTTGGTCAGCTTGTCGACTTTCTTCTGCACTCCGCGAAGGGCGACAACAGCTGCCAGAGCAGCGGCCACCAGCCCGAGAACCACAAGCAGGATGCAGATCGACAAAATCCATTGGGCGATCATGATGGAATGCACATCCGCGATCAAAGTGCTGTTGTCCTGCAAAATGATCGCAACTGCGGCGAGAGCTTGCATTGATTCTCCTTTTTTCTTACGCCCGCGGCAGTATTCGAAACGCCCCGGTTCGGCCGATCCTGAATGGGTGTGGCTCATAGCAAAAGGGCCGGTGAGCAAACACCGGCCCTTTTACAGCGTTCACTAATCACTACGATGCGGTGTTGGGCGTCTCGCTCGTTTTTGCCACGTAAGCTTCTTTACCCGCATCAACAGCGGCCTGCACGGCCTCGGTCTGATTCTGTACCAGATCCTTGCCCTTCTCTACATATTCTGTCCACTGGGTTTTTCCGCGGTCAAGAGCTTCCTTGCTTTTATCCACGTATTGGTTGGCAACTTCCTTGCTCTGCTGTACGTACTGACCGGCGGAGTCCTTCCCTTGCTGCACCGCCTGCTTGCTTTGATCCAGAGCCTGATTCAGGCTTTCCTTGCTCTGCTGCACGGCCTGAGTCAGGGATTCTTTCCCTTGCTGCACGGCCTGGGTCACCACTTCCTTGCTTTGGCCTGCATACTGCACGGCCTGGTCCTTGCCTTGGCTATACAGCTGGTTGGCCTTGTCTCGGGCTTCCAAAGCTCCGGCTACCAGATCGTCCCGGGTGTCGCGGCCAGGCTTGGGGGCATAAAGCACACCCACTAGGGCGCCAATGCCAAGACCCGCTACAAACCATCCAAAGCTGCTCGATCCTTCTTCCTGTGCCATGCGCGTCTCTCCTGATCTACGATGAACCTATTGTAAATGCGTCATACCGGACGCTCTTCAAGCAACAGGGATGCGAAGCGAATACGTCCGGTTGTTCCATGCGATCAATTTTCGGGCCGCGCCTCTGTAGAAGGCGGCCGTGAGGTGAGACTTTCTTATTGCGCTCGGGACGTGTCTAATATCCAAAGTTCGACCGATCGTCACTCTGCAGGAATCTCTGCTCGAATACTGATAGGTAAGGCAATCCCATGCAAATTTTTGAATTCAGACCTTTGTATTTCCGTCACGGGCGCAGCCTGAGCGGGTCCGTTGTCGCCCTCGCACTCAGCTTCGCGCTTGCCGGGTGCCATGGTTCCGTCAATGACGCGACCCTCGCCAACAATGTACGCAACGCGATTGCAGCAGATCCCGCCATCCACCAACAGCCCGTTCAGGTCGCTGCCCAGAACGGTGTGGTTACCCTCTCCGGCAATATGTCGGATGGAACTGCCAGCGCCGTTGCGGCCCAGGACGCGGCCAAGGTGGCGGGCGTCAAAGAAGTGGTCAACAGCCTCGCCGTGAACAGCACACCCGTGACGCCGACCGTCACCTCATCCGCTGCTCCCACGCAGCCGCGTCCCGCAACACCGCAGGAGCAGCAAAGCATCGCCAGCGGACGGTCTTTGCCGTATGAGGGAAGATCGGGTTCGGGCTCACCACCGCCCCCGGCTGCTCCGGTCGAGCGCTCCGTGACGGCGCCGGCCGGCACGGAGATCCCGGTGCGCATCACTGAGTCTCTCAGCAGCCAAACCGCACAGGACGGTCAGCCCATCAGCGGTACGGTCACCCGTGACGTCGTAGCCGACGGCGCTCTCATCATTCCGTCCGGCTCGGCTGTCAGCGGAACCGTGGTCTCCGCCAAGGACGCAGGCCACTTCAAGGGTCATTCCGAGCTTTCGGTCGAGTTGACCTCCGTTCGCCGCCATGGTGAGAGCCTGCCGATTGCCACTGACGCCTACACCGTGGAAGGCAAGAACCGCGGCGTAAACTCCGCGGAGAAAATCGGCGGTGGCGCTGCTGCCGGCGCCCTGATCGGCGGTCTTCTTGGTCACGGCAAAGGTGCCGGTATCGGCGCGCTCGCCGGTGGTGGGGGTGGAACGATCCTGCAGGGCGCTACCCGCGGCCAGCAGGTCTCGATCCCCTCTGAAACCCCCATCCGTTTCCGCCTGCAACGCGCCCTCACCGTGCGCACCTCGGAACGCTCATCCTCAACGGAGAGCAACCGAGGTCTGCAAAGCCGGCAGTAATTTCAAACGGACCCGGCGATCGTATCCTCTTTGGAGAACGTTCGTTCGGGTCCCGGCTGTTCCTGTACACCCGAAGCGCATCGGTAACAGCTGGATCTACATCCCGTGTCCTTCGCGGGTCGCTTTCCTATCTTCCACCAGCCCACTCGCAAAGAGTTGCGCCATGCGTTCTGGTTGCGCAAGCTGCGGCTGCAGAGCCCAACCCACCAGCAACAGCAGAGGAGCCGGTCCACACAACAGCCCGTCCAGCGATTCCAGCCGGCAGACCGCGTAGCTTTGCCGCGGCGTCGCTGCATGTGAAATCGCCGCACAGGGCGTTTGCGGACTCAGTCCTGCCGAGGCTAGCTCCGCCTGTAGCCGCCGGAGATCCCGTCCGGGCATGTACATGACCACCGTTGCATCGGGGGGCAGCGGCCCCTCCCACAGGGGCCTGGTTTCTTCCTTTTCAGCCGCATGGTGCCCGGTGAGAAAGATCAGCTTGGAGGCGCTCGCTCGGTCGGTCAAGGGCAAAGCAAGCGAGGCTCCCGCCGCCAGCGCCGCCGTGACGCCAGGCACCACCGCAAACGGCACACCCGCGGACCGCAGCGCCGCGATCTCTTCCCCTGCACGCCCAAAGATCAGGGGATCCCCGCTTTTCAGCCGCACCACCGACTGCCCTGCCCGGGCCGATTCGATCAGCAGCTTGTGAATGCCCGCCTGCGTGATCCGCGGCCGCCCGCAGCGCTTGCCCACGCTGGTTACCAGCGCATGCCGGTGCGCCAGGGCCAAAACCTCCGCCGGTACCAGGTCATCATGAAAGATCACATCGGCGCTTTCGAGCAGGCGCAAGGCCTTTACCGTCAAAAGTTCCGGGTCGCCCGGTCCCGCGCCCACAAGGTACACGGTCCCTTTCACTGCCTGCGTGGACGCTGTCAAAGCACCGACTCCTCGGGTGCTTCCAGTGCCACTGCTTCGACCTTCCGGGCTGGACTATCCCCCTGCGCCTCAGCCGTGGCGGCTGCCTCTGGCTGGTAGCCCTTCGGCGCGAACCCATGCTGAAGCGCATGTTGCCGCGCGTGCATGCGTGCCGGGCAGCCGTCATACCCACACACCTCGCGCTGCGCCAGGCCGTGCAGCAGCTCTTTGCGCAGTTCCCCGATCGGCTCCACGGCCGTCACCTCGCGCCGCAGCCGGCCCAGCTCCATCAACCACTCGCCGGTGTCGAGCGGAAGCGCCGCGTTCAGCTCCTTGCGCAGCCGCTGCGCCAGCGCCGGGCTCTCCCCCGCCGTCGAAATGGCAATCTGCAGCTCGCCTCGCTTTACGATCGAAGGAAAGTAAAAGTCGCAAAAGGGCGGATCATCGATCGCGTTGCAGAGCACACCGTAGGCGTTGGCCTCGGCATAAACGGCTCGGTTCACCGCTGCGGTTGCCGTGCCCGCCACCGCCAGAAACGCGCCTTCCAGATCACCCTCACGATACTCCCGCCGATGCCAGACAATCTCGCCTGCCTCGGCCCAGGCCTGCACCCGCGGCAGGGCCTCCGGCGCAATGACCGTAACCTGCGCCTCGGCGTTGCGCAGGCTTTCGATCTTTGACTCAGCGATGTTGCCTGCGCCCACCACCACGCAGGGCCGGGCCGTCAGCTTCAAAAACATCGGAAACAGGCTCATGCATCCACCCCGCCCAGCTGTTGTGGTTCCTTGTCTGTCATTCCGCAGGGGATCCCTATCTAGTGTCCGGAACCCTACATATCGATGTTCGGAGCGCCGTGCATTCCCGGCGCGGGGTCTCGCTCCACGGGGGCAACGGTCGCCCCGGCAATCAGGTTGCGAAGCTCCTCATCGCTGGTGCGATTGAAATACCCGCGCAGGTTTTCGCCCTCGAAACGGTGTTGCTGGTAGCCCTGCAGCAAACGTTCGATGGCCTGCGGGCAATCCTCCGCCGCCGCCCGATACCCGATAGGCCGTGCCGCCCGCGCATTGTCGCCGACCGCCCCGCCCACACAGAAGTAGTAGGCATCCACCAGCGCGCCGTCCCGCTTGATCTTCTTTCCCTCCAGCCCGATGTCGGCGATCCAGTGCTGGCCGCAGCTGTTGGTGCAGCCGGTCACGTGCAGCTTGATCTGCTGGTCGAAGTCCGGCATGCGCTCTTCCATCTCGCCCACCAGCCACTTGATAAAGCCCTTGGTCTCGGAGATGGCCAGCTTGCAGAACTCGGTGCCCGTGCAGGCAATCGCACCGCGGTAGAACACCGTCGGTTCCACCTCCAGCCCCAGGCCATTGAGCTCCGCCACCAGCGCCGGCGTCTGCCCATTGGGCACATTCACCAGCACGATGTTCTGCATAATCGTGGTCCGCAGGTGCCCGTCGCCGTAGCGTTCCGCCAGCGACGCCAGCGAGTGCATCTGCTCCGCCGTCAACCGCCCGCGCAGCACCGTCGTTCCCACCGAGCTCAGCCCATCCTGCTTTTGCCGGTGTACACCGACGTGGTCGCGATAAAGATCATCGGCGATCGGCCCTTCGTCCTGCGGATCGAAGGTATAGCCCAGTTTTTCTTCAATGGCCGCCAGCATCCGCTCCGCCGTCCACCCATGGCGCATAAAGAGGTATTTCAGCCGCGCTCGGGTACGGTTCTCGCGCAGGGCATCCTGTTCGCGAAAGATCTCGCAAACGGCATGAACCACGTCATAGGCCTTGTCTTGCGGAATAAACGCGTTCAAGCGCACGGCCATGTGCGGCTCGGTCGAAAGCCCGCCACCGATGCGCACACTGTATCCCACCTCGGCCTCGCCGTCCTTCATACGCCGCAGCGCCGTCAGCGAAACATCGTTGATCTCCGGGTACGAGCACCAAATCGGGCAGCCCGTCACGGACACCTTGAATTTGCGCGGCAGGTTCACAAAATCCGGATTCGCCGTCAGCTTCTCCGCAATCTCTACTGCCAGCGGCGAGGCATCCAGCAGCTCCTCCCCGCTCAGCCCGGCCAGGGGGCATCCAGTCACATTGCGCACCACATCGCCGCAAGCGCCCTTGGGGCTCAGTCCAATCTCCGTCAGCCTGTCCACTACCTCCGGCAGGTCGCTGATGGTCAGCCAGTGCAGCTGGATATTCTGCCGCGTCGTGATATCACCGATACCGCGGGCATACTTCGCCGTGATCTCCGCAATGACGTGCAGCTGGTGCGAGGTCAGCAGACCGTTGGGAATACCGATCCGCATCATGAAGTATTCGCTGGCCTTGCCCTCGCCGCCCGTGCCGCCCGTCACGCCCAGGCCATCGCCCTGCGTGTACACGCCCCACCACTTGAAGTACGTGCCGGCCCACTCCGGCAATACGCTGGCCCGGCCCTCGCGGGCGAACTGCCGCACCTCGTCCCAGGCCTCCCATGGGTTTTTCTCGAGCTTCAGGCGTTCAACCTTCTGCGCTTTGGTTTCCTTGGGGACCTGCGGGGCCGCGGCTGCGGGTATAGCATCGGCTGCCGGTGTCGCTGCTACGGAAGGGTTTTCCGAGGCGGATGTCGTATCGCTCAACGTCAATCTCCAATGGTAAAGACAAAGCCCACGCCGGCAAGGATGCGGGGCGTGGGCGAAGGCTGAACTTCCAGGCTCCTGCGGTCAGGAACCGGCGCCCACGCACCCGCCGCGAGGACAACACTCAGCGGTCTGGCGGCAACGCATCGTCATACTGCAAGGTTACCGGGATTACCGGGGGGAGGCAAACGCTCCATCCCGTCCTGTCAAGCCGAACCGGCATCTCCTCCATCCGCCGGAGGGGAACCCGCCCCTGCCAGATTCACCCCGCGCGCCTCGCGCCCGAACCACGCCACCGCCGCCACCCAGATCGCCACGGCGGCCACCGTCCACCCCAGCACCGGTGCCAGGCTGCCTCCAAAAGCGCTGGCCGCCAGCGCTGTTTGCAGCACCGCGTTTCGCGCGGAAAACAGGTTTCCCAGCTGGTACGCCAGCCCCGGCAGCAGAGCCCGCAACGGCGCAGGCGAAAGCTCATTCAGGTGCGCCGGCACAATCCCCCAGGCGCCCTGCACCATAAACTGCATCAGAAACCCGCCCAGGGCCAGCAGTACCACCGAGTGACTCCAGATCCACAACGGAATGATCGGGATGGCCAGCAGCGCCGAGCACGCCAACGCCCGCCGCCGCCCCCACCGCTCTGAAATTGCACCCCAGGTCGGCCCGCCGGCGAGCGCCCCCAGCGTCGCCACGATGGCCACCGCCGAAACCACCCGCGGCGAAAGCCGGTGCACGGTCTTCAGAAACGTCGGATACAGATCCTGCGTTCCGTGACTGAACGAGGTCAGCCCGGTCATCAGGACCACCAGCAGGACAAACCGCGGGATATGTCCCCGCAGAGAAAGGAGCAGCGACCCACGCGGCCCGCTTCGGCTTCCAACCGCCCGGCCTGCCTCCCAGGACGGCGATTCCGCCACCCCGGACCGGACATAAAACACCAGCAGCGACGGCAGCGCACCCACCAGGAACAGCACCCGCCAGGCCGCGAAGGCGTGGCCATGGTACGCAATGGCCAGCAGCCCATACACCGCCGCCGCCAGCAGGTTCCCCGCCGCGTAACCCTCCTGCAACAGCCCCGAAAAGAAGCCGCGGTTTTCCGCCGGCAGAGACTCCAGGGCCAGCGCAGCACCCACGCCCCACTCTCCGCCCATCGCGACGCCAAACAGCGCCCGCAGCACCAGAAAGCTCCCAAAGGTCGGCGCAAAGGCAGACAGCAGCTCCAGTACCGAGAAGCTGACGACGTTGAGCATGAGCGTCGGCCTCCGCCCATACCGCTCGGCCATCGCGCCAAACAACAGCGCTCCCACCGGCCGCATGCAAAGCGTCCAAAAGATGGCTGTTGTGGCGGTCTTCAGATCGACGCGAAAGGTTTTGGCGACGGAATCCAGCGTATATGTCAGCAGAAAGAAGTCGAACGCATCCAGCGTCCAGCCGAGGAAACAGGCTATAAACGCCCGGCGCTGCCCAGGCAGGAGGCTACGGAAGGAGTGGAGCGGAGACGGCATGCAACTTCCAGGGCACGGGATACCCCAGTCTACAGCTTGGCCCGCAGCGGCAGGCCCGGATCGGCGAACGCCATCTCCGCCGCCGAGGTCTCGTTACGCAGAATCTCGTGATGGAGGCAGTACAGCGCCAGTTCCAGCCGGTCGGAGACACCCAGCTTGTCATACACCTTGCGCAGGTAATTCTTGATGACCTGCTCGGTGGTGCCGATCTGGTAGGCGATCTCCTTGTTGCGCATCCCGCGCGTGATGCAGCCGATGATGGCCAGTTCTTTCTCCGAAAGGCGCGGCTGTGTGCGCGGATTGGTTAGCATCTGTGCTTGCGCACGGTAGGCCTCGATCACCCAGCTGATTGACTGGTTGTCGATCCAGGTCTCGCCGGCGGCGATCTTGCGCACGCATTTGACCAGTAAATCCGGCGAAATCGACCGCGGCACCACCCCGCGCACGCCGCGCCGGTACAGCTCCACCGTATTGCTCTCGTCCGACTCCGTCACCTGCACGATCAGCTTGGCTTCCGGCGCCCGGCGCACAAACTCCGGGATGGCATCGATGGTGCCCGCAATCAGCTGGCCTTCCAGCAGAACCACATCGGTCGGAAATCGCTGCAAGGCGGCAAACAGATTGTCGAGATTCTCCGCCTGGGCAACCACCCGAATGTCATCTTCCAGCGCAAAAATTTTGCGCATGCCGACCCGGTAAATCGCCTGCGAGTCCGCGAGCAACACACGGATGTGGTTGGCGGATCCGTCCGCCGTTGCCGGAGATTCCGGTTGGGTGAACTGTGCTTCGATCTTCATGACTGCTCTGCCTTCAACACATACTCGTCGATTACCGCGGCAGCCAACCGCTTGCCATCGCTTGCGGCGTGGCGAACGATACGGCCTGTGCAGTGCAGCACCACATCGTCCTCGCCTCCCATCACGCGGGCTGGCATAGTCAACCGGAACTCCACCGGTGCGTTCAGCGGCGGCAGATCATCGGCCACGAACAGCACACCGCTGGCGGAAACATCTTCCGTGATGGCGTGGTACTCACGCTGGTTGGCAAACAACACAAGCTCCAGGTGCAGCGGGAAGCGAACAGCTGCCCGGACCGGTTCACCTTTCACTAACTCTTCGGCGGGCGCATCTTGCATAATTGAACCGTTCTAAAGCTCTGTTTTCGGATTCTAGTGAGCTTAGGTTACCAAAGGATATGCCGCGAGAGTGTGACAGGGGGCCTCGGACGTCTCATACGCCCTTCAGGCAGGCAAGAAGAAGGCGGTTGTTCCGCCCACCCACGTCCGGTCATGATTCTGGTCCACTCCCATCATCGTGCCCCGTCCCATGCGCACCAGGCTGGTCATCGGCGTTAACGGCCCGCCTTCCGGCCACACATACAAAATGCGCACCTCCGCCTGGGTCATCCCTTCGGGCGTACGGATCACCGGCTGAAAGCGCACCCGCTCCTGCAGCAGGTACTCGTGCCGCCGGGCTATGGGCACAGCCCGAAGATCGTCATCTGTCGGGGCGAACTGAATGCCCTTCCCCGCAAAGGAATACAGCGGTTTAAACACCCACCGTTCCCGATTGGCCGGCAACCGGTCCCGGCCCTCACCCCGGAACCACTCGTCCAGGAACACCGCCGCCGGCACAGCCGGGTGACGCAGGTACGGCAGAGAAAATTTGCTGATCCCGAAATACCAGTTCGGGTGCCCGGCCCACTCCACCTCCAGGGGATCGCGATAGTCAAACGGAAGCGCGATCTGCCGGCCGACCAGCTCATCCACGATTACCCGGTTATAGATCCGCTCGATGCGCGTCAGCTCCCCACCATTCAGCGGATCCCGGTAGAACAGCCGCTCGCCGCGCTTGATGACGGTTGTGATATCCACCGTTCGGAGGCCGAGGTGCTGTTCATGCATACGGAAATCGGGCAGCGTCTTCTGGTGCTCCGGGTCAATCTCCAGCAGCACCACGTTCTCCGGTCTGTGGTCCGCAAGAACGACCTCGCGCAGCAGATCCCAGTACCCCGCTTCGTCCAGGCCGCCATAGAGATAGGCCAGGCGGGCATCGAGCTCGAAGATCTCCTTGTAGGCCCGCGCAAATCCAGGCTGGAAGCCGAAGATCGAAGGAAAGGCCTGCATTTCCACCAGCTTCGGCTCCAGCCGGCCGTCTTTGCCCTCCGCCAGGCCAAAATCCACCGTCAGAAAGTGCGGCTGGGCATCCTGGCCGGGCACGTCAAAGGCCGGTGGGATCGCTGCGCGCGAGGCCTGCAGGTACGCAGGATTGCCCAGCAGCTGCTCCGTAAGCGCAATCCCGGTATCGATCATTCGCCCCAGTAATTCCTGTGCGAAGAAGCACGGCGTCTCGGCCAGCCGGAACTTGATGGTGGTTCCGGTCTCGCTGTTCAGGCGACCGACAAGGGCGGCGTACCTGGCCTCCGTGAAACGGGCGTTGAAGTCGCTGCGAAACGGTTCGATCATGCGCTCGTGGACCTCCCCTGATGTGCCTGCCGTGTCAGGGCTGGATCAGAAAGCTTCCCTCGCGCATGATTTGCTCCTCCCCCTCCGCGCCGCCCAGCCAGATGTTGAAACCTAGACCCACCACGTCAATATGGGTGGTCGATTTCCAGGGCGCTCCGGTATGGGCGCCGTAGGGGTCGCCGAAAGCGATGTGGATGCCGGGAAACTTCTCATCCTGCAGAATGTTCCCGATCACCCCCTGCACCCCGATGTTGGTGCCGATGGCGAACTCACCCACGCGGTCCGAGTTGGCGTCCGTGTGCGTGTACTCCCAGAACTCCCGTTCCAGCTGCTTGTTCTCGCATTCGGCGGTGGCGATGCGATTCCGACTGATGTGGATCGTCAGCGGGGTCTCGCGCAGAATTCCATAGCGGGCACAGAGGAAATCTCCCACCACGCCGTCCACTACAAAAACGCCGTTGATCTCGCCGGGCGCGGTAAACACCTCACCGCCGGGTAGGTTGCCCCACTTTTCCGGGCTGATGATGCCGGAGGTTTTGAACCACCGGTAGGCGGGCTCAAGCTCCGCAAAGATGTTGGTTCCCGCTGCCGTGGTCGCACGCACGTATTTCGCCCGGCGCACCCGGTCCAGCACCGCCTGGCTCAGCCTGTCCACGGCACTGAAATTCGCGCGCATGCCGCCGAGCATGATCTCCGGCGTGATGTTCACCATGTGCGCGTGGCGCATCCTGCGCCGGTTCACCACATCGGTCATCTGCATGCGGCTGCCTAGCTCCTGCGGCTGCACCTGTACGGCAAAGATGCTCACCTGCGCCTGCTCCATATCGGCCAAGACCGGCGGGGGCATGTCGCGCAGCGGCCGCGGCGCTAATTCCTCCAGCACAAAGCCGTGCCAGGCGCAGCCGATCGCCTCCAGCTCCGCCGCCACTGAAGCCGCAATCGGCAACGTCGCCTCATCCGCGATCAGCGTGACGCGCTCGTCCGGCTGAATGCGCAGGCAGGTATGTACAGCATTGCGCGCGCCCTCCCCGAACTCCGCCGGAAACGGCACGGTGAGCAGATCGGTCGTCGTGGATGGGTTGGCAATCGTCATAGCTTCGGTTTGGGTCTCCGTATCGATAGGTGAAATTAGGTGAAATTCCATTCTGAACTCTGTTCTTACCCTGCTTCCCATCAGATGCTACGGCTGGGGCGGGTAAATGGATGCGTCCCATTTTGCTACAGCCCCGCACGCGTCTCCACCGCCATGTAATCCACAACCTTCTTCAGGTCGCCCGTTTCGCGCCAGACTCGCAGCTGACGGTCCGCGCCCGAGCCTTCCTGCATCATCGTCCGGATGTACTCAATGGCGCTCCGGCTGCCGAGCTCATCCACCACATCGTCGACAAAGGCGAGGTACTCGCCAATCAGCTCGCACTCGGGGACTTCCTCCTGCTTGCCAAAGTCGATCAGCTTGCCTCCGAGCCCATAGCGCACAGCGCGGAATTTGTTTTCCATCAGCAGCGCGCGCGAGTACTGACGGTAATCCTGATTGCAGCTGTGCAGCTTCCACAGCTTGGCCGCCGTTGCCTGAATCAGCGCTGCAATCGCGATCGACTCCTCGGCCCGCATCGGTATGTCGCACACCCGCACCTCCACCGTGTTGAAGTACGGGTGCGGCCGCACATCCCACCAGATCTTCTTGGCGTTGTCGATCGAGTTGGTCTTCACCAGCAGATTCACATAGTCCTCAAACTCCGAGTAACTCGCGAAGGTATCCGGCAGGTTGGTCCGCGGAAAGTGCTCGAAGACCTTGGCGCGGTAGCTTTTGTAGCCTGTCTCCATGCCCATCCAGAACGGAGAGTTCGTGCTCAGCGCCAGGATGTGCGGCAGGAAGTAGCGCAGCGAATTCATCACCCGGATGGCCGCATCCCGATCCTCAATGCCGACATGCACATGGAGGCCAAAGATCAGGTTGGACCGCGCCACCAGCTGCAAGTCCTCGACCACCTTGTCATAGCGGGGATCGGGATAGATCTCCTGGGAGCGCCAGTCCGCAAACGGATGCGTTGCCCCGGCCACCAGCACCAGGCCGTTTTCCTCCGCCAGCCGGATCAGGTTGCGCCGCAGATCGTACAGATCCTCGCGTGCATGCTCGATGTTTTGGCACACCCTCGTGCCCACCTCGATCACCGACTGGTGCATCTCCGCCTTGACCCGCTCCTCCAGCCGGATCTTGCCTTGGGCCAGCATGTCGGTCGAAATGTGCGACCTGAGATCGCGCGTCTCCGGATCAACCGTCTGGTATTCCTCTTCAATGCCCAACGTAAAGGACGGCCGCACGAAACCCCGCGATCTGTTTACAGCTGTACCTCTAGCATAGGGTCGCAACTGTGGCCTTACGGTCGAGAGTCTTCCGATCGGCTGACTTTATTTGTTGGCGTCTTTTGCCGCCACTCTCCTAGCCGTTCCACGCCGACCCACCTTTTTCGTATTCGCTCTTGTAGCTGCTTCACCCGTGGCGCCCCCAGACAAAAATTTCGACCAATGGAAGCCTGCGCTCTGCGGCTCAGCTGCTTGTGCCTTCGCCACCGCCAGATCCGCCACATGCTCCACAATCCACTCAAAGTTTTCCGCGCCCACCGAGTGATAATCCGCGTCGGGCGCCGGATTCATGAAGTCGATCGCGTACGGCACACCATCTTCCACCGCAAACTCCACGGTATTCAGGTCATAGCCCAGCGCACAGCACAACTTCAGTGCATCTGTCTCCACACGCCCCAGTAGTTCAGGCGCGTACTCCGGCGGATCCTGTAGATAGCGCCGCTCATGCGGCTGGCGGGGATCGTACGGCATGATACGCACATGCTCCTGCCCGACCACGTAGCAACGGAAGTACTCGTTGAAGTTCACCGCCGCCTGCAGCGTCATCGTCAGATCGCGCGACTGGTCATACGCATGGAAGAACTCGGTGGGGTTGTGCACATGGTGGACGTCCCGCCAGCCGCCGCCGTCATGCGGCTTCAGGAACGCCGGGAACTTCACGTAATCGAATACGGCGTCCCAGTCCAGCGGAAAATGGAGGTTCCGCAGCGACTGCGAATTGATGTTGGGCGGATACATCTTGTGCGGCAGAAGCACAGTCCGCGGCGCGGCCACGCCAATCTTTGTCGCCAGCGCATAGTTGAAGAATTTGTCGTCGGCCGACCACCAAAACGGGTTGTTGATCACCTGCGTGCCGGTCAGCACCGCGTTCTTTAGATAGGAACGGTAGAAGGGCAGGTCGTGCGAGATGCGGTCAACAATCACCGCATAGGGGCAGGGCTCAGCCATGGTCACCGCCCCCACCTGCACGAACTCCGCGCAAATCCCCTCGACCTCCAGCGCGTTGATGCGTTCCACCAGCGCCCCCGGAAAGGTGTTCTCCACGCCGAACAACACGCCAATCGTCTTCACCGCACGCTCCTCCGCTGCCACGCTTGCTTCAGCCTACATCCACGATTGTCGCCTCAAACTTGTTTATCCCCAGCTGCAGCTTTGCCCGATGCGGCTCTGCAAGCTGCGGCTCTGCCACCGACTTCTCCATGTCATCCCTCATTCTCCTTGTCATCCCGCAGCGCAGCGGAGGGATCTGCTGTGGGATCGCCACCATACCCCAGAGGCAAACGGCTTCAGCACCGTCAGAGTGCCGGCCGCGCTATTCGCGGTTTGTCAGAGCTCCCTCTGGTAGGCTGAGGGTTGGCGACTTCGGCCTTTTCCGGCCGCGTGCTGCCCCATCCCGTGCCCGCTTTCCATCAATCCGTTTCTCCCCGCACGGCCGTCCGCGCCCCTTTGCTCCCCTTTGAAGGCCCGCAGCCAGTCCCGGATAACTCAGGTTGCTGGGCGGCGGGCCCAGCCGAGCTCGACGGGAGCCCCCGGTTGCGGGTCCTGCGCGGCTTCGAGTCAGCCTACCTGCCCACCGAGCGCGATGTACATATTTGGCTGCCCCCAATCTATGGCACGGAGCCGGACCGCCGCTTTCCCGTGCTGTACCTGCACGATGGCCAGAACCTCATGGACGGCCGCACCGCCTACCTCCCCGGCCGTACCTGGCGCGCGCACACTACCGCCGATCGCCTCACCGCCGAGGGACGGATCGAACCCGTCATCCTCGTCGGGATCGACAACACCGGGAACAAACGTATGGGCGAGTACACGCCCTCAGCCGATACGCATTTTGGCGGCGGTGAAGGTGCGCTCTATGGCCGCCTGCTGGTCGACGAGCTGAAACCCCTTATCGATGCTTCCTTCCGTACGCTGCCCGGCCCCGAAAACGCCGGTCTGGCCGGATCGTCACTCGGCGGCCTCATCTCGCTTTCACTCGGCCTCGACTACCCGCAGGCTTTCGGCAAACTCGGCGTTCTTTCACCCAGCGTCTGGTGGAACAACCGCGAAATTCTCAACCGGGTGGCAAAGAAGACACCGGTGCCCCGTCCAAGGATCTGGCTGGACATGGGCACCGCCGAAGGCCTGCGCCACCTGCACGATACGGATCTGCTCAACCGCCGGTTGCTGGGCCGCGGCTGGCGCGACGGGGTAGATCTGCATTACCTCCGGGTCCCCGGCGGCCTCCACGACGAAGATGCCTGGGCACAGCGCTTCGACCGCGTCCTCGAGTGGTTGTTTCCTGCTAGCCGCACCTAGCCCTAGGGTGTATCGATACTTACGAAGCGAAGCAGGTCTGCGTCCACAAGTTTGTCATCTCGACCGAAGCTGACCTCGTCAGCGGAGTGGAGAGACCCCTGTATTTTGCCGGTGAGCCGGAAAGTTCCAGCAATCGGCACCTCAAGCCTATATGTCGAGAACCCTGGCACCTCGCCCTAGGCTCCTGAAGTCGTACCTTTCTGATTCCCACCTTCAGGTTGAGCTCGCTCGCTTTACACACCCCCGCCCTTTCCGCGATACTTAGGTGTTCGGCCCCTCCCCCTGTGTTCATTCCGGGCGCGTCGCGGTGGAGCAGTGGCCCGAAAAGTTTGTTTCAGGTGAGGTTTTTTCTATGTTGATGATCCGTTTGGCGCGTGTCGGCGCCCGCAAGCAGCCACAGTACCGCGTCGTTGTGATCGAAAAGGACCGCGCCCGCAATGGCCGTTCGATCGAGGTAGTGGGCACCTACAATCCCCGCACCGAGCCGGCAACGGTGAATTTCAAGCAGGACCGCATCGACTACTGGCGCTCCAAGGGCGCACAGCCTTCGGAGATCGTCGCCCGCCTGCTGGCCAAGCGCGCCGCGCAGCCAGTCGAGACCCCGGTGGCCGAGTCCTCCCCTGCTGCGTAATGCTGCCTAAAGTAACCCCCGTCTGCACTACGGGGAGACTCAGGAGCATGCCCAAAGAGTTGTAGCGGGCTTCGCTCTGTACCGTAAACTCGCTGCATGCGAATCCGTAATGATCCGCATGCAACCTGCGTTTTTGCGTTGCAATTGGAAAGCTGAGCTGGGCCCTTTTGGTGAACGATCCATTGCCCCTACACGAGATCGGATCCACAGGGTAACCGCCTCTGCAATCTCCTGAGGTAGAGCGAGTGACTGAAATTGCAGAATCCCCTGTGCACGACAATCGTGCTGCCTCTGACATGCGCAGCCTAGTCCTGGAGATCACCAAGGCGCTGGTCGACGAACCAGAGGCTGTTCACCTGGATGTTTTTTCCGAAGGCGGCTCGACTGTGCTTCGGCTCCAGGTCTCGGCAAAGGATCTGGGCAAGGTGATCGGCAAGCAGGGCCGCACCGCCCGGTCCCTTCGCACCATCCTCGGCGCCGCCAGCATGAAGATGAAACAACGCTTCTCGCTGGATATCGTTGAAGTTTCTCCGGCTGAACCAGCCCCCGAAACCTCGCCTGAAATCTAGCGGGTTCAACCACCACAGCGAAACCTCAACAGTATTTCCGAGCTCAATGACACAGCCGAGCTTGAAGATTGCGGAGACAAACCGAAGCGCGGGCTACCCCGAGAGAAAAGCCCCCGCTTCGCCCTCCGCATCACCGAGCACGCCGAGCACATGAGTTCGCCCCAACCCAAACCCGATTCGGCCCTATCGGAATCCTCAGCTTCAGAGGAGCCTTCCGCCGAATGGATGGCAGTCGCTCAGTTGCTGCGACCGCAGGGCCGCCGTGGGGAGCTCCTCGCCGAGCCGTCCGCTCCGTTTGAAGTTTTCACCTCCGGGAAAGGCTTTGTGCTTTGTGCTGCACCTTCATCTTCGGCAGTGCCCACCCTTCTCCTCAACTCCGTGGAACTCGAATCCGCCTGGCAGCCGGCCGGTCGCAACGCCGGCCGGTTCGTCCTTAAACTCAAGGGCACTGACTCTATCACCGCGGCGGAGGCCATCGCCGGTCACCACCTCTTTATGCGTGTCGAGGATCTCCCCACCCTCGAAGAGGGTACCTATCGCGTACGGGACCTCGTCGGCTGCTCCCTCTTCGACTGCTCTCTGCTTAACGCAGATGCCCTCCTCGGCACCGTCCTCGACCTGCAGTTCCCCGTCGCCGCCGATGGCCGGACCCGCCTCCAGGACGCGCCCGACCTCCTCGTCGTCCAGCCGCTGCCCCCTATCCTTCCCCCTCTTGTCGATCCCGTCGAGCCGGGTATGACATCTACCTTGAAGGCAGATCGGGAGCTCGAGCCGGTTCTTGTCCCCTTTGTTCGTGACTGGCTGGTGGAGGTCGACCTCCCCGGCAAACGTCTACGCATGAGGATTCCGCCCGGCCTCTTCGACGCGGCGGAGTGATCTCCGCGCGACGCCCATCTCATGCGCTTCGACATCGTTACTCTCTTTCCCGCGTTCTTCCAGGGCCCCTTCGACCACGGGATCCTGAGCCGAGCCGTACTTGACGGCAAGGTAGAGATCCACCTCCACGACCTCCGCCATTTCACCCACGACCGCCACCGCACCGTCGACGACCGGCCTTTCGGCGGCGGTGAAGGTATGGTCCTGAAGCCGGAGCCGCTTTTTGCCTGCGTTGAGTCGCTCGGCGTAGCCCCCAAGCCGGAGCGCGATACCGCTCGCGAAAGCGTTGTTCTGCTTTCCGCGGGTGGCCAGCCGTTTCGGCAGGACACCGCCCGCACGGTGGCTTCACTGGAACGCCTGGTTCTGCTCTGTGGCCGCTATGAAGGCGTAGATCAGCGCGTCGCCGACCTGCTCTGCGATCGTGAGCTCAGCGTGGGCGATTACGTCCTTTCCGGCGGTGAGTTGGGCGCCGCGATCGTTGTAGACGCCGTCACACGCCTGCTGCCGGGGGTGCTCGGCCACGCCGACTCCTCCCGTTTCGAAAGCTTCGGTGAAGGCGACGACCCCGCCGAGGCAGCCGCCCCGGATGGCTCCCCTCGCAGCACGCACGGCGCCGGGGGTCTGCTCGACTACCCGCAATACACCCGCCCCGCCGAGTTTCGTGGCGTTTCGGTTCCGGCGGTGCTCAGCGGCGGCGACCATGCTGCGATTCGGCGCTGGCGTCGCGGCGCCGCGCTCGCCCGCACCCTCGCTCACCGGCCCGACCTGCTGCAAGCAGCCTCGCTGAAGAAAAGTGACCGAGTACTTCTGGCGGAGACGCCGGACGCTCTCGCCGACGCTCCAAAGCAGGACACCGCCGTCGCTGTTCAAGCCCCGAAACGGCAGTTTTAGGACACAAAAGTGACACAGTTTTGTGTAAACTTAAGGTTCGAGTTCCCTCAAGGATTGCACCTATGTCGATTCACCCCGTAATGCAGAAGCTGGCCGCCAAACTGGAGCGGACTGACCTCCCGGAGTTCGCCGCGGGCGATCAGATCCGTGTGCAGGTACGAATCAAAGAAGGCGAGAAAGAACGTCTTCAGGCCTTTGAAGGCATGGTAATTGCTTGCAAAAAGGGCCCCCAGGGCACCTTTACCGTGCGTAAGATGAGCTTCGGCCAGGGTGTCGAGCGCATTTTCCCCTACAACTCCAAGGTCGTCGACAAGATCGAAAAGCTCCGTTCCTATCAGGTTCGCCGCGCCAAGCTCTTCTATCTGCGTGGTCTGCGCGGTAAAGCTGCCCGTCTGCGCGAAGTCGAACGCCCACGGACGTAATTTTCGAAGCATTCTTCATTACACTCTGACGAGCGGCTTCGGCTGCTCGTTTTCACCTTTACATTCGTCTTTAGTTCGCCCGCTGCACTACACTGAAGCCAACGATGGCGAAGCTTTTTCCCATTCCCCGCATCCCTGGTGTCACCAAGGCCACAGCCAAGCAACAGCTGCTCAAGCAACTGCAATGCACGGATGCTCCCGAGCAGGCGCTGCGCTATCGTGGCCACCAGATCATCGCCGGCGTGGATGAGGTGGGCCGAGGTGCGCTGTTCGGCCCGGTCGTGGCTGCGGCCGTCGTACTGCCCCGAAAAAATGCCATCCTGCAACGCATGGGTCTTAAAGACTCCAAGCAGTTGACTCGCGAGGAACGCGAAAAGCTCGATCGCCGCATCCGCAAATCGGCTCTCGCCATCGGCGTTGCCGAGATCGATGCCGAGACCATAGATCGCATCAACATCTACCACGCCACGCGCCTTGCCATGCTGCGCGCCGTGGAGGCCCTGCCTCTAACGCCGGACCATATCATCCTTGACGCCATGCTGATCGATCACCCCTGCTCGCAAACCAAACTTTTCTATGGCGATGCCCTTTGTCTTTCGGTTGCCGCAGCCTCTGTGGTTGCAAAGGTGCATCGTGACGGCCTGATGCGCGATCTGGACCGCCGCCACCCCGAGTACGGCCTTGCCCAGCACAAGGGCTATGCCACGCCGGAGCATCGCAAAGCTCTGGGGCAGCACGGCCCCACGCCTCTTCACCGGCGCTCCTTCAACGCCGTCGCCCTCTCTGATCCGGATGGCCTGCTCGAGGAGGCGCTGGACGACGCACTCTTCACAGGGGACGCCACCGAAGAGAGCGCGGTGGCATCACAGACGGAGGGGAACGCCGCTTGAGCCTTCGTCTTTTTTGTGTCGTCGCCCATCCCGACGACGAATGTTTTGCTTTCGGAGGCGCGCTCGCGCTGGCTGCCGATCGGGGCGTCGAGACCTCGGTCCTCTGCCTCACCGACGGCCAGGCCGCCACTCACCGCGGCACGGCCCGCTCCGGGGAAGAGCTGGGCGTCCTGCGGCGTGCGGAGTTTGCCGCCTCCTGCGACGTTCTCGGCGTCAAACACCGTGCCTTGTGGGAGTATGGGGATGCCCAACTCGAGTTCCGTCCTCTGCATGAGCTTGGAGGGCGCCTGGTGGAGTGTATGCGTCAGTTCCGCCCACACGTGGTAATCACCTTCGGCGGTGAAGGCGCACTCAATAACCATCCTGACCACACCGCTGTCTCTGCCGCTAGCACGGCCGCCTTCCACTGGGCCGGCAACCCCAAGCGGTTTCCGGATGCGGGCGAGCCCTGGCGCCCAAGTCGCCTTTTTTATCAGACGACCGACTTCTTTCTACCGAATCGCATGGCTCCGCTCGTTGCCCCGTGGAACTGCGTTCTTGATATCCGCTCCGTGGCCGATCGCAAGCGAAAAGCATTCGAACGGCACACCTCTCAGGCACCGCTGATGGACACCGCTCGGCTGGTTTTTGAAGAGCACGGTTCCGAGGAACGCTATGCCCTTGCCTACACAACAGATCCACAGCCGGCTGGTCCTCTGGCTGATCTGTTCACGGGCCTTTCCGACTGACGCCTCTCGATGCAGGAGCTATTCCAAGCCGCCAAGGACCGTAGCCTAAAATGGAGTTCATGCGACCATTTGAGCTTTACCTGACCTGGGCGCTTCTCCTGCTGCTCACCTTCACCACCGTTTCGCTTGCACAGGTGGTCTGGCGGCTCTACGCGGAGGTCCGAAACCTTCGTCGCCAGATCTATGACGTAAAGTCCTGGGTCGAGTAGTCGCCAGCACCCACGTTCTGCCCTACCGAAGTTGAAACTCAGGCGAGCCCAGCAGCAGACCCACGATCAGATTTACATCCTGCCCTGCCAGATCGGGCCCTGCCCTGTCCGGTTTGTCGGTTCCAGCCCCATCCGCGGCCACCTGTGCCTCAATTAAGCGGCTGGTCCTGGCTGAAAGCGGTCTCCCTATTACGATCTGTCCCAGCAACTGGGTTGCAAATCGCGTGCCGGCATTTACTGGAGATACGGGCACTGCCCGGCCTGCGGAGGTCGCAGACGTGGGAAACAGGGTTGCCCCTGCCGGCTTCGGCATCGCCTCCTCGACCGGCAGATGTCCCACCCCCGCTGCTGGTAGGACAGAGGCATCCAGCACTCCCATCGCCAGCACGTGCGATCCGTCGAACGGTTGATTCGGCACCTTGCCTCCGCTCAGTTGATAGGAGAAGTTCAACCGGTCCACAAGCGCCGTCGAGTTCATCCATTGATCCGCCGTGAGGTAATACCCCGTGGGCGGCAGAGCCCGGTACAGCGGCATGCCCATCAGCCGGGCCTGGTTAACGATTGCCTCGGGGTTCGCCGGATCCGTTCCTGTACTCCGGTATGCCGAGGCCAAGAACTCGATGGGTGTCTTTACCTTCGTATGAAAGTACCGGCGCGAGTTGAACTCCCGCGATTGGGCAATCGCTCGCAGCATGGCCTTGATGTCCCCGCCGGTCGCGAGATACGTCTGCGTGAGCCGGTCTACCAGCGCGGATGGCGGCGTGTCCGCGACAAAGTATTGTGCCAGCATGTAAGCAACGGTATGCGCTGTATGCGGGCTTGCGGCCAGCAGCTTCAGAGCCGCGAGCCCCTGCTGCATGCTCGCTTGCGTAGCGGGTCCACCCCCGGCCGGGCAGCCGGCGGCGCCATCAGCGGGCAGGTCGCTCACCGTTCCATCCTCCGCGATGCAGTGACCCAACCAGGCCTTTTCGCCTGGCTCGTGGCGTCGCGGGACAAAAGCGAACGGGCCGCCTTTTTGCGGCTGATCCACGGTCCAGCCGGTCAGGATAGCCGCCAAAGCCGTGACATCAGCCTGCGAGTATCCCCCGTTGACCCCCACCGTGTGCAGCTCCATGACCTCGCGGCCATAGTTCTCATTCAGCCCGCGCGGTCCTTTCTTGCCCTGGGGCCGATCACCTCCAGCGGCCGCCGACTCCGGTCCCACCGAATCAAGATTGTCCAAATACACCATCATCGCCGGCGAGGTTGCCGTAGCCAGCAATAAATCGCTGAACTTGCCCAGGGCATGCGGCCGAATCGCCTCGCGCTCATAGCTGGCCGTGTACCAACGGTCCGGCCCCTTATCAAGCGACACGTTAAAGTGGTTGAACCAGAGATCCGTCATCACGGCCTCCAGTTGCCGCTCTGAAAGGATGTCGCGAAGAACCCTGGCCTGCGCCAGCTCAACGCCTAATTCGCCGGCGCTGTCCACGCCGCCCCCCATGGCCAAAAACGCCTCGCGCTCCCGCGGCGTCCAGTCTTTCAGCAACAGCTGGCGTTCGGTCTGGGGCAGATTGCCGTTCCCGGTCAGGGCCATGCGGTCGGTCACCGGCAGGGCGATGAGTGCGGCCATGCGCCCCTCCTTTGGCATCGCCAGCAGCGTTCCCCCCAGCCGTGCGGCCGTGTCGCGTGCGGCTTGCTTTTCCTGCTTGGCCTGCACCGCGTCCGCTGCGGTCGAGGCAGGCTTCACTCCAGGGTCGGGCCCTTCGCCTTTCGCCTTCCCCTTCGGACGCTCGTCCAGCTTGGCAACCTGCACCTCCATCACCGCTCGCTGCAGGGGGTCGGTCGGCATGGGGTCACGCCCGTCGGCAACGGCTTGGACCTGCTGCCGATTAGGAAACACGGTCAAGGCCTGCTGAGGGGGCATGCCTATCGCTGGGTAAGCTGCCAGGCGTCGATTGAGGACCGGATCCGCGATTGACTCTGGACTTAACTGTTGCTCCAGCCAGTTCGTCCCACCCTGCGCCATCACGCGATCCACTTCACCCGGCCGCGGTCCGTAGGTGAAGCGGTCCAGCAGCTGCTCCACCCGCTCCCGCGCATCTAGCGCAGGGGACGCCGCGCTGTGGTTCACCGGAGCCGGGTGCGCCTTTCCAGGGTGTTGTGCGAGCCCGCAAGGCACAACGACTCCCAGGAACAACCCAGCCATGCCCATTTGTGTATGTCTTTGTACCCGTCGTTTGCCCACCCGACCACCTCGCCTGGTACTCAGGTAGACCGCGCTGCGTCCAGGGAGTTGCGTCTTGAGACAAAGATACGCATTACGCCCTGGCCGCCACGGCCCCAACCGGCTGTCGCCGCACCCGCTTTCCCAGGGCAAAGATCAACCGGACAACCAGCAGGACCGTCAGCACGGCGGTGTCCTTCCAGGGCGACCGGACCCCGGTCTTCACCAGCCACCAGTAATGCACCACCGTCGCAATCGCCGCCACGTAGATCAACCGGTGCAATCTCCCCCAATTCTTACCGCCCATCCAGCGCAGAACCCGCTGCGGACTGGTAACGGCCAGCGATAGCAGAAGCACCCAGGCCCCGAGCCCGAACTGGATAAAGGGCCTCTTCTTCAGGTCGTCCAGCATGGAAGGCCAGATCACCTTCAGCTGCCGCCAGGGCTCCGTAAAATGTCCGGTGTGCAGACCTGCCAGGGCGGCCGGTACATCGTAGCCGGAGAACAGAAACACATACGTCAGCAGATGCAGCGTCGCATAGAAGAAGGCGTACAGGCCGGCCATCCGCCGGAAACGCACCAGAAAGCCCAGCGAGGTACTAAGGCGCCGAACCGGCGTGATTGCCAGATCTCCCAGCAGAATCCAGAGCGCCCAGTTCCCGGTGAAGTGCGTGATGTAGTTCACCGGGTCGGACTGGTTGGCCAGTGCCCCGTTGCCATACGCCAGCAGCAGGTACACCGCCGGCAGCAAAAGCAGGATATGCACGATGATCTTCAGGTATGGAACGGCGCGCGACGGCATCGGCTTAGAGAATACCCCCTGGCGATATGTCATACCTTCGGTAGCCAACCGCAGCTCGTCAAAGGCTGCCAGCGGTGGGACGGGATGGTGGATGGCTAAAAGTTCTTTCTGAGGTCCATTCCGGAATAAAGGCCGGCCACCTGGTCGGCATAGCCATTGAACGGCAGTGTCGGCACGTTTTTGGGAAAGATGCTGTTCGAGTTCAACAGCCGCTCGTGGGCCTGGGACCACCGTGGATGGTCCACCGCGGGGTTCACGTTGGAGTAAAAGCCGTACTCGCTCGGAGCCAGCTCGTTCCAGGTCGTCGGCGGCTGCTTGTCCACAAACCGGATCTTTACAATCGATTTCGCCGACTTGAACCCATATTTCCACGGCACGATCACCCGAATGGGGGCTCCCTGCTGATTGGCCAACGTCTCCCCATAGGAGCCGAAGGTAAGAAGCGTCAAGGGATTCATCGCTTCATCCATCCGCAGCCCCTCCGTGTATGGCCATTCGATGCCACCGGGGAGCATTTCCTGACTGGAATCTGCCAGCGAAAGGAACTGCACATACTTTGCACTCGGCAGCGGCTCCATGGCACTGATGAAGTCGGCCAACGGGTATCCATCCCAGGGAATCACCATGGACCATGCCTCCACGCAGCGGAAACGATACACTCGCTGCTCGATTGGGCGGTACCCGATGACCTTGTCGATGTCCACCGTCTGCGGCTTCTTGCAAAGACCCTCCACCTTCACCGTCCACGGCCGCGTCTTCAGGGTGTGGGCATTGGCGGCCGGATCACTTTTATCCTCGCCGAACTCATAGAAGTTGTTGTAGCTCTGCGCCTTGGATTCTGGCGTAATTGCTTCCCCCGGCACCGCGTAAGGCGTGCTGACGGTGTTCAGCTTGGTCATGGCTTCAGCCACACCGGGGAAGGCCGCACCCACCATTGCTGCGGCGCCTAGCGCACCCACACCCTTCAGCAGCTGCCGCCGTTCAGCCTGAAACCGCGCCCACGTCGCCCTGGAGGTAATCTCCGAAGAAGGTATCTGTTGTCCCGTACGTAAAACCATGTCACTCTCCGGAGTCTTTTCAAGCCGTCTCTATTGGACGCCCGAGAGCCCTCCACGATACAACGCTGCGCCGTCCACCACGGATGTTCTTGCATAAAAGAACGGCCTCCCGTTTCGGGAGGCCGTTCCATCCTGCCACGGACGCCAGTTTAGCGGCGGCGTGTTGTTGTCCGTGGGGCTTCCTTCTTGGGCTCTACAACTGCCCCATCCGACATTGTGATCATCAAGGGAGACTGCGTGTAGGAAGCATAAGTTCCCTGCACGTTGATCTTTGCGCCCACGGCCGGCACCGTCGTCAACGGCGTCTTCATCGCGAAGGTGAAATCAGCCGTTTTGGCCTGGATCGAATCCGTGGAAACGGCCATCTGCAGCTGATCCGCGGTCGCCGCTATCACCGTGCCCGGAATCGTCACGGCCTTGCCCTTGATTGTGTCGAACACCTTGTCGGCATCGGCGGGCTGGCCGTACTGCAGCACGAATTCCTTGTCGCTGAGGGCCAGCGTCGCCAGGTTCGGGGTCGTCGCGATCAGGTTTTTGACGATGTCCTCCGGCTTCGGCGCCGGTGTCACCGTGGTTGCCAGATCTGCGGGCGGCGTCAGGTTCGC
The DNA here is from genome assembly GCA_964236545.1 of uncultured Bryocella sp. Taxonomy (GTDB): domain Bacteria; phylum Acidobacteriota; class Terriglobia; order Terriglobales; family Acidobacteriaceae; genus Granulicella. The sequence goes on from CAXSCE010000007.1 coordinate 37,734, forward strand.
TTTGGCGGTCGTCTGCAAGTTAGCATAGCCATCCGCCGTGCCGTGGTACTTCGTGTAGCAGTAGTTGCCCAGCTGATGGATGTTGGCCTGCTGCGCCGTAGGGGCAAACGATTCGGTACGCGCGGCGTAGAACGCGCAGTCCAGGTAATCCGGCGGGGTGGACTGGTAGTAGGCGTTGGCCAGGGAAAACTCGTCCTGCAAGACCGGACCGACGGTCTGGGTCTGCGCCGGGTCCACGGCCGCCAATTCGGCCTTGAGCACCGTGATCTCGGAGGGGTAATCCTTCTTGGCCTGGTCGTCATCCGCAATCGCCGAATCAAAGACCTGGGTCGTCTTCCCCTTCAGCGCCGTGAAGTCGGCATCGCTCATGCCCTTGGGAGCGGTCGCGTTCAGGCCGCGCTGCGCATACCCGGCAACGGTGTCCAGTGCCGTCTGCTTCGCAGCCGGATCGGTGAGCGCATCCGCATCGGAGCGGCGGTAGTACACCTCAAAGGTCAACGCGCGCAGATTACCCGGGTCCACCGCCAGCAAACGGTCCGCCGCATCCAGGGTCTTGGCCTTGTCGCCCGTCTGGCTATCCGCAAACAGGATCTGATTTAGCGCTTCTGTCTTCAGCGTGGAATTGGGGTACTTCTGCAGGTACGCCTCAAAGGCCGCAGCTTTAGCGGCAGGCGCGGTCGCGGTGACGCCTGCCTGGTAGGCGTTGTACTCGTCCTGCGACAACTGCACCTGGCCCTGTGCGGGGGCGGCGGGAGCGGCTGCAGCGTCCTGCGCCATCGCTGACGGGACAAGTGTTGTTGCGCCGGCAGCAGCCAGCAGCAGACCGGAAACAAACATTTTCATACAAACTCCTGGGAACTGCCCTGATTTGTGGCGAAAGCGTGCCGCCGCGGCCATTGCATTCGAACCCTGCGTCGAACTCTTACAGTGAACCTTGATGGGCTCTTTGGCCAATGATGCGGATTATAGAAACCCGTGTTGTACTGACGCAACTCGAATTGGGCATCCGCGCCGCCTTGCCTTCCCAATTTGGTCCATCGATCCGCTGCCTTTCTCCTGACCTTTGTCGCCACTGCCACGCAAGGCGAACGCCTCACTCGCACCGTTTCAGCAGATGAGGCGAGTTCCCGCCGCCTTATCCACAACGCCTTAAAAGCCGCATTTGCTCCTCACCGGCCGACTCCCTAGCATGGAGGGGTGCTGCAGCTCAAAAAGGTTCAGATTCTCGGCTTCAAGTCCTTTTGTGACCGGACAGAGGTGCCGCTCGAAGGCCACGGTATCGCCGCCATCGTCGGCCCCAACGGCTGCGGCAAATCGAACATCTCGGACGCCATCACGTGGGTGCTCGGCGAGCAGTCCGCCAAGAGCCTGCGCGGTCTGAAGATGGAAGACGTCATCTTCGCCGGTACCCGCGAGCGCCGCCCCACCGGTATGGCCGAGGTTTCACTCACCCTCGTCGATCCGGCAGTCTACCAACCAGAAGCCGCCGAACCATCCGCCTCCCCCGAACTTGCCGGCGACTGGGACGAGCACGCCCTGCGCGCCCAGAGCGCCCAGGAAACTGAAGACGCCACGGCCGAGGCCCAGCCCGGGCAAACCTACGAGACCGAAGCCGTTCCCGCGGCCCCGGACGAAACGGCTGCTGAATCCGCTGGAGCTACTGAAGCCGCCCAAGCCGCTGAACCGGGCCAGTCCGTCGCAGCAAACGAAGGGGGAGTCGACACCCGCGACGTCGTCCTCAAGGTCCGCCGCCGCAAGTTCGGGCGCACCCCCGCTCGCGCCGGCGAGATCACCGTGACGCGCCGACTATTTCGCTCCGGTGAGAGCGAATACCTGCTTAATGGCAAGATCTGCCGCCTGCGTGACATCCAGGACATCTTTCTGGGCACCGGTCTGGGCGGCGACAGCTATGCCATCATCGGCCAGGAGCGCATCGGCCAGTTGCTCAGCGCGCGCCCGCTCGACCGCCGCGTCATTATCGAAGAAGCCGCCGGCATCACCCGCTTCAAAGTAAAAAAACGTCTTGCCGAGCTCCGCCTCGAGTCCGCCCGCACCAACCTGTCCCGCGTCAACGACATCTTCGAAGAAGTCACGCGGCAGATGGCCATTTTAAAGCGCCAGGCCGCCAAAGCGGAGCGGTACGGTGAGTTGCGTACCGAGTTCGTCGCCAGACTTCGCGTCGTCCTCGCCAGCCGCCTCACCCAGATGGACGGCGAATCGGTGGCGCTACAGGAGAAGGTGGATCGTCTGAGCACCCTTATCGAGGCGCAGACCGCCGAACTCGCCGCCCTTGACGCCGAGCACAGCACCGGGACCACCCGCGGCTACGAGCTCGATCGCGAACTCCGTGAAAGCACCGCCCGCGCCAATACCGCCGGGGTTGACCTGGAGCGCGCCGGGACGCGCATCGCCGCCAACGGTGACCGCCTTACCGACTTGACGCAGCGGCTCAAAACCGCCGCGAATGATTTGGAGGCAGCTCGTGGAAACCTTGCCCAGCTCACCTCTGAACGCGAACAGCATCGCCGATTCCTAGAAGCTGCCACGGCCGAAGCAAATGCCCACCGGGCCGAGGCAGGCGCACAGGGAGCCAAAGCCGCCGAGGCCATGCGCGGCGTCCAAGCTGCCGAAGCGCAGGCCGAAGCCAGCCGCCGGGACGCGCTCTCCGCCATGGCGCGCGCCAACACACTTCGCCAGGAGATTGCACAGGGAGAAGCCGCGCTCGCCGGCTTCGATCGCGAAAATGCCCGTCTGAGCGCCGAGGCCGAGGCTGCCCGGAGCGAACTCGAAACACTGGGGCGGCAACGCGACGCGGCCAAAGGGGCCTCGGACGCCGTCAACGATCACCTGAAGCGCCTTGAAATCGAGATCGGCGAACTGCGGGAGCGCATTGAAGGCCGTCGCGCCAAAGAAACACAGTCCCGCCGTGCCGGCGATGGTCTGCGCGCCGAGCTGGCCGCCCAGAACGGCCGACGAAGTTCGCTCGAAGCCTTGATCCGCGAGCACAGCTACTCCACCGACACGGTTCGCAACCTCTTCCGTGCCATTGCCCGCCGGGGCTCGGGTCCGGAAACACGACTGAACCCCGTCGGAACCCTTGCCGATTTCTTCGAAGTCGATGGACGCTATGAAAACCTCGTCGATGAGTTTCTCCGCGAGGAACTGAATTACATTGTCGTGGAGAGCTGGCAGGCTGCCGATGCGGGCGTACGTCTGCTGCACGGAGAGGTTGCCGGCCGCGCCACCTTTCTGGTCCGGCCGGCTGGTCCGGTGGAAGTCGGCGTCACCGGGGATGGACCTTCCGCCGCAGACGATGCGGTGGTCCGGATTGACCGGCCGGACGTGGTCGCCCTCAGAGACTGCGTAAGGATCGAGGGCAGCCTAGGGCCGTCCGTAGTGGCGCTGCTGCCCCGTCTCCGCCACGGCTTTATCGCCCCCGATCCCTCAACCGCACACAGCCTCGCGCTGCAACACCCAGTGGCATACTTCCTTTCGCCCACCGGCGAGACCTTTCACGACTTCACCGTCTCCGGCGGCAAACCAAGCACGCAGGGGCCGCTCGCCCTGAAGCGTGAGCTCGCGGCCGTGCAGGCCAAGGTCCAGGCGCTGGGGGCCTCGCTGGCCGAAGGCGAGCAGGCCACCGCCGCGCTCAGCCTCGAAATTGCTGAGGCCACCGCCGCGCTCGATGCCCGCAACCATGAGCGCCGCGACACCGAGCGGGAGGCTGCCAATGCCAGCGCCTCGCTGCGTGGGATGGAGAACGAGGCCGCCCGCCTCGGACGCCGTGCCGCCGACGCCGGAGCCGCCCTGAAACGGAATGCCGACGGGCGTGGTGGCCGCGAGGAGCACATCACTCGCAAACGCGCGGAAGCTGACCGCCTCGATCACGAGCGCGCCCTCCTCGAAAAGGGCGTGGCCGACCTGACAGGCCGCTTGACCGCCCTGCGCGCTCGACGTGAAGAGCTGCAGGCAGCGGCGAGTACAGCAAATGCTGCCTTGGCCGGCCTCGAAGAGCGCCGCCGCAATGCAGGAGCCAACGCCGGGCGGACTGAGGCTCTTCACACCGCGGCCGCGCAGCGTCTGGCCCAGATCGAGTCCACAATCGCCAACGCGGAAGCCGAGCGCACCCGCCGCGTGGAAGAGACCGCAGCACTGCAACTCGAGGTTGCGGACCGCACCGCCACGCGCACCGCCGCGCTTGCCGCAGCCGAGGCCCTTACCGCCGAGGCAGGCTCCCTCCGCACTCGCCTGGCTGCCCTGGACACCCAGCTACGCTCCCTGCGCGGAGGTACGGAGGCGCTCCGCGAACAACGCGCCGAGCACACCGCCCGCCTGGCCCGCCTCAGCGCGGAGCTCGAGCACCTGGAAGCCACCTGCGTTAACGATCTTTCGCTTGAGCCGCAGGTGCTTCGCGATGACGCCTCCATCGTCCGCCTTGAGGCCGAGGCCCTCGCCGCCGAGGACGAGGCCGCCCGCGGCCTGCGCAAAAAGATGGAGGCGATGGGCCCCGTAAACATGATGGCGCTCGAAGAACTCCGCGAAACCGCCGAGCGCCATACCTTTCTGAGCAATCAGCGCGCTGATCTGCTCAGTTCCATTGAGAACACGGCCGCCTCCATCCGCGAAATCGACGATGTCTCCCGGGTCAAGTTCGACGAGGCCTTCCGCCTCATCAATGAAAACTTCTCCAACACCTTCACCAAGCTCTTCGGCGGAGGCCAGGCCTTCATGCGCCTGACCGAAACCGAGGGCGGCAGCGGCCATGAGAAGGATCGGGACAGAGATTTAGCCGGCATCGACATCATCGCGTCGCCCCCGGGCAAGAAGCTGCAGAACATCCTTCTGCTCTCCGGCGGCGAAAAGGCACTCACCGCACTGGCTCTCCTCGTCGGCACCTTTCAGTTCCAGCCCGCGCCCTTCTGCGTGCTCGACGAGGTCGACGCCCCGCTGGACGAAACCAACATGGGCCGCTTTGCCCGCCTCATCTCCGAAATGAGCGATACGACCCAGTTCGTCGTCATCACCCACTCCAAGCGCACCATGGAGCAGGCCGACATCATGTACGGCGTCACCATGCAGGAGCCCGGCGTCTCAAAGATCGTCAGCGTTTCGCTCTCGGGCCGTTCCCGCGGCAAGGAAGCCCGCTCCGCCGCCTGAGTCACTCAGGTTTGTTCTCCGCAAAGGGGTTCACAATTACCATTCCCTCAAACTCTCTTCCGTGTTGCATATCCTCGGAGTACAGAACAGTGCAGCCCGCCTCCAGCGCGGCCGCCACAATCAGGGCGTCGTAGATGTGGTAGCCCGACAACGCTGCGATCTGAATGCCTCTCTCATGGGTCTCCACACGAAGTGGCAACACCGGCTCGCATAAGAATCTCAACAGGGTCAATCGTTCCTCGATCTCGATCCAGGAAAGCTTCAGCTTTCGGCGCGCCACTGCCGTGAATTCATTCAGGACCTGCACGCTGATGTGCCCGCCAGCTTCCAGCAGCTTTTCGGCGGTTCCCGTGCGCGACTCATCCTGTGTCACGGCATAGACCAGCACGGTCGTGTCAAAAAACGGCTTACCCTTCATTGGCCTCGACACGGTCAAAACGGAATCCATGCGGCAGCGGACGGCGCAGTTGACGCAAACGCTCCAGGGCTTCCTCGCGCCTGTGATCCCGGCTCAGTTCAAACTCTCTGGTCCCGGCAATCCGAATCTCGATCTGATCTCCGTCCTTTAGTTCGAGGGCCTCGACCACCGCGGCAGGCAATCGAACCGCCAGGCTGTTACCCCATTTGCACACCTGCATAGGCCACTCTCCCGAGTATCTGGATATACCGGTACTATCGTATATCCAAGAGAGGAGTTAAGGTCATGCCGCTTGCCCAGCTCAACCCCCTCGATTGGCTTCTGACCGTTCTACTCCTGTACTCGATGGTCCGCGCGGCCCTGAACGGTTTCTTTCGCGCGGCCTTCAACCTCGCCGGCCTGGTCTGCGGCCTGCCTTTGGCCTTTTGGGGCTACCGTGACCTCGCGCTCGATCTTCGCGAGCTGCTTACCTCGCCGGCGCTTGCCCAACTCGCCGCCTTTCTCCTGATCCTGTCTGGCGTCGCTGTAGCTGCCTCGCTTCTGGGCCGGCTCTTCCGCCACGGCGCCCGGACGGTCGGTCTCGGAGTCGTGGACCGCCTGGGCGGCGCGCTGTTCGGCCTGGTACGCGGGCTGCTGATCGGTTCAGCCCTCCTTTTGGCAATCACGGCCTTTTTACCGGCGGCACCCTGGGTCGAAACTTCGCAGCTGGCTCCCTATTTCCTCCGCGGGGCGCATGCGCTATCCTTCACCATGCCCCCGGAGCTTCGTTTTCGGCTCCGCGACGGCATGGGGCATCTCAAGCACAGCTCTCCCGATTGGATCAAGGGCGGGCTGCCGTCGCACACTGGTATCTCCAGTCAGCCATAACGTTCAGCCACAGCGAGGAAACGGTGAAGCGCGAGCTCGATCATCTTGTTCTGGGAATGCAAACCGCGGGTTTGTCCTACACGGACGCTGTGCGCGAGTTCAAGAAGCGCTTTATCCTGGAAGTCCTTGCTCGTCACCGCGGCAATCAGTGCAAGGCGGCCGAGGAACTCGGCATGCACCGCAACACCCTCAGCCGAACCCTGACCGAGCTCGGTATGGACTCCGCCCAGATCCGCCAGGGCATGCGCCGGCCGCCCAACTCTGTCCGTCCCGCGGCCACGGGCCTACGTGTCGTCGCGGGTGGACGTTAGCCGGTTCGCTTCGTCCAACCCACCATGCGCTCCTACCCGGGCACCGGATCTCCGCTTTGCCGTTCGGGCCGCCAACTTCGGCGGCGTGCCTTGTCGCTGGTGTTGCCGGTCCTGATCGCCGGCTCTGCTACTCCCAAGGCGCAGACTCCGGCGGCGAACTCCCCCGCCAGCGCGCCCGCGAACACCGAAGTTCCCAAACCGCGCGCCGTAGCGGCCTCGGTAGACCCCAGGTCCCCCTCCGCCAAGGTCCTGCGTGAAGCGGAAGATACCTATCTCCGCGGCGCGCGCGCCCTGGACCACAACGATCTCCTCGTTGCCGAGCGCGAGTTCCTGCACGCCACGGAGCTAAGCCCAAACAACCGGGAGTACGCCCTGGCGCTCGCCGTCACGCGTGAGCATCGCCTCACAAACCTGATTCAACGTGCCGCCACCGCGCAACACGCCGGCCACACCGCTCAGGCTGAGGCCCTGCTAGTCCAGGCCCGCGCCATCGATCCGCAAAATCCTGTTGTCCGCCAGCACTTCAACCCTGATGGCGAACTGCTTCCCACTTTTTCCACGAATTTTCCCCCGCCTCCGGATCCTCTAAACGCGGGGCGCGCAACCCAGGTTCAGTCTCTCGGCGGTCCGGTCGTGCTCGCTCCCGATCCCGGCACCCGCGCCGTGCACATCCGCAGCAGTCCCGAGCAGCTTCTACGCACGGTCTGCAGCAGCTTCGGGATTGTCGCCGCCTTTGACCCTTCGGTCTCCGCCGCGCCCTCCGGCCCACCCCTGCGGCTGGATCTTGACAACGTCACCTTCGGGGATGCTCTGCGCGCTGCGGAGGATCTGACCCATGCCTTCTCCGTCCCGCAGCAGGCAAAAGTTCTCTTTTTTGCCAGCGACACTCCGGAGAACCGAGCTGAGTTCGAGCCGCTCGTGGAAGAAACCCTCTTCATGCCCGGCGTTACGCCCGAGGCGCTCACCGAATACGCCAACCTCGCCCGCAGCGTCTTCAATCTCCGTACCGTTAACGCCGTCGGGTCCGCCGGTGGTCTAGTCCTTCGCGGTGACCCCGCCACGCTCGAAAGCGTGAACGCCACCTTCGCCGATCTGGTCGATGGCGGCGCCGAAGTCCTGATCGATCTCACCCTCTATGAGGTTGACCGCTCGCGCCTGGTCAACCTGGGCGCCTCCACACCGTCTTCGGTCGGCGTTTTCCCGGTCGCTGCCACAGCGGAAAACCTCATTAATTCCAATCAGGCCCTCATCTCCCAGGCTGTCGCCAACAACCTGATCACGCTCACCGGCAATCCCTATACCGATGCCCTCACCGAACTCGAGTTCCTCATCGCCAGCGGCACCGTCAGCTCCTCCGAGTTCACCAACCTGCTCGGTGTTCTCGGCCATTACGCCGGCCTTCCGCTGGCCGGCGTTTACCTCGGTCAGGGCAGCACCTTCAACGCCCTGCTGAACACCACCGACGCCCGCGTCCTTGACATGGTCCAGCTCCACGCCGGCAACGGGGCCGAATCCAGCTTTCGCGCTGGTACCCGGTACCCGATCGAAACCGGCATCTACAGCTCCAATCTCAGCAGCGCCCTCACCTCCGCCGTTGCCGGCCTCACCATCAACGGCACCAGCGTCGCTTCTCTGCTGGGCGGCGCCAGCTCCGTCAGCGTCCCGCAGATCCAGTTCGAAGACCTGGGTCTCACCCTCAAAGCCACTCCGGAGGTGCTGCGCTCCGGCGACATTCACCTCAAGCTCGACTTCAAGCTGGAGGCGCTCGGCAGTGGCAGCATCAACACCCTGCCCGTGCTCAATAACCGGGCTCTCACCTCGCAGATCACGATCCCCCCCGGCCAGACCGCGCTCCTGGCCAGCCTGGTTTCCCGCAGTGAGCAGCGATCCATTGACGGTCTGCCCTTCCTCAGCGAGCTGCCAGGCTTCCAGGGCACAGAGAAGAGCTCGAACGTCGCCACAACCGATCTGCTGATCACTCTCACCCCGCACATCGTGCGCACCCGGAACATGCAGATCGCCAGCCGTCGCCTGCTGCTTCCCCAGGGTGCCGGTCAGTCAGGCTCCGGCGCGGGCCCATAATCTTCTCCGGGGCAGCATCCCCGGCATCCCTTGAAGTGAATCAAACGTGGTGCCATCAGCGCTGTGCTTCTGGCAAATCAGGAGATTGCGCTCCATGTCCACGCCGGTTCTTGCCGCTGCCCAAGCTTCCACCGTCGCTCCGCGCGTGGCTGTTCCTGCCGTTGGTCTGGTCTGCCTCGCCTGCTTGGCCGTGATCTCCGCCATGGAAATGAATGCCCGCATGCCGGACGATGCGTACATTTACCTCCGAATAGCACACAACGTGGTAGAGCGAGGGGAGTGGGCCTTCAATCCTGGTATCCAGGTCAACGCTGCCACATCGCCCCTCTATGAGACTTTCCTAGCCCTACTGGTGGCTCTGCATTTACCCGGGTTGAGAACTCCGCTGGTGCTGGCCGCAGCCATCGGCCTTGCCGTCTTGGCCTTTGCTGTCTACCGTGGAGCGGCTTACCTCGGCTCCCGCTCTGCTTTCCTGCTTGCGGCTGCGGCTGCCTCTTTTCCAACCCTGCTGCGTTCCACTGGTCTGGAAACGCCGCTGTACCTCGCCTGCATCAGCCTGACCGCGCTGTTTGCCCAGGAGGGAAACGAGTATGCGCTCGGCGCCGCTGCCGGTTTGGCCACCATTGGCCGGCCTGAAGGCTGCCTCGTGCTCGTCCTGGCGTTCGGAACGCGGTGGTGGCGAACCGAACGGATACCCTGGCGCGGGTTGATTCTCGCCCTGGTGCCGGTCACGCTGTGGCTGCTCTTCTGCCGGCACACCTTCGGTAGCGTGGTCCCGCACACGATGAAAATCAAAGCGCTGCAGTCCGCGGTGACAACCTGGCACGGATCATGGTGGCTGGAGTTTTTAGACCAGCTGGAAGCGCCGTGGCTCGCGCCCTTGGCTGTCCTCGGCTGCGTGGTGGCGGTTAGAACGTATCGGCGCACCCCGTTTCTCGGCCTGGTCATCGCCTTTGGCATCGCGCAGACCGCCGGTTACGCCCTGCTGCACGCGCCGGGGAAGTATTTCTGGTACGACGCTCCCGGCGATCTGGCCTACACCCTGGCCGCGGTGCTTGGATCGTTACAGGCCCTGGAATGGGGGCTGCGGCGTTTGTCGTTGGGTCAGCGTCCGACCCTCGATCCGCGTCGTGTATCGGCCCACGCCATTACCGCGATCGTCGCGGCCTATCTCCTGAACTGCGCTTACTGGGAACGAACTCATTCTGCGCCATACCGTATTTCGCCTGGCTACATCGCCGCCGCCGGCTGGCTCCATGATCATGCCAATCCCGGCGACTGGGTCGCCGCGGACGAGATCGGCTACCTTGGCATGTATTCCGGCCTTCCAATACGGGACATGCTGGGCCTGGCTGACCCGCAGTCGATCGGACCCCTTCAGCATGGCCGTTGGGCCTTCTGGTTTACCGATTCACCCGCACCGGGCTTCATCGTGATCCATGCCCCCACCTGGGCGGGCGAACCTGGTTGCCCCGATACTCCCTGGCCGGCAGTCGCACTCAACCGGTACGCCAGCACATACCACCAGGTCTTTCAGGCAGGCGCAGTGAGGATCATGCAGCGAAATTGACCTTTGAACCTTGACCAAGCCTAACTCCGTTCCATTGCAGGCGACAGCGTCCTTGTCAGGATCCTGTTGCGGCCGTCTGATCTCGCGTCCGCAATTCGGTCCGGCCCTCAAACAGATCGCCCTTGGCATTTCTCGCCCCCTTTGCTATCTTGAAGTGGAAGGGCGGGAGTAGCTCAGTGGTAGAGTGCTTCCTTGCCAAGGAAGATGTCGCCGGTTCGACCCCGGTCTCCCGCTCCAAACGCCCTCTCCTTTCTGCTGAGCCTTGACCCATTCCGGTCCTGTGCTCCGCGTCTGCGAGCGTCACTGGGCTCGGGGCGCGGTACCCAAGTGGTAAGGGAGAGGTCTGCAAAACCTTTATGCGCCGGTTCGATCCCGGCCCGCGCCTCCAACATCTCCCAGTTCCCGCCCGGCATCGAAAACTTGGCACTGAAAGTTAGGGGGGCCGGCTTTTCCATACGATCGATCAGATTTCCCTAGATGGCGTGGCTGCACCTTCCAAGCGCCTCGCCGAGAGACGTCGCAAGCTCCAGACCAGGAGTTGGACGCTGGCCGCTAGAGCCACAAAAAGATAAAAGAGATGCCATCCGCGCACTAATCTTGTAATGACGACAAACGGGAAAAGAAGTTCCAATGACGCTATTGTTTGCCAGGGGCTATTCGGCGGTGGTTGGTCCTGGGTGCGGGCAGGAAAAACGCGGTCACCGACTTTGTAGTGGTCGAGGGCATGGCTTTGCTGCTCGACGGTAGCGCGGTCAAATGGCACGTTGTACTGATACATCATCCAGTCGTCGAGACTGCGGATGAGAACCCTGCCGTTTCCTACCGGTTTTAGCCCGCTTGACCTGGGACGAGGGTCCGCTGTGTAGCCAACGGCGGCAAGCAACGTAGCCGCGGCCAATGAGACGTAGAGGAGCCGAAAGTGATGGGGCACGAGAGATTGGCAGATCCAGGTCGCCGCGATGCAGACAGCCGAGAGGAGCGTTGCAGTGCGCGTGCGTTGACTTGCTTCAGGCGGGGGTACGGGTGGGGAGGCGAAAGGTAGGTCAAGCATATGCAAGAATCTCCTCTGATGCCACCGGGGTGACGTATGAGTCGGTCCTTGAGTTTCGGTTAGACCGGTATAAACTGGTCTCCTTATCAACTTTGAAGTGACCATACAGCTTTGGAATCTGGGCAGTGTCGGAGGTCAATTGAAGACTGAGCCACACCGGTCTACCTCATATTCCGCCTGTTAAACTCAAATTTGTATGTCGTCCCTTTTGCGTCGCCGCGCCGTCACCGTAAATGTAGGCGGAATCCTTGTGGGTTCCGACGCCCCCGTCGTGGTTCAGTCGATGACCAATACGGATACCGCCGACATCGAATCCACGGTCCAGCAGGTCGCCGCACTTGCCCGCGCCGGCTCCGAACTCGTCCGGATTACCGTCAACAACGACGACGCGGCCAAGGCCGTTCCCTACATCATCGAGGGCCTCCAGAAAAAAGGCTGGGACACCCCAATCGTCGGCGATTTTCATTACAACGGCCACATCCTGCTGCGCAAATACCCCGCCTGCGCCCGCGCGCTGGCCAAGTACCGCATCAACCCCGGCAACGTGAGCATCGGCCGCAAGGATGACGACAACTTCCGCACCATGGTCGAGTGCGCCGTCGACAATCAGAAGCCCGTGCGCATCGGCGTCAACTGGGGATCGCTGGACCAGGCGCTGCTCACCCGCATGATGGACGACAACTCGCGCTCGGCCCAGCCCCTGAACGCTCGCGACGTCATGATGGAAGCCATGGTGGTCTCCGCGCTCGACAATGCCGCCGCCGCCGAGCGCTACGGCCTGCGCCGCGACCAGATCATCCTCTCCGCCAAGGTCTCGCACGTCCGCGACCTCATCGACGTCTATACCGAGCTCGCCCGGCGTTGCGACTACGCCCTGCACCTCGGCCTCACCGAAGCCGGTATGGGCATGAAGGGCGTCGTTGCCTCCACTGCCGGCCTTGCCCCGCTGCTGCTTGCCGGCATCGGTGATACCATCCGCGTCTCGCTCACCCCCGAACCCGGCGGTGACCGCTCCGAGGAGGTCCGCTGCGCGCAGCAGATCCTCCAGTCGCTCTCCATCCGCAGCTTCATGCCCCAGGTCACCTCCTGCCCCGGCTGCGGCCGCACCACCAGCACCTACTTCCAGGAACTCGCCCAGCGCATTCAGGCCTACCTCGTCGAGTCCATGCCCGAATGGAAAAAGCAGTACCCCGGCGTGGAAGAGCTGAAGCTCGCCGTTATGGGCTGTATTGTCAACGGCCCCGGCGAATCCAAGCACGCCAACATCGGTATTTCGCTCCCAGGCACCTTCGAAGAACCCAAGGCTCCCGTCTACGTCGACGGCAAGCTCATGACCACGCTCAAAGGCGACCGGATCGTCGAGGAATTTCAGATCATTCTGGACAACTACGTCCAGCGTCGTTATGGTCAGCAGAAGGTTGTAGAGCTCGATCCCGTAGGCGCCTGAAATCCTTCTGAACAACCTTCCGCATTACCTGCGGTGTACACCGCGCCGGGTGAGCTTCCCTGGCCGGCGATGGAGGGCCCAGGCACGCGTCCCACGCTCGACCTTTCGCTTCTCCGCCCGCAGCTTCGCCGCCTCCCACTGCCACACAAACAGGCTGTTGTGCCCCCGCAATTCGCTTACGGGGTAAAACGTTCCATGCCAGAGCACGCCGCGGCGCCACAACGTCACGGCCACCGAGCGCAGCATGGCCCAAAGAACCGCCGCCACGCCCAGCGGCTGCAACCAGCCATATCGCGCCGGGATCCCGCTCAGTTCCCTCGCCCGCTGGTACCAGACCGCCATGCATACGAGCACAAAGATTCCCGGCAGCATGGTGGGTACCCATGCAAGCTCCACCATTGGTAACAGGAACAGAATTGCGATGGCCGCCATCGTACCCAGCAAAGGAAAGACCCGGAAACCTGCCAACGCAAAGCAACTCCTTGCCATGCTGCGGGTCAATTCCCAGGCTCCCTTAGCTTTCTGACCCCGGTGCTCCAGCACCAGCCCCGGAGCAAAAGCCACCTGCTGGCGCATCCCAGCGGCGCGCATCCGCCATCCCAGCGTGAGGTTGGGGAGCACTGCTGATCGTTGCGGAGCCAGGCCGCCCAACTCTTCCAGCGCATCCCGCCGCACCAGGCTGCATGCCCCCGCCGCCGCACTCCACCGCGCCGCGGGATCCCCTACCCGCCAGGGAGACGCCACCCACAGCGTGAACACCTGCACAAATGCCAGGATCGTCCGCTCGCCCCAGGTTTCCGTCACCGGTGTCGGCATGATGGCCAGGTGGTCAGCCTGCACGATTTCCGCATAGGCTACCGCACGCCGCAAAACAGAGGGCGAGAACCATACATCAGCATCCGTGAACAGGATGTACTCCGACTGCCGCCGCTGATCCGCCCCCACGGCCATGGCGAAGGTCTTGCCCATCCAGCCCTCGGCAGGCTCGGTGATGTGCACCACCTCCAGCTTTGCCGGATGCTTGGCTGCGAGTGAATCCAGCACTGTGCCCGTTCCGTCCGTAGACCGGTCGTCCACGGCGGCAACCCGCAGCGGACGGTAGTCCTGCGCCAGCAGCGTCTCCATCGCCGGGCCGATCGCTTCCACCTCATCTTTTGCCGGCACCACCACCAGCAATTCCGGCGACCGCGCCGGACAAAGATCCCATTCCACCGCCGACAGATCCGGAACCCGGCCCAGACGAAGGTACAACGTCCGGGTTCGTACGCCCCAGATCGCCGCCAAACCCCAGCCGCAGATTTCCGCCCCGAGCCGCCAGCCGGCGTCGATCACCACGCTCTGCTCAAGCCGCTGCTGGAGCCTCGGCCGCTTTTGAATCCAGCGGCGGCGCAAACCCTGCCCCGATAAAGAAGATCACCGCCCCTATCAGCATTGTGATCAACGTCACGCCAAGACCCCAGCGCAGGTTGGAGCGGTCGCTCACAATCCCGATCAGCTTTGGCGAAAACGCATCACCGAAGACGTGAATCGCAAACAGTTGCCCCGCCATCGCCATAGCGCGCAGGTTCGCAGGTACTGCATTCAGCGTTGCCGCATTCACCGGCCCGGTGCCCAGGAAGATAAAGAAGACCGCCACGCCCAAAGCCGGCAGAGTGAACGTTTTCGGCCCAAAGAACGCCAGCACCGCCGGCCCGACCGCCAGCACAGCGCTGATGGCCGGCACCAGGTAAAGCGCCTTGGGCGTTTTCTTGGACCAGTACTGCGCCACCGTGCCACCCACGATCGTGCCGCCCAGTCCGCAGGCCACCGTAATCGCGCCCATGATGAATCCGGCGGCATCTTCCGAGCGCCCGTCGACACGTTGCAGGAAAGAGGGCATCCACCACGAAATCCCGCCCAGAGAAAACGTCACCGCTGCATACCCGAGGATCGAGCTCAGATAGGCCTTGTTCTTCAGCAGAGAAAAGACAGACGCCTTGTCCAGATCCGCGCCGCCCTTTTCCTGCGATCCCGCCCGCTGCGGCTCCCGCATGAAGAACAGGATCAGCAGCGCGATCAGCGCGCCCGGTATCGCCGACGCGATAAACGCCTTTCGCCAGCCATAGGCGTGTCCGATGGATCCACCGGCAAGGTACCCCAGTGCCGCACCGCAGGGAATGGCGATGTTGAAAATGGTCAGAATCTTGTTGCGCTTGTCTTCCGCGTAGTAGTCGGCCAGCAGCGCCGGCGCAAAGACTCCGAAGCTCGCCTCGCCGATGCCCAGCGCCGCATGCCGCAGGTTCAGTGAATCGTAGTCATGCACGCTCGAGGTCACGAAATTCATTGCCGCGATGCCCAGTGCCGCCACCACAATCATCGGCTTACGCGGAAGGCGGTCACCCAGCCAGCCCGTAATCGGTGAACTGAGCACGTACGCCACCATGAACCACAGCGTCAGTGACCCAATCTGGTTGTCCGTGATGTGGAATTCGCCCTTGATCTGCTCCTGAACGGAGGGCAGGATGTAGCGGTCCAGGTAGTTGACAAAGTTCATCGCCGTTAACAGAACCAGCGCAATCGTCGCGTTGCGCGTGCCCGTGTCCCGGGGTTTTGCTACGGCATATGTCGCGCTGGCTGCCATGCTGTGGGGAGCATATCAGGCGAGCACCGCCTTTGTGTTACGGACTCCCTTCCCCAGCTGCGTTTCCATCTGAACTCGCACGTCCGCCACGGCATACCCTCATCCGAAGCATCATCTTTCGCCGTCGGAGATTCCCCCCCGTTTACACCCAGCGACTGGAGCCGGTACGCTGGGGGCACACTGAACGGCCCCCGGAGAAATATCGCATGATGAACCGCCGCACCTTCGCCAGGCTCTCCGCTTTTGCTGCCGCGGGCACCGCCGTCCCGGTCATCGGCCAGACGCAGAAACCCATCCGCTTTGCCTGTGTCGGCCTCGGGGATATCTCGGATACGTTCATGAAGGCCTGTGCGCAATCCACCAAGTGCAAGGTCACGGGTCTGGTCAGCGGTCACGCCGAGGAGAAGGCGCCCAAGTATGAGGCGCTCTATGGCATCTCGCCCAAGTCGGTCTATAGCTACGAGAACTATGACCGAATCGCGCACGATCCCGACATCGACGCCGTCTACATCGGCCTGCCCAACAGCATGCACGCCGAGTACACCATTCGCGCCGCGAAGGCCGGCAAGCACGTGCTCTGTGAAAAGCCCATGGCCGTCTCCTCCGCCGAGTGCCGCCAGATGATCGACGCCTGCAAACAGGCCAACGTCAAGCTGATGATCGCCTACCGTATCCACTATGACCCGGTATGGATCGGCCTCCGCGAGCTGGTCCGCTCCGGGGCGCTCGGGCAGATCCAGGGTTTTCAGGGCGGTTTCTACGGCACCAAGAAGGAAGGCGAATGGCGACTGAACAAGCAATTGGCCGGCGGCGGTTCCCTGTTTGACCTCGGCATCTATCCCATGAACGCCATCCGCTGGATGACCGCTGCGGAGCCCACCAGTTTCTCCGCGCAGGTTGCCACCGAGGTCCCGGGGCCGCGCTTCGCACAGGTGGAAGAGACCGTCGAGTTCACCATGAAGTTCCCCTCCGGCCTGCTCGCCTCGAGCGGCAGCTCGTATGGGGAAAAAGGACAAAACTACTTAAACATCGGCGGAAGCGAAGGATTCTTGGAGGTTACCGAAGCCTTCGCCTACCAGGGCATGAAGTACGCCGGCCGTACCCTTCATGGCCCGGTAAGCGTGGACAGCAGCGTTAAGTTCCCCACCCAGTTCACCCTGGAAGGCGATCACTTCGCCGACTGCATTCATAACAACACGCAACCGGCAACCGCCGGCGAAGAGGGCCTCGCCGATATGCTCGCCATCGAAGCCATTTACCGAGCGGCCGGCGCGCCCGTGGCATAAAGCGCCAGCGCCGTAGGGCTAATTCGTCTCTATCCCCAAACGCGTCATCTCGACCGGAGCAGACGTTTACGTCTGCGCAGTGGAGAGACCCCTGTATCCGTCCGTTGGAGCCCGAGACTTACAGCCTCTTCTCAGATCTGTTTACCTTCAGGTGTAGCTATGACATCGCGTGTTGTCATCCCGCAGCGCAGCGGAGGGATCTGCTGTTGGGCATGGCCACTACCCCCTGAGGTAACCACTCTAGAGCCGATTGCGTGTTGGCGTAGAGCTCTTGCTTTTCTTTTTGTCATTCCCGCAGGGAATCTGCGGTTCTGGCTGCCTTACACCTTCAGGAGAACGGCTCTAAATACAAGTCCCAGCTTGCAAAATCCTTCCAACCCCCAATAGCGAGACAAAGCGGAGCCGCTCGCGCAAAACTTACCGCATCTCCTCCGTTCTCGGATAGCGCGCCGTCACCACGGTAGAGATACCGCCACGCGGCCGGAAGTCACCTTTCACCTCGGCCCAGACAGGGTCGGTGGCCTTCACGATATCGTTCAGCACCTGGTTGGCGATGTTCTCCTGAAAAATCCCTAGATTGCGATAGCAGAACAGATACTCCTTCAAAGACTTCAGCTCCAGGCACTGCTCCCGCGGCATGTACCGGATCGTCAGCACGCCAAAATCAGGGAGCCCGGTCTTCGGGCACACACTTGTAAATTCAGGATCGTCGATCAGGATCTCGTAAGCCGCAAACTGATTGCGCCAGGTTTCGATGGCGGGAAACTGGGTATCCAGACCGGACTGCGCATGATCGTCTGTGTAGCCGGTGGTGTGTGCAGTTGCAGGGATTGTAGCCACGCTTGCCTTTCCTGGCAGGAATACCAGTGGACCTCGGATATGCTGCGACGGCGATGCTACGAGCCCGCCAAGGAAATCGGCCCGCAGTCCGGAACAGCTTGCCAGATCAGGAGTACAGATGCTGATGACGCGGTTCGGTCGCGGCTCTTCACTCATAGACCCGAGACATCGCCGCTACCAGCTGTTGTAGGTCCCGCCCGTGCTTGCCAGCGCTTCGGAGCCGGAGTGCACATCATCGATGCCGCCCTGCGTCTCCGTGATGCTGGTGAGCGTGTCACTCTGGCTGGTGATCCACGTGTCGGACTTGTTGGTCATCGGGTCCAGTGGGATCGCCTTCATATACCCCGCCTGTACCAGGTCATCCAGGCTTTCCGGCGCCTTCTCTTTATCGACCGTGTAGCTGTCGATCGAACCCCGCAGCGTATGCAGATCCTCCCGCAGCACCGCCTCGCGAGCTTTTTTTACCGAGGTGAGATAGCTCGGGATGGCAATCGCGGTCAGCAGACCGATGATGGTCATTACGATGATCAGCTCGATCAGCGTAAATCCGCTCTCCCCATCCCTCTTCGACCGCGCCTTTTCTGCCATCATCGCCTCGCCCACCCTTTGTCCGCCCACCCTTTGTCCGCCCAAACTTTGCCGTTTCCTATTGTCATCCCGCAGTGCAGCGGAGGGATATGCTGTTCGAATCGTCGCTAACCTGAAGGAAAACGGCCTAGCTCTACCAGGTGCTGTACTTCGTGCCGTCCAACGCGGTCTCTGTGCTCTTGGTGTGCACATCAAACACGTTCTGCCCCCCAAAGCTGTCAGAATCCAAATCATCCTGATTGGACCGCAGACCCCACTCCTTAGACTTGGTCATCGGGTCTTCGGGAATCGTCCGCAGAAACCGCACCTTTTTCTCCTGGATCTCGACTCCGTTGACCAGGGTCTCCAGATCCGGCGGGTACCCATTGGAGTCCGCCTTGACCTGGATGCCTCCCAGGTCGGCAGCGTCCTTGTAGGCATCAATGGCCCGGCGCATCTCCCACAGATCGGCCCGCAGCTCGCGCTCCTTGGTACGCTTCACCTGGAACTTGACCAGGGGCACCGCGGCCCCTGCAAGCAGGCCCAGAATGGTCACCACGATGATGAGCTCCACCAGCGTGACCCCGGCATCGCGCCGCAGACCGGCGACACCAAGCCCCTGGCTGGGTCGGGAGGACCAAGCCCGCAACCCGTTTTTTGGTCGAAATCGCATAGTCCCAGCTCCGTCTTTAGCACCCAACGGGCTCCACCAACCGGCTCCGCCTACTTCACGTGAACGACACCCTGTGTGCCGACCGCAGGCAGGTTGGTCCCCTTGCTGTCCTTGGCCCCGATCTTCACCAGCGACAGCGGCGAATCGCCTGTTGCCAACGCCTTGAACGTCAGCGTGCACACCACGCCCGCCCCGTTCACGCCCGGCGTCTGCGGCGGCCTCGCCGCGGAAACCGTAACCAGGCCATTGCCCTCATCACGATGCACCAGCGCCACGGGCTGGCCATCCCGGCCCAGCAGATCGCCGGAGTCCACATTCACCAGCGCCAGGACCCGCGGATCAAAGTTCATCTGCAGTGGCACCTCGAAGAGGTCATGCGCGTTGGCCGCCGTCACGGCAACCTGGAACGTCGACCCAACCGAAGGCGTACTCGACGAGGGCGAAATCCCCAGGCTCACCGGCGTCATGGCAGCCGTGCCGGGAGTCCCGGGACCGGCGGCCGAGGTCACAGGCGCGGCTGGAGGCAAACCCGGACCCGCAGGGGAAGGCACGCCCGGATCCCGAGGCTTGGCCGCAGCGGCAATTTCGCCCAGCATGGAGTTGGCCGCCATCGCCGCCGAGGTCGTCGGCTGGCTGGAGGGGGGCGGCGTCGCCGTTTCGCCCCGGGCCGTGCTCACGGCATGCATCTCCGCCGGGGAACGCCGGATCACCTCCACCGAATTGCTCGTTCCCGTGTAGATGGGCCGCGTGTTTTCCGCCGTGATGAGCGACTCACGCACGATGTGCGGGATCAGCAGAAACACAATCTCGTCGGACTGCACTTCCTTCTGCTGGCTGGAAAAAAAGTATTTAAGGAATGGAATCTCGCCCAATCCAGGCGTTCCGCTCACGGTCTTTGTGTCCTGACGCTGCAGCAGACCGGCCAGGATCGAAGGCTCGCCGTCCTTCAGCTGAATGGTTTGTTTGGCTTCACGCTGCGAAATGACCGGCTCGGTGACGCTGGAGATGGTCACCGAGCCTGTCTGGCTGGAGATCAGCACGTCCAGCTTCATCGACACCTCGCGGTCCAGGTGCACCGTGGGCGTGATGTCGATGTTCACACCCACATCGATATAGGTGAACTGCGTCTGCACGCCCAGCGAAGCCGTCGTGGACAGCGTAGAGCTGTAGGAGCCGGTCGCCACCGGAATTTTGGAACCGATCTTCAACGTCGCTTGCTGGCCGTCCGAGGCCCGGATGCGCGGGTTCTGCAGCACACGCGTATCCGAATCGCTCAGCAGCGCATTCACCGTACCGCCGGTCACCGTGACGGCAAAGTTTGTCGCGTTGAGGTTCCCCAGCGAGTTCAGCGTCAGATTCTGACTGGTGGTAGACCCGGTGGTCGTCCCATTGCTGGTGCTTGTACCCGAGGTAGAGTTCGTGGCGCTAGTCGTGGAACTGGCCGTCGGCGTCAATCCAAAACTCTGCGGCAGCGTGATGCCCAGGTTCCGCAGCTTGTCCCGGCTCACTTCGAGCACAGCCACATCCACAATCACTTCGGAACGCGTGCGATCCAGGTCGTTGATCAGCTTTTCTGCCAGGATCAGCTCGGACGGGGTGGCGCGCACCACAATGGCATTCTGGCTGTTGACCAGATAGAGCTTGGTCGAAGCCGGATCAAGCAGGTTGCGCAGCGCCACCAGCACCTCGTTGGCGTCGTTCTGCTGCGACACATTGGTGAGGTAAAACGTCTGCACCGCCTGGTCGTCCAGGTCGGTCCGCTTGTTGCGCGTGTTTTGCGCCACAAAGATTGTGTTGGTCGTGACAGGCTTCCAGAAGGTGCCGCTCAGGGTCTCCACGATGCGCAGCGCGTCGTATAACGGCACGCTGTTCAGATCCACCTGGATGCGCTTGGAAGTGTATTCCGGATCAAAGATGACATTCAGCCCGGCCAGCTTGCCGATTGCCTGAAAAATCACCTTGGAGTCCTCCACCATGTGCAGCGTGATGGGATCGTCGGAGACCGGCTCCAGCTCCACCGGCGCGGCCAGCGAAGCAATCTCCCGCTGGATCGCGCTCTGGTGCGGCATCTGCTCATCGACACCCGGAATCAGAGCCTGCCCAGGCAGACTGCCGTGCTCCGCCGCGCCTACCGGACCCGGCGCCGCTGGCGGTGCCGGAGGCCGCTCCGTAATCTGCAGCTCCTGGGCGGCCGCCTCGTTGCCCGGATCGATCTGCAGCGCCCGCGCAAACTCATTGATCGCACCCGCGACGTCACTGGACTGCCGCAGTACCCGTCCGCGGTCCACGTGCATACTCGCCGCGGTGTAGCGCATGCGCTCATAGCGAGTCCGGTAGCGCAGGTCGGCCGGATTTTTTAAATGTGCCTGGCGATAGGCTTCAAAGGCGACATCGTAGTCCTGCCGGGTCTCCGCATCCTGCCCGCGCTTGTTCCATGTGGACGCGGACTGCGCGTGCGCCGCCGTATCCATCAGGCCTAAAAGAAGCAGAGCCGCCAGAAAGGGACGCACCCTCTCCGCCAAAACATGCCTGAAGCTCAATCTCCCGCTCCAGCCTGCACCGTTGCGCTGCCCCATGCCTGCGATTTGCTCCCCTGCCGTCCTTTGCCAGCACTCGCATGCTGCAGCCGGACTCGTGCCCCTCCCGTGGAACGTCGAAAACGGCTTCGGAAGGCGCTGTTGCGAGGCTGCGGACTGCCCTGATACTACCATTCTTGCTTGCGCTCTCCCTGCGGCCGATGCTGCCCGCAGCGTGGGTGAAAAGCCCGGTCGTTGGGTGGTTTACGGCTGAAATTCCTGCCATTTGCAGCTGTTTTGCACGACTGCTGCTCCGGGCCTCTCTGCTTTGACGAACAAAGTCGCGCGTTGTTACGCCATCGCCTACCACTTTCTATGCAGCGATTCACCGTCTGTTAGCATCCCTACTTGGAACCGCCTTATGCGAACGCCTTCTGGACCGTTCTCCATAGCGCTGGTTGGGCTGGTTGGCCGATCCCAGCCAATGCGGGGTTAGAACCGCGCTTCAGGTCCCCGCTCTCGAAATCACTATGCCCCGCTCCCTCTCCAACCCGACCGTCCCCACCCAGGTGCGCGCCAACCCCGTGAAGGCCAAGGACCGCGACCCGGTAGCGATGGGCGCGCGGGACGCCGCCTACAACCGCTCCGCCAGCTTCAACTACTTTCTGGAAGACCGCTTCGAGGCCGGCGTTGCCCTGCGCGGCACCGAGGTCAAGTCCATCCGCCAGGGCAAGGCCAATCTGAAAGACGCCTACGGTCTCCTCAAAGACGGCGAGTGCTTCCTGCTCAACGCGCACATCGGCGCCTTTTCCCACGGCAACTCCATGAACCACGAGGAGCTGCGCACCCGCCGGCTGCTGCTGCACAAGCGCGAGATCGAGCGTCTCTCCGCCGCCACCCGGGGCAAAGGTTACACCCTGATTCCGGTTCGCCTCTACTTTAAGAATGGCCGCGTGAAGTGCGAGATCGCCCTCGCCAAGGGCAAGCAGGACTGGGACAAACGCGCCACCGAACGCAAAAAGGAAACCGACCGCGAGACCCGCGCCGCCATCGCCCGCTCGCAACGGCGCTAAGGATCGTTTTCGTACTTCGGTCACGGCGCATTACAACTTGGAATGGGGCACTTGCATTCGCTTTTGCGATAATCTCGACATGGACCGCGACCAAGTCCTATCTATCCTTCGCTCCCACGAAGCTGAGCTTCGCGCCGCCGGCGTCGAACGCCTGCAACTCTTCGGCTCCGTCGCGCGCGGCGACCAAACCCCTGAATCTGATGTGGACCTTGCCCTGGAACTTAGACCGGATGCGCATCTGGGCTTCGCGCTGGCCGGTCTTCAAGCAAACCTCAGCAGTTGGTTAATGAAGGAAGTGGATGTGTTGGTGTTGGGCCATCTTCGTCCGGCCCTGGCAGACCGGGTTCTTCGCGAGGCTGTCAGTGCCTTTTGAGGATCACCCGCAATACTTTCGACAAATCCTCACCTCTATCGCCAACATACGGCATTTTCGCGGGGGAATGACGGTGGAGGAAATCCGCTCGGATCGCAAAACAGAAGCTGCCATCGAGCGTGAACTGCAAATCATCACCGAAGCGGCTGCTCGCTTGGGAACACAGGGTGCCCTCCTCTGCCCGGACGTAAATTGGCGTGAAATCCGCGATTTCGGGAATATCCTGCGCCACACCTATGACCAGCTTGATCCAAACGTTCTGCAAGCAGTTTTAGACTACGATTTGCAAATGCTTGAGCCCCGTGTGCGGGCCGCACTGGCGCGTTTGGAGCAATCCATCTAGCTGTTCTCCGTTACCATAAATCCTGTGACCACCAAGCTGCTTTTCCAGGACCCGGCTGCCTTTGCCTCTCCGCTGCTCGCTGTCTTTGCCGTGGATATCGCGACCGGTGAGGGCACCGAACCGTCCCCGGCGCTGCTTACGACCTCAGACGCGCTGGCCGACGCTGCCGCGCGCTGGCTCACCACGGGCGAGTTCAAGGCCGCCGTCGGCGAAACGCTGCTGCTCCACGGCCCGGGGGGCACCGCCGCCGAACGGCTCGTGATCGTCGGCCTGGGCAAGGTGAAATCACTGAACCCGCATGAGGTCCGCAAAGGCGCCGGTGTGGCCGTGCGCTTTGCCAAGGCACGCGGCCTCCGCGACCTGGCCATCACCTTTCCCGAGGACCGCGCCCTCGCCGACGAACATATGGATACACTTCCCTGTTTGCTGGGCGCCCGCGCCCTGATCGAAGGCGCGCTCCTGGCCGACTTTGACATCGACACCTACCGTTCCGATCGCAAGGATAGGACGCTCATCAGCCTCACTCTTCTCAGCGCTGAAGACGACCGGCGTAACCAGGCCGATATGCAGCGCGGCTACGGGGAAGGCCTAATCGTGGGCGAAGCGCAAAATTTCGCCCGGTCCCTGGTCAACGAGCCCGGCAACGTGCTGACGCCCACGGAGTTGGGCCGCCGCGCCGAAGCCATGGCGCGCGAAGTCGGCCTCTCCGCCGAGGTGCACTCCACCGCCAAACTTGGGGAACTCGGCATGGGCGCCTTCGCCGCCGTCGCGCAGGGCTCGTCAGAGCCGCCCGCCCTCATCGTACTGCGCTACGAACCCGCGGAGGCGCCGCCCGAAGGCACACCCGTCATCGGCCTGGTTGGCAAGGGCATTACCTTCGACACCGGCGGCATCTCCATCAAACCCGCCGAGAACATGGACAAAATGAAGTACGACATGGCCGGCGCCGCCGCCATGTTGGGCGCCATGCGCGCGATCGCGCTTCTGAAGCCTGCCGTGTGCGTGCTGTGCGTGGTCTGCTCGGCAGAAAACATGCCCGATGGCCTGGCCTTCAAGCCCGGCGACGTCCTCACCGCCATGTCCGGCAAGACCATCGAGGTCCTGAACACCGATGCCGAAGGGCGGCTCGTGCTCGCCGACGGCCTGCATTACGCGCAGCAGCTCGGCGCCACTCGCCTGGTGGATGCCGCCACGCTCACCGGCGCCATCAGCGTCGCGCTCGGGCAGATCAACGCCGGCCTCTTCTCCAATCACGACGCCACAGCGCAGCAGTTCCTCGACACACTTTCCACCAGCGGGGAAAAGTACTGGCGCATGCCCTGCACCGACGACTATCGCGAAGCCATCAAGAGCTCCATTGCCGACATCATGAACACCGGCAACAGCCGCTACGGCGGCTCAATCAGCGCCGCCATGTTTCTCAGGGAGTTCGTTGGCGACACCCCATGGATCCACCTCGACATCGCCGGCACAGCCTGGATCGACGCCGAAAAGCCCTGGCAAAGCAAAGGCCCCAGCGGCATCGCCGTCAGAAGCATCGTCGAGTGGGTGCGCAGCTACGCCGTATAGAACTCCAGACCCGTCTGACTCCAGGAATGTGTCCAACACCGTTTTCCTGATTGTTGTACCGCAGCGTTTTCTTGTTGTCATCCCGCAGCGCAGCGGAGGGATCTGCTGTTGAACGGCCGCAACACCTGAAGGAAACGCCTCGATTTCCGGGCTGCGAAGACCTCGCGGCCTCCTACAGCCACCATGGCTCGACCGGCGGCTCGCTCGGAACGACACGGGACAGCAGAGCCAGCGCGGAACCGAGGCCCTCATGCACGGAAAGCAGAGCATCTTCGTGCTCAATGGAGAGCACGCCATCGTAGCCGGCGACCCGCAGCGCGGAGACCACCGCCTTCCATTCGCGCTCGCCATGCCCCCAACCGACGGAGCGGAATAACCAGGATCGCTCGGCCAACTGGGCATAGCTCTTGGTGTCGAGTACACCGTTGCGGCTGCGGTTGGCAGGGTGCATCGCCACATCCTTGGCATGAAAGTGGAAGATCGCTGGGCCGAGCTCCGCAATGGCGACTGGTATGTCGATCCCCTGCCACCACAGGTGACTGGGGTCGAGATTGATGCCGATGTTTTCGCCGGTCTCGGCACGAAGCCGCAGCAGGGTTTCCGGGTTGTAGACGCAAAAGCCGGGGTGAGCCTCCAGGGCCACGCGCACACCGGCATCCCGCGCAACCCCATGGAGCTCACGCCAGTACGGCACCAGGCGTTCGTTCCACTGCCACGTCAGCGCGTCGGCGTACTCCGGCGGCCAGGCAGCCGTGATCCAGTTGGGGGTGCGGTCCTCGGCGCTGCCGCCAGGACAGCCGGAGAAGGTGACCACCGTGGGAACCTCGAGCAGCGCGGCAAGGTCAATCGTCTTGCGCAGAAGCCCGTCATCACGCCTGGCGATGGCCTCGACCGGATGCAAGGGGTTGTTGTGGCAAGCAAGCGCGCTGATCGTAAGCCCGGCATCGCGTAAGCGGCTCCCGAGTACCCTGCGGCGTTCCGGGTTCGCAAGCAGGTCGTCCGGATCGAGATGGCTGGCGCCGGGCCAGCCCCCGGTACCCAACTCCAGGCTGCGGATCTCCGGATAGCGTTTCAGCTCCGCCAGCAGCGCGTCAAAGCTGAGCTTGCCAAAAACAGGCGTGAAGAGACCAATATGCATGAGCGTGCTTCGTCCTCAATGTGTATCAACAACAGGCATACAGGTCTTCCTCCACAAATGCGTCATCTCGACCGGAGCTGACTTCGTCAGCGGAGTGGAGAGACCCCTGTATTTCGTCCGGTGAAGCCGAGAACTGATAGCTGTTTCCGATACGTGTGCGCCGATACACTCTTAGCGCAAAGGCTCATACGTCACATACGCAAAACGCATCGAGTCCGGTGCCCAGGAGTTTACATTCAAACTACCCTGGCCGCCCTCCCCCCGCACCAGCGTCTTCGGGGTGGCGCCGACCCGCCCATGGCTGATCTCGGCCAATTTCAGCTCGACCGCGACATCGCGTGGATTATGTGTCGGCGTGCCTGCCGGATACCCGATATAGACCATCTCCCTGCCGTCGGGTGAGATGTGCGGAAACCAGTCTTGGAGGGCGTCACTGAGGACCATCTCGGCCTTTGCATCGTGAGGCCCCGCACCCTCGGCCGGAAACCGCCAGATCGCCTCCTTGCCTGACCGGGTGGAGTTCACATAGATCCAACGGCCGTCCGGCGAGTAGTCCGGGCCGTCCTCCTGCGACGGGCTGGAGGTCAACTGCTGTTCCCGGCCGCCCGCTGCCGGCACCCGGTAAATGTCATACTGGCCGCCGCCATGACGTTGTGCGACAAAGGCGAGGGTCGTGCTATCCGGCGACCAGCCGTGAAAATAGCTGGGTGATTCCTCGACCAAGAGCTTGATGGACGTGCCGTCCGCGTCGGCAAGGAAGACCTGCGATCCGCTATGAGATGGCAGGGTGGCGGAAAAGGCTAGTTTTTTGCCATCCGGGGAGATCGCCTTGTCGTTGTTGCAGGCATACTCCGCC
Source organism: uncultured Bryocella sp. (assembly GCA_964236545.1). Lineage (GTDB taxonomy): Bacteria > Acidobacteriota > Terriglobia > Terriglobales > Acidobacteriaceae > Granulicella. The sequence goes on from CAXSCE010000007.1 coordinate 64,491, forward strand.
GGGATCGGAAGCCGTTGCGGTGTCTCGGCTGTGCCGTCCGGCTTGAGCGAAAGCTTATAAATGCCTCCGCCGGAGTTCGAGATCAGATACCTGCCGTCCGGGGACCAGTTCGGGGCCTCCCACACCCCATCCGCCGTGTAGACCAGATGCGAGGTGCCGTCGTGCAGATCGTAGATAAAGATGCGGCTGCGAAGACGCTCTTGTGGCGGCTTCGTAGCCGTGCCTTGAGCGAAGGCGCCCATCCGTGCAGGGGAAATCTCAGCCGTGATCCCTGGTATAAGTGCCCAGAGAACGGCTGCGCGGACCGCTCGGTAAAGAGGAGAGTTTTGCAAAGAAACCGTCATTCTGATGTTCCTATCTGCTTCTCAGCGGGGTGAGCGTTGGCAGCCTTGGCATCTCTCACAAGAACGGGATCAAACATGAGAGCAGATGCCCGGCCCCGGCTACATCGCGCTCGGCACACCGATACCCAGCCAGCCCAGCACCCGCACCAACTCTCGCCGCGCCGCCGCCGCCGTCGCCAGCAGCAACGCCCGCCGGGGCGCGTCGGTCTCCTTCAAGATATTGTGCCGATGATAGAAATTGTTGAAGCTCTGCGCCAGTGTGAAGGCATAGCGCGCCAGCACCGCCGGTTCAGCGGCGGCAATGCCCTGCTCCAGCACGAGGGTCAGACGCGAAGCCAGCAGCCACAATTCCCAGATGTCTGTATCCCTTGCCAGAAGGGGAGCGAGATCGATGTCGGCAACCGCGGCCAGCGCCTCCGCTTCACCCACGCCGGCCTTGCGGAAGATGTTTGCCGCCCGCACCGCGGCGTATTGCACATAGGGCCCCGTCTCGCCTTCGAAGCTGAGCGCATCGCGAAAATCAAAGGCGATCACCGTATTGCGTGTGAAGCGCAGGGTGAAGAAACGCAGCGCACCCACGCCGATGACCTCCGCAATCTCCTCGCGCTCCGCTGGGGGCAGCTCCGGATGGCGCTTTTCCACCTCATCGCGGGCCGCGGCGATCATGCGGTCGATCAGATCATCCGCTTTTACGCCAAAGCCCTTGCGCCCGGAGACCTCGATATACGCGCGTCCCTTGTCCTCTTCCTTCAGCGTGTAGCCGAGCTCTTCCGCGCAGCGCGGCGTCAGCGCCACCATCGCATAGTTCAGGTGCGTGTAGCGTTCGCTCTCCCGCACAAAGCCCAGCGCGCGCAGCGCCTCTTTCACCTGCGTCTGTGGGTCGTCCTGCCGGGAATCGATCACGTTGTAGATCGCATCGGCGTGCCCGAAGCTTGGGTGCGGCTCTTGCCCCTCGACGGCCGAAATCCAACATGTGTGATGGGGGTACTCGCGAAAGGGCATGTAGCCGAAATCCAGCCCCAGCAGACCGAACTTCCAGAGGTGATAGGCAATGTCCTTGCCCACATAGGTCACCGTGCCGTTGGACCGCACGATGATCTTCGCATCCTCATCCGCCTCGCCTTCAGCCAGCGGAGCTGCGCCGCCCACAGCGGAGGTCGCAGCCCGCCGCATCACCCAGCAACCCGCATTTTTGCCGGCGGTCTCCAGATAAAGCACACCCCGGTCGACCATCAGCTGCCGCGCGGTTTCCCAGAAGTGCAGGTGAAGAATCTCGCTCTCGCGCGGCAGAAAATCATACTCAATGCCCAGCCGCTCCATGGTCTGCAAATGCCTGCGCAAGACGCCTGTGGCGATCAGCTCCGCAATCTCCGCTGTCTCGTTGCTGCCGGCCTCCAACTCGTGCAGCGTATCGAGCCGCAGCTGCTTGCGCTCTTTCGCCTGCGCCGGATCGGCCTCGTACCACTGCGACACCTCCGCGTACAGGTCCCAGCAAAGGTAATCCAGCCGCTCGTTGGTCTCGAGCAGTTCTGTTAACCATTCCCGCACCTGCGGCAGCGTGAGCCCCTTCAGCTGCGTCACCGCAACCACGATGTCGGCGACCTGCACACCTGTGTTGTCGATGTAGTTCTGCACGCCCAGCGCAACGCCGGGCTTCCACGCAGCCTGGTCGCCGTCACCCGCCCGCAGCATGCGCGCGAAGCTGTCGCCGAGAATCGCATTGCGCAGATGTCCTACGTGTGCAGCCTTATTGGGATTGATGCTGGTGTGCTCCACCAGGCGGAATCCTGGACCGCCGATCACGGCATGTTCATCCGCCGCGATACGCCGTACGGCGGCCGCGCGATCCAGCTTCACGTTCAGGTAGCCTGCCCCTGCAATCTCGACCGCGGCTACACCGGGCGTCCCGGCTAATGCTGCCTGCAGCTCCGCCGCGATCACCCGTGGAGCCTTCTTCAGCTTGCGCGCCAGCTCAAAGGCGACCGGCAGCGCCATCTCGCCCAACTCGATCTTTGGGGGCAACTCCACCGCAAAGTTCACCGAGTCCAGGCCATAGGTTTCCTTCAGCACGGCCGCGACGCGCCCTTGCAGCTGCTCTGCCAAGCTCTTATACATGCATCCTCAGATCGTGTGCTCTACGGTAACTCAGCCGGCAACGTGTCAAGTTCCACGGCCAGCGACTCGCGCCTCACCCGCTGCATACGGTGCGCGAAGAACCAAATGCCACCCACCGCCGTGATGCCGATCAGCAGATAGAGATGCATCAGCAGGCCGAAGAGACCGCTCGCCACGGGACTGGCGCCATGTCTGACAAGCGCGTCTTTGCAGGCAAGCTCAAAAGGACCGATGCCCCCGGGAGAGCTCGGGATCAGGAAGGAAAGGTTCGCCTCCGCCGCGGCCTGCCACGGTCCGATCACATCGGACTGCAAGCCCACCGCCTTGGCAAAGGAGACATACAGCAGCCCCTCACAAGTCCACGCGATGGAACTGTAGAAGATCAGCAGCAGCGTGCCCACGATCCCGATGTCGCTGATGCAGGACAACGCCAGCATCAGCCAGTGCTCTACCTTCTTGAGACCTGCGCTCTTGGAGTTGTCAAAAAAACGCTGCAGAGGCGCCTGCAGCCCTTTGGCGCCGAAGACCATCGCCATCAGTCCCAGGGTCGATACCAGCAGACCAACCTCCGCCACCGTTCGCAGGTGCGGGGAGACACCCAGGCCAAACTGGGTCGTCACCGTGAACATCACACCGAGCGAAAAGACATCCAGCAGCTTCTCCAGCAGCACCGTGCTCAGCACTACGGATGGCGTCGTATTCACGTCGCTCGCGTAAGTGAAGATCCGCATGACATCGCCGATGCGCAGCGGCAGGATGTTGTTCGCCGCAAGCGAGGTCATCAGGATTCGCGAGCAAGCGCTAAAGCGCGCTCCCACGCTGCGCAGCATGGCGTAGGCCCGGTAACAGCGCATTCCATACCCGAAGATGCTGAAAAACAGCACGCCCGCAACCCAAATCGGGGCAACGATGTGCAGCTGGTGAAAGGCGGTCGGGTCAAAGCCGCGCTTGCCGTTTGGACCCACACGAGCATAGGTCCACCAAAGAAAAAAAGCGCTGACCGCCAGTCCCGGCAGCGTCTTCAACAGCTTCATGCGGCCTTCGTTGGGTACCGCCTCTACCTTGTCTACCGCCTGCTCCATGCCTTCCCTGCCGTCACACACACCCATCCCCAATCGCGCTAAAGTCAAACTGTCGCATGGAGATGCCTCCCCATTGTACTGTCTCGGGCCGCTCGTGGCCGAAAGACTTGTGGCCGAAAGAACTGCTCCCTCTGGCTTCGCTCACGCTGGCCGTGCTCCTGGTTCACGGCTTCCACCCCTGGGCGGAGGATGGCGGCCTCTATGTCGCCGGTGTCGAAATTCTCCTGCAGCCGTCCCTTTTTCCGCTTGACCGCGCCTTTGTGACGGCTCCGCTTCGTTACTCCCTTTTTGCCCCGGCCGTGGCTTCCCTGGTCCGCCTCACGCATCTTTCCCTCCCTGCCGTCCTGTTCGGCCTGTATCTGCTCACCGGGATGCTGCTGCTTTTCGCCGCGCTGCGCCTCAGTCGCTGCTGTTTTCCCGGCCAGCCCCGGGCACAGTGGGCCGGCGTCGGCCTGCTCGCCGCCTGGTGGACGCTTCCCGTCGCCGGCACCTCCCTCCTGCTGATGGACCCCTACCTTACCGCCCGCAGCTTCTCCACCCCGCTCACGCTGTTGGCCATCGGCGAAGTTCTACGCCTTGAACACCGCGCGGATTCGGCCACGGATCCCGCTTCTGCGCCACAGCACGACCGCAAGCGTTGGCCCTGGCCGCGCCGTGTCCCCCCGCCGCTCCTGCGCTGCCTGCTCCTGCTGGGAGCAACGGCCGCGATGCAACCCTTGATGGCGATCCACGCCGTCCTCTTCACCCTCACGCTGGTTCTCGTGGTGAAACGTGCGCCGCCCTGGTCCTTCGCTCTTCTGGCAGCCGGCTGCCTGGCCGTTGTTGCAGCCGGGCAGGCCCTGGCGCCGGGCGAGCCTCCCGCCGTGCAGGCCGCGGTGGCGTCGCGTGACTACTGGTTCCTTGCCCACTGGCGATGGTTTGAACGGCTAGGCCTCCTCGGTCCGCTCGCCGTCCTTTTCGCGCTCACCCGAAGACCGCGCCGCGGCCCCGCGTTCGCGCCCGCCCAGCCCATGGGTGCTGTTGCCGCGCTCGGTCACAGCAGTCTCTTTGTGGGTTCCCTCGCGGTCGCCGTGTCGGCGCTCTTGGTCCGGGAGTCTTTCGCCGCCCACACCGCCGCCCGCCTGCAGCCGCTGCGCTCCTTTCTTCCCCTCTATGCCCTGCTGCCCGTGCTCCTCGGCGGCTGGCTGACCCGTCCTTGGACAAGCAAAGCCCGCACCCGCCTCGCGAGTGCTCTTCCCTGGACCGCGATTCTTCTCTCCGCCGCGGTGATGTTCGCCGTGCAACGAACGACCTTCCTGAACTCTCCGCATGTCGAGTGGCCCGGCCGCGCCAACCCCAATCCATGGGTGGAGGCCTTCCTTTGGATTCGCGAGCACTCGCCGCCCGACGCGCTTTTTGCCCTTGATGCGCGCTATATCAACATCCCCGGCGAGGACGCACAGAATTTCCGCGCGCTCGCCCGGCGCAGCGTCCTCCCCGACTTTTCCAAAGACGGCGGCGAAGCGGCCAACTTCCCCGCACTCGCCCCCGCCTGGCTCCGCGGCACCACCGCAACCGCCCAACTCAGTCAACTGAACGACGCGCAAAGGTCGATCCGCCTCAGCAGTTCGGCCGTCCGCTGGCTCATCCTCGCGAGTACAGCGCCAACCACCCTGCCCTGCCCGTACCGGAACCAGGTGGTGAAAGTCTGTCGGCGTTGACGGCGCGCTGTGCCCGGTTCCGGTTGCCGAAGTACCACGGTCGCCAGCTTCGATCTCCACCGGAAGCTGCCGCCCCATTGTGGATACTGTCCAACCGAGCCAACCCAGCCACAAACGGAGCTCGGGGGCTGTGCTAACCTTTTGAAGGATCGAGCGGGTAGCTCAGTTGGTAGAGCATCGCCCTTTTAAGGCGTTGGTCCTGGGTTCGAGCCCCAGCCCGCTCACCATACACACTGAAGCTCTTAGGGAGCTTCCCAAGTTTTCAGATTCGAGTGAAGAAACACGGTTGTTGCAGTCAGCTTCCTCGCCATCAGCCTATGACTCGGTTAGCGATGAGATCGAATGCCCACGGCTTCTATCTTGCCTGCTACCGCGATTTCGTGCTCGTTGCATCTTGTCTGACGGCCTTCTCCTCCTCCGCATACTCACAGGTCACAACCTGTGTGACAGCTCCTCCGAAGGCCTCAACGCCCGCCGACCAGGCCTATGCACAGGGCAAGTGGGCAGATGCGGAAGTTCTCTACAAGCAAACGATCACCCAGCAGCCGCAGGACTCAGCCGCCATTGCGGGTCTTGCACGCACACAACTGCACATGGCGGGTGTAGCAGCAGCGCAAGACACCCTGCAGCTGGCTCTGACTCAAAATCCAAACTCCGCGCCCCTGCTGGCGGAACTGGGAGAGGTGCAACTGCGGCAGGGACAACCGTGGTTGGCGCGCAAGACCCTGCACACCGCCGAGGCACTGGATCCATGCTTTCCACGTACCTTGCTCCTCCTCGGCCAGATCGACCGGCTGGATTCGATGTATGCGTCGCAAAGAGCAGAGATCACCCGGGCGTACGCAATCGATCCACAGGATTCGGAGATTACACGAGCCTGGAACACCGCTGTGGCACCAGCTGACCAGATCGCGTCTACGCAGGAATATTTGGCCACAACAAAGGACATAGAGCCAGGCCTGCGCAAGAGCGCAGAAGCTACCGTGCATGACACACTTGCGCTTCTGTCGGAGACCTCGCAACCTGTCACATATTACCAACGCTGACCTCCGCGGCCATTCCACTCCACTCGTCCATGCAGGACGGAAAGCATGTGGACGGCTATCGGCTCGGGGTGGAACTGCCGGACGGGAAGGTCATGCTGGGTGTAGATACAGCGGCCTCGGGTGTTTCTCTCAATCGCGCTGTCGCGGAGGCGAATGGTATGAAGTCACGCCCGCAGGACCCTCCTGGGACGGTTCACGCCGATCAACTGCAAATCGGTCCACTCACCTTCCAGGACTGCTTGATCGGCGTGAGTGACGCGGTCTTTCCTGAAGGTACTTCAGGCATGATCGGAACTGACCTGTTCAGCTCTTACCTGATCACGTTGAATTTCCCAGATGCGAAGCTTGAGCTCGGCCAATTGCCGCCGATGCAGACCTCCATCCCGGGAGATCGGGTACAAGCGCCGGAGTTGCTTGGGTACTCGCCCGTATACCACCGCCTGCAATACCTTCTTGTTCCAGTCACGCTAAATGCGAAGGAGCAACGGCTTTTTGCTTTGGACAGCGGCATCCGCTTGAGCACTGTGACACTGCCTGTCGCGCACCTGGTCAGCTCAACCCGGCACAACTTTACCAACGCGGTACAGACGACCACGGGAACGACTCTTCAGATCTATCGCGATAGCTTCGATTTTCAATTTGCGGACTCCTTGCTGCGCGGCAGAACAGGAGTGCTCGCATTCGATCCGACAATGATCGAGCATGTTGCGGGAATGGAGATTGGCGGCATGCTGGGGTTCGACATCCTCCATACGGCGGTGCTGCATCTGGATTACCGCGATGGGCTCGTAAAAATTTCCTTCCCGGGTGGAGAGGCAGCGCCGGCATCGAACAGAAATCTGCAAGTTGCAGGTTTACAAAGAGGGGCTGTCCTGGCAGAGACAGGCGACGCCCCTCCATGTGCACAGCTGGCAAAAGCCGTTCCCTCCGCCGCGGCCATTGAAACTCGCAATCTGCGCGCGTGGGATCCGGCTCACATGAAGGTAGGTGATGCGGTCACGTTGAAAGTGGTTCATGCCTTTTTGACGACATCCTGCCGCTTGGAAATTGGCGCCCTGCTCTACGGCCACGTGACTGCGGCTGTTCCCTCAAAAAACGGCGCACTGCCGCAACTCGGGGTCTCCTTTGATGAAGGGGAGTGCGGAGGCAGCGCAAAGCAGGAAGTCCCGCTTAAGCTGATCAGTATCTTGGCGCCGGCCGAAGAATCGCAGGGAACGTCCTCGCAAGGATCTTTGATGAGCGGACGGAATGGCGGCCGGAGTTCACAGCCTGCCGACGTAGTAGATTTGGGAGACAATCGCAACCTCAATCGAGAAAAGATTTCAACAATCATTCACGTTGGAAGCGTGGAAGGGCTGCCCGGTCTACAACTCAAGGCCGATGGCGGACCCTCATGCAGTGCGCTGCTTACGAGTACAAGTAAGACCCTGCACTTACAGCCTGACTCGAAGCTGTTGATCGTTGTGGTGGCGCCCGCGATCCACTGACTGGAGTAGGTAGGTCAGGTGCGCTGCGGGGCTAGTCTCCTAATCCCGTGATTGAACTTACTTCATCCATCCCGTTATGACGGCAAGATCCTTCACGATGGATTTCGGCCCTGCGCCATAGCGCTTGTACCCACCGCTCGCGAGGATGCGAGCGATCAAACCCGCCCCACGTAGACCGCTCTGCCTGGCTGCCTGTCTCTTCCTGAGAAAAGCGATCTTTCTTTCCAGCGTGGGAGCGAGTGTGACCCGAAGAACGTCGTTCGAGGCAGCCACCTCGTATCCTTGGAGAACGCGGGTGATCTCCCCAGCGTATGCCTCTGCATCTCTCGATTGCGCCATGCGCATCTTGCCGGCATGGGTCCAATCGCCGACGCCCACCGAATTAACACCATGTTGGCGATAGTTGGTCTGCGGCCTTAGCTTCCTGGATGGACCGACGGAGCTCAGGGCGAGCGTCAGCCACTCGTCGTGGCTCCAGCCGTGAGGCACAGGCAGCACCACCTTCCGCATGTTGGCGCGAAATGTCATGGTGCATCCGTAAATGAAGCCCCACCTGGAGATGGCGGGTAGCAAATTCGATCCTGCGTGGATGCGTTTCCTGTCGCGCCGGTGAACCGGAAAACGGGAGTAAATGTGTTCACCCGTCGGAACACCTTCACCGTCGATCAGCGGCGCGTCCGAGTAGGTGAACAGCAGATTCGGGTCGGCGTCATAGGCGTCGCGGGTGTCCTGGATGCGGGTGCTTACCCAGATATCGTCCTGATCTGTAAGAACCACAATGTCGCCGCGGCAGAGGCCGATGCACTTGGCAAAGTTCTGGGCAAACCGCAGCCGTTCCTCATTCACGACCAAACGTACTTCAAACGGGGCGTGCCGGGCGAACTCGTGCACCATCTCCCCGGTCTCATCCGTCGACCCGTCATCACACACAACCAACTCATCCGGAAGGGAGGTCTGCGCCAGAAAGCTGTCGAGCTGCTGCCGCAGAAAGCGGGCGCCGTTGTACGTGCACATGGCTACAGAAACACGTTTTTGCTCAGACATGAAGGTCTCCTGGACGGCTTCGAGCATAGCCCTGGTATGGCTTGCCGGGATTCGTTCTATGACCCTGCTCGCAAGTGATTCCACCCTCATGGGGGCTAAAGAGACAGCAAAAAGGGTTTAGCTCAAGGATCCGTGGTGCCAACGATCAATGCCTGCACTGAAGAAAAGAGCCGCTCTACGGCGGGGGTCGGCAGGGGCAATGGCGGAGAGACAGGGATTCGAACCCTGGATACCTTGCGGTATACACGCTTTCCAAGCGTGCGCCTTCAGCCACTCGGCCATCTCTCCATCCGGGTCGCCAAGGAGAACTCTACCACAGCGACCCTCGGCACAACTTGCCGAGCTTTTGCCAGGTGATCGTCGCCCGGTGTGATGCTATACTTTCGAAGAATCTTGGCCGTCGCTTCTGCGGAGACGCAGGTCAAAAAGCGGAGGTGGCGAAATTGGCAGACGCACTAGCTTGAGGTGCTAGCGGGTAACACCATAGGGGTTCAAGTCCCCTCCTCCGCACCAGGTTCACTAATCTAAGTGCAGCAAACAAAGCTAGCCGTAAGGTTAGCTTTGTTTATTTCGAGAGCAGCTCATAGCTTAGATCCGTTTACCTTTTTATCTTGAGGTTAGCGACCATCCCAACAGCAGATCCCTCCGCTGCGCTGCGGGATGACAACAACGGAAGCGATGTCATCACCAAACCTGAAGGTAAACAGGTCTAGAATCTCTGCCTGCCTGGCAGTCAACACAATCCATCCATCACTTACAGTAGGCAAGTTTGCGGGCCGTCCCATCCACGGTGAGCGTGATGTAGCCGCCAATCGTGCAGGTGGTGCCGCTCGCGTCCTTTTGCCCGGTGCTCAGGGAACCGGCCGTGAACCCGCCGCCGTTGGTGGTCCAGTTGTTCGCCGAGCCGCGCCCCAGCGAGGTGTCGTAACCGCTCCCGTCGCCCGGACCGACCTGCAGCGATCCATTCGCGAACCAGCCGCCGCGGGAGTTCTTCTCACCCTGCACACCCACGGTGAAAAGTGGAGCGAACGGCGCCGCGGCCGGACTGCCCGCCGAGGCGGTAAATCCACCGGCCTTCACCGCGGCGTTGTAATGGGTAAACGGCGAGCCGGCATCCCAGCCGGTGACCGCCAGGTAGGACCCCGGTCCCATGGGCGTGTTTGCGGTGCGGCCCACGGCGAAACATCCCCACGTCATCGGGTCGAAGCCGGGTCCGGAACCCAGGTAGGCCTCGCCGCGCGCTGTGTTGCCGAACTCCGCCGCACAGTGCACGGAGGGGTTGGCTGGATCCGTAATGGCGGCAAACTGCACGTTCTTGAAGATGTTTCCGCCCAGATCACGCGCCATGCGCACGAACTCCTGCGGCCCCCCGCCGACCCCGTACTGGATGCCGTCGAACAGGTTGCCGCCTGCCACGCTGTCCAGCAACACATCGAAGCCGGTCGCGGGGCGACCCATCGGCATGCCGTTGCCGGCGACGCGGTCGGATTCGATGTCCATGCCGGCAAAGGTGTTCAGCCCATTGCCGCCGGGGGCGGCGCCGTCATAATCACCCATGCCGGCGGTGGAGGCCACCGTTACCGTCATAGCGGGCGGTGTGGCGCAGCCCAGCGTAGCGCTCTTCGGCACCGACGCCGTGACCTTCCCTGCCGCCAGGCTGTAGTGCATACCGCCGTTTGTCGACCATGCCGCCGTGGGTTTGCCGCGCGCATCCGTGATGAGCACGCCTTCGGCCGCGGAGCCTGCACCGGTCGCGTCGGCAAACGTCAGGGGTATGGTGGCGTTTGCCGTGCAGACCGCCGCCGACGTCCTGCCCAGCGCGATCGTGCTGATGTAGTTCGGCGGGTTCGCGCCCACGTTGATGTCGGCCACCGTATTGAACGTGACCGATCCGCCGTAAAAGCGGTTTCCTGCGGCGCCGTTAGCCCACAAACCGATGCCGTTGGAGTGGGCGAGATTGCCGACGAAAGTGTTGTCGATGGAGATGCTGCCGCCGGCCTGCGCCGCGGTGCATGGGCCCAGGCTCATGCAGCCTGATGTGATTTTGAAGCCCGTGCCGTTGAAGCTAGCGCCGTTAAAGGCGAAATAGCTGTACTCGGCGGCGTCGATCTGAATGCCCGTCTTGAAACCGTACACGTGAACGTTCTCGATGAACTCATCGACACCGTCCACGCGCATGCCGATGCCGGTACTTCCGCCCACCGGCCCGGCGTATACCACACGCAGGTTCTGAACTCGATCGCCGGAGCGCGCCGGGTACCCATTAAAGGTCGTCGCGGTTGCGGATGCACCGTTGAAGTAGTAACCCCCGTTGTACGACGGCACGATGAAGAAGGGACCGTGACCGGAGGCCGCCGTCACGTCGATCTCAGCGTTGTTGCCTTCAAGGAACACGCCATCCGGGAAGTTCGGCGCGGTGGCTACCAGGCAGTGCTGGCCATCGGGCATCCGGCCGGTGACCTGTCGCGCGTTCGCCATGAAGTTCTCATCGTGGGGACCAACGGCGTTCACCAGCGCCTCGCCCTTTTTTGTCTGGGACCCTAATGCCGCTGCCCAGGCAGCGATCGCCGCCGTGTCGTCCGTTCCGCTGATCACCTTGGTGCCCAGGTAGGTCGGCACCGGATCCCCGGAAGCCTGGCTGTAGATCGGTGCGACGACACCGTCACACCTCGCCCCAAAGTCGAGGGGAGACAGTCCTCCAGCTGGATGCCGGGCCCCTGCCCCTGCCGCTGCGTCGGGAGGGACCGGGGTTGCGGCGGTACGAAGGCTCTGCGATCGGCCATGCAAGCAGAAACACAGCAAAACACAAACGCCCGGACGAACACGATTCATTTCAGGTACCCCTGCAGGGAAGGACTGGCCCATCGTAGCAGTGACTCCCGTATCCCCCGCAGCGCTGGTGCTCCATCCGCCCTTCCTCGGCGTGATCGCGTGCGGGAAGGCGCCTTTGAGCGGAACGCCCTGAAAAGCAAAGGGCACCCCACGATGGGGCACCCTTGTCCGGACAGGACGGTGGCAAAATGGCTTATGCTGAACCGTTGCTCACGGTCGGTACTTAGGCAATGGCCCCCATACCGCCGGTCACGCCATAGATCTCACCGGTAATGTAGCTGCCCTCCTGCGAAGCCAGCAGCACGTACACAGGCGCCAACTCCACCGGTTGGCCAGGACGCTTGTAGGGCGTTTTGCCGCCAAGCTTCTTCAGCTTTTCTTTGTCGCCATCGGCTTCCTGCAGCGGTGTCCAGATAGGGCCAGGCGCGACCGCGTTGATGCGTACGCCGTGCTTTTCCATCAGCGGCTCGCTCAGGCCCTTGGTGAAGTTGGCGATGGCCGCCTTGGTGATCGCGTAATCGAAGACGTTCGCCGAAGGCTCATAGCCCTGCACACTGGTGGTATTGATGATCGACGACCCTGGCTTCAGGTGCGGCAGGGCGGCCTTGGTGATCCAGAAGATCGAATAGATATTGGTCTTCATGAGCGTGTCGAAGCGCTCCGTCGTGGTCTCCAGCAGGCCCTCGGTCTTGCCCATCCTGCCGGCATTGTTGACCAGGATGTCCAGCCCATCCAGCTGATCGACCGCATCATGAACCAGCCGCTGGCAGAAGCCTTCATGGGAGATGTCGCCCGGCAGCAGCACGGCTTTCCGGCCGGCCTCACGGATGTACTTTGCCACCTCCTCCGCGTCCGCCTGCTCTTCGGGCAGGTAGCCGATGGCGACGTCGGCGCCTTCACGCGCGAAAGCGATCGCCGCCGCCCGACCGATGCCGGAATCAGCGCCGGTCAGCAGCGCCTTGCGGCCGGCAAGACGGCCTGAACCCTTGTAGGACAGCTCGCCGCAATCAGGCTTTTCGCTCATCTGGGCCTGGGTACCGGGCGCGGCCTGAATTTCCGTGCTGGAAGGCTTGGCATACTGGGAACGTGGGTCCTGCGGGGTAACGAGATCGGTTGGCATGGTGTTCCTCACAAATAGCCTGGGTTAGCGTATCGGCTACACATGGATTGAGATGCGCCCTATCCCATGATGTTGTGCGCAGCAGCTTACGAACGGCAGAGGCCCCATGGAGACCTTACCCTCGCTGGGGCGAAGGACCTGCTTCCACGTCACCCCGTATTCTGCTTCTTTCCCATTTCCGCAACACAGGGTGCCAGTGCCTTCGCCAGCGTGTCTTCCCTGAACCGGAAGCCAGCCTCCAACAAGCGTTTCGGCACCGCACGGATGCTGTTCAACACAGTTTCCTCCGCCAGTTCACCGAGGGTCATCCGCACCAGCCAGCCCGGCACGGGGATCGCCGCCGGGCGCCGCACCGCCGCCGCCAGCTCCCTGGCGAACTCCCGGCCTGTAGCCGCGTGCGGTGCGACGAAGTTCACGGCGCCCTTGAGCGAGGGGCAGTCCAGCACAAAAGCGGCCGCCCGCACCAGGTCATCGATCCCAATCCAGCTCAGGTAGGCCCGCCCGTCACCGACCCACCCACCTAGTCCCAACCGGAAGAGGGGCAGGATAGACGGCAGCGTACCTCCATCCCGCGCCAGCACGACGCCGATCCGCAGGTTGACCACGCGTGCCACCTCACGCAGCGGATCACAGGCCGCTTCCCACTCCGCTGACACCTCCGCGAGGAAGCCCGTCCCCGCCGGCTCGTCCTCATCAACCACCTGGTTCCCACGGTTGCCGTAGTAGTTGATTCCGGAGGCACAAAGAAAGACGGTCGGCGGCCGTTCCGCGGCCGCCAGCGCGCGGGTCAGCAGAGCGGTACCTTCCACCCGGCTTTCTCGGATGCGACGCTTCTTCCCTGCCGTCCAAACGCCCGTCACAGGCTCACCCGCCAGGTGAATCACCGCGTCATAACCACTCACAGAGCGGGGATCCAGCACACCTCGCGCGGGATCCCAAAGTACCGCCCCGGCTGCACCCGGACCTCGCACGAGGGCTACCACGGTGTCCCCCGCCGCGCGCCGTTCCGCGGCAATGTGCCGGCCCAGCAGACCGCCAGCCCCGCTCATCAAGATCCTACGAGGCTCCCACACCGGCTCCCCCTTGCCTGACACCTTGCCTCACACAGAATGCTCGCGTTTCATGAGGAACGTCGGCTCAGCCGCAGCAACGGTGCAGAGGATCACGCGGATCCCTCCCCTGCCTGCAGCCTGCGTACGATCCCCGTCGTGGAAAATCCTTCCACGGTCGGTACAATCTCCACCCGTCCACCCCGTGCCAGCACCAGGGTGTGACCCACCACGGTCTCCACCGTGTAATCCCCGCCCTTCACCAACACATCCGGCGCCAGGGCTTCAATCAGCGCCAGCGGGGTGTCCTCGTCAAAGAACGTCACCGCGTCAACGGCTCCCAGGGCCGCCATCACCCGCGCCCGGTCGCGTTCACCGACCACGGGCCGCGCCGGTCCCTTCAGCCGCCGCACACTCGCATCCGTATTCAATCCCAGCACCACCTTGGACCCGAATCGCCGGCAATCCTCCATTAACGTGACGTGACCCACATGCAGCAGATCAAAACATCCATTGGTGAAGACGATGGTCTCCCCGGCCGCGCGCCAGTCCGCCACCCGTGCCAGCAGCGCTTCAAGGGGCAGGATCTTCTCCGCATCCCCGAGCTGCTGCGATGGCGTCAGCAGCGCCGTCAACTCATGGTGCGCGATCGGTGCGGTACCCACCTTGCCAACCACAACACCCGCCGCCAGGTTTGCCAACTCGGCGGCCGTCTCCAGCGGCAGCCCCGCCGCAAACCCTGCGGCCAGCGTGGCAATCACCGTGTCTCCCGCTCCTGACACGTCAAACACTTCGCGCGCCCGCGCCGGCGCATGGAAGCTTCCCGCCGCTGACAACACCTGCATCCCGCGCTCGCTCATGGTCACGGCCAGCACCGCGATCTCGTGCTCCTGCCGCTGTGCCTCGCCCGCGGCCAGCATCGCCGGCAAATCCTGCAGCGACATCCCGGTAGCCTGCGCCAACTCGTGCAGATTCGGACAGAGCACCGTGACTCCGGTGTATTTCCCAAGATTCGGCGTCTTTGGGTCAGCCAGCACCGGAATGCCGAGCCCCCGCGCGCGCCGGATAATTCCCTCGCAGAGCTCAGCGGTCAGCGCTCCCTTGGCGTAATCGGAAAGCACAACGGCATGGGCCTTTTCCACCAGCGCCTCCGCCCGTTCCGCCAAGCGTCCGGTGTCCTCTGCCGAGGGTTGTTCCCTGCTTTCGATATCCAGCCGTAACAGCTGCTGCGTCCGGCCTACGATGCGCGTTTTGGAGACCGTGGGCAGCGCCGTGGACACCACCCCGACCGTGTCCACCCCACCCCTCTGCAGTAAATCTTCCAGCTCGCGCCGTTCGGCATCATCGCCCCAAAAACCCGCCAGGAGCGCCTGGCATCCCAGCCCGGCAAGGTTCATCGCCACATTGGCCGCACCACCCGGGCGCTGGTACCGGTGCGCGTGCCGCAGCACCGGTACCGGCGCCTCGGGCGAGATGCGGTCCACCTCACCCACGATGTAGCGATCCAGCATTAAATCGCCGATCACCAGCACACGCAGCCGGCCGAAGCCACCGGCTAGCAGACCCAAAACCGTACCTACATCCGGAAGCGTTCCTTGCATCTCCGCACCATCATCGCATCTGCCGCCGAGCGGGGGGCCAAACGAGGCCCAGTCCCCAGGCAGGTCTACCCGGCAAAAGCCTCAATTGCAATCAGCTCTCCCTTCGGCGAAGGAATCTTGACATTTGCTGCGGAGCCCTTCCGCCCGAGCACCCGCCACACCGCCGCCAGGACCTCATCCACCGTTATGCCTGTGATGCAGCGCTTACGCTGCTCCACGCAGGTCTCCAGGCCGCATCCCCAGCAATCCACGCGGTGATACACGACGGCGTGCTTGTCCCCAAACGGAAACCATTGCCGGGGGATGTTTCGCGCCGCAAAGATTGCCACCGAAGGCGTTCCCACCGCAGCTGCCAGGTGCATCGGCCCGCTGTCGTGGCCTAGAAATAACGTCGCTCTTTCAATTGCCGCCGCACTCTCCCGCGGAGACAACCGCCCGCAAAGATTGACGACCGGCCCACCCCCATGCGCCACCCAGCCTGCCGCGGCAAACGCACTGGCCTCGCTCTCTTCCGGCGCTCCCAGCAGAAAAAGCGGCCGGCCCGGCGCCCCCTGGGCCAATTTTGTCAGCAGGGCCTGCCAGTTCTCCCGGCCCCAATCCTTGGCCTGTACCTTGGTCCCCACACTGACCGCAATCGGAGATTCGGTCCACGCCGCGGCCTCCCGGATCAGTTCCGCAGCGCGCTCCCGCTCCGCCGCGGTCAGGTGCATCGACCAGTTCGCCTCGACGCCCAGCCTCGCTTTCCCGAGCACCGCAAGATTTCTGGCCAGCCGCGCCGCCTCGGGCTCCAGCGCGGCCTCGGCAAGCATCCCCTCGGCCTGCCTGGACCCGGGTTGCGCCCCATAGAAATTGGCCTGCATGGCCTCGGTTAGAGGCACACCCACGATCCGCCGCACACCGCACCATCGAAAAAAGCGTAGATCTCGCCGTGCCGCCGCGGTACCCCGCGCCGCCGCCAGGTACACCACCACCTCCGGCCTGTACCTCACCATCGCCCACCACAGGGCGGCCAGCTCCCGCAGATTCCGCGTCCCGGCAACATACCGCAGGTAACCGTCAACCAGCCCGGAGCCATCCAGCACCGCCGCCGCGGCCGGCGCCTTTGCGTGTACCGGCACGTTGGTCAGCAGGCGTCGCTCCGCACGCGGAAAGGCCCGCCGCACAAGGTGCAACGCGGGCAGCGCAACCAGCATGTCGCCCAAGCTGCCCAGCCGGTAGATCAGGACCCTGCGTACAGAGGTATCAACCATGTTGCTCTACTGATCCCACGCCCCGGCCCCGACCGGCAATCACCCAACGGGGGTACCATCGTCCCGACTTGCCCCGATTCGGGAATCCCGCTATGCTCAGGCCACCCTTTCTGGCCTATTTATGCCATTTAACGCCCTCCAGCTCGCACATTTGCAGGAACTCGCCACCGCTCAGTGGCATGTTTCCTCCAGCGCGCCGGGTACCGTTGCAATCGATGCTGGGAGCGAGGCGTTCCCCTCGGCAGACAACGAGCTAGAAATCCTCCTGCTTGGCCACCACCGTGCCAATTTTGACCTCTGGCACCGCGAGGACCAGGCCCGCGACCCGCACGCGGGAGACACAGCCATTGCCGCCGTCAAGCGCGCCATCGATACGCTCAACCAGCGACGCAACGACCTGGTCGAGCAGATCGATGCGCTTCTCCTGGGAAGCGTGCGCCAAAACCCCACCGCTCCCCTGCACTCCGAAACGCCCGGTCTTATCCTCGACCGGCTCTCGATCCTGGCCCTCAAGATTTTTCACACAGCGGAGCAGATCACCCGCCCCGAAGTGATGGAATCGCATCGTGCCGGCAGCCGCGAGCGCTTGAGCCTGCTCTGCGAGCAACGGGCCGATCTTGCCGGCTGCCTGGCTCAGCTGTGGGCCGATGTGGACAGCGGGCAGAAACGATTTAAACTCTATCGGCAGCTCAAGATGTATAACGACCCCACCCTGAATCCCGTCCTGTACAGCTCGGGAGAGCGGGACATCGCACCGGAGACCGCTACACGTTGAGCCTGCTCCCCCATGCGTCTTCAGGGGCATTGACCAGACGGTGCTGAACCGCTTATAACACCGGAAGCCTTTCCAAGCGCACCAGAAACGTCCTTCGCAGATCCATCGCGCACGAGAGAATTATGGCCACAAAAACGGCACGTCCCATCTCCCCGTCGTCGTCCTCCCCTTCACCAGCCGCAGCTGCCCGCAACGGTGGGCAGGACGCGTCGCCTTCAGGCAAGACGGATGAGCGCGGCGGAAGGCTTCACCGTATGCCTCGTACCCTCGCCGGAACGGTCCCGCCCCCTGACAACGGCCAGCGCCAAAATCTGCTTGCGCTTTACGGACAGGCCATCCAGCTCATGCAATCCAATCAGTACGCGGAAGCCCATACGGCCTTTGGCCGGCTTCTGGCTGACGCCCCGCATGATCTCGGCGATCGTATCCGCATGTACATTGCCGCCTGCGTTGCCCAGATACACACCGGCACCACCGAGTTCCGCAGCCACGAGGAGCGCTACGACTACGCCATCTCCTTGCTCAATCACGGCAATTACGAAGACGCCCGCGAGCACTTCAACCAGATCCTGCTCGATCAAAGCAACTGCGACTATGCCTTTTACGGCCTGGCTCTTCTGGCCAGCATGACCAACTCCAGTCATGAGTGTCTTGATCACCTCGAACAGGCCATCCGCCTCAATCCACAGAACCGTATTCAGGCTCGCTCCGATACCGACTTTGCGAACATGTCTGACGATCCCCGCTTCACGGAACTGCTCTATCCTGAGGCATAATCTCACTCTCGCCTAGCACCTTCGTTCCGTTCCCAGCCGGTGCCCTACCCTCTACACTAGGTCGGATGGCTTCTCCGAACCAACCTCCCGGTCCCTTGCGCGTCGTCGCCATAGGCGGGGGTACCGGCCTTTCCACGCTGTTACGCGGTCTGAAGCGTTTTGTTGCTCAACCCGCGGGAACGGGCCCGGATCTCGTCCTCCCTGGGCCGGACACCAAGGCCGTCTCCATCGCCGAGCTTGCCGCCATCGTCACGGTCACCGACGACGGCGGCTCCTCCGGCCGGCTCCGTGAAGACATGAATATTCTTCCGCCCGGTGACGTGCGCAACTGCATGGTCGCGCTCTCAGAGGATGAGGCGCTTCTCAGCCAGTTATTTCAACATCGCTTTTCGGCAGGCGATCTCCAGGGCCACAGCTTCGGCAATCTTTTTCTCGCCGCCCTTACCGAGATGCGCGGGGATTTCGCTCAGGCCGTTCAGACCGCCGCCCAAATTCTTGCCACCCGAGGCCGCATCTATCCCGCGACCACCGCCAATGCCACCCTTGCCGCGGTAATGGAGGATGGCACCCTGGTTCGCGGCGAAACCCGCATCTCCGCCTCCAAAAGCCGCATCGTTGAACTGCGAATCGAGCCGGAAACCTGCCATCCCCTGCCCGAAACCCTGGCCGCCATCGCCGAAGCCGACCTCATTACCCTCGGTCCCGGCTCGCTCTACACCTCGGTCATCTCCAACCTGCTCGTACACGGCATTTCAGAGGCCATCGCGGACAGCAAGGCCACTCGCGTTTATATCTGCAATCTGATGACCCAGGCCAACGAAAGCCTCGGACTCACCGCCTCGCAGCACATTCGCAAAATCAATGAGCATGCCGCCACCGGCCGCTCCATTCTCGATTACGCCCTGATCAACACCGGCCCCATTCACCAGGACACGGTAGATCGCTACGCCGCCGAAGGCCAGAATTGCATCCTCGCCGACCTCGCCGCCGTCCGCGCCCTGGGCGTGGAGCCTGTCACCGGGAATTTCGCCCACGAAGGTGACGTCCTCCGCCACAACTACGACATCGTCGCCGAAACCCTGCTCCGGCTGCCAGGCTCCCGCACAGCGCAGCTCAGCGGGGCACATAGCTGATACCGCCAAGCCCTTGCAGCACCCGCTCGCTAGACCGCAGTCGCAATCTCCACCAGACCGTTGCCTGCCTGCTCCCCCACCGTCCGCTTCAACTGCCCGCAAGCCGCATAGATATCCCGCCCGCGCGGCCGCCGGATATACGTGGCGATCCCACCCTCGATGAGCATCGCCTGAAACCGAGCCACCGTTTCCGGCTCCGGTTGCCGGTACGCGATTCCCGGCCCCGGGTTCCACACGATCAGATTCACCTTGGCCCGCATGCCCGCTAGCAGCGCCAGCACCTCACGCGCATGCGCGGGCTGATCGTTCACCCCGCCCAGCAGCACATACTCAAACGTCACCCACTCGCGCGTCCGCAGCGGAATGTGGCGGCAAGCCTCCAGCAGCTGCGCGATCTTCCACTTGCGCGTGATCGGCATCACCTCTTCCCGCACCCGGTCGTTCGAGGCATTGAGTGAAAGTGCCAGCTTGGGCCGGATCGTCTCGGAGGCGAACCGCTCCATGCTCGGCAAAATGCCCGAGGTGGACACCGTCATCCGCGACTCCGGGATTCCAACTCCCTCCACCAGCCGCCGCACCGCCGCCATGAACTCGTCATAGTTCAAAAACGGCTCGCCCATCCCCATAAAGACCAGGTTGATCCGGTCCTGCCCCACGGCGATCCCGTGCCGGTTTAACACCGCCGCCACCTGTCCGGCGATCTCGCCGGCGGTGAGATTTCGCTTGATGCCCAGCTTGGCTGTCAGGCAAAACTGGCAATTCACCGCACACCCGACCTGGCTCGAGACGCAAATCGTGGCCCTACGGTACCCTCGCTCCGCTAACGCCCCAAACCGCGGTTTCAGGGCGTTGCCACGGACCTTCGAATTGGCCCCTTGCTTGTCATTCCCGAAGGAAATCTGCGTTCGGCCCGCAGCACCACCACCGCCGAGTCCAGCCGCGACCTCTATCCCAGCCGCCACTTCCTCGGTCTCATCCTCAGTCGCATCGGAGCCGAACCCGCCATCGCCATCCGGCATCCACACCGTTTCGACGGTCTCACCGTCGGCCATCCGCACCAGGTAGCGCTCGGTCCCGTCCACCGAAACCGCTGTCTGCACGATCTCCGGCAGCCCGACTCCCCAGCCCTCGCCAAGGAGCCGCTCTCGCAATTCGGCGGATAAGGTCGTGATCTGCCCCACTGAACTGACTCGCTGTTTGTATAGCGCCTCAAACACCTGCCGCGCACGGTAAGGTTTGTGCCCGAAGCTCGCCATCAGCTCCGTCAGTCCATCCAACCCCAATCCAAACAGCGCCCGTTCCGGCATATACTCCAGTTTACCGCCTGTACTCTTCACCGCCCGAAAGCGGTGCTACCATGCTTTCGAGGTGCGGCATGGCAACCCTGGCTCTCACCCCGGTCGAGCTCTATCTCCGCTCCGACTTTGAACCTGACGCCGAGTTGGTCGACGGCGTGGTGGAGCTTCGTCCCGTGGGTGAATACGATCACGCATCCTGGCAACAAGCTTTACAACTCTGGTTTGTCCAAAATCAGAAGGTCTGGGATGTGCGCGTACTGCCGGAACTTCGGGTCCAGGTCAGCCCGACCCGCTACCGCGTCCCTGACGTCGTCGTCTTCGACCGCGATCTCCCCATCGAACAGATCCTGACACACCCACCCATCGCCGTTTTTGAGGTGCTTTCACCCGAAGACACGACAACGCGCCTCCTGATCAAGCTGAAAGACTACGCGGCTATGGGCATCGCCAACATCTTCGTCGTTCATCCCGAAACCGAGCTGTTCTACCGTTACCGCGATGGCTCGCTCTCGCTCCTAACGACCTCTCTTGAAACTCTGCACGGCTCAACGGCCACCCTCGACACAGCAGCTGTCGCCGCCCTGCGAAACTGAGCCGGAACCGCCGCTTGGACCTGCGTCATGTCTTCAGCATTTCCTACCACCGCGGACGACCTCCTGCCGATCCTCGCCGAGCTCGCCCCGCGCGAGCCGATCTTTCACCGAGCCAACGTCTACCGCACCCAAGCGGACTTCGACCACCTTATGGCCCCAACCTACTGGGAGGTCGGCGCCTCCGGCCGGCGCTACAGTCGCGCCTTCATCCTCACTCACCTCGCCGCGAACACCCCGGTTGATGCCGACGCCGCTGGCTGGACCACCTCAGACTTCACCTGCGGACCCCTGGGCCACGAAACCTACCTGCTCACCTACACCCTCGCCCAGGGCGATCGCCTCACCCGCCGCGCTACAATTTGGCAGCGCACCGAAAGCGGGTGGCAGATCCTTTACCACCAGGGCACGGTGATCACCGGCGCACCCGACGACACCGCTCCCGGCGACCGAGGCTACACCCCGCGCCAACCGTAACGCTGCTTTTACCTGCCGCAGAAAGGTGCCACAATGGAGGGTGATGCTAATCTCCGTCCCCCTTGCCGAGGCCGCCTCCCCCAGCACGCCGCACACCCGCGACATCCGCTCCACCACCCTGCCCAACGGTCTTCGCGTCCTCACCGAACGCATGCCCACCCTGCGCTCGGTCTCCATGGGCGTTTGGCTCGATACCGGCTCCCGCGACGAGACGCCGGAAACCAACGGCATCTCCCACTTCCTTGAGCACATGGTCTTCAAAGGCACCACCACGCGCTCCGCGCAGCAGTTCGCCCGCGAGGTCGACGCTATCGGCGGCAACCTGGATGCCTATACCTCCAAGGAAACGATCTGCTTTTCGGTCAAGGTGCTCGACTCCAACGTACCCGTCGCGCTGGATTTGCTCTCCGACCTCGTCCTGCACCCCACCTTTGCCGCCGAAGACATCGACAAGGAACACGGTGTCATCCTCGAAGAGATCAAGATGGATGAGGACAACCCCGATTACCTCGTACACGAACTTTTCACCCAGGGCTTCTGGAAGGGCGATGCGCTTGGCCGACCGATCCTCGGCACCGCCAAGACCGTACCCACGTTCACCCAGCCGCTGGTGCTGGAGGAATACGCTCGCCGCTTCACCCCCGCGAACATGCTCTTCACCGCCGCCGGCAACATCGAGCACGAGGCGTTCGTTGCTCAGGTCGGCCACGCCTTCGCCTCGCTCGCCGCCAGCACCCGCGAGAAGCTCCCCCGTACCGCCCCGCCGGCCATCACACCGCACCTCACGCTCAAAAATAAAAAGTCTCTCGAGCAAGTCCAGTTCTGCCTCGCCATTCCCGCGCTCCAGACCGCGCACCCGGACCGCTACGCTCTGTTTCTGCTCAACTCCGTGCTCGGCGGCGGTATGAGCTCGCGCCTTTTCCAGGCCGTCCGCGAAGAACGCGGCCTCGCCTACTCCATCTACTCCGAAACCAGCCCCTTCCGCGACACCGGTTCGCTAGCCGTCTACGCCGGCTGCGCCGCGGAAAACACCCGGCAGGTCCTCGAACTAACCCTTGCCGAGTTCACGCGGCTGAAGTCCGATCCCGTTACCGAAGAAGAGCTGACCCGCGCTCGCCAGCAGCTCAAAACCAATATGGTGCTCGGTCTCGAATCGTCCGGCTCTCGGATGAGTTCGCTTGCCCGCCAGCAAATGTACTACGGCCGCTTCTTTACCCTTGACGAGATCACCGCCGAAGTCGATCGCGTTACCGCCGAAGACATCCAACGCCTCGCCAACGATCTGCTCCACTCGGAAGCCCTCACGCTCACTCTCCTCGGCAATCTGGGCGATCTGAAACTCACCCGCGCTGACCTTATTTGCTAAAACCCGGAGCAGGGTCCACGACAGTCGGTTTACCCGTGAGAGTCGATGATGCGATTGGTTCGAGTTCAGAGCAGCACAGAAACGCTGGTGGCTTCCAATCTTGGGTTGCTCTTCGGGGTCATGGTAGGCTTCGCTTTCCTGCGCGGCACACGCCATCTCGCGCACTTCTGGCCCATTGCAATCATCCTGTCGATCATCTTCGAGTGCACCCTCCTGTTTCGTATCAAACGCACGTAGCCACCCCACGAAACCACGCCACGTAGCCACGCTTAGCCTCTGAGAGCCGATGACCGTCACCGAAGACCACGTAACCCTCCCCACACCCTACGGCCCCATGCGGACCCACATCGTCCGCCCAACGGCTCCCGGCCGCTATCCCGGCCTCGTCTTCTATTCCGAAATCTTTCAGGTCACCGGCCCCATTCGCCGCATGGCCAACCTCCTCGCCGGCCATGGCTACATCGTCGCGATCCCGGAGATCTATCACGAGTTCCTGCCTGCCGGCACCGCCCTCGCCTACGACGGGGCCGGCTCCGACCGCGGCAACGAGCTCAAGACCACCAAGGAGCTAGCCAGCTACGACGCCGACGCCCGCGCCGTGCTCGATCACCTCCAATCCCGCCCCGATTGCACCGGCAAACTCGGCACGATGGGCATTTGCATCGGCGGCCACCTCGCCTTCCGCTGCGCCATGGAGCCCGACGTCCGCGCCGCCGTCTGCTTTTACGCCACGGACATCCACAAGGGCTCGCTCGGCAAAGGCATGCACGACGACTCTCTTGAACGTGCCAAAGACATCCGGGGCGAACTGCTCATGGTTTGGGGCCGCCAGGACCCGCATATCCCGCTCGAAGGCCGCATGAAAGTCCTCGCTCGCCTCAACGAGGTGAACGCCACCTTCAGCTGGCACGAGGTCAACGGCGCCCACGCCTTTCTGCGCGACGAAGGCCCCCGCTACGACCCCCAACTCGCCCTGGCCCTTTACGGCCTCGTCTTCGACTTTCTCCATCGCCGCCTTGGCGAGGGCGACCTAAAAGCGACGTAGCAGAATGCCACCTCTACTTTCTTGCTTCTAATCCCTCCGCGTCGTTCAACCTGCAAGTAACCACAGCAAGGCTGATGTGCATCCATACCGCGCATGAACGACAAATCACCTCTTCCTGAAGTCAAGGCGTACACGCGGGGACTCAGCCCTGACACCGCCAGAAATTACATGGGAAGTCTGATTTCCTTTCTGGCCAGGCATGAAGACACTGACGGCCGCGTAGGGGTCATGATGTATCAGGCGAAGGTGGGCAACGAACCACCACCCCACGTGCACGAATGGGAGCACGAGCTTTACTACATCCTCGATGGTGAGATGGAGTTTTTCTGCGAGGACCAGGAGGGCAGCCTGCTTGCGCGTGCAGGCGACCTCACCTTTCTGCCTCGGGGTCGGGCACACGCGTTCTATATCCGTTCGCCGGAGGTAAAAACCTTGATTCTGCTGCAAGCTGCAGGTGAGCACGCTGTGGATTCTGATACCTACTTTGAGCAGATGTCACACGTGGCTGCAAGCCTGGATCTGCCAAAAGATGAAACCACTTACGCAACCGATGAAGATATCGAAACTGCAATCAAGTTGGCAGCAATCCATGGCATGCGGGCGCTATCAACCGATGAGATCGCCAAAATGCTTCCATCCTATCTAGGCTTTTTGGCGAATCTAAAGGGTCGGTGATTTCTCTCCCAAGCCAGGGAAGACTATGCCGTCCCTGGCTCGTTCTCGCGCACGTTTCTGCAAAGTTTGATCTTTGCCGTGTGCCTTGAACCGGCACCCCTAAAGCCTCCCCCAAACAGGCCATCCCACCCTGAACTACACCCTGCTACCCTCACCCAAAGAGACCGACAGGGTGCGCATCCTACAAACCGTCTTCGGCGCCTTCCACCACTTCGAACTCGCCCGGGAACTCGACGGCCGCGGCCACCTAGACGCCATCTACTCCACCTGGCCCTGGCGTCGCCTACAGCGTGAGGGCCTGCCCCGCGAGAAGGTTCGCACCTTCCCCTACTTCGGCGTTCCTGACTATTTGCTGCACCGTTCGGGCTTTGACGCCCCACGTCTCCAGGATTGGATAGGCTACCAAAACGCCCTCGCCTTCGACCGCTGGACCACCCGGCAACTCCAAACCCACTACCGCCGCAACAAACTGCTCGACGCCCTTGTGGGCCTCTCTGGCTCCAGCCTCCGCGCCGGCCAACTCGCGCAACAACACGGCGCAAAATTCATCTGCGACCGCGGCTCCACCCATCAGCGCTTCCAGGAACAAATCGTCAGTGAGGAATACCGCCGCTGGGGCGTCACCCACCCCGTCTCCGACGAGCGCGACACCGTTCGCGAAGAGGCCATCTACGAGGCCGCCGACGTCATCACCGTGCCCTCCTCCGCTGCCTGCCGTTCCTTCCTCGAATTGGGCGTCCCGGCGCACAAGCTGCACGTGATTCCCTACGGTGTCCGCCTGCAAAACTTCGGTCCTACCGCCGACCCGCCGCCGCACGAGTTCCACGTCCTCTTCGCCGGCGCTGTCAGCCTCCGTAAAGGCGTTCCCTACCTCCTGCAGGCCTTCGCTGCGCTGAAACACCCGCGCAAGCGCCTCCGCGTCGTAGGCTCGGTCCAACCCGAGCTAAAACCCATCCTCGCCACGCTTCCCCAGGAGCATGTGGAGTTCCTGGGCACACTTCCGCAGCCCGAGCTGGCGGCGCTGATGTCCCGCAGCCACGTCCTCGTCCTGCCCTCGATTGAAGAAGGTTTAGCCCTCGTTCAGGCCCAAGCGCTCGCCTGCGGCTGCCCCGTGATCTGTTCTAGAGCTACAGGCGGCGAAGACCTCTTCACCGACGGCCAGGAAGGCTATATCGTTCCCGTCCGAGACACAACAGTCCTTGCCGATCGGCTCCAGCGCCTCGCCGACGACCCCAGCCTTCAGCAAGCCCTGCGCGCTGCCGGCCTGGCGCGCGTCTACTCCCTCGGCGGCTGGTCCACGTACGGCGACCGCTGGGAGTCCCTGCTGAAACAGATCACAAAGGCTGACGCAAAGCTCTAGAAGCCGGCACCACCGCCGACAAAGTGCACCACTTCCAGTTTGTCCCCGCTTTTGACCGGCTGCTCCGCCCATCCAGCGCGAGGCGCCAGTTCCCCATTCAACTCCACCGCGATCCGGTCCGCGCGCAGAGCCAAGGCCGTTAATACCTCACTCAGCACCGCCGGCGAGAAAACTCCCTCCACCGCCCGCTCCCGTCCATTCAGCGTCAAAACCAACCCTTCACTCATCCCCATCAGCCTACCAGCCGAACCTGGAAAGTCACTTCAATGATCTACCCGCAAAGGCCAAAGCAGCCCCATGGGCCCCGTCCCAGCTCCCAATCCAGGGGCATGCCGCAGTGCTCCGGCAACAAACGCCTTGGCCAACCGCGCTGCCTCGTCAGCCTCAACTCCCAGGACCAGCCGCGCCAAAAACGCCGACGAAAACGCACATCCCGTCCCATGCGTCGAGGTCGTCGCCACCCGCTCCCCGTCCAGCACCACTGTCTTGATCCCGTCCCGCACCAGCAGATCCACCGGCCGCTGCGCCTCGCCTCCCGTAACGATCACCCCCATTCCTGGATGCCGCTCGATCAGCAACTGCGCCCCCCGTTCCGCCGCTGCCAAGTCACCTACGGCAACTCCGGTCAACACCTCCAACTCGCCCCAGTTTGGCGTTATCCAGTCCACCTGCGGCAGCACGGTTTCGTGCAACAACGCCAATCCCTCCAATGGATACAGCATCCGGCCTGAACTCGACCGCAGCACCGGATCCAACACCACCGGACAGGTCGCCCCACCTGTCCGCCACCCCCGCAGAAACGCACCTACCACGCCGGCAATGGCCCGCGCTCCCAGCATCCCGACCTTCACGCCGGCCGGCGGTAGATCTTCCCCCAAACACGCAAGCGTATTCCCCAACTGCTCCCGCCGCACGGGTTCAATCCCTCGTACGCCCGTCGTCGACTGCACGGTCAACGCCGTAATCGCCGAGCACCCAAACAGGCCGTGCGAGGCAAACGTCATCAGATCCGCCGTGACCCCGGCCCCGCTCGAAGGGTCAAATCCGGCGATGGTCCAAACTACAATCGGCTTTCCTCGCGATGGATCTACCACAACGGCATCTCTCCCTGCAACTAAAGTTCATACCTTCGACGATAAGTACTACTTACCTTTTCGCTGGAATTAACTAACATGGTTTGGTTGCTGTCGCAAGGTAAAAATTCTCGCTCAAGTCATTGTCATTCTTTGACTTAGCGCTCTCCGTGGGAGACAATTTGCACTGTGAGTACGACCCGAGTGAGCCATCCAAACATGTTATGCCGTCTAGCACGCGCCGGCGGTAGCCCGGACCAGAGAAGGTCCATCTGCGCCCTCCTGGCCTTCAGTCTTGGGGCCTCGGTGGTCGCCTCTCCCCAGGCAAAATCGCCCGCTCCAAGGGCCACACATCACTGGTACCAGATCGGTCCCGCCACCTGGTACGGGCAAGACTTTCAGGGCAAACGCACTTCCAGCGGCGAGCGCTTCAACATGCATGCCCTCACCTGCGCGCATCCCACGCTCCCCATCGGCAGCTGGCTCCGCGTCACCAACCTGGTGAACCACCGCTCCACCTTTGTGCGCGTAAATGACCGCGGCCCTTACAACGGCAACACGATCGTTGATCTGTCCTTTGCCGCCGCACAACGTCTCCATCTGCTGGGCAAGTCCGCCGTTCGTGTGGAACAGGTGCGCGCCGACGACCCCGAACTGACCCACACCCTCCAGGAAGGCTTTTCCTCCACCGGCGCGCCCGTCGGCGACAACAACTAGCCTTTTCCCAGGTATAAGATTCTGCCGTCATCCTTACCTTGAGCGAAGGGGAACGATCTTCTATTCCTTCGCGGCAGCTCTACACCTAGGAAAAGAGCTCTAAGGAAGTTATTTCTTCCGAAGTTGCTGCAGCATCAGCTGCACGCAAAAGGCCTGCCACAGTGGCAGGCCTTTTGCGTACTTACATACCCCTACAGCTTCTCGAAGAAATCACAAGCCGAGCAGGAGATATACACCCCACCCGGAACGCCACGCTCACGGTCCTTCACGCGCTTCACAATGCGCGTGGCCTTGGAGCATTTCGGGCAATCCGTGCTCTTTTGCGTATCCATAACCTTCTTGCGGTCACCGGTCTTGGCGATCTTTGCCATTGCATTACTCCTATCCAGAGGTGGTGCCTGTGCCGAAGCACCCCGCTTCGGCGGCCATCCTTTGCTCTAGAACGCGAAGAAAGGCCCCAGCCGAGCGAGAAAGGCTCGACTTCACTATACCATTGCCGACCGGGTCCGCCAGTCACTCGACGCTTCGGTCTAGTCCTTTGGCACAACAACCTTTCCCATGCTCGGCGGCACGGCCAGTTGGTCATCCGTATCGCCAGGCCGGCGTAGCGTCGGCGGCGCCGTCCCCTGTCCGTCGGTCTGCCGCGGCTGGTCGCCATTCACAAGGGTCCGCGCCGAAAGCGTCGGCGCGGCCTCTCCGCCAACCTCATTCTTGTCGCGTACCTCGATCGGTTTGCCCAGCGCCGCAATCTCCAACCGCACCACGCGGTCATGCTGAAAGCGCACGAACTGCGTCGGCTTGGGCGGCTCACCATAGATCCATTCTTCATAGAGCGCGCCCTCGTCTCCGCCCGTATGCTCGCGGTGCTTCGTCTTGGGTTCGCCCAACGAGGCCAGCACCATCCGTCGGTTCATTCCCACCAGGATTTCGTGCGCCTCCACCGCCTCGCGCACCTTGGGTGGCAGTGTGTCCGCATAGGCCTCCGCACTGCTCCTGGCCTTGAAGTCCACCACCGGATCCAGCAGCGCCTTCATCTCCGCCGCGGAAACATCCGGGACACCTCCCTCAAACACCAGCGTCACCCGAAAGCCCGTCGCAATCGGCCCCTGCTGCGCTACCTGCATGCCATTCACTGAAAGATGGCTTAGAAACCGATGCTTCGCATAGGGTCCGCCATTGAAGTCAACCACGATCCGATCCGGCCTGAAGTCCAGCTTGCTTACCTCGACCCGATCGCCCACCGCCGCCGATTGGCCCTTTTCATACAGCATGCGGCGGTACTCCTCATCCCGAGGCGTCATGTTTCCATTCGCCAGCAGCGTCAACCCCGCACCCAACGGCAACTCGCGGTGCGCAAACCCTTGCTCCGACTCCAGGTTCCGAATAAGCTCCAGCCGGCCGCGCTCATCAAGAGGTTTATCCGGCAGGCTTACGCGCGTAGGGTGAAACTCCGTCGTGGCGTCTGCCGTAGCGGTCTTCATGCCCACCACAAACACCTGCGCGTGCAGGTTGGACCCACAGGTCAAAACCGCGCCAAACGCCAGGAAAACGGTGCGGCAACTGACACGCATACTCACCTCTGAATGCGGAAATTCTGCGCTTTTTGCCTGTAAAGAGCAAATGGCACTTTCAGGCAACGCAAGCGTGGGCGCGTCGTCACCGCGCTAGGTTCCGTTTCGATCCACGTCCGCGCCCAGCGATCCGCTTTCCACATCCCTTGCCTCCGGCCGTAGCAGCGGCGGGGGCGGTGGCGACATCCCCGTCACCGGCGTATTCGGCAGGGGGTGTGATGGCGCAATCGGGGCAGCACCCAGGATCTGCACCAGCGGTGGCGGCGCTGCCGCTGCCATTGCGGCGTGAGGCGCCGGAGGCGGCACATCCATCGGGTAGCCCCCGGCTACGATCGGCTCATGCGTGTACTCCCACGCGTACTCCCGCGTCAGCTTGTACACGGCAACAAGGCCGCCCAGCAGCACAATCGCCGTCACATAGGCCCCTTCCGGCCCATACGCTCCACCGCTGAGCCAGATTCCGCCCGTACTTTCCGTGGCCACCACGTTGACGGCACGGGTGGAACCGCTGACCGGTAGGCCAAACAGCACACCCATCGATGCCAGCCAGCCGAATCGCAGCCCCCATCCCAGCCAAAGACCATGCGTGCGCAGATAGGCCACCGAAAGCACAAGCGCGCTCAGGACGCTCACCAAAACGCTGAAGCCCGTGGAACTCTGGAAAGGCGTCGCCGTCAGCGCATAGATGGCGGCCAGCACCACCGTGGCGCTGGTCGGGCCCATTACCGCGATCAGGCGTTTCAGCAAGAACCCGCGATAAGCCACCTCTGTCGCCAGCGCACCCACCAGCACGGTGATCAGAGCAAGCAAGGCCAATCCCCAGGCCCGCGGCGCGAACCAGAACGTTGGGTGCAGGTCGCCTGCAAGGGCCGCCGGCAGCACTGCCAGCAACATCCCTGCCCAACCAACGGCGACGCCCTTCTGCCACTCGATCCTGGCGGTCGCACGTGCGGGTAGCGCATTCGCCGAGCGCAGACCGCCGTTGCGCAGCGCCACCCAGTTCAGGGCGGTGTATCCCGTCACCAGCAGAATCAGAAAGAAGACCCGCCCCAGCAACGGCTGCAGGAGCTCGAAGCGGCTCAGCCGGGCGATTCCCTGAGCCGCACTTTCCGCCCCCACCTGCGCAGCCAGCAGCCACAGCAACCCAATCGCAAATACCGCGATCTGCAGGGAGCGCGGCGTCTTCGTTGCGGTTTGAGGTTGCGGCAGGAACAGAACAGTCTCCAGACTTGGCGATGCCGGGCGCGCCGGGACTCAGGCTTGCGTGTAGAACTGCGCGATATTGCGAAATTTGTGGTATCGACTCTTGAGTAGAGCTTCAGTGTCGTGCGACCGCAGAACCGCCAGCTGCCGTTCCAGTCGGTCGTTCACCATCTGCATGGTCAGGGCCGGATCCGTGTGTGCGCCCCCGGGCGGCTCCGGAATCACCTCATCCACGCAACCCAGCCGCTGCACATCAAATGCCGTGTAGCGCAATGCCGCGGCCGCTTGCTGCTTCTTGGCCGCGTCTTTCCACATGATGGAAGCGCAACCCTCGGGCGAAATGACCGAATAAATCGCATTCTCGAGCATAAGTACACGATCCGCGACCGCCAGCGCCAACGCCCCGCCTGATCCGCCCTCGCCGGTGATGGTTGCAAGGGTCGGTACCCGCAACCGGCTCATCTCCAGCAGACTCCGTGCAATGGCCTCGCCCTGCCCGCGCTCCTCCGCACCGACCCCGGGGTTGGCCCCGGCTAGATCGATAAAGGTAAACACCGGCCGCCCGAACTTTTCTGCCACCTTCATCGCCCGTAGCGCCTTGCGGTACCCCTCCGGATCGGGCGAGCCGAACCGCCGCGTTACCCGTTCTTTCAGCGTCCGACCCTTCAGGTTGCCGATCACCATGACCGGTTCACCCCGGAAGCGCGCCATGCCGGCGGTCATCGCCGGATCGTCCCCGAATTGCCGATCTCCATGGATCTCGCTGAACTCGGTAAACAACGCCTCAATGTAGTCCATCGGATAAGGGCGCTGCGGATGCCGCGCAACCTCAGTCCTTTCCCATGCCTCGGACCGTGCCGGCGCGGGTTTTTGCTGCGAACTTTCAGCCATACTTGATCAACTCAATCGCCTAAACAGCGCAGTTTCCTCACGATTGTAGCGGGAAACGGAGCGAGACTGCAGTAAACCCGGAAACCCTTTCAAACTTCGCTAAACCGTCCTGCGCTTCACCAAAGCGGCCCAGGAGATATCGTAGCGTTCCCGCCCAAACAGCAGCACCGCCAGCACTAGCCCATATTGCAGCTGCTGCCCCGCCACGTTCCAGTCCTGCTTCAGCGTGATCCCGAACATCAAAACAAACATCAACAGAGATGCCAGGATCAAAGCGCTACGCACACCCAATCCCGCCAGCAGCAGCACCCCGACCAGAAGTTCCCCACAGGGCACCGCATACCCCGTCCCCGACACCAGCGCGGGCGGCAGCGGCGTGCCGGCCATGCTCTTCACCATCCCCTGCGCAAACGCCGGCAGACGTGTCCCGGTGAAAATGCGCGCAAATCCGTGGCCGAAGAAATCAAGTCCTGTCAGCAATCGCAGGCCAAGGTAGGCCAGTCTTTGCTCTCCTGAAACGGCTCGCAGCTCATTCATCGGCAGCCTCGTCGGCTATACCAGGTCGTCACGAAGAACCTCTTCCCTTCCTTCACGCTGCGGACCTCTCGGGTCGATCCTGGCGAGCACGCCATCTCGCCAGCCAAGCCTCAGGCGATCACCTGTACCGCCCCCCGACCCACCAGCCCCTCTACACTCTCAATAAACTGCACGTCCGCCGCCACATGGTACCCGCGAGGCTCCAGCACAGCGCAAAACGCTCCCGGCTCTTCCAGGTTCAGCAGCACCTTGCCCTTGCCCGGCGCTCCGCGAAAGATCGCCTCCAGCTTGGCCATCAACGCCGCATCCGGGCTGTGCAGCGGCACGCGAATCCGCAGCGCCTCGGGCAGTCTTACTGCCACATCCTCCAGTGCCGTGATACTCGACAGCGCAATCTTCGGCGCCGAGTCCTCCTCACCCCGGATCGACCCGCGCACCACCACCGGCACGTCGATCTTTAGCTTCTCCGCAAGTTTTTCATAGCTCTGCGGAAATACGATGATTTCGATCTTGCCGGCAGCGTCCTCCAGGCAGGCCTGCGCATACATCTCGCCTGAGCGTTTGGACTTGGCCACCTTCAACCCCGTGATGACGCCCGCCACCTGGATTTCGTTCGCGCTCTCCTCGCGCCGTCCGCGATTGAAGACCGTGGGCTCCGGCTTCATCTCGCACGCGGTCTGCGTGTCGATCACACCCTTCAGGTTGCGCAGCTTATCCCGGTACTTATCGAGTGGGTGCCCCGAAACGAAGAAACCCAGCACCTCCTTCTCGTTCTGCAGCCGCGTGTACTCATCCCACTCCGGCGCCGCTGGCAACTTTTCCTCCGCTGCACTCGCTGCCGCTGGCCCCTCATCGAACAACCCAAACAGCCCATGCTGCCCGCTCGCCGCATCGCGCTGCGACTTCTGCGCCCGCTCCATCGCCTTGTCGAGCGCCGCCATCACCTCGCTGCGCTTGCCAAACGCATCCAGCGCGCCTGCCTTGCACAAGGACTCCAGCACCCGCTTATTCATCAGCCGCAGATCAACCTTCTCGCAAAATTCCCAAAGCGACCGGAATCCCTGCCCGCGCTGGGTCTCCGCGGCGTACTCTGCGTCCGTCGCGTTGGCCGTTCGCAACTCCGTCCGAGCCGCCTGAATCGACTCGATCGCGTTGTGCCCCACATTCTTGATCGCCGCCAGCCCAAACCGGATCGCATCCCCCGCCGGCGTAAAGTTCGCGTCCGACACCTGCACATCGGGCGGCACCACCGCGATCTCCATCTCGCGGCACTCGCCGATGTACTTGACCACGTTTTCCGGCTTGCTCGTTTCTGAGGTCAGCAGCGCCGCCATGAACTCCACCGGGTAGTGCGTCTTCAGCCATGCCGTGTGATACGCCAGCAACGCATATGCCGCCGAGTGCGACTTGTTAAATCCGTATCCCGCAAACTGCTCCATCAAGTCAAACAGCTTGCCCGCCGCATCTTTCGGGTGCTTTCGTTGCAGTGCGCCGGCCATGAAGATGTCCCGCTGCTTGGCCATCTCCGCCGGATCCTTCTTACCCATCGCACGCCGCAGCAGATCCGCACCGCCCAGCGAGTAGCCTGCGATCGCAGAAGAAATCTGCATCACCTGCTCCTGATACACGATCACCCCGAGGGTTTCCTTCAGGATCGTCTCCAGCTCGTCGAACATGTACTCCACCGGCCGCCGGCCCCACTTGCGCTCGATGAAGTCGTCGATCATGCCGCCCTGGATCGGTCCAGGCCGGTACAGCGCATTCAAAGCCGTCAAATCCTCCACGCTGGTCGGCCTGTACCGCCGCAGCACATCGCGCATCCCGCCCGACTCAAACTGAAACACTCCCGACGTCAGCGCCCGGTGAAACACCTTCTCATATGTAGTCTGGTCGCACAGGTCGACCGTCGCCATGTCCACGGTCTCGCCCCGGTTCAGCTTAATGAGCTTCAGGCAATCGTCAATCACCGTCAGCGTCGTCAGCCCCAGGAAGTCCATCTTCAGCAGGCCCATCTTTTCGACGGCCTTCATGTCATAGCTTGTGACGATGGCCTCGTCCTTGGTCCGCGTTACCGGTACCAACTCCGTCAGCGGCTGCGGCGCAATCACCACACCCGCCGCATGTACGCCAGCCCCGCGCACCAGGCCCTCCAGCCGCTGCGCCGTTTCAATCAGCTCGCGAATCTTCGGGTCCGCCTCACACGCCGCAGCCAACGGCGGCGAGTCCTTCAGCGCTTGCTCCAGCGTGATGCCGATGGTTGCCGGCACCAGCTTCGCGATGCGATCCACCTCGCCATAGGGCATATCCATCGCCCGGCCTACGTCCTTGATCGCCGCCTTGGCCGCCATCGTGTTGAACGTGATGATCTGCGCCACCTGATCCACGCCATACTTGCCGCGAACGTACTCAATCACCTCGCCGCGCCGGTTCATGCAGAAGTCGATATCGACGTCCGGCATGGAAACGCGTTCCGGATTCAAGAACCGCTCAAACAGCAGGTTGTTCTGCAGTGGATCGACGTCCGTGATCTCCATCACATACGCCACCAGCGACCCCGCCGCCGATCCACGCCCCGGCCCCACGGGAATGTTCTGCTCCCGCGCATACCGGATAAAGTCCCACACAATCATGAAGTAGCCCGGAAACTTCATGGCCTTGATGCACTCAATCTCGCGCGTCAGCCGCTCCTCATACGCCGCAAGGGTGTTCCGCAGGATGCCGCGAGTTTGGAGGTGAGCTACGGCTGTGTCGCGCCGCTTCTTCCAGCCCTCGCGGCACACCTGCTCAAAGAAGGTGTCAATCGTCTCGCCTTCCGGCAGCGGAAACTTCGGAAACGGATCCTTGACCTTCTGCATTTCCAGCTTGCACCGCTCCGGAAATTGCATCGTTCGCGTGCAAACCTCAGGGTTCGCCGCAAACAGCCGATGCATCTCCTCGGCCGACTTGATGTAGAACTCCTGCGTATCGAACTTGAAGCGCTTCGGGTTGTTGATCGAATCTGCCGTCTGCACACACAGCAGCACCTCATGCGACCGCGCATCGTCTCCGGCTACATAGTGCGAGTCGTTGGTCGCGATCAGCGGAATTCCAAGCTCTTTTTCGAGCTTGAACATCGCCTCCGTCACGGCCTTGTCCGGCTCCAGCCCATGGTCCTGGATCTCCAGAAAGAAGTTCCCCTTGCCGAACATCTCCTCGTACTCGCCGCCCACACGCTTGGCTCCGGTGTAGTCCCCGGCCATCAGGTGCTGGCTCATCTCCCCCGCCAGGCAGCCGGAAAACCCGATCAGCCCCTCGCAGTGCTCACTGAGGAACTTCTTTGAAATGCGGGGCTTACGGTAGAAACCATGAAGTGCCGCTTCCGAGGTAAGCTGAACCAGGTTTCGGTACCCGGCCTCGTTCTCGGCCAGCACCAGAAAGTGGTTGTATTTGCTCTCCGGGTCAGGCTTGCCGCGATGGTCGCCTTCCTTGCACACATACAGCTCACACCCCAGGATCGGGTGCAGGCTCTGCTTCTTCATGGCATCAAAGAAGTGCACGGCCCCATAGATATTCCCGTGATCGGTGATCGCCGCCGATCCCTGCCCAATGGCTTTCAGGTGCTTGGCCAGCTTGTCCACATCGCAGGCCCCGTCAAGAAGCGAATAGTCGGTATGCAAGTGCAGATGCGTAAACTCAGCGGCCATGCATCTAGTTTACTGCTCCGTTCCTGGTGCGATCCCCGAGGAAAAGCCGTACCAAACTAGAGACCGAGGAAAACGCGTAAAGCGGCGTCTAGCCTCATCATCACGGGCGGTTCTAAGGCCCCGACACGACCGCCTATCCGGCCTTTAGGTACGGTGATCAAGAGATCAAGCATCACCTCGGAGATCTTCCGTAAACCGTTGTGTTCGCCAGGCTGAACCTGAACACGGTTTGCACTCATCCTCGCCAGATCGCTGGTAATAAGTGCAACAGTGACATTCTCATCTGTTTCGAAGACTCGGCCTTGGACGATCACGGCGGGACGTGGTTTAGAGAACGGCGGGTAGGGAGCTACAAGAATCACGTCTCCCCGCTTCATTTCCAGTAACGGTCCAGCCACTCCCAATCAGGCTCCATGAATTCATCGGGGTATTTGCGGCGATGTTCAGCCATAACAAGAGCCTGCCGCCGCAACTCCTGTTCAAATTCTTGAGTCCCCCGAATCGCCAGCAGTTCCTCCGCCGTCATCGGCACCCACTCAGGACTCGGCTTGGGCAAGCTCGCCATCCCCAAAGCTTACACCCCCACCGCCACCGCCAACTCCCGCTCCCGAAACGCCCGCCGGGCCCGCTCCACCTCGCCGTGGTACTTTTCTGCCCACTGCCAGACGCCACAAAACGCCGCCCCCAGGCTGCCGCCTAACGGCGTCAACTCATATTCCACGCGTGGCGGCACCACTGGGTAGACTGTCCGCTTCAGCAGCCCGTCGAACTCCATCTGCCGCACGGTCTTGGTTAGCATTTTCTGGCTCACCCCGCCGACCAGCTCGCCTAGCCGCGTAAACCGCACCCGCCCGTGCTCGTGCAACACCTCCAGTACCAGCATCGTCCAGCTATCGGCGACCCGCCCGATGATCTCCCTCACCAGCGACTCCACCTCCGGCGCAACCTCGGGATAACCGTCCGCCCCAAGTTCGCGCATTTCCGCCACCAAAGCTTCTTTATCCGCCATCGGCCCATGCGCTCCTGATGGTAAGTATAGAACTTTCAAGTGCCTACTTCCCAAACGGCAGTGTCTCATCCTATCGTTGTCTCAGGAGATTGATATGACTTCCACCGGTAATACCATCCTCATCACCGGCGGCGGCAGCGGCATCGGCCGCGCCCTCGCCGAGGCGTTCCACAAGGACGGCAACCAGGTCATCATTGCCGGCCGCCGCCGCTCCGCGCTTGAAGAGGTCACCGCCGCCAACCCCGGTATGCACTCGCTCCCGCTCGACATTGAAGATGCTGACGACTTCCAGCGCTTCATCGTCGATCTCAAAGCCGAATACCCCGCCCTCAACGTCCTGATCAACAACGCCGGCATCATGAAGACGGAAGATCTCAAGGCCGGCACCGACGACCTTCCGATCGTCGAATCCACGATCGCCATCAACCTTCTCGGCCCGCTGCGCCTCACCGCCGCCCTCTTGCCTGTCCTGCTCGCGCAGCCAAAGGCCACGATCATGACGGTCAGCTCCGGCCTGGCGTCCGTGCCCATGGTACCGTTTCCCACTTACTGCGCTACCAAGGCCGCCATTCACTCCTGGACGCAGTCTCTGCGCACCCAACTCCAGGACACCTCCGTCGAGGTGCTCGAACTCATCCCGCCCTATGTACAGACCGAGCTCAGCGGTCCCCAGCACGCCACCGACCCCAACGCCATGCCCCTGGCCGACTACATCGAAGAGACCCTGACTCTGCTCAAGAATCCACCACCCAGCGGAGAAATTCTGGTCGAGCGCGTCAAGCCCCTGCGCTTCGCTGAAAAGAACGGCAACTATGAAGGAATCTTCACCGCGGTCAACACCCGCCACTAGAGCAATTTCCTGGCTCGCTCTGGATCGTCAGAAATCTCCTTATTACTTGCCGATCATCCCGTCGCTCGACGGTACCCCGAAATCCGGGGTGCCGTCTCCCTTCCACGTGAACCGCTGAGCTCGCGTGGCCCGGCCCGCCGACGTGGGGGCATCGGTGCTCTTTGCCGCATAGAGCAGCCAATCCGCACCGTCCGTTCCCACCGCGAAGGTGCCGCGTCCCGGCCCCCAGATGCCGTGCGCAGGCGAAGCCGCAAAGACCGGCTCCGGAGACTTCACCCAGTTCGCTGCCTCGAGCGGGTCACCGCCTTGGTAGGTCAGCAGACCCAGGCAATACCGTGGCGAGGCCGTATCCGACGCAGAAAACACTACAAATGTTTTGCCCCCGTGATACAGCGCCGTCGGTCCCTCATCGACCGGATAGTTCCGTGTGCTGCCCGCTCCCTTTTCCCAGGGGTACTCCGGCCTGGCCAGCAATGAGGCTGGGCCGGCGGGCTGCATCGGCCCGGCAAGCCGCACCATGTGGATCTCATTGGCCCCGCTGTCCACGGTCACGTACATCAGGTAGCGCACGCCGCCTACCGTCAACACGGAGGGATCAATCGACGCCCGTCCCCCTAGATTCAGCGCGCCCTTAAAGCTGTAGCTTGCCAGCGCATCGTCCGTATCGGACTCCAGCACATAGATCGCATGCTCTTTGCCCGGCATGCGCCCGGTAAAGTAAATCCACCACCGCCCGTCCATGTGCCATAGCGTCGGCGACCATAACTCCTGCAGCCCGTCGCTTGGCGTGAACACTGTTTTGGCGTTTGCGGCCGCAGTTTGGACCGTGGATCCACTCCAAATGGTCACGTCCTTGCCACTGGTAGCCAGCAGCAGGTAGCGCCCTGCGACCGGATGCGGCGTAATAAAGGGATCGGCGTGGTTCAGGATCGGGTTAGTCGCCCCCTGTGCCCCCGCCCGCATGGAGGCAATCAGCAGAACCAGCAAAGTGAGATAGCGCCGCATCAATCCTCCGCCCCACAAGCGTAATCCAGCGGCCGTTTCAGTACCAGCGCAATCTCCGATCCGAACTGGGGAGGCGGGTGACTGCGCTCCCGATGCTCCCGCTACCCAGCGGGCGACTCTTCCGGATCACTGGTTTCAAAAGGAAGAAACAACGTGAACACGGTTCCGGAGTGCCCCTTCTTCTGCGAGCTGCGCACGCGCAGCATTCCGTGATGCCGTTCCACAATTTCTTTACTGATCCACAATCCGAGGCCGGTGCCCCCAATGTCTTTGGTCGTGTAGAAAGCCTCGAAGAGCCGCTTCTGCGTCTCCCGGCCCATGCCCTGCCCCGTGTCGGCCACCGTGATGACCAGACCTCGTCTGCCGGTTCGTCCGTTGGTTTCCTCGCGACTGCGTAGCAACAATCGCCCGCCTGAGGGCATGGCGTCAATGGCGTTCCCAATCAGGTTGCTCAAAACCTGACGGATCTCGCCTCCCAGACACGAGACCGGATGCTCTGCACGCTTTTTCTTCTCGACCTGGATGTGATTGTTGACCAAGCGGCCCTGAAAGATGGACAGACTGTCACCGATGAGGTCATAGCAAAAGGCCGGGTTTGCCTTGGTCGACTGGCGATGGAAGCGAAGCGTCTGGTTGGTGATGAGCGCGACTCGACGAAGCTCGCGTTCTGCTATGTCGACATAGTCGTAGATATTACTCAGATCCGTGCTGCCCCGAACCAGATAGAGGAGGTTCGTTACCGACTCCAGGGGGTTGTTGATCTCGTGAGCGATGGAGGCGGAAAGACGCCCCACGGCAGCAAGCTTCTCATTCTGCAGAAGGGCCGCCTCGGAAGCTTTGCGCTCCGTGACATCGATGCTGATTCCAACGATTCCTAACGGTTCACCGCTCTTTGTGGAGAACACCGTTTCGGCCGCTCCGTAAATCCAGTGCACGGACTCGTCAGGCCAAATGACGCGATATTCGATCTCCAGGCCGCTTTTCCCCTCCAGAACGGGCTCCAAGGCCTTCTCCAAAGAAGGAAGGTCTTCTCCATGAATTGCCGCAAGGCACTTTTCCGCAGTGTTCACCTGTTCTGACGGTCGGCCCAGGATCCATTCGGCAGATCCGGTCCAGGAAACGCTGCCGCTCCCTATGTCCCACTCCCAGCTGACGATTCTCGCAGCTGTTTGCGCTAGAGCAAGCCGCTCCGCCGTGGAGCGAAGCCGCTCCTCGTTTGTTTTGCGCGCCGTGATGTCCTCGCAAATACCGAACAGGTACGGCGTGTGCTTCCCCCCAAATTGATTCGCCTTGGCTCTCACCCAACGCGCTGAGGTTCCGTGACACAAGCGATATTCCGTGTCGTACGGCTCCCCCCTGAGAGCCGCAGCGAACTCGTCAGCTACGCGCTCACGGTCTTCCGGATGGATCTTGTCGATCCACACCCCTGCAGGACCGACCAGCTCCGTTAGCTCGAACAGCCTGGCCATTCTACCGTCGCCACCCAAAATCTGACGCTCTGAGTCGTAGTACCACATGGCGAGGTCGCCAGCTTCGATCGCCAAAGCGAGTTTTTCCGCCGCACTCTCAGCGTCACGACGGTTTCTCGCGCTTTCCTCCCGCAGGCGCTTTTCTTCCGTGATGTTCTGGTAATGATTGAGAATCCCTCCAATACGTCCTTTCTCATACATGGGAATGAATGAGTACGTCCAGTAATGGTCTTCGATCCTGCCGTTCGCGATGATGGGTATGGACACATCTTGGCGAGTGGCCGGGCGGCCATCGCGGTAGCAGGCCTCGATCTCGCTTCCAACCAGAGGCCAGGCTTCGGCGAAGACCTCACGGTAAGAGGAGCCCAGGGCGGAAGGATGTTTGCCGCCCAATGTGGGAATGGTCGCATCGTTGTAGAAGAAGATGAGTTCGTCGCCCCAGGAAAGCGTGGCCGGCCCAGGGGTGTAGAGCACCTGGTTCACGGCAGAAACCATCGTTTCAGACCATTGCTCGATGGCTCCTAAAGATGTCGAGGCCCAGTCGAAGTTGCGTACCTGCTCCGCCAGCAATCCTGGGGCAACGATGCGCCTTTCGGCTGCCGTGCCTGAAGTGTGCTCTAGAAGTTGTGATGGCATCATGATCTGTCCACGAGACGATCCATCCCGATTCTACCAATTCTATGAAGTGTTTCCGTACCGTCGCCTCCGGAAGTGGCATTCTCCAAAAGACGTACGCCGCGCAAACATCTCCAGCAACGGCTCACCCCCGCCGCATCACCCGCGCAGCCAATAGAACACCCATCGCACCGCAAAGAACACAGCGTGCTGCGCGCCTGCCAGCGCATGAATCACCGGCTCGGCCCGCGTGCCGAACAGCCGGAACGCCGTCGTCCCTACGGCCTCTTCGGCGTAGGCCCCGGCGGTTTGTACCCGGCTCCGTCCCGGTGTGGGGGCGGCGTGCACCCGCCACAGAAACGGCGTACGCTCCATCAGGTAGGCCGCCCGATGCAGGTGCTCCGGCGAGCTAATGACCTCCACCCGCTGCCAACCGTGGACCTCAATGATCCGTTCGCTGTCCGCCACATTCTCCACCGTGGTCTTGGCGCGGCCCTCTTCCAGCAGCCGGTCGGGTGGCACGCCCATCCGCTGCGCGTACCCGGCCATCACCTGGGCCTCCACAAACCTGTTGGCCGCCGGTCCGCCGGTGAACAGGATGTAGGGCGCCCGCCCTGCGCGAAACTCCCGCACCGCCTCTTCCACCCGCCAGCGCTGCGCATCGGTTACCGAGCCGTCAATCTCCGCGGGCGAGCCCAGCACCAGCAAGACGTCAGCAGGCGCATCGGGGGGCAGATTTCCTCCCGGCATCGTCCGAAAGGCCCAGGTCACCACGACGGCCGCAATCGCCAGCAAACCTCCAGCGATGGTTAAAAATCTGCCTCGCCACATCAAGCGGCCGTACCCGCCGCTTCGCTCAGCTGGCGCACCAGCTTTGCATACAGGTCTACCGCCTCCAGCAGTTCGGCCTTGGCGATCCGCTCGTCCGGCGTGTGGGCCGTGTGAATGCTGCCCGGCCCCAGCAGAAACGGCTCGCCCCATTGCGTCAGGCTGGGAATATCGGTGGTGAACTTCGCCACCATCGTCTCGAAACCTGGCAGCGCCCGCATCTGCACAAAGGGCAGCTCCAGTGAAAACTCCACCGCGCACCGACCCGCCACCGCCTTGGCAATCGCCTCGCGAATCGGCGCTGCCGGCCCCACCAGACGCACCAGCAGATGCGCCTCGGCCGCATCGGCGATCACGTTCGGCGCGCGTCCGCCCGAGATCAGCCCCACATTCAGCGTGGAATCGCCAATCCCCTCCACTACGGGCAACTGCAGGGCCTGCACGTCAACAAGCGACGCCAGCAGCTTATCGATCGCCGAATCCCCCAGCTCCGGATAGGCCGAGTGCGCCATCCTTCCGTGCGCGCGCAGCTCCACCCGCAGCGCCCCCTTCGAAGCCAGTGCCAGCCTGTTGTCCGTGGGCTCGCCGTTGATCAAAAAACGCGATCCACGCGGGTTCTTGTTGGCCACCGCCGCTCCCGCCGAATCCCGCTCCTCGCCCACCACGAACAACAGTCCGACGGCGATCCCCTCCCCGCGCAGCTGCTCGGCCGCCGCCACCTGCGCCGCGATGATCCCCTTCGCGTCGCACACCCCTCGCCCATATAAGTGCGTTTCGTCCTCCCGGACTGGCCCTAAAAAGGGCGGCACCGTGTCCATATGCGTCGAAAGCACCACGGCGGGCGCTTCCGTCCAGGTGGCATAGAGATTGAATCGGTCGCCCGTCCCGGCCCCGGGCGTCTTTGCGGGATCGGGCTGAGCCACAGTCTGCCGTTCGACCTGCCACCCGAGCCGGCTCAGATACTCCGCCAAAAACTCCCCGACAGGGCCCTCATGGTAGGTTGTGGACTCGATATTCACCAGCTCGCGCGTCAGGGCAATCGGATCGATGGATTCGGTGGGCATGCTTCCCTAGCATACCGGGGCCAGAACCGCGGTCACCGCAGAAGCGCAACACGTAAACTTATGCCTGATGCCCGAAGCAGAAGCTCCCCGTCATGTATCCGCTGTACAGACCATTGAAGACCTTCGCGGCCCGGTTGGCCGCCTGGAAGCCTTGCTCAACACCGGCCGTCCTGACGCTCCGTTCGCCGCCCTTGTCGCGCATCCACACCCCCTCGGCGGCGGCACAATGCACAACAAAGTCGTGTACCACGCGGCGAAAGCCTTCTCCCACTTCGGCCTGCCAGTTCTGCGCTTCAACTTTCGCGGTACCGGTCTTTCTGAAGGCGCCCATGATGAAGGCCGCGGCGAGGTCGCCGACGTCCACGCCGCGCTTGATTGGCTCGCCGAACGCTACCCCGGTTTGCCGCTGCTGTTTGCCGGCTTCAGCTTCGGCTCCCATGTCGGTCTGCGCGCCTGCTGCGGCGACCGGCGCGTCCACGGCCTGATCGGCATTGGTCCTCCGGTCCGTGCGCTCCATCGCAACTACTCTTACGATTTCCTGCCCGGCTGCGGGCCCATCCCCAAGCTCTTCATCTCCGGCGACACGGATGAATTCAGCCCGCAGGGCGTACTGGAAAGCTACCTGATCTCCGCCTCGGAGCCTAAACGCATCGTCTGGATCGAGGGCGCGGATCACTTCTTCGCAGGAACCGCTGCCTCGCCCGGCTCCAAGCTTGACCGTTACGCCGCCGCGCTGCGGAACTGGCTCGGCGAAAGCTTTCCCCAGCTTCGGTAGAAGCGGAACAGCCGGTGGAATGAAGCGGTTACGGGTTCGCGCCTGCCAGCACCGGTTCGCTCAGCTCTGCCGCGGGTGCCGCCAGAAGCTCTTCCAAGAGCCCCATCACCTGGT
Organism: uncultured Bryocella sp.; assembly: GCA_964236545.1. Lineage (GTDB taxonomy): Bacteria > Acidobacteriota > Terriglobia > Terriglobales > Acidobacteriaceae > Granulicella. The sequence goes on from CAXSCE010000007.1 coordinate 108,060, forward strand.
CCACGTGGGCGCGTTCCAAGAGAAAAGGCGGCAGAAAGCGAAGAATGTTGCCCTGCACCAGATTCAGGAGCACACCTTGATCCAGGGCAGCTTCGGCAACAGGCCTGGCCGGCTCGCGCAACTCCATGCCCACCAGCAATCCACGTCCACGCACGCCGGCAACACGGCGGTTGCCGTCCGAAAAAGTCCTCAGCCGATGCTTCAGGTAGCTACCCGTATCCCTTACTTGCGCTAGAAGATCTTCTTCTTCCAGCACCTTCAAGAACTCCAGTCCAAGGCGGCACGTGAAGGGGCTTCCGCCCAGGGTGCTGCCATGCTTGGCCAGACCGAACGAGTGGAAAAGATCGTCATCCACCAGCAGCGCACTCAACGGCAAACCGCCGCCCAGGGGCTTGCCCAGCAACAGCATGTCCGGCTGCACGCCCGCGGCCTGGTAGGCAAACCAATCACCGACACGGCCCAGGCCACACTGGATTTCATCGAAGATAAGGCAGGCCCCGTGCTCATCGGCAAGCCGGCGTGCCTCGACCAGGAACTCGCTCGTCAGCTCGTGCACGCCACCCTCGCCGAGAACGGGTTCCAGCAGAATGGCCGAGGTTTCCCCTGTCACAGCAGCCCGGAGCTGCCCCAGATCGTTCCGGTCCACGAAGCGGACATGCGGAATACCCGGCCCGAAATCCATCCGGTACCGCTCTTGCCCCGTCACCGAAAGCGAACCGTAGGTGCGGCCGTGGTAGCTCTGCCGCAGAGCGACGGTCTCCCGCTTGGCTGGACCGAAGCTTTGCCGGGCATGGGTGTGGGCCAGCTTTAGCGCGCCTTCCACCGCCTCCGAGCCGCCGGTGGAGAAAAAGACTCCCTTCATCCCGGAAAGCGCACACAAACGCTCCGCCAGCTCGATGGGGTACCGGTTGGCGTACTGTGGAGACAGATGGATCAGCGTGCCTGCCTGCTCAGCCATGGCTTTTACCAACCGGGGATGGGCATGACCCAACGCATTCACTCCCAGGCCGGCCATCAGATCCAGATACTTGCGGCCGGCGACATCGAAGAGATACATGCCCTCGCCACGTTCCATCACCGCGGGATAGCGGGCGTACACCGGAAGAAGACACTCCGCATCACGGTGCAAAAGCGCTTCCACCTCCCCATATGTGCTGTCCATCGGCGCCATCGCTTCAGTTCACAGGAGACCACGCCTCTGGTCAAGGGCAGGTAACCCGAAAGAGGCATCAAGAGACATCGCAGGTTTCCTCTCATTGATCCGCAGCCCCGTTACGCAAAACGGGAAAGGCCTATGGTTTCATACAGGGAGGAAGGTCGTTTGCCGAAGAAGATGCCTACTCCAGGTGGACTCCACTTTGGCCCTTGAGTTGCATACCCTTACGCTGCTTGCCCTTAACGCCGCTCGCCAGCTTGCAAGCGGGCTCTGGCACCTCCGATGAACAGCCCCACCCAAACTCGGCTCGTCGCTCTCGTCCTCGCCATTCTGACGTTGGCAGCCGTGGCCCTGTCGATCGCGAACCTGGTGCAGGAGAACAGCTTCGAGGCCGCCACGGATGGCGTGCTCTGGACTGAAATGACCGGCGGCCTGCGAGCGGCTATCGTTCCCACCGATACGCCTGCCAGCCGAGCGGGCATCCGTACGGGCGATGTGCTCACCGCGATCAATGAGGTACCTACCCCTCGCCTGCCCGCCGCGGAGCGGGCCATCAGCGAAAGCGGTGTCTGGTCTCACGCCACCTATTCCCTGCTGCGTCCGGGCGCGTTCGGCATGCGGCCGGCGCCTCTGGAGATCGGTGTCTACCTTGAACCGGCCGACCGGACCGCTTTCCAGGTCTCCCGCGTCATTGCCCTGGTCTACCTAGCCATTGGCCTGTATGTGCTCTTCCGGCGCTGGACCGCGCCGCAGTCCACGCACTTCTTCGTCTTCTGCCTCACGTCCTACATTCTGTACGCCTTCCGCTACACCGGCGCGCTGGACGGCCTGGACCTCACGATTCTGATCGGCAACGTGATCGCTCGCGCCCTGCAACCGGCGCTGTTTCTGCATTTCGCCCTTAGCTTTTCCGGTTATGGCCAAAGCCGCAGGCCGTCGGTCCGGTGGATGGGCTACGCTGCCCTGTACGTCCCCGGAGCCCTGCTGGTCTGGCTGCGCTACCTGTCCCTGGCGCGCTGGTCCGTCACCGGCCTTCTGCTGCACCGCCTGGATCAGCTGGATCTTGCGTATCTTGCGATTTTCTACATCGGTGCGGCAGGCCTGTTCTGGGCGCGGTACCGCCGCGAGTTGCAGCCGCTGGAACGCCAGCAGCTCAAGTGGCTCGCACGCGGGACGCTGCTGACGATCGTTCCTTTCACCCTGCTCTACGTCATTCCCTTCCTCGCCGACTGGAACGCTCCAAATGCCCTGAAGACCCTGGCGCTGCTCTCCCTGCTTTTGCTGCCGCTTACCTTCAGTTGGGCCATCGTGCGCTACCGGCTGATGGATGTGGACCTGATCTTCAAGCGCGGCGTTGCGTACACGCTGGCGACCGCGGCCCTAGTCGGCCTCTACTTCGGCGTGATCGCCCTTTCCGCGGAGATGGTCCACGAACACATCCAGCGCCTGCAAAGCCTGCGCGTCTGGGGCTTGATGATCACCGTCATCATCACCGGGTTGCTCTTCGATCCGCTAAAACGCGCCATCCAGTCCCGCGTGGACATGCTCTTCGATCAGAAGCGGGTGGATTACCGGGAAACACTGGTTGAATTCGGCAAGCAGCTGAATGCGCAAACCGACCTCGGCGCCCTAGTGAACTCGGTGGTCGAACGCCTGCACGGCACGCTGCTGGTGACCCGCGTCGCGGTGTTTCTCGCGGATGAGGGTTTTTCTGTGCGGCGGCCCCGCTTTCACCTCGCCGCCTCCTACGGCCTGGCGCCCACACTGGAAATCCCGCTCGACCTGGGCTTTCTCTCGCTCTCGCCCACCGACAACACGACGCACCTGTTCTTCGAAAACCCGAAATCGGTGCTGCGCCTGCCCGAAAGCCAGCGAGCCACTGCCGCCGCCCTGGATCTGCACTACTACGTCCCTTGCCGCGCCGCCCGGCATGAGGGCGTCGGTCAAAGCACGGTAGCGGTGCTTGGCCTGGGCCGTACAGGTTCCGGTGATTTCCTCTCCAGCGAGGATATGGAGCTGCTCGAGTCGCTGGCCGGCTACATCGGCATCGCCATTCAAAATGCACAGCTCTACCAGCGCCTCGAACAGAAGATCCAGGACTTCGAGCGGCTGCGCGACTTCAACGAAAACATCGTCGAATCCATCAATGTCGGCGTCTTTGCCCTCGATCCCGAGGACCGCATCGAAAGCTGGAACGCGCAGATGGAGACCATGCACGGCACCGTGCGGAACGAGGCCCTGCACCGGTCCGTTCGCGAGGTGTTTTCCCCCGAGTTCGCCGACGAACTGGACCACCTTCGGTTCCAGCAGGGTGTCCACACCCTCTACAAGTTCCGCCTGCCGCTGCCAGACGGCGATCTGCGCACCGCCAACATCACCGTAGCGCCGCTGCTTAACCGCGAACTGGAGGCGGTCGGCCGCATTGTGATCGTGGACGACATCTCCGATCGCGTCAGCATGGAAGCGCAACTCACGCAGGCCGAAAAGCTGTCCTCCATCGGCCTGCTGGCGGCCGGCGTGGCTCACGAGGTCAACACCCCGCTGGCCGTCATCTCCAGCTACACCCAGATGCTGGGCAAGCAGTTGCGCATGGACGAGGCGGCGCAGGCCAGGCTCGGTCCCGTCATTGAAAAGATCACGCAGCAGACCTTTCGCGCCTCCGAAATCGTGAATGGCCTGCTGAACTTCTCTCGCATGGGCACAGTCCAGCTGGTTCGGCTTGATCTGAATCAAATTGTGCGCGAAACCGTCCTGCTGCTGGAGCACCAGACCCGCTCCTCCGGAGTGAATGTCCGCGTTGAACTTGCCGCGGAGCCACCGGTCATCTCCGGCAATCGCGGAAAACTTCAACAGGTGCTGGTCAACCTTATGTTGAATGCGCGCGATGCCACGCAGGAGGCGGAGGTGCGCCGCATCACCGTCCGCACGCTGCACGGGGAAGGCGGCGTGCGCCTGGAGGTAAGCGACACGGGTGCGGGCATGCCGCCGGAGGTTTTGCGCAAGATCTATGACCCCTTTTTCACCACCAAAGCCCAGCCCCGGGAAGGCCAGACCAAGGGCACCGGTCTCGGTCTGGCGGTCTCCTACGGCATCGTTCAGGAGCACGGGGGCTCCATCGATGCCACCAGCGAGGTTGGCCTGGGCACCACCTTCCGCCTCTCCTTTCCCATCCTCGACAGCCACCAGCCAGATCAACAAGCCGCCCGTTCGGCGCAAGAACAAGGAAATGTAGTCCATGCCTGAAGTCCTGAATCCGGTGCACACCTCGCTCGACGAGCCTCGCTCCTCCGCACCCGCCGAGAGTCACCGCATCCTCATCATCGATGATGAGGCGGGCATCCGCGAGTCCCTGGAGACTTTGCTGACGCTGGAGGGATTTCAGGTCGAGCTGGCGCGCGACGGACACACCGGCCTGGATCTGCTGGCGCGCTACACCTACGACCTGCTGCTGCTCGATCTCGCCCTGCCCGGCGAAAGCGGCATCGACCTGCTGCCGCGCATCAAGGGGATGACCCCGGCGTTGCCGGTCATCATGATCACCGCCTATGGCACGGTGGGCAACGTCGTCGATGCCATCCAGGCCGGCGCCTCCAATTTCGTTCAGAAGCCGTGGGATAATGAAAAACTGCTCGCCGACATCCGTGCCGCCATCGGGCGAAGCCGGGCGGAGCAGGAGGTCATTCACCTCAAGCGGGCTCTGAAACAGCGATACTCCTTTGAAAACATCGTCGGCAAAAGTGAACCGATGCTGCAGCTCTTTCAGCTGGTGGAGCAGGTGGCTCCCAGCCGCTCCACAGTTCTTCTGCAGGGCGAAAGCGGCACCGGCAAGGAGCTCATCGCCAAGGCCGTCCACGCCCACTCCCCACGGCGTGACCGCCCTTTCATTCCGGTAAATACCGGCGCCGTCCCATCCGAACTACTGGAATCCACGCTTTTCGGTCATGAGCGCGGCGCCTTCACCTCAGCCGTCACGGCGAAAAAGGGGCTGTTTGAAGTCGCCGACGGCGGTACGCTCTTTCTCGATGAGATCGGTACCATGACCATGGACATGCAGGCCAAGGTGCTCCGCGTCCTTCAGGATCGCCGTTTCATGCATCTCGGCGGCACCCATGAAATCCAGGTGGACGTGCGCATCATCGCCGCTACCAACGTGGATCTGCAGCAGGCCGTCAAAGACGGGCGTTTCCGCGAAGATCTCTTTTATCGCCTCAACGTCATCGCCCTGGAGCTTCCGCCTCTTCGCCAGCGCAAAGAGGACATCCCCCTGCTGGCAAGCCACTACCTGCGCCTGTTTTCCCAGGAGAACGGCTTTCCGGTCCGGGAACTCACCACGGAAACGCTGCGCATCATGATGGACTATGCCTGGCCCGGCAATGTACGAGAGCTGGAGAACGCCATGGAGCGCGCCGTCGTCCTCTCCCGCGCAACCCCCGTGACGCCGGACCTGCTGCCCGGGCAGCTGCGTGGACAGACCTATTCCACGGCTCTGCTGGAAGAAAACGCCAGTGCCTCTTTGTTCGACGTGATGGAGGAGATCGAACGCCGCATCATTGCAGACCGTCTGGAACGCTGCAACTGGAACCAGACAGAAGCGGCCGAGTATTTCCGCATCCCACTCTCAACGTTGAACCAGAAGATCAAGCGGCTGAATGTCGAGGTCAAACGGAGACATCGGGACTGAAGCAGTCCTTTTCAGGCTTCGCGGCAGCCGCCTACTTCGACGTTCGCTTCGCTTGGACCCCCTTGACCGCCTTGGCCGGCGTTTTCTTGGCGACCGCCACGATTGGCTTCGTAGGTGCGGATCGCGAATCAACTGCAGGTGCTTTCTTTGCTGCTGTCGGAGCTGTCACAGCCGTCTTGGCTGCATCGCTACCCTTCACCGCGGGTTTCACCGCCTTGGCAGCCACCTTCAACGAAGCAGCCTTGGCTGCCTCTTTTGAAACCACCACGATCGCTTTGGCGGGAGCCTTCGCCGAAGCAGGAACCGTCTTCTTGGCCTGTGCCGGTTCCGTCGCTGCTGCCAGCGGCGTTTTCTCCTTGTCTGCGACCTTGCCCTTCTCTACAGTCGCTTGAGAAGTGGTGCCCTTGGCCGGTTGCTTCACAGAAGACGGGCGCGCGGGTGCAGCGGATTCCCCTTGGCGACTCGCGGGTGCAGCAGGCGCCGGGACGGGGATACCTTCAGCTCGGCCCTTTTCCTTCTTGGCCGGAGCTTTCGTCCGGGCAGGGGTACTGTGCTTGTCGTCATCACGTCGGGCTGTGACTCGGGAATCTCCGTCTCTGTCGTTCTCGTCCGCGTCGTCCTTTTCTGTGTCGCTCTTTTCTGTGTCGTCCTCTTCGCTGTCTTTTTCGTCGTCACCCCGAGTGGAGGAGGCGTCCCCTGCATACCCGTCATCGTCTGCGGCCTCCCGTGAGGAAGAGCGCGAATCCATATCATCGGAGGTGTCAGGATCTACAGCATCGTCATCTTCCGGTGAAATCGCAACCGCGGCCGACCTGCCGCGGCCGCGCGCCGATTTCGCCGCGCGGCGACGTGGAGCCGCCTGCTGCGCCGGAGCCGGAGGCGAAAATGGCTCCAGAAAGGCCCGTGTCTCCTCCAGCGTCGTCAGCTTGTTGTCCATGATGGCGAAGAACAGGTCTTCGATCAGCTGATCGTACCCGGCAATCTCGGGAGTGATCCGCATCTCCTGCATCAACGGGTAGGGGATACGCTGGCGGGCCTGGGGCCAATCCGTGAAAAAGGCCTTGAATTTCGCTTGGGCCGCGCCACTTCGAGAAGACGCGGCCAGTGAAAGCACGGCATCCGGCTCGGCGCCTAAAAGCAGCTTCCAGGCCGCTGAGGGCAAGGAAGAGGCCTTGGATAACAGCTGCGTCGAGAGCTCCCGGCTGCGTGCCTCCAGCGAGCTGATCTGTTCCGCAAAGCCCGGATTGCCGAAAGCCGCCTTGATCGCCGTCACCTGCTCCGCGGGAAGCTTGGCCGTCAGCAACGGAAAATAAACCGGGGAAGGGTCGGCAAAGATGCCCAGCTGTTCCAGTTGGCCCAGGGTGTCGCGAACCCGGTCAAGCCCGTCCCCGTCAGGTTTCAGTTCAGCCAGAATGGGGGAAAGCTGCGGAAGCCAGTTCTCGCCGCGGAGATGTTCAAGCGCCGAGAGCGGGTCTTCCTCATGAAAGATCTCTTCCAGCTCATAAGCCCGGGTCTCGGCAGATAGCCGTTCAATGGCCCCTTCGTCTTTCGCGTTCTCGTAGCGCCGCTGTGTCCGTTCCTCCAGGCTCCAACCCAGGCGGTTGCTGAGGCGGGCAGCGCGTACCAGCAGTGCCGGCTGCTCGATAAATCCAAGATTCGACACCAGCCGGAGCTCACGATTCTCAAGATCGGCCACACCGTTCATCGGGTCCAGGAGCAGGCCGTAGGATCCCTCGTTCAGAGAGATGGCCATGGCGTTGGCTGTGAAGTCGCGGCGTCGTAAATCGTCCAGGATGGGAGCCGGCTGCACCTTCGGCACACCCGCCTGGGGATAGCTCACGGTCAGCGTGGAGCCCACCTCGACGCGAACCCCGGCGTGAAATACAAAATATCGGGAAAGAAAAGCGCTGCTTTCGCCGATCTGCCGTGCGCCGGCTGCCTGCAGTGCTTCGGCGAGAGCTCCCACCTCACCCTGGACAGCAAAGTCAAGGTCGCGTACCGGAGCTCCACTCGTCAGGTCGCGGACTGCTCCGCCCACCAGAAATACGGGGGTGCCCCGGCTGCGGGCCGCATCGCGTACCGCCTCCAGAGCGCGGCGCTGTGCCGGTGTCAATCGATGCTGCAGCAG
>CAXSCE010000008.1:0-109728 GCA_964236545.1 uncultured Bryocella sp.
AATAGCTTCGTGCTCATTGATAGTGCAGAGACGCCGGATTTGAACTGAGTCTGCTGTCCAGACAGGACAGATTCTTTGCCGCAGAGCCGTTTCTTGTTAGGGAGGGGTCTGATCTTTTGTCGGGCCGAGCCTAGAGGCTTACCTCTGCGGCTAAAGCCGTTTGAGACGGTGCCTTACGGCGGGGCTGAAGACCCGCCCTTCCGTTTTGCTGAGTGAATTTGAGCTTCCTTGGGGGTAGCGGCGGTTCGAAAGCAGATTCCTCCGCTGCGCTGCGGGATGACAAAAGACGTGGCGGGATGGCATTCAAAGCTGCAGGATGACATCAGAAGTGGCGGATGACATCGAAGTTGCGGGATGGCATCGAAGTTGCTGGATGGCAACAAGTCAATTGGAGCTTCCTTGGGGGTAGCGGCGGTTCAAAAGCAGATCCCTCCGCTGCGCTGCGGGATGACAGAAGACGTGGTGGATGGCAACAGAAGTGGCGGGATGGCATCGAAGTGGCGAATGACATCGAAGCTGCGGGATTACATCGAAGCTGCAGGATGACTTCAAAAGCTGTGGGATGAGAATAGATGCTGCCGGATGACATCAAAAGCATGGTGTCGGAGCGGTGCCTGCAGGTTCACGGGATAGAGACGAAGGAGAGACGATGAAAGTTTTGATGGTAGGTGCCAGTGGCGAATATGCCCATTATGTTTTGCCTGCGTTGAAGGCTCGAGGCGCCCAGGTAAGAGCTTTGGTGACGAGTGAGGACAAGCGCGGGGAAGCCCTTGCTCACGGAGCCGATGAGGCAGCGGTCGGCAACTTGGAGGATGAGCAGAGCCTTCGCTCGGCTGCCGAGGGTGTGGACGGCGTTTTCCATTTGAATCCGGCTTTCAAGCCCAATGAAGGGGAGCTTGGCGTGGCGATGGTGAAGGCGGCGATCGCAGCCCGGGTCAAGAAGTTTACTTTCTCAGGCGTCATCCATCCGTCCATTTCCAAGATGAAGAATCACGCCGGGAAGCTTCCTGTGGAGGAGGCGCTCTATGAGTCCGGCCTGGTTTTTACCGTGCTGCAGCCGACGATGTTTATGCAGACGCTTGCCAATGGCTGGAAGGAAGTGACGGAGCGGGGGACGTTTTCGCTGCCGTATCCAAACACGAAGCTAGCGAGCTATGTGGATTATCGCGATGTGGCCGAAGCGGCCGCGATCGCGCTGACGAGTGACAAGCTCGACTACGGAACGTTTGAGCTCTGCGCGCCTGGCATGGTGGACCGCATCGAGCTCACAAGAATGATGTCGGAGGCGCTGGGCCGGACAATTACACCGCGGGAGATCCCGTTTGAGGAGTGGGCCACGCAGGCGCATATTCCAGGTGGGCCGTTTCGTGAGGGCATGCAGCGCATGTATGCGGATTATGCCCAGTTTGGTTTTCCGGGCGGCAATGCGCTTGTTCTTCGGGCCATTCTGGGTCGCGAACCCAGATCACTGGAGGGCTATTTTAGGGAGCAGGCAAAAGCGTAGCCGGGCGAAGAGCGTTGAAAGCTCTTGCCGGCCTGCGCTAGGAGTGGGACGGCAGAGCGACGGCGGCGAATTTGCCGTCCGGCTCACGGGTGAGCGTGGGGGCGTAGGTGCCGAGGAGTTCTCGACGCCACCAGACGCCATCCGCGCGCTTTTCGGCGGGCGTGGAAAACCAGTATTGCCAGATCACCGCGCGGACAAAGCGAGGCGGGTGGGCCCCGAACGGATTACCGGCGAAGAGGCCGAGGACCGGTGCGGAGCCCTGGAGCAGCCGAATCTCCGTGCCTGCGACGATCGGCGCCTGTTGCCAGGTGGTGAGCGAGGCGAACCACAGATTCCAGTCAAAGCGTGGCTGATAGGGCGAATAGAGACCCGGGCGAGCGTGGGGGTTTTGCGGCTTGTAGCGGAAGGGATAGGCGGTCCAGGTGCGACCGTCTTCCGAACCCTGGAACTCGATCTCGTAGCGGTGCGGGGTCATCACGGCGAAAAGACCGTAGGTGTCGGCGATGCGGAAGGGAGCGAGCGCGGCGATCGGCCCGGTGGGCAGTGGGATTGCGGGCCAGAACATCGCGAGCAGGGGTTCGGTGGTGGCATAGGCCAGGGTCGCCAGCGTGATGGTCGTTACGGCGATGCGAACGGCACGGAGGACCTCGCGAGGGTGGCGGCGTACCCCTGTGCGCGGGGTGGGGCTTTCCAAGGTGCGCGGGGAGATCGGCGTTAGCTGCGACGGTGAGCGTCCGGCTGGAGGATCGGGTTCATGGGTTAGCGTCGCGGGGCTTTCCGGGGTGAGGCTGTCTCGCCAGCGCTTGGGGACGAAGCGGATCAGGGCGTGGTCGTCCAGCAGCAGGACGCCAAGGAAGAGCACGAGGTAGTTGAGGAAGGCGTAGTTGGCTGTAGCGATGACGCCGATCTGCCAAAGGCTGACGATCGCGAAACAGGCATACCGCCAGGGACGCGGCAGAAAGGCCAGAAAGACGATGCCGAGCTCCATGACGAGCGTGACGCCGGCGACCAAGCGATGGAAGAGGAGAGGCGAATGCTGCAGGTACCAGCCAATCCAGGTGGGCAGCGGGCCATTTTGGTAGTACTCGTACATTGCGGTGAGGTGACGCCAGGTGGGATCGCCGGAGAGGAGCTTCACGACGCCGGATTCAAAGTAAATCCGGAACCACTCCCAAAGCAGGAGAAAAAGCGCGGCGCGCGAGGCCAGCGAACGGCGGCCCCAGCCGGGACGCCATCCGGCGGGTGCGATAAACAGGGCAAGAAAGCCGGCTTCGAGCAACATGCCGTCGGATTGGTACTGTGCGAAGTCCTGGGCGGTGGAGACAAAGCTGAGGTAGCAGAGAAAGCAGACCAGCAGCGCGGGGCCGGGCAGCAGATTGAGCACGACGAGCACGGAGGCGGCCATGCCCACCCAGACCAGCGCGGTGAGGGCGCCGTCGAGCGCAGCCGGTGTCGGATGGACCCACCACAGGAGCGAGGGTGCAGCCCAGAATGCCCGCGAACCCAGCGGCCGCAAGGCGGAGAGGAACTCAAAGACCGGCTGAATGCCGCTTGAACCGACCAGGCCGAGGATCTGGAAGGCAAGAGCGAAAAAAGCGGAGAAGTACACGCCACCGAGCAGGCGAAGAAACAGCCAGCGCGGAAGGAGGCGATCCGTCGGCCCGTGGTCGCGATCGACCAGAAACAGGAGCGGGCCGAACGGTTGGGGGCGCTGGCGATCGTCCATGGCGGCTTGGATGCCGCCTGGCGGTGGGGCCGGGGTCAGCCGGCGAAGGGTATTCCGGCCTCGGGTGTGCCGAGGAGCGGAAGAGGCTCAGGAAAGGGTTCGGCGATGGGCTGGAGTGCCTCTTCGAGTTCGGCGAAGGTATCGATGACGAGGTCGGCACCGGCGGCTTTGAGCGCCTCGCGGGAAAAGCTGGTGGTGAGACCGACCGCAAAACAACCGGCCGCTTTGGCGGCGAGAATGCCGGTCACCGCGTCCTCGATGATCCAGCAATCGGCCGCTTCCAGCCGCAGGTCGCGCAGAGCGTTGAGAAAGACCTCCGGCGACGGCTTCGGGTGAGTAAAGGACGAGGCATCCATCGTGACCTCGAAGAGGTGGGCGATGCCGAGCCGATCCAGCGTGGAGCGGCGATTGCGCGCGTTGGCGGAGGTCGCGAGGGCGAGCCGGAAGCGGCCGGCGGCGCGGTTGAGAAAGGCAATGGCGCCTTCGACCGGCTGCATGGTGTGTTCGAGAGACTCATAGATGCTGTGCTTTAGGCGCAGAATCGCGACACCTTCAGCCTCGCCGAGGCCGTGCTCGGCAGCCAGATCCTGAATCATGATGGTGTCGCTGCGACCGATGTAGTCGGCGAAGCGCTCATTGGGTACGGCAATGCCAGATTGAGCGAGGGCCTCGCGCTTGGACTGCTCATGTACCGGCTCGGAGAGGATGAGGACGCCGTCCATGTCGAAGATCAAGGCGAGCGGAGAGGAAAGAGTGTTGGCCGGCATGGCGATCTGATGCTCGCCGATGCCCTTTTGTAGAAGAAAAGTCGGTAAAACGCCGGGGTGGTGCGCCGCCCTGTTGCCGCGGTCAAGCGTGAAGCGAGGCTCCCTGCGCGCGGCTGCATCGCCGTTGCAGTCCCATGCCGGACGGCACCACGGCAACGGCCGGTGTAGGGCTGACCAGGAGCGGGACGCAGCCGCAAAGGCATTCTGAGTGCATCCCCGGAATGCATCCTAGGGTAGGCGCTGTTTTGAGCGCGGAAGGAGCTTCTAGGTTATGGATCGCAATGCGATGGCGGTTTGGCAGGGTGGCTTGAAGGATGGCAAAGGCATTCTGAATACCCAAAGTGGCGTGCTGCACGAAACGCCCTACAGTTTTGGCACCCGGTTTGAGAATGGGGAGGGCACCAACCCCGAGGAACTGATCGCCGCCGCGCACGCTGGCTGCTTCACCATGGCGCTTTCCGGCCAGCTGTCCTCCGTGGATAAGCCGCCGCAACAGCTGGATACAACTGCCACGGTGACGATGGAAAAGACCGATGACGGCCCGTCCATTACGAAGATCCACCTAAAGACGAGGGCGCGGGTACCGGGGATCGAGAAAGCGCAATTCGATGAACTCGCAAAGAAGGCGAAAGAGGGCTGCCCGATCTCACGTTTGCTGAAAGCTGCGGAGATTTCGCTCGATGCGCAGCTGGTGTAGGTGACTCGCGATCTCGCCGAGAAAGGGACGACACCGTATGGTGTCTGTCCCTTTCCCGTTTGAGAGATGCTATTCGGGACGGGGTATCAGGGCGGGGGTGGATTCGCCCGGAGCCCGAGGCGTTGCAGGGGCGTCGGACAGATCGAACGGGTCCGAGTGCAGCACGTGAATTTTGCCTTCATGCGGCGCCCAGCAGGAAGGCACAAGGCCGTGCACGTAGTTCAATTCCAGACGGTAGGTGCCGGCTTCGCCCAGTCCGGCCATGGCGACCCGCGCGGAGCTGCCGGCGGCGAGCGGCTGGGCAAGCTGATTGCGCAGATCCCGGCCCAGGACCTTGTGCCAGTGGCCCCCAAAGCGGCGCTCCACGGTAAAGGCGGAGGCGCCCGCGACACCTAGCGCGCTCCACCCATTGGTGAGGCAGAGACTGACTGTGTTTGTGCCGTTATTGGTCACGTTGTAGGGCAAAGGCTGGCCCGCGACGGGTGCCGTAAAGGCCGGAGCCAACACAACCTCCTGCGCAGAGACGTGGCCGGAGGCGAGCAGCGCAGCGCAGAAGAGGGAAGACAGACTGGGGCGTCTGGGAAGTCCAAGGAGTCTGGGGAGTCCAAGGCGTCTGGGAGGTCTAAAGCGTCTGGGGAGTCTAGAGCGTCTAGGAAATCCAAGACGTCTAGGAAGTCTAGTGGGCGTGAGCGTGGCCATGTTGATGAGGATGCCCACCGTGGCTCCCGTGGTGGTGTGAATGCCCATCAATCATCCCAGGTTTTGGCGGCATCGCACAGCCGTCCTTGATAGCGCAGCCGTTTACCTCAAACTGAAGCGTGGTGTGGGCAATGCCGAAGTGTTCCTGCAGCTCATGGTTCATGCGAGCGAGCAGAGCGTCGCATTCGGCCAGGGGCATCTCGTTAATCTGCACATGGCTGGCAAGCGCATGGGACTGCGAGGCCAGACTCCAGATGTGAAGGTCATGAACGTCCACAACCCCCTCCATGCTCTGCATCGCGGAACGAAGCTTCGCAAGGTCGACCGAACGCGGCGTGCCTTCCAGCAGAATGTGCAGGCTTTCGCGCACGATGCCGTAGGAACTCCAAAGAATCATGCCGGCGATGATGAGCGAGAGGAAGGGATCGATCCATTGCTGGTGAGTGGTGGCGATCAGAAGGCCGCCGACGATGACCGCGGCGGTGGAGATGGTGTCGCCGAGCATATGGACAAAGACGCTGCGGATGTTGAGGTCGCCCGCGAAGCGCCAGAGCAAACCAGCGATGAGGCCGTTCATCAGGACACCCGCGGCGGCGACGCTCATCATGAGCTTCGGCTCCACCGCCACGGGATGCATCAGGCGCAGAACAGCCTCAAGGCCGATCCAGAGCGCGAGGGCAACGAGGCTGAGCGCGTTGACAAAGCCCGCGAGGACACCGGCGCGCTGAAAACCGAAGGTACGCTGGTCCGTCGCAGGGCGGCCCCCAAGCCACACGGCGGCAAAGCTGACGCCAAGCGCCGCAAAATCAGAGACGTTGTGGCCAGCCTCTGAAATCAGCGCAAGGGAGTGCGCCCGCATGCCAAAAACGAACGTAGCCACGATGTATAGAAAGGTCAGCGCAAGAGAAATCTTGAGGATGCGCCCGATCGCGGCATTGGGTTGCGAGGACGCCTGCATAGTACCTCATTGTAACGTGTTTGGCTATCGGTCAGGGCGCTGGGGCCAGATGGCCCGCTCAGCCGCGGGCCGCACGTTGGAGTCAAACGACACCACACAAGAGATCCATTGCCGGATCCCCTGCCGGATCCATTGCCGGATCCCCTGCCGGGTCTCTGTGGCTGGACCACAGTGCCGGTCTTTTTACCGGGTGAGACGCATCCAAATCCAAGGTCCAAGTCGAAGGTACCGGAGGTTCTGTACATATGAAAGTTTCCCCTGTGGGAACGGAGGGTCACCAACTCACACGGATTGGTGTGCTCAATTGCTATCTGGTACGTGAGTCGGATGGCTACACGTTAATCGATACGACGGTGTCCGGCGCGGGCAAGAAAGTGCTGCAAACGGCTGGCCGGCTGGGAGGCGGCTCCGTGGTACGCATCTTGCTGACCCATGCACATGGCGACCATGTTGGTTCCGTGGATGAACTGAGCGGCATGTTGGGCAAGCCGGATGTGGCGATCACCAAACGGAGTACGCGGCTGCTGATCAAACCGCCGGACAAGACGCTGGAATCGGGAGAACCGCAGGGCAAGATCAAGGGCGGTCTGCCGGGAACCAAAACCCACCCGACGCACCTGATAAACGATGGCGAGCTGTTCGGTTCGTTGCGGGTGATTGAAACCCCCGGGCACATTCCCGGACATGCAAGTTTTTTCGATGAGCGGGATGGAACCCTGTATACCGGTGACGCCCTGATCGCGGTGGGCGGGCGGCTGCATGTTTCTGGATTCGGACCGTGGTATTTTCCGTTGCCGACGCTGGCTACGTGGAACAAACCGCTAGCTCTCACCAGCGCGGGGAAGCTGCTGGACGCGCTCGGAACGGACATCCGGCGCTACGCGAGCGGTCACGGACGCGTCATTGAGGGTGGGCCGGCGCTTTTGCGGGAGGCCATCGACAAGGCCCGCGCCAAGCTGCGTTAATGCGGTTTGCGACGGCAACGACGCTAAATCTAGTGCGCGGACTGCGCCGGAAGCGCCTGCCCTGCGGTGTTGCGTTCGCCTGTGGGGCAGTGGCGCAAGAGGGGGCACTCGGCGCAGCGCGGCTCCGCAAAGGTGCACAGGGTCTGGCCATGGAGCTTGACGAGCGCATGATGCTCGTCAAGCATGGCGGCGTCCCAGGTTTCGGGCACAAGGCGCATAAGGCGCTCTTCGGTGGTCGCCGCATCCGCGCGGGGCACGATGCACAGCCGCTGAATCACGCGAAGGTGATTGGCGTCAACGGAAAGCGCGCGGCGGCGCAGGGTGGAAAAATTCACCACGGCTGCGGAGACCTGCGCGCCCACACCCTCAAATCCTTGCAGCCATTCGCGAACTTTTTCGGTGCGGTAGCGGGCGAGGAACTCGAGGGAAAGCGCGCCGGTGCGCGCGGAGATGCCCATGAGGGCTGCCTTGAGCCGGGGCGCCTTGACTTCTGGAAAGGTCACGACGGCAATCGCCCGCTCGATGTCGGCCGCGGAGGCGTCGCGCACGGCCTCCCACGCACCGGGACCGGCGCCGGGGAAGGCACGCTCCAGATCGCGCATGACCTGGTGGGCCTCTTTGGTTTTGGTGCGGGCGCTCAGCAGCGAATAGATGAACTGGGTGAGCGGATCCCAGGGCACGCGCGGCGGCGGGGCGCCGTAGTAGCCAAGCAGCAATCGATGCAGGCGCGGAAGCGTGTCCGCCTGCTCCGGGGTGAGCGGCCGGCGGAGCGTTGCGAGATCGGCTTCGTCCTGGAACAAGGCGCCATTCATAAGACTGGGAAGACCCACTACTCTGTAAAACCGAAGCAGGTAGGCAGAAACCCCGGAATTACAGGCATTGGATGCTCCCCGCACGGCTTTTGGATAGAGGCTTCGACGCGAGCGGAAACATGGCGAAAGGAGGAATCAAGAGAGTAACTATCCCGAGAGAAAAGTTAAAGCTCCGCTTGGAGAAGCCGTTTGCTGCAGCGCGGGAGCTCGTCTGGCCGTGCGCAAGGGCCACAGCAGTAGGCGTCTACTCGTGATGGCAGGTTCACCGGGCGATGCTGATTCGGATGCCTCGATTTCCGCCACCAGCTCACGCCACGGCACTCCCCTATTCCTCTCCGCAAGGTACTCTGTGCGCCGCGTCCTGGAGTTCACTTGAAGCTGACGCGATACAGTGTTCCTCCAAAGGCTGGTCCACAGATCTGTGCGGAAGCTGCGCCTGAAGCAATTTCCTGGGTGATCCACTCTTCGGTTGGATCGTTGTAAATCACAAAGAGATGAGAGCCGCCTTCTTCAACCAGCGTTTCATAACGCACCCACGGTACGTTGGTGGTTCGGTTGATGTTACGTGCAAAGATGCTTGAGGGATCTCGGTTTAGCCAATGAAATTCGCGATCAGCAGAACTTACACCCATCAACTGTTGTTTCACACCGGGCGAGGCGTAGTAATACGTACTGAGGAATCGAGCGGTGTCTTGAATATAAACGTGTTCATCCTTCTGGCCTTCTATCGCAATTCGAAGCTGAGGTGTAGGTATTAGATTCGAGAGAAGAGTTACTCTTCGTTCGTGAGCTTTCGCTGTGTGGAGAGCGGTGTACGTGACGCTCAGTGTCACCAGCAGGAAGCAGAGCCAGGGAACGCGAGTGCTGTGGCGTTTCCAGAGTGCAATCGCGAGCACAGACATTGAAACACATGCAGGGAGGCTGTACCTCGGAGCGTACGCGTGAGTAACATAGTGAGCTACGAGAAGATTGACAACCGGCAGAAGAAATCCGCCTAACAGAACGACCATGACAGGTGCATCCGGATCTGTTCGCCAGCGGGTAACAAGCCACTGAACCGTTCCGACAATGAGAGCCAGAACACCAATGGTTATGAGTGCATTGGCTAGGTGTGCCAACAGCTTCGCAAAGGGCAGAAGATCAAACCGATACACACCGGAGTGATTTACTAGCCACAGATACGTAAATGGAATCATGCGAAAGCTTGTCTCACCCGTGTCGTAATAGTGCGCCTGGATCTCATGCAAAGGACGCATGAAGGGCAGGTTTAACGCAAATACACTCATTGCGGCGAGCAGCGCCACAACGGTTGGCCAATCGAACCGCTTGTGATGCAGGGTGCGAAACAACTCACCAGCCAAAAAGGGAATTGTTAGCAGAATTCCGTAGTAGTGCAGAAGGATGGCTCCACCAAGCGACAAGGCAAGGCCAAGTAACGATGGGGTACGCGAAGGTACTGCATTCTCTGACTGGATGGCCTTTTGATAGCAAAGAATGGATAGAGCGAACAGCGCCGTTAACATGCTGTAAACCCTTGCCTCCGGCGCATAATCAATCGTGGTTAAGAAGAAGGGTCCCGCCATAGCCGCGAGCGCGGCTGTGGGCGATTTCGTTAAGCGTAGCGTGATGACAAAGCTGCAGATCTCCGTCACCAGTAACGACAGAATCGACGGTAGCCGGGCTGCTAACTCTGGGTATCTGCTCAGTACATTGTGCGTTTCATGCAGGAGGAGGTGGAAAGCTGGTGGTTCGAGCGAAAAGGGAAAGTACAGCTGGCCAAGTAGCACTGCATTGCAGGTTGGCTTTACATCGGAGTAGTACTCCAGAAGCTCATCAGTCCAAAATAGCTTTTGGTGAGACCACGCAAGGCTGGCAGCGAGTGTGCAACCTAAGACGATCCAAAAGATAGCCCAAATGTGGGCTGGCAGCGGAGCATCCGTGTGTTCTGAAGGTGTTTCTGTAAGCCTCTGCATGTTGTTCGAGCGTACTGCAGCACGCGCAGAGGCAGCAATCAGCTTCGCGTTCAGATCGAACGGGTTTTCCTGAGTTCCCATCTAGTCTTCCCGGCGTTCCGCGGGTAAGCTGGACGCAGGAACCGAGGACATCATGACGAAGCAACGCAGGTTGGCGGCCGCCCTTTTGCCGCTTGGAGCCGTGACGACGATGGGTTTGGCCCTGGCCCAGAGCTCGGCCACGGGCATGGATCATATGGATCACAGCCAGGCAGCCGGCCCCACGCAGGCGGCGGTAGGCCCGGCTGCCGAGGCGCAGCGCGGCTACAACGCGGCGAAGACCAACATCCTGAAGTCCGCCGACAGGATGCCGACCGCGGATTTCAGCTACAAGCCCGAACCCGACATCCGCACCTTTGCGCGCGTGCTCAATCACGTAACGGAGGCGCAGCTGCGCTCCTGCGGGCTGGCCAACGGTACACCCGCCTCTTCCCTGCCCAAAGTTCCGCCCGAGACCGCCGACAAGGCCACGATTGTGGGTGCCCTGCAGGCTTCCTTTGCCGAGTGCGATAAGGCCTTTGCCGCGTTAACCGACAGCAATCTGGCGGAGATGTTCACCATGGGCCCTGCCAAACGCTCGCGGATTGGCCTGATGTGGGGCACGGTTGCGCACGACAACGAGCAATACTCCACGCTTGCCCTCTACCTGCGCCTGAAAGGTATCGCTCCGCCTAGCTCCGAGCACTAGGATGAGGAGCACTAGATCGCTCTCTCCCTCCCGGTCCGCTCATGAATGGCGTCAGGGAAGCTAGCTGGCTCACCCCCATCCTCGGGAGCTTTGGCCTACCCGAGTTCGACCGTGATGGGGGTGTGGTCGGAGGGCTTTTCACCCCCGCGTGGGGTGCGGTCGATGGTGCAGGCCTGCAGCCGGCCGGCCAGCGGCGGCGAGAGCAGCAGGTGATCGATGCGGATGCCGCGATTGGTTTCAAAGGCCTGGCGAAAGTAGTCCCAATAGGTGTATTGGCCGGTGGCCTCGGGGTGCAGTGTGCGAAAAGCATCGATGTAGCCGAGGCCCAGCAGAGCGCGATAGGCGGCGCGAGTTTCGGGCTGAAACAGCGCGTCGCGCACCCAGGAGGCCGGCTTGTGGCAGTCGATGTCCTCGGGGATTACGTTGTAGTCGCCGCCGATCAGGGTGGGTTCGTTGACCCAGCCGGCCATGGCCTGGCGCAGCCGCTCCATCCAGCGCAGCTTGTACTCGAATTTGGGTGTGCCAACCGGGTTGCCGTTGGGCAGGTAGATGTCCACGACGCGGAAGGCTCCGGTGGGGAACTCGATGCGCGTTTCGAGAAAGCGTGCGTGGCTGTCCTCGTCGTCGCCGGGCAGCGTGGTGGAGAGGACCTCAAAGGGATGGCGTGAGAGGATCGCGACGCCGTTGTAGCTTTTCTGGCCGACAAAGGCGCTCTTGTAGCCGAGCGACTCAAAGACTTCTGTAGGAAATTCGAGGCCTTTGATCTCCTGCAGCATGAGCACGTCGGGCTTTTGTGCTTCCAGCCAGGTGGTGACGGCCGGCAGACGCGCTTTGATCGAGTTGACGTTCCAGCTGGCGATCCTGATGGCGTTCTCCGTTCCGTGTGCGCTCGTTCCGCTCGTAGGCTTCGATGCCGCGGCGCGCTACCGTGCTTTTGGCAGGACCTTAATCTCAAAGATCGTGGGCCACTGTTTGCCGGTCACGAACAGGCGGTCGTGTGCCGCGTCATAGGCGATGCCGTTCAGCACCGATTCCGCATCCACGCGCTGGTTGTCGGGCAGGAGGCCGGTGCAGTCGATCCAAGAGAGGACGCGGCCCGTTGAAGGCGAGATGCGCGCGATGCGGTCGGAATGCCAGACATTGGCGTAGATTTGCCCCTGGATGTATTCGAGTTCGTTGAGTTGGTCGACCGGCTTGCCTTCGTCGGTGACGAGGATGTGACGTTGCTCGGCGAAGGTCTCGGGGTTGCGGAAGCGGAGCGTAGCCGTGCCGTCCGAGGTGATGACTTGCTTGTTGGTGCGCGTCATGCCCCAGCCTTCGCCGGTGTAGTGAAATTCGTGCAGGGTACGCAGCGAAAAGCGGTCGATGACGAAGCCGGTGTGCGTCTGCCAGGTCCACTCGAGAAGGTTAGGCCCCACATCGACGATGCCCTCGCCGAAGAACTGCGGCGGGATGTCGACATGCTGCTGCACCTGACCCGTTGACGGGTCGGTGACGAGGATTTCGGAGTGTCCGGTGAGGCCGGTCCCCTCGTAGAAGTTGCCGTTCAGAAAGAAGAAGCCTTCCGTGTAGCTGCGCGTGGAATGCGGGTACTTCGCAATCACCCGGTAGGTGAAGACCGGGGTGGCCGCTGCGGCATCCGAGGCGCAGAGCAGGATTGCCGAGAGGACGGTCGCGAACAGGCGCGGGATGGCGACGGACATAGCTTCACGGTAGCAGGCGCGAACAGATTTTGCTCCGGCACGATGCGAGGGCTGCGCCCAGCCGGTGACTCAGGTGCCCGTGTTTTCAGCTTTGAGGAAGATTGGCTCCATGGGTTGTGTCAAATATGGTGTCTCCGAGCCGCACTTATGGATAGGTACACCCGCCCCCGAAGTGTCATCTCGACCGAGCGCAGCGAGCGGAGAGACCCCTGTCTGTGGCCCGGTGCGCCACGGAAATGGTTGTGGCCGACGAATACAGGGGTCTCTCCGCTCCGCAAAACGAAAAACCGTCTTGCTCCGGTCGAGATGACGCAGTTTGGGGCAGGTCCGGTGATGCCGTTTGGGCAGCTCCGGGGACGCCGTTTTGGCGGGTTTGGGCAGTCTCGGTGAATATGCCGGTACCCTAGCGGCCGTACTCCTCACGTTTGTGCACATCGTGCTTTTCGCGGTAGTGATTGGCGATCAAACCGCCGCCTGCACCGGCGCCGGCGCCAATCAGCGCACCCTTGCCGCCACCTGCCAGACCGCCGATCAAGGCGCCGCCTGCCGCTGAGCCGCCCACGACCTTGGCTTTCGTGTGATGGCGGGCATCGCTGTAGTGCTGCTGCCGCTTTGCCCGGTAGTACGACTCTTGGCCAAATGCGTGAAAGGGGGCCAGCGTCAAAGCCGTGGCGAATGCCAGGCCAGCAAATTTCAAGTTCATCATGGTGTCTCCTTCTCTTGTCGTTCCTGGTTCGTTCCCAGTGATTGTCGTGCAGTGGCCCAGCTGAAACCACCCTGCCTGTAGCGGGTCTCGGCCTCGCCCGTTTCGATGCGCGCTCCGTCTTGCCGATATGCAGTTCAGTGGTAAATCTTCGGTCATCCTTGCCACTCTCCCCGGACCGGTATATTGTGTGACTTGATGCGTCGCCCTGTCTCTACCTCCTTTGGGTTTCCCTTCCGCTACTGGCGTCCGGTAGCGGCAAAGGCGGTCTGAGCCCCTCGAAGCAATAAGGTTTACGAGATTCTCAACACCCCCGAGCCGCGACCCCAAAGGTCGCGGTTTCGCTTTCCCACCTCCCTAACCGCAATAACGGCATTTCGGAGCAAAACATGAGCCCGGTTCTTGAGATTTCTGAAGAAAAATATGTCCGGCCCGCGACGGGCGCAGCGGATGGGGACTTCAAACCGGGCCGCTTCGGCAAATACGGCGGACGCTATGTGCCGGAGACCCTGATGGCCGCGCTGCTGGAGCTGGACGAGGCCTATGCGCAGGCCCAGGCCGACCCCGCATTCCATGCCGAGCTCGCCGGGCTGCTGCATACCTACTGCGGCCGTCCCACGCCGCTGTTCTTCGCGCGGCGCATGACGGAAATTTTGGGCGGGGCGAAGGTGTATCTGAAGCGCGAGGACTTGCTGCACACCGGTGCGCACAAGATCAACAACGCGCTGGGCCAGGCGATGCTGGCGCGGCGCATGGGCAAGGAGCGCATTATTGCCGAAACCGGCGCGGGCCAGCACGGCGTCGCGACGGCCACGGTTTGCGCGCTATTTGGCCTCCAATGCGTGGTCTATATGGGCGAAGAGGATATGCGGCGGCAGGAGCTGAACGTCTTCCGCATGCGGCTGCTGGGAGCAGAGGTGCGCGGCGTCAACTCCGGCTCGGCCACCCTGAAAGACGCGATCAACGAGGCCATGCGCGATTGGGTGACCAATGTACGCAGCACGTTTTATATCCTGGGATCGGCGCTGGGGTCGCACCCGTATCCCACGATGGTGCGCGACTTCCACCGTGTCATTTCGCAGGAAGCCAAGCGTCAGATCCTCGAGGCGGAAGGCCGCCTTCCGGACGCGATCGTGGCCTGCGTCGGCGGCGGGTCCAATGCCATTGGGGCGTTCTATGAGTTCATTCCCGAGGCGGAGGTGCAGTTGATCGGCGTGGAAGCCGGCGGGCGCGGAACAGCCCTGGGTGATCACGCTGCACGCTTCCAGAAGATCGGCGGCGGCCTGCCCGGTGTGCTGCAGGGCACCTACAGCTATGTGCTGCAGAATGACGCCGGTCAGGTGGCGAGCACGCATTCGGTCAGCGCCGGGCTGGACTACGCCTCGGTGGGCCCGGAGCACGCGATGTTGCACGACTCCGGCCGTGCCACGTATACCTCGGCCACGGACAACGAAGCGCTTGAGGCGACCAAGTTCCTGAGCCGCACCGAAGGGATCATCCCGGCGCTGGAAACCGCACACGCCGTGGCCGAGGCGATGAAGCTCGCGCCGAAGCTGGGCAAGGACAAAATCCTGATGGTCAACGTATCCGGCCGCGGGGATAAAGACATCGGCATTCTGACGCGCGAGATGAAGCTGGACGGCAGCACCATGACGGAGGCCAAGGGATGAGGGCGCTGCAACGATTCCTCTCCTGCCATGAGGCCGGAGATTGCCGTTTATGACCACTTCGCTTGCGATCCATCGCTTCGGAAGATCCCTGGCGTGGCTCTGCGCCTGCATATGCCTTCCCGCGGCGGCCGCCCTTCCCTACGCCGCACCGCCAACCGATGCGGCTACGTTGCGGGGCGTGGATTTCGCCCGGGCGCAGGTGATCCTGCCCGAGTTGACGCAACGTTTTTCTGTCTGCGATGGACAGGAAGCGCCTGGATGCAAGGTGGATCCCAGCCGTAATACGGCCATCCTCGAGTTCCCGGACGGCACAATTTTTTATGACGCGAAGATGGCCATTGACGCTGATGGTTCCACGCTTTCCAAGCGGGCCGAGCGGCCTAACCAGCCGGAGACGGCGTTGCGCTACCCCATTTCCGACCTGAGTCTGGATTCCGAGCGCGTGCCCTACATCGTGCTGCCGATCGGTGCTCTGCTGCATACGGCGGGGGTGGGCAAGGGGGATCTCGCGGCGGTGATCAAGGACGGGCGTCTGCAGTTCGCCATCGTGGGGGATGTGGGGCCGCCGCCGAAGATCGGCGAAGGCTCCATGAAGCTGCATGCGCTGCTCGGCAATAACACCTGCACGGCCTATGACGCGGGCGGCAACTGCAGCGAGTTCACCGATGTGAGCATCGACCCGCCGGTGCTGTACTTCGTTTTTCCGAATACGCGCGTGTTGATCTATGACGGGCTCACCCCTGCGAATATCAACGAGCGCATCGCCACGGTGGGTCGCCAGGCGTGGAATACCTTCCTCAAACAACAGCAGGAAAGCAAACAAGAGCAGGAAAGCAAAGCCGGGAACTGAAAACGCATGCCGATTCACTTCAAACAAAGGCCGGGGTTGGTAATCTACCTCACCGCCGGCGATCCTGACCTCGCCACGACGCGCGAGATGGCCATTGCCGCGCTGGACAACGGCGCGGATGTGATTGAACTTGGCGTGCCGTTCAGTGATCCGCTGGCGGACGGTCCGGTGATCCAGCGGGCGTCCGAGCGTGCGGTCGCTCGCGGCACGCGGCTCAGCGATGTGCTCGAGACCTGCCTGGATATTCGTCGCCTTCGTCCGGAGGCGGGCATCCTCCTGTTCAGCTACCTGAACCCTGTTGTGCGCATGGGGCTGGCCGAGTTCTGCAAGGCGGCCAAGGCGAGTGGCGCCGATGGTGTCCTGCTCACCGACATGATTGTCGAGGAGGCGGACGAGTACCTGGCCGCCATGCGCGAGAATGATCTTGCGCCGGTCTTTCTGGCCGCGCCCACCTCACCCGACGCGCGTTTGCAGGCGATCGCCGAGCACTCGCGGGGGTTTGTGTACGCGATCTCGCGGGTGGGCATCACGGGCACACAAACCTCGCTGGCAGACGATGCTCGCGGGCTTACCGAACGGCTGCGCCAGTTCACCGATCTGCCGATCGCGCTGGGATTTGGCGTGTCCACACCGGAGCATGTGCGCGCGGTGGGAGAGTTTGCCGATGCGGCCGTTGTGGGTTCGGCGATCGTGGGTTTGGTGGAAAAGACGCCGGGGGCGGACGCTCCTAGGGCTGTAGGGGAGTTTGTCCGCAGCCTGTGCGCTTCGCGCAAAACGCAGGACCCCTTCCCACCCCAGCGAGCAAAGACAACGGACGGGAAACCCGGCCTGGGCAGTGGCAATCCTCAGGACGTGGATGCCGCGGGGATCGGCGGCGAGGTCGAGGCCGGCGGCGTGGCAGGCGAGAAACCTGTCGGAGGGCAGACGTGAGAATCGCAGCCCGCAACCCATACCATGGGCCGTATCATGGGAATCAGCCGCGGATGGGTGTTCAGCCTCACCGCAGCCACAACTCGCGAGCCACAGTCGACACCGGTTCGCCCCTTGAGGAACAGCTATGGAGATCGCCGA
Organism: uncultured Bryocella sp.; assembly: GCA_964236545.1. Classification (GTDB taxonomy): domain Bacteria; phylum Acidobacteriota; class Terriglobia; order Terriglobales; family Acidobacteriaceae; genus Granulicella. The sequence continues at coordinate 16,826 of CAXSCE010000008.1, forward strand.
CTGGCGTACCAGAATCGATGAAATGGATGAGCAGATTGTCGCTTTGCTCTCAGAACGCGCCGCGGCCGCGGTGGCCATCGGGCAGCTCAAGCATTCCCGCAACGCGCCGATTTATGAACCGAACCGCGAGCAGGCTGTCTTCGAGCACGTCCGCTCCATCAACCCAGGTCCACTCACCGCGGCGCAGCTGCAGGATATCTATGACCGCGTTATGGATGTCATGCGGGCGCTGCAACGCGTGGACGGGGACGCCGCAGGCGATGACGCCACGGCCCACGGTTCTGCAGGCGATGCCGCCGCAGCCCACGGCGGCGCGGCAAGCCACCAGCGGCTTACACACCAGTAAATTCTTTGTTCAACAGCCGGGGTATCGGCAGGAAAGGCTTTCGCGCGTGGCCGTCTCCGCCGCCGCGGGGAGGGATCTCCAGTGATGATCGTTGCGATGCAGGACCGCGCCACCGGTGAGCAGATTCAAGCCGTGATCGAACGCATGGTTGAAATGGGCTTCAACGTCCACCGCACCACGGGTGAAACCCAGACCATTCTTGCCGGCGTAGGCACGCCGCAGCACTTTGAGGTGACGGAGTTTTCCGTGCTCAAGGGCGTGCAGCAGGCGTACCGTATCAGTTCACCCTACAAGCTCGCCGGGCGCGGCTTCCGGCCGGAGGGCACGCACATCACGTTTCGCAATGGCGTGGTGATCGGCGGCGACGAGATCGTCATCATGGGCGGCCCGTGCTCGGTGGAAAGCAAAGACCAGATCCGCCTCAGCGCCGAGCAGTGCGCCGAAGCCGGGGCGCAGTTCCTGCGCGGGGGTGCGTTTAAGCCGCGCTCCTCGCCCTACAGCTTCCAGGGCATGGGCATTCCCGGACTCGAACTGATGCGCGATGCAGCCGACGAACACGGCCTGCTGGTCATCAGCGAAGTGATGGAGATCTCGCAGATTGAACCCATGCTGCCCCTGGTCGACTGCTTTCAGGTGGGTGCGCGCAACATGCAGAACTTTAACCTGCTGCGCGAACTGGGCAAGGTGCGTAAGCCGATTCTGCTGAAGCGCGGCATCGCCGCCACCCTTGAAGAGCTGCTGCTGAGCGCGGAGTACATCCTTGCCGGCGGTAACTATGACCTTATGCTGTGCGAGCGCGGCATCCGCACCTTTGAGACCTACACCCGCAACACGATGGACATCTCCGCCATTCCTGTGCTGAAGTCGCTGACGCATCTGCCGGTGCTGGGCGATCCGTCGCACGGCGTGGGCAAGCGCGAGTTTGTCGCGCCCATGGCGCTGGCCACGGTTGCCGCCGGCGGCGACGGCCTGCTCATGGAAATGCACCCTAACCCGGACAAGGCGATGAGCGACGGCGCCCAATCCCTCTTTCCCAAGCAACTGGCTGAGTTGGTTGCCAAGCTGCGGCAGCTGGCGCCGGTGGTCGATCGCACCATTGCCGCCCCGGTGAAGGTGCCGGTTCATGCCTGAGTAGGTTTGCCGCATATATGAGGATCATCTGCGTCGCATCGTCGTCAAGCTAGGAACCAATGTCATCATGCGTCCCGATGGCAAAATCGCCCTTGGCCTTTTGTGCGGTCTTGTTGAAGGCGTGGCGACGCTGCGGGAGCAAGGCACTGAGGTGGTGATGGTGAGTTCGGGCGCGGTGGGCCTGGGCGTGGAGCGTCTGGCCCTGCCTGAGCGGCCGACAGAGCTCGCGCAGGTACAGGCCTGCGCCGCCGTCGGCCAATCGCGGCTGATGGCTTTGTATGACGACGCCTTTGACCGCCTCGGCTGCCGCATCGCGCAGGTGCTGTTGACCGAGGACGACTTTCGCGACCCCCTTCGCCATGCCAATCTACGCGCCACGCTGGATGCCCTGCTTTCGCTGGGCGTGATCCCAATCGTTAACGAAAACGACACCGTGTCTACCCTTGAACTGGAACGTCCGCTGGCGGCCCCGGCGCAGCAGCGCGAACGTGTCTTTGGTGACAACGACAAGCTTTCCGCGCTGCTCGCCGAACACATCGACGCTGATACGCTGGTGCTGCTTTCCGACGTGGACGGCCTCTACGACCGCGATCCGCACGCGCCCGACGCCTGCCTTCTGTCGCACGTTGCCGCGATAGACGATGGAGTGCTGGCTCTGGCGCACGGCGGCAATGGGCGCGGCCGCGGCGGCATGTTGAGCAAGCTCGAAAGCGTGCGCATCGCCCTTGAAGCGGGCCGCGAAGCGATCATTGCCAATGGCCGCACACCTCGGGTGCTCGAACGCATTGTCGCGGGCGAAGTTGTAGGCACACGCTTCGGCGTCTCTGCAGGTTCCCGCGCCGAGGACGCCCGCTTGCGGGAGATGACACGGTGATCGAGACTGCATCGCAAGAGCCAGCTGATTTCAACCCAGTTCCTTCCCAAACTGCATCCGCTCTCCGTGACATCGCTCTCCGCGCGAAAGCCGCTTCGCGCCTCTTGTCCACGCTTAGCGCGACACAGCGCAATGCCGCGTTGGAGTCGATGGCCGACGCGGTCTTGAGCGCGGGCGAGCGGCTGCTCCTTGCCAATGCCGAAGATCTGCAAGCGGCAGAGCATCTATCCGGTGACGAGGCATGCTCGCCCGCAACATGGGCACGCCTGAAGCTGACAGAAAGCAAGCTGCGAGAGATGGTGGAGGGAATCCGCTCGGTGGCCGCGTTGCCCGATCCACTGGGGCGTGTTCTTGAGATGACGGAGTTGGACGATGCAGACCCATCCGGGTTACCACGTCGTGCGTTCAGCCGAGAGGTGCAAGAGCAAGGCTTGCATCTACAAAAAATCAGCGTTCCCCTGGGCGTACTCGCCGTGATCTTTGAGGCCCGCCCCGATGCCGTCACGCAGATTGCCGCGCTTGCGCTCAAGAGCGGCAACGCCGCCATTCTGAAGCCTGGCCGCGAGGTCGAGCGCACGGCCACCGCGCTGGTTACGATTCTGCGCGATACCCTGCGCCAGCAAAATCTTCCAGAAGACGCCCTCAGCCTCATTCTCGGCCGTGAGCAGGTGCGTCCACTCCTTGCCGCGCACGACCTCATCGACATGGTAATTCCGCGCGGTTCGAAGGCGCTGGTCGAGTTTGTACAGAACAACACCCGCATTCCCGTGCTCGGCCACGCCGAAGGCGTCTGCCACATCTTTGTCGACCGCGCTGCCGATCAGGCGCTCGCCCTTCGCGTGATTGCTGACGCCAAGCTCGATTACCCCGCCGCATGCAATGCGCTCGAGACGGTTTTGGTGCACAGGGACATTGCGGACACCTTTGTGCCCCAACTCACCGCGATGCTGGCCTTGCAAGGCGTTCGTTTGCATGGCGACGAAGGGGTGCGTTCGCTGGCCGCTGTAGCCACAGAGCCCGTCACCGACTGGCACACCGAGTTTGGCGGCCCCCAAATCGCCATCGGTCTGGTCGCCTCGCCGGAGGCCGCCATCGCGCACATCCACGCGCATGGCTCATCGCACACGGAAAGCATCCTGACCGAAGACCTGGACACGGCCGAGCGTTTTCTGCGCGAGGTCGATGCGGCCGGTGTCTTTCACAATGTGTCTACACGGTTCGCCGATGGATTCCGCTATGGTTTCGGCGCGGAGGTCGGGGTTTCGACGAGCAAACTTCACGCGCGCGGTCCCGTCGGCATCCAAGGGCTGACCACCTATAAGTACCTCCTGCGCGGCCACGGTCACATTGCCGGCGACTACCGTGGAGCCGGCGCAAGGGCCTTCACTCACCGGCAAGAGCGATAGCCTTCAAGCGCCTCGCGTAAGCTGAAGCTGGTGCCCACCCGCGTCCTCATCCTCGGAACCGGCCTCATTGGCTCCTCCCTCGGTCTCGCGCTGCAGACCCTCGGTGCCCTGTGCGAGGTCACCATTCTCGGCTGGGATCCACAACCCGCGGAACTCGCCCTCGCCCTCGCCAGGGGCGCCATCCAACAGGCGCTGCCCAGTCGCGAGGCCGTCCTCACGCCAGGCATTGCCGACATCTACGTCCTTGCCGCGCCCGTGCTCCCGATCCTGGACTGGATGCGCGCCCTTGCTCCGGTTGTCGGTCCCCAGGCGCTCGTCACGGATGTAGGCAGCACCAAGGGGGACATCGTGCGTTTCGCCGCGCCGCTCTACAACGGCCCCGGTCAACCGGCGTTTCTGCCCAGCCACCCTATGGCCGGCAAAGAGTCAGGAGGCGCCATGCTTGCCGAAGCTGGCCTCTTCCACGGTGCCACCTGGCTTTTCACGCCGCTTGCACCGGAACCTGGCTTGCTGGCTCGGCAATGGCGAAGCTGGATCGAGGCGCTCGGCACGCACACCTTTGATATCGACGCCGTGGAGCACGATCGCATCTGCGCCTGGGTCAGCCATCTGCCGCAGATGCTCTCCACTGCCCTTGCCGCTCTGCTGGAAGAAACCTTCGCGGATGATCCGCGCGGCCGCGCCCTCGTCGCCGCGATTGGTGGCCGCGCTTTGCGGGAAACCACACGCCTCGGCGCGAGTCCCTACAGCATGTGGCGCGATATCGCGCTGACCAACACGAAGCCGCTCGCAGCCACACTCTTCGCTCTGGAACAGGGGCTCGCGCATCTTCGCGAAAATCTGCGGACACCGGAGTTGCACGCGCAATTTCGTGCAGCCAACCGCTTCACCGCGCAACCGACCGCTGTAAGTCGTCGCGAAACCTGAAAGTGCATCCAAATGCTCACGCTGCCACCGCGGCCAGGACGGAATGCAATGTTTACTCGAAATCACGCCAGGCATTTCAAGGCAGCCATGGCAGCCCTCAGCCTCACCTGTGGAACAGCGCTCCTTGCTGCGCAACCGGCCTCCCAGGCCGATCGTGATTTCATTGCCAAAGTTTCGCAGGGTGGTTTGTATGAGGTGGAGGCCGGTAAAGTGGCCGCCAGCAAGGGCCAAACACCGTTTACGCGAGATTTCGGCGTACTTGAATCCCACGATCACGAAGGCGTCAATGCCGAGCTCAAGCGCATTGCCGCGGCGACAGGTGTGACGATTCAGCCCGGTCTGAATGCGGAGTTCACGGCCCGTCTCGCCAAGCTAAAGGCGGTACCGGCAAATCAGTTCGACTCCTACTATCTCGCGGACATGAAGCAGATTCACAACAACGATGAGGCGCTCTTCGTCAAAGAAGCCGGCGAGGGCAGCGAACCCTATAAGCCCTTTGGTCACGCTACGGCCGTGCTGGTAAAGGCTCACCTGGGCTGGCTGGACACGCTGTAGCCGAATGGCCCAGGTGCCATGAACAGGTGAAACAAGCAAACGGAAGAAAGCGCAATGGTGGAGCATTTGCTGAGGAGGTAGCCCTGCCTAGAAGCAGGCAAGGCCTCTTGATCTCTCTTCCACGTCGTCTGCTGTAGTCTAGAGAGGTTGTGGGGTGCATCCCGCGGAGGGATGTGTGAGTGGTTGAAACAGGCGGTCTTGAAAACCGCTTAGCCCTAACGGGCTACGGGGGTTCGAATCCCTCTCCCTCCGCCAGACAATTTGAGAGCATACGCAAAAGCCCACTGAAAAGTGGGCTTTTCACGTTCTAGGTCCATATTCTGCAATTTTCTGTTTCCTGCGGAGTCGCTAGAGTCTATACAGTTTCGCTCGATTCCTCTTACTCCCTTGCTTTTGCCTTACAAAACGGCGACTAACTTACAAAGATACTTTTCGATCTTTCGAATGCTTACTTTAAGGAATGACGGCTGCCGAGCTAGAGCGGATGTGGGAGAGTACACGATGCGCTATCCCGTGAACCTGGAACCAGACGAAGCCGGCAGTTTCAATGTGACCTTTCCGGACGTACCGGAGGCCGTCACCTTTCGGTGAGAACCATGAACACGCCCTGGCCATGGCCGCTGACGCGCTTGAAACCGCGCTCGACTTCTTTTTTGAAGATCGCCGTCCCGTTCCCCTGCCCTCGGCGGCGGACGGTTGTCCTACGGTGGCGCTTCCGGCCTCGGTGTCGGCGAAGGCGCTTCTGTTCAACGCAATGCTGGCTCAGGGGGGTGAAACCGGTGAAGTTGGCCCGGCGTTGAACCTGCCCCGGCAGGAGATCACCCGGCTGCTGAACCCCCGCCATGCCACCGAGACCGACGCCATCTACGCGGCCTTGCAAGCGATGGGCAAGTGTCTGGATTTGCGCCTCGCTTAACCTGCCGAGGGATAGAAAGCAACGGCAGATTAGGCCAGAAACACGCTCCCTACGAAGCAGAGCCGCCTTTGGTACACGATTCAGGAAATCCGGTCAATACAACTTAGGGGTTACGGTCTATCCTGAAGCAAATCCTCTATGATTTTGTCACGTACCATGCGAAGCAATCAAAAGACTAAGGTGCACCTACTCGGGGCCGGTAAGCGGATGCCGACCTCCACCGTCCCTGCCTACAGCGCTCACCTGGACATGCTGCGAGGCCTGGCCGCCCTGGTTGTCGTCGTTGGCCATGGCAAGTTTGTGCTGGCCGACCTGCATCGTTCGGCGGCACCCGCCGTGCTTAGCACGCAGGGGACCGCTGTGCCTGTGGCTGTGCATGTGAGCGCCATGTCCCCGGCACATGAGGCGGTCGTCGTCTTCTTTGCCCTGAGCGGCTTGTTGGTCGGGGGCAGCGTACTAAAAGAGCAGGTGAAACAGCGCTCGTTTCGGTGGGGCCGGTACATGAGCAAGCGCCTGACGCGCCTGCTGACCGTGCTGATCCCCGCACTGGTCATCGGGGGCCTATGCGACCTGGCCAGCCGCTACATCCTGTCCCATGGCTACACGCCAGGCGGACGGTTCGCCGAGCTGGCGGGTTCGCATCAGGGCGTCGGCGTCCTGCTTGGAAACCTGTGCTTCCTGCAGTTTTTGGACACGACTCACGTGCTCACCTTGGGGAGCAATTTTGCGCTTTGGAGCTTGGCCTACGAATTCTGGTATTACGTTTTCTTTCCTGCGGCGCTCGCGGTAATAGTGCTGCCCGGCCTAGCCAAACGGATCGGGTGCGCGGTGCTGGCCTGTGCTGTGGCCGGTCTGCTCTGGGGTGACCCGATCGCCATCTTCCCCGTATGGCTCTTTGGGGCGCTCATCACGCAGCTACCCCGTATTATCCCCGAGAGGGCCCAGGTCCCAGCCCTGCTCACGTCTTTGGCGCAGATGCTGGCCATGATGGCCGTGCTGTGGCGCAAGCCCTTGCCCTCGATGGCCGCCAACAACCTCATGCTCGGCGTCTCCTGCTGCATCTTCCTGTGGGTTGCACTGCACCGCCGCGCCCCGGTGACCAACAAACTCTATCAGGGCGTCGCCGAGCACCTGTCCAGGGTGTCATACACCATGTATCTTTTCCATCTTCCCTTTTTGGTGCTCATCGGCTCGCTGCTGGCGCAGCGGTACCCACACGGTGTCCCACATGAGGCACAGTTCGTTTTGCTGCTAACTGCAAGCGCCTACCTGTACAGCCAAGCTATGTACAGGCTTTTTGAGGCCCGGACAGACGCGCTACGGAAGGGTTTGGGTCGCTCCCGGAACTCGAATACCCCGGCACCGGAACTGGTGCCCGCAGCCGGGATCGGTTCGTAGTTTGGAGAGGGGGTGCGTCAGCAGCATCCCAGAAGCCTGCTGACGCGCCCCGGTCCTGATGTTAAAAAACCTAAGAAGACCCCATGCGTGTTATTGCTGCAGACATTTTGCCTTACAGTCAACAAACGACCCTCCTTTCTCAGTGTTTTATGCGCACTGTCTTCGAATCCCTCCTCCTACGCCAGAAGCCTGTTTACCGCGGCAGGATGTCCAGCTTTGTCTGCGGACCGGAGCGGATGATGGAAAGCGGCAACTTCAGGTGAGCCACGGCCACATTGTCAGGAAGCGCGCCGATCCAGCCGTTCATGGACACGTCGATGAAGTGAGGCGAGCGTAACATTTCTAAAAATACGAGGTCTTCCGTGCCTGTGTTTTCGATGTAGTGCGTCGCCATCACGGGAACGATGCCAACGTCATTGGCGTTGAAGTCCATGGTGCGCGCGCGAGCGCCGGTGGTCACGATGGTCATGCGGCCCTTGCCCTTGATGTAGTACTGCCATTCGTCGGAGTCCGGGTGCCAGTGCATTTCGCGCATCCCACCCGGCTTCAGGGTGACCATAGCGGCGCACATCTTGTCGGCAACGGGAAACTTGTCTACATCAATGAACTTTACGTTTCCACCTGTGCGGACCACATCCGGCTGCTGCTGGCTTAGCCTGTAGGTGTATTTTTGACCGTCTCGAGCCGGTCGCCCAACGCTTGCCTTTGTTGTTCCAGTGCGGGCGGCTCTGTGCTCGGGAAGATATACAGTTCCGTGGGAGGCAGCTTGTTGAAGCTTTCCTGGACCAGCCCATGTTCTTCTGGATCACCTCGGGTGGTGTGTGGACGAGCGACTCCGAGATGAGGAAGGTGTCTTCTTCCGAGAAGGATCCATCATCAAAGACCAGCAGAAAATCCGTTCCGTCGGGGCCGATGCCCTGCAGCGAATGAGGATACCCGGCCGGGAAATACCAAAGATCCCCTGGTCCGACGTCGTCGACCGACATCTTGCCGTCCGGCTGCATCAGGGTGATGCGCGTTGTTCCCGTGAGCACAATGGCCCATTCATCCGAGGTGTGCCAGTGCAGCTCACGAAAGGAGCCGGCGGTAAGACGCATGCTGACGCCGGCCATAGCTCTGCTGGTTGGCAGCTCGCGCTGAGTCACCTGGTTAGTCCAGCCACCGTTCTGAATCCGGCGGGAGGTTAGATCAAAGAAATACCAAATGGGGGCAGGCTGCCGTGGTCGGTAAACGGTGGTCGATTGGAGTTAGGATTCTCGCCGATCAAAGGCTGGTTCTGCGGCCCAGGATCACTGGCGTAGTTGCCTTGCCGGCCCACTATCAGCTCTTCGCGCGTCTGCGCCGTTGCACTGAAGGTCGCCAGTCCTGCGCCTGCCATGGCAGCTGCGCCGACAAAGATCCTTCTTGAAACCTGGCCGATGACATCGGCGGCTTCATCCAGATTGTCAGAAATTTTTTTCGATGCGTCTTGTACATCCGCTGACGTTCGATCGAGATCTTTACTCATCCTGTCTCCTTGTTGCGCTGCCTAGTTATGGACACACGCCGGTACATGAACGTGGGTTCGAGAGACATTCTGCTGCATTGCTCTGGCTGAAATCAGCAACATCTGTTTGGCTTCGCCGGTGCGAAACACGCATTAGGACGAGCCAATTGTTGATTATTGGGCGGACGCTGGCCTGAGGCTATGTACCGGTCGTCGCTCCGTCTGTATGAACGCGCACTTATGCAGCTGATCTGCAGGCAGGGAGTTACACCTGGGTGGGCTTCACCACAGAAGGCGATAGATTATTCCCGGGTAGAGATTGAGGAGATCAGGCGTGCTCTTTGACCGGGCCAATTTCCATTTCTTTGCTGAACCAGGGATACATGAGCGGCAGGACATAGAGCGTCAGGATGGTTGCGGTGATGAGGCCTCCGATGACGACCGTTGCCAGCGGCCGCTCCACCTCAGCGCCCCGCGATGTGGAGAGCGCCATGGGTATAAAGCCCAGGCTGGCCACCAGCGCGGTGATGAGCACGGGCCGCAGACGGTCAGCGGCGCCCTGACGGGTCGCTTCACCGATCTCTTTGCCTTCCCTGCGAAGCGCGTTGATGTGGCTCACCATCACAACGCCGTTCAGAACCGCGATCCCAAACAGTGCGATAAAGCCGACACAGGCTGAAAGGTTCAGGTTGATGCCACGCAGCCAAAGCGCGGCCACGCCACCCACTAGCGCAAGCGGCACAATGGAGAGGATCAGCAGCATCTGCTTTGTGTTTTGGAACGTGGCATAAAGCAGTGCGGAAATGATGAGCAGCGAGACGGGAAATACGATCAGCAGACGCGCCTGGGCGCGCTGCTGATTTTCATACTGTCCACCCCACTCCAGCCTGTAGCCAGGAGGCAGCGGCATCTTTTCGGCAACGGCTGCCTTGCAGTCCTTGACGAAGCTGCCAAGGTCGCGTCCGCTGACGTTGCTCATGACCACCGCGCGACGCTGCGCCTGCTCTCGATTGATGAGGATGGGACCACCGACTGTTTTGATCTCGGCGACCTGATCGAGCCGCACAAGTTCTCCCTGAGGAGTTTTGATCTGCAGGGAGCGCAGGCGCTCCGGGTCATTCCGGATGTCTGCCGGCAGGCGTATCGCGATGGGAAAGCGCTCCTCGCCCAGCAGCATCTCTGAAAGCTGTTTGGAGCCATACATTGTCTCGATGACTTCCTGAATATCAGAGACGTTGACGCCATAGCGCGCGGCCTCACGGCGGTCAATGCGGACCTGCAATTCCTGCGCACCGTTGATGATCTCCATCTGCGTTTCCGAAGCACCCGGCACGGCGGAGATGATCTTTTCCGCGTTGTGTGCCATCGCCTCCAGTGTGTTCAAGTCCTCACCGAAGATCTTGAGCGCCACATCGCCGCGTGTGCCGGTGATGGTCTCGTCCATGCGCATCTGCATGGGCTGGGTGATCTCATAGGTGACGCCGGGAATCTTGTCGAGCGATTTCTGGAGATCGTCGGTGAACCGCTTCTTGCCTTCGGCGTTGGCGTTTTGCAGCTTGGGCGTGAAGCTCAGGTAGGAATCAGATTCATACTCCCCCATGGCCTCGGTTGCGAGATCGGGGCGGCCGAGTTTGGTGACGATGCTCGTGACGCCCGGTTTGGCCTTGATGGTCTTTTCGATCTGATCGCCGATAGCGACAGATTCCGTGAGCGCAATGCCTGGAAGCCGTTTGGAAGTCACCACCATGGAACCTTCGTCCAAGGTCGGCATAAATTCCGTGCCGATAAACTTGAGCGATCCCAGGGCCACTACGATCAGCAGGGAGGACACGATCAGGATAGGTGTGCGATACCTTTCACTTCTGCCCAGCGAGCGGCCGTAGGCATCCCGCAGTCGATCCAGCCAGGTCCGGTCTTTCTGTGCTCCTTCTCCGCCTCTCTTCTCCAGGAACCTGGCCCGATGACGCAGGGCGACGGTGCACAAAGTGGGTACGACAAAGAGCGCTAGCAGCAAGGAACCGGCCAAGGCCGAGACGACGGTGACCGCCATTGGCCGGAACATGCGGCCCTCAAGGCTTTGCAGCGTGAGCACGGGAAGGTACACAGCGATGATGATCAGTACGCCGAAGATGACCGGACGCGAGACCTCCTGCGCCGCCTCGCGCACTACGTCGAGCAAGGGTTTGCCGGCACCGCCGTTCTCCAGCCGGTGCATGCAGTTCTCGGTCACGACCACGGAGCCATCGACGATGGTGCCGAAGTCAATCGCACCCAGGCTCATCAGGTTGACCGATATGCCGAAAAGGTCCATGCCAATGAAGCCGAAGAGCAGCGAGAGCGGAATGGTGACGGCCACCACGAGCGCGGCACGCCAGTCGCCCAGGAAGATAAGCAGGATGACAATGACGAGGATCGCGGCCTCAATGAGGTTGCGGCGAACGGTGGCGGTCGTCGCATTGATGACATCGGACTGATCGTAAAAGGGGATGATCTTTGCGCCGTCCGGAAGCTTGAGGCCGGCGATCTTCGCCTTGATCTCCTTGATGATCTTTTGGCCGTTTTCTCCGCGCAGGATGATGACCATGCCGGAGACGGTCTCGCCCTGGCCGTTGCGCATGACGGCTCCATGGCGGGGCAGAGCATCGGTCTTGATTGTTGCGACCTGCTTGAGCAGAACGGGAACGCCGTTGGTGGTGGAGACAACGATGTTTCCGAGATCGTCAAGGCTCTCTGCCCGGCCCAGTCCACGCACGGTGTACTGCTGTTCGGCGTGTTCGATGTAGCTGCCGCCGAAGTTGGCGTTGTTGTCGGTGATCGCCTTCACCACATCATGGAGGGTGAGGTTGAAGCGGCGCAAACTCTCTGGATCGACCTCCGCGGTGTACTGCTTGGTTTCGCCGCCCCATGAGTTGATCTCGCTGACTCCGGGCACCGTGAGCAGAGCATAGCGAATCACCCAGTCATGCAGGGTTTTGATCTGCATGAGCGACATCTTGGGCGCGGAAACCGTGTATTGGTACACCTCGCCAAAGGCCGTGGACATGGGATTCATCTGCGGCTGCAGACCCGCGGGTATGCGGCTTTGCACCTGGTTCAAGCGCTCCGCGACGAGCTGCCGGACGAGGTATTTGTCCATGGAGTCGTCGAAAATAACCGTCACCATGGACAGATCGAGCTTGGAGGTGGAGCGCACCATCTGCAGCTTCGGCATACCCATCATCGAGGTCTCGATGGGGTAGGTGACGAGCTGCTCGACCTCGACCGGCGACATGCCCGGGCACTGGACGGTGACAACGACCTGGTTGTTGGTCAGATCCGGAAAGGCTTCAAGCGGCAGACGAAGCATCACGGTGACGCCACCGACGATGAGCACCAGCAGAAGCGCAATCACGAGCCATCGGTTGGAAAGGAAGAAGTCGACCAGCTTACGCATTCTAGCCGTCCCCCATCGTGCCTTTGAGCATTTCGGATTTGACCATAAAGGCGCCGTTCACGACGATGCGGTCGCCGGGTTTCAGGCCGTCCACGATCTCGGTTTTGCCCATGGAGCGCGTACCCACATTGACCGTGCGCGCCTGAAAGGTGGTGCCATCTGCCGTGACAAAGACCACGGGCATGCCGTTGATGTTCTGCAGCGCTCCTTCGGGAACGAAGACGGCATCGCGTGTCGCCGGCTCGGCGATGTGGGCCGAGGCAAACATCCCGGGACGCAGCTTCGTGCCCGGATTGGGCACCACGATGCGGACGGGCACGGTGCGTGTGTCCGGATCGAGCGTATCCCCGAGCATCGCGACACGGCCGCGAAAGACCTGACCCGGAAAGCCCCCGGTGACGACATCCGCCGCCGCTCCCACATGGATCAATGAAAGATCCTGCTGATTCACAGCTGCGGTCACCCAGATCGTACCCAGATTGGAGAGATCGAAGGCCACAAACCCAGTGGCGACGACCTGGCCAACACTGATGTTTCGGGCGATGACCACGCCATCCATGGGCGACCGGATGGGAATGAGTTCGCGATCGTACAGATTGTCAGGGTTAAGCGACTCCGGAGAGACCTGCAACAGCTCTGACAGGTGCTCCCGCTCCATGTGGACGTCGGCTTGAGCATCCAGCAGCATCTGTTGCGCTTGCTGCACCTGCTGGTCTGCGCGCTGTGCCTCCTCCAGTGAGGCCGCCTGGATGGAGAAGAGGTGGTGATACCGCGTCTGTTCCTCCCTGGCAAAGGACAGCGCACCCTGCTGCCGGTTCGCGGCAGCATACGCCTGAACGAGGGATCCCACCGTTTCATGAACCATGTGGCTATGCAGACTGCCAAGCGTTTGACCCCGGTGAACGGGGGCGCCTGGAAGAACATTAACCCCCGTGATGCGGCCGTCGGCGATTGTGCCAAGGTGCGAGGTGTGCTGCTCATCAAGGGCAACCTGGCCGGCGACGGAGAGCGTGCGCGGCGTGCGCTGCACCAGGACATAGGCGGTCTGGATGCCGGCGCGGCCCTGATCCTGAGCCGCGATCTTTACCACGTCATTGGCCTGCGCTCCACCCTTGGCGGAGCTGTCCGGCCCATCCTGCGTGCTGGCGCCCGCGGAGCCGGATTTATCGGCCGAGGATGGGCCTGAACTCCCGCCGGCTCCGCCCTCTTTGCGGGAACAGCCGTTCAGAAAACACAACAGGAACAGCAATGGAAGGCAGGAACGTAGATAGTTCATGGTTGTACCCCATAGGCCAGCTGCAGCCGCAGTCCGGCCTGCTGATACTCGGCAAATGTGCGCAAAGCGGTGACCTCTACGTCAAAGGCGGTTCTTTCCGCGTCCAGATAGCGCAGCAGGTCGACCCCGCCTGTGCGGTACGCGTCGTCCATGATGGCCAGATTTGTTTTTGCGCGCGCCCGCATGTCCGGCAGGGTGTCGCGGATGACGGCCCCCTGCCGCGTGTACGCTTCCTGCGCGGCGGTGATGTCGGCTCCGACGGAAAGTTCCAGCTGTTCCAGGCGATCCTGAGCCAGACGAACCGATGCTTGGGCGCGCTCCACTTCGCCCTGGTTGCGATTGCGAAAGGCGAGTGGAATCTGCAGGCCGGAATAGATGGTATTGTCGCCGACGTTGCGTTTGTACCCCGCCAGCACGTCGAGGTCAGGCACCCCAACCGCGCGTTGCAGCCGAACATCCGCCTCGGCCGCGGTGACGGCCTCGCGAGCAGCCGCTACATCGGCGCGCGCGCCTAAAACAACGGCGAGGCTCTCCGGCTTGAGCGGTGCGGCCGTCTCCAGGGAATCGGCCAGCTGCACGTGATCATCGGGCGTCCGGCCCATCTGGCGAAAGAGCTCGATGCGAGTCAGAGCCACGTCCCGCCGGGCTGCTTCCAGCGCCAGCACCAGGCGGTCGCGTTCAATCTGTACGCGAATCAGGTCGATACCCCGCATCGCGCCGGCGTCGACCCTAGCTTTGTTGTAGCCGACGATGCCGTCGACTGCCTGCAGGTCTTCTCCCAACAGCTTTGCAATGCCCTCGTTCGCGACCGCGGTCCAGTACGCCGCAGCCACGCGCCCGGCTATTTGCTGGTTCAGCAACAGCCGGTTTGCCTCGGCCTCCCGTACGTTTGCCCTCGCCAGATCGAGTCGACGGGCCCGTTTGTCGCCCAACTCGAAGAGCTGACTCAGGTACCCATAGTCTTCGGTGGAGTTTGGGAAATCGAAGTTGTTCGCCCAGGGCCGAAGATCTTCTGATTGCAGGTACAACCTTGGGTTTGGCCGCAACCCAGCCTGCACCACGGATCCGCGGACGGCGTCCACCTGATCCTGCCCCGTGCGCGCCTGAGGACTCGTTTCCGCCAGCTGAATGGCGTCATGGAGGGTGAGCGAAACCGGCACGGCGGTTGTTTGCGACAAAGCCGACAATCCCGTCAGGCCGAATGATATACAGGCGAGCCCGCGGACGAGTTCGTTGAGCAAACTGCGGAGCGAGCCGGCGAGCAAACTGCCGAGCAATTCGCGCGACTGCGTGTGGGACTTAGACCTGGCGGTGCCGATCTGTTCCTCCCCTGCTGCCGAAGCGAATATGCCAGAAATCCCGCATTGCAAAGTGATGATCAAACCCGATGGATAACACTTACGGTGATTCAGCAGTTTTTGCCCTTGTGCCAGGCACGCAGAGGTTCGGAGCACGTTTTGAACTTCGCACAAACCCAAAATGGGGATGGAACGGAGACCAGCTTTTGGAAAGCTGCGCCCCCGAACCGACTTCCCTCAGTGTACCTATTTCGGAAGCACGTCGTTGGTTCCTTGCGGCGCTCGCCGAATGGTGGAGATCGGCAGTTTGAGATGGGCCTGCGCCATCTTGTCGGGCATACAGGAGATCCAGTCGTTCATTGAAACGCTGCTGTAGGCATTTGCTTTGAACATTTCGAGATAGATGAGGTCCTCGGTTCCCGTGTTCTCAATGTAGTGCATCGCCATGGAGGGAACATAACCTACATCCCCCTGGTTGAAGTCCATGGTGCGCGCCCTGGCAGCGGTGAGCATGACTGTCATGCGGCCTTTGCCCTTGATCCAGTATTGCCACTCGCTGCCGGATGGATGCCAGTGAAGCTCCCGGATGGCGCCCGGCTTGAGGGTGACGAAGGCGGCGGCAATGCTGCCGGAGATGGGGAAGTTGTGTGAATCGACAATACGGGTCGAGCCGCCGGCGGTTTGCTGATGGGGCGGCATGGTGGACATGCCGTGGAAGGTGTACTGAGTCTTGGTTTCCAGACGATCTCCCATAAACCGCTTATCGGCTTCGAGCGAATCCGGTAGTTCCGCAGGAAAGATATAGAGCTCTGTTTCCGGCAGCTTCTCCCATTCCTGACGGGTCCAGTTCATGTTTTTCTGGATGATCTCCGGTGGGGTATGGGCCAGCATCTCCGAAAGGAGAAAGGTTTCGTCTTCAGAGAACTTGCCATCGTCGAAGACCAGCAGAAATTCGCAGCCTTCGCCCTCAAGGCCCTGAATGGAATGGGGCAGGCCCGCGGGGAAGTACCAAAGATCTCCGGCCTGCACGTCATCGATGAACATCTTGCCGTCGGTCTGCAACAGGGTGACCCGAGCCTTGCCGGCAAGCATGATGGACCACTCATTGGAGGTGTGCCAGTGCAGCTCCCGGAAGGAGCCCGCGGTCAGGCGCATGTTGACGCCAGCAAGCTCTTTGGAGGGTGCAAGTTCGCGCTCGGTCACCTGATGGGCCAACCGCCCCCTGTGAGGCGCTTGTGCGTGAGCTCGAAGGATTGCCAGATGGGATCGGGATTTCCCTTGTCGCTAACTGGCGGGTAGTTGGAGTTGGGATTGATGGCGCGGAGATCGCGATTGATCGGTCCGGGATCGCTGGCGTTATCGCCCTCCCGCCCGGCCTCAAGTTCCTTGCGCGTTTGCGCCGCTGCTGGTTGGAGCGCCCCTGCGGCAATCAGGCCTGCTCCCGCGAGCGCCGCCGCCCCCACAAAGCTGCGGCGTGAAAGGGCCTCACTCTCCTGTGAGGTGGACGGGGAAATCAGGGGATCTTGTGGTTCTTCTGTCATCTGTATCCTCGTGACCTTTGGCCCTTTGATTCGAGCAAACGGCCAAGAGTTGACCCCCCATTCGATGGAAGTCTCGACTCCGTGAACAAGGGTGGCGCGGTCAGGCTTCCGCTGGCCCCAAAAATGCGGCTCCGGTTGTAACCCATCCTTAACGAGCCATTCACAGGCGAGCAACGAGCCGCACTTTACTTTCAGAGACATGCCCAGAAAGTTTGCTCTACCTTTCCGCACCGCGCCCGCGGTGTGGGTTGCCGGCGCCGCGCTGTTTACGGCGTCCATGCACGCGCAGTATGAGAACGGCGGTGTTGTTGGAACGATCAAAGACCCGAGCGGAGCGCCGATCGCCCGCGCGTCCGTTACCGCGACGAACACAGCGACCGGTGTCGTCAACAAAGTCGAAACCAACGATGCGGGCGAATACAATTTGCCGCAGCTGCGCGTGGGCGTGTACAGCCTTTCGTCCACGGCGCCGGGTTTTTCGAGTGCCGTCGCCAAAAACATCACGGTCTCCGTGGGCAATCTGCAGCGCATTGACCTGAGCCTGCCGCTGGGCACCGCGGAAGCCTCCGTGGAGGTCAGCGATGTCACACTGCAGGTGGAAACCGAGCAGACCCAGCGCGACCAGACCATCACCCACTACCAGTCCGAGGCGTTGCCGCTGGTTAATCGCAACTACGAGGACCTGCTCGGTCTGGTGACCGGCGTGCGCCAGGCGCCCACGGCGGCGACCACATCGAGCAACCTCAACGCCCTGGTGCGCCAGGGAGCGTACAACGTGAACGGCCAGCGCTCGGTGTTCAACAACTTCCTGCTCGATGGCATGGACAACAACGCCTATGGCGAGTCGAACCAGGGCTTTGACAACCAGATCATCGATATCCCGCCCGATTCCGTCGCGCAATTCAGCGTTGTGACCAACAATGAAGGCGCGGAGTATGGCCGCAGCTCGGGCGCGACGATCAATGTGGCTTCGCAAAGCGGAGGCAACGCCTTTCACGCCACGCTGTATGACTTTCTGCGCAACACGGACCTGAACGCCGCCGGCTTCTTCAAACCGACGCTGATCGGCACCGGCGGAGCGGTTCCCTTCCGCAAACCCACCACGAATCGCAACCAGTTCGGCGGCGACGTCGGCGGACCCATTTTGCATGACAAGTTCTTTTTCTTTCTGGACTATGAGGGCCTGCGCAGCATCACCAAGCCGCTGTTTGTGCTGACCCTGCCCACCCAAAACGAGCTGAACGGCATTCTGGTCGTCCCGGTGCGCAACCCGCTCACCGGCGTCAACTACGCCGCTCACACGCCCATCCCGACCTCGGCCTTTAATCCGCTCTCGCTGCAGATCGTGAACGCCTTCAAGCAGAACGTTCCCGGCCTGCCCGTGAGCGGGTCGCCGACCATCGGCCAAAGCAGCAACGACTACTCCGTGCAGGCGCCCTTCCGCGACTTCTTCGACAAGGGCGACCTCCGGCTGGACTACACGCCCAATGCCACATCGACATTCTTCCTCCGGATCAGCGACCGCAAGGAGACCGGGGTCAACTTCCAGACCATTCCACTGCCGCTCGAAGGACAGAGCTCCGGCATCCAGCGCATTCTGGACCAACAGGTGGCGCTTGGATACACAAGCACCTTTGGCGCCAACCGCATCCTGGATGTTCGCTTGGGGATCTCGAAGACAAAGGCCGGCAAGACGCCGCTGAGCGCCGGCACCGCGCCGTTCCCCATTCCCGGCCTGCCTACGACACCCAGCCTGGCCGGCGGTCTGCCCGCGATCAGCATCTCCGGCGGTTTCAGCGCCTTTGGCCGCCAGACCACCAACCCGCAGTTCCAGAACCCCTCGCTGCTGGACCCCAAGATCAACTACACGTGGGTGAAGGGCAACCACTCCCTGAAGTTCGGCTATGAGTGGGAAAAGGTCTGGATGGGTGTGCTGGACAACAATCCGCTCTACGGCTCGTTTGCCTTTGGCGGAGGCTACTCCACCACCGCAACCACCAAGGTTGCCGACGCCTACTGGGCCGACTTCCTGTTCGGCACCAGTAGCACCTACTCCCTGGCCAACGACTTCGAGGCGCACCTGCGCGAAACCCTGCAGAGCGCCTATGCGCAGGATGACTGGAGGATCACGCCCAATCTGACGCTCAGCCTCGGCCTCCGCTGGGAGTACGGCTCGCCCTACTCCGAAGCGAACAACTACATCTCCAACTTCGATCCCACCACCCAGACCGTGCTGACGCTCTCGCCTGGCGCCGTCCGCGGCAACGGCATCACCCCAACGAGCGGCTCCGGCGTGTACGGCCACACGCTGGTGGACCCGGACCTGAATGACTTTGCCCCACGCTTCGGTTTTGCCTACGCTCCCACGCCGACCGTCGCCGTGCGCGGCGGCATCGGCACAAGCTATGTGCACTACAACCGCGCGGGCTCCGGCAACATCCTCGCCATCAACGCGCCGCAGGCGCAGTTTGCCGCCGTCACCCAGATTGCCCCGACCGCTGCCAACCACTGCGGTTTGCCCGTGCCGGCGCAGATCATCCGTATCGGCACCACCACGGAGACCTGCTATGTCAGCATCGACCAGGGCTTTCCCGCGGCGCTCGCCACGGATTTCAATCCGGCCACGGACAATGTCACCTGGGAGCCGCGCAACAGCCGCGACGGCTACGTCGAAAGCTACTACCTGGCCGTGCAAAAGCAGCTGTTCAAGAACAGCCTGGTCGATGTTGCCTATGTGGGCAACCACGGCCTGAAGCTGCTGCAGTTCATCAACGGCAACCAGCGCAATGTCACCGCAACCGGCGGCTATGCGCGGCCATTCGGCAACTGGCCTTCGGACATCACTGAGGCGCTTGACGAAGCCTACTCCAACTACAACTCGCTGCAGGTGCGTTATGAGCAGCGCATGGTCGCCGGGCTTACGCTGCTGAACAGCTTTACGTGGGAACACTCGCTGGACAACGCCAGCTCCGCGCTTGAAGGCAACACGCCGTCACCGCAGGACGCCAACAACCTGCGTGCCGAATATGCGCAATCGGATTACAACCTGCCGATCGCCAATGTGACGAGCCTCGTGTATGACCTGCCGTTCGGACAGGGTCGCCGCTTTGGCCGGCAGTTCAATCCCGTGGTCGATGCGGTGGCCGGCGGTTGGCAGATCAGCGCGATCAACACCGCGCAGGCGGGCACCCCGTTCAACCTGACCTATACGCCCAACACGGCGCAGCTCGCCTCCACGCAGATCACGGCCAATTACCGCGGCGCCAACCTGTACCGCCCCAACCGCGTTGCCGGTATGCCGCTCACGCTCGGCCGCAGCGTGCAACAAGCCAACACCGGCTACTTCCAATACATCAACTTCGCCGCACTTTCTTTCCCCTCGATCCGCAACGCCGCCGGCGTGCTGCAGGAGCCGTTCGGCAACCTGGGGCGCAACGCCGGCCGTACCCCGGAGCTCAATGAGTTGGATCTCGATGTGAACAAGCGCTTTTCGACTCCCGTGGAAAGTCTAAAGATCGAGTTCCGCTCCGAGCTCTACAACATCCTGAACCACACCAACCTCTACCTGCCCAGCAGCCCCACCGGCACCCAGGGCCTCAGCCCCACCGGCGGCGGCATCATCTCCAGCACCTACACGCCCCGCGTGGTGCAGTTCGCACTGAAGCTGATTTACTGAACCACGAGGCAGGCTCAAACCTGACGTGGAGGCGGCCCGGAGATCCGGGCCGCCTGCGCTTGGGAAGGCGAGTGAATCCGCCGCCGGCATGATTCCCAGCCTGTCTCGTCCCTCCGAGGGGACTTACGCTGAAGCGACGTTCAGGCCATCGAGCACGACCTTTGGCTTTTCACCGCGGGCGTCGGCTGCGCTGAGCTCGATGTGGACGGTGCGGGTTTCGCCCGGCATCAGCGTAATGTAGTTTTCGCTGAAGATCGCGGGCAGGATGCGGTCACCGGTCGTCTCTCGCACTACCTTCAGCCGCGCAAACACCGCCGGCACGGCTGAGGTGTTCTTTAACTCCGTGCTGAGAAGCCACTTTCCATCGTTCTGCGTGACCTGTGTCACGTTCTGCACCTGTGCCTTGCCCAGCGTGCGCAGGGCGCGGTAGTCGGCCTGCTCCCGGCCGCGCAGGTAGAGGTTTCGAGACCGCACATTGCCGTTTTCCGTCAGCGTAAGTCGAAGGAAGTGCAGCGACGACACGCCCGCGGGGTATTCCATGCGGATCGGCGTCTGCGTGGAATCTTCCGTGCTGTCCACCGGGGCGGAGCGCTGCAGCATGCTCCGGCCGTCGCTGTTGAAGACCTCCACGGTCGCGGTGAGGCCCTTGAGGTCGCCGGCGCTATAGTTAACGACCTCGACTGTCTCCTCCAGGGAGTTCCACTGAATGTGCAGCGGCTCGGAACCGAGCTTGCAGCCGAAATAGGCCGCGGTCGGCGCGAAATACCAGTCATAGGTCTGCCAGACAAAGGAGGGCCAGCAGGGATGGCTCATCCACAGCAGGAGGCCCTGGCGATACCTGCTTTGCGCCTCGAACATGGCGCGATAGGCCTCGTAGCTGACCATTTCGCCGAGCGCTACCCACTCCTCGACGTTGTCCGCGCCGCCGTAGGACTCGTCAACCAGGGTGTTGAAGGCGGCGGCTCCCTGCGCGCCGGCGAGCGTGTAATCGTGCAGGCCCCAATCGAGGCTCTGCGGCCAGAGCGCGCTCTCAGGCATCATGGCGCGCACACTTTCGATGGGTGGGATGGCGGGTGCGCCGATCTCGGAGTGCAGCTTTTTGTCGGCGAGACGGAAATAATTCGGCACCGAGAGCGCATGGTATGGGCCGTGGCCGCTCACCGGGCCATCCGCCGAGCTGCCGATGTACTTGATGTCGGGGTGCAGCTCCGCGAGCAGCTGTTTGAGGCCGGCCTGAATCGCCTCGGGCGGGAACCACTCGTTGCGGCCGCAGTAGAGCCCGATGGAGGCGTGGCGACGGATGCGGGCGATGTAGTCGCGGGCGTTGGCGAGGAACAGGGCATCGTCATCGGGCACAGGGCCGTCCCACGGGTTGGCCAGCCAGAAATCCTGCCACACGACGATGCCGTAGCGGTCGCAGGCATCGTAGAAGCTCTCGTCCCCGATCTGGCCGACCCAGTCGCGGATCATCGTAAAGTGCATGTCGCGGTGGTAGCGCACGGCGATGTCGAACTCGCGGGCGCGGAAGCGCAGCATGGATTCCCCAAAGCCCCAGTTGCCGCCCCTTGGGATGAAGCGCCGCCCATTGACGAACAGGTGCAGTGAGCCGCCGTTTTCGTCAGAGGTGAACTGGCGGAGGCCGGCCTTGAACTCCAGGCTGCCGTGAGGGTCGCCATGTGCGCCTTCCATGCGCAGGGTCACATCGTAAAGGTGCGGTTCCCCGTAGCCGGCGGGCCACCAGAGTTGGGGCTTTTCGATCCGCAGCTGCTTGTGGGTGTCGGGCGACAGCCTGACCACCTGCCGCGCCGCGGCCGCCACGGTGATGCGCTGCTCGAAGCTGACCGAGCCGCTGGCCCCATGCGTTGTTCCCTGCATCGTCCCGCGCACCGTGCCGGTTACGGGTTTGGCGGAGAGGTTGACCGCGACAAACTCCAGGGTGACATCGGCGTGGCTCGTGTCCGGCAGCGGCAGCGTGGAAGTGACGAGCGGGTCTTCGAGCGTGACCGCGCCGGTCGCGGTGAGATAGACATCGTTCCAGATCCCGGTATTGCGGCCGCGGACCGTGGGGATCCAGTCCCAGCCGATCGAGGCGTGGAAGGTCGGGTTGTCGGCGCCGAGAGCACCGCCGTTTTTGCCGCTGCTTTCCAGGGTCTTCTGCTTGCAGCTGCCAGGGGTATCGTTGCGCAGGACGCGGATGGCCAGCGCATTCGCTCCCAGAACCAGCTTGCCGGTCACGTCAAAGCGGCCCCGGGTGAAGCTGCCCTCCACGCGACCGAGAGGGGCGCCGTTGAGAAAGACCTCGGCTTTCCAATTGATACCGTCGAGGTTCAGCATCTGCATGCCGCCGCGCGGGGCAGCGGGGGCGGTGAACTCCGTGCGGTACCAGAAATCGGCGTAGAAGTAGGAGTCGGAAACTTGGAGCTGATTGCTGCCGAAGTTGGGATCGGGGATGGCGCCGACGTTCTGGTAGGAGGTGAGCGTGGTGCCGGGCACAGTGGCGACCATCCAGCCCGCGTCGCCGAACCCGGGCTTTGAGAGCTCTTCCCCACGCAGAGTGTCACCCGCAGCCGGTCCCGCAGCGCCGGGCTGCGGATGGGGGATGCGCTGCAGCCGCCACGAGCCCCCGGCAATGTCCAGGCGGCCGCCGGCACCCGCGGCCGGCACCGGCCGTGCTTTGGGTTGGACCAGAAAGCCGCCGTGGCCGAAGACCTCCAGCTCGCTCAGGATGTAGCCCACAGGGGAGGCCGGCTGGGTCATCAGCACGCGGAGATACCGGCCCGCGGTGGCGGAAGGGAGACGGATGTCGTCGGTGAGGCCGGTACTGGCGGGCAACGGCTGCAAATCGGTCCAGGTCCTGGCGTCGTCCGAGACCTGGAGCTTGCCTTCGGCGGCGCGGGCGATCCAGTGGAGCTTGATGTTGTCGAAGGGAAACCGGCCCCCAAGATCGACATACACCCATTCCTGATCAAGGCCGGCGCTCTTCCAGGCGCTGGTGAAGCTGTAGGGTCCGCCGATCTCCACCCGACGGGTCCCGTTGTAGAAGGCGACCTGGCCGCAGCGCCAGGAAATGGACGGGACCGCGGTGGCCATGGCGGCTTCCGTGGTGCCCGCGTTGGTGGTGGTGTCGGCATTGGTTGTGATGCCGGCATCGGCAGGGGCCGCGGCCATGCCGAAATCGATGCGATAGTAGCGCTTATTGGCTGCGGCCCCGAGCGGAAGCGATACGTTCAGCAGGTGCGATCCGTTCGACAAACCGGGCGGGTACCTCGCCCCAGGCAGCGGGGCGGAGCCGTTCACGGCTGGCTCTTTCTGCCAAAGGTGGCCATCCTCAGAGGTGGAAGCGGTAAAGGTGAGGCGTTCGACGGGGACGTTCTCCGGAACGACGACGAAGACCTCCAGGCGATCGATCTGGGGGATCTCCGCCCCGCCCATCAGGTGCAGTTCCACGGTGGGCGTGGCGCCGGTGAGCAGCTGAACGGCGGCCTGGAAGTGGTCGGTGAAGATTTCACGGTCTTCCCGCCTCAGAACTTCGCCATCGGCCATCGCCGCAATCCAGCGCGGCATTTCGGTCTCGATGATGCCGTCGGTGACCAGCTGCGCGGTGAGGTTGTAGTCATAGCTGGAAGAACCGTACGCCGGGCGCAGAAGCGCGAGATTGCGGTACGGGGCGGCAGGATCGAGGACGAGCGCCGGGCCAAAATCCTGTTCCGGCAGGCCGGGGTAGAGGCCCACCCCGCGCGTGAAGGACGAACCGGCGGCGGCGTTTGCCTGACCGGCAGCGACCGCTTCCGCACCGCCGAGGGGCGCGCCGCTTGCGGTTTTGGCCTCGGACAGGGCCCCGGTCGGAGCCGGGGCGGCAAGAGCGAGCCTCGGCAGCGACAGTCCCGCGCCCGCGATCAACCCCGTTTTTAGAAACTTCCGCCGTGTTGCCATGACCCTCTCCTTCACTGCTGGGATAAATCTTTGCGCCAGGGCGCGGTGTCCCGGCTGAAATGCGGCGTTATCGGCCGAGGTGTGCGGTGAAGAAACCTGCCATGATCTCGTCCGCTTCGCGGGTTTCGGGCAGGGATTCATCATTCCAAAAAGCATGCGGCAGCGCCTCAAACACAACGAGCTGGGCATTATCGCCGGCGCGCAGAAAGGCCCGGTGCAGGATTGTCGTGCCGCTGAGCAGCAGATCGCGCGTGCTGGTAATAAACAGCGACGGCGGCATGCCATGGAGATCCGCAAACAGCGGCGAAAGCACGGGATCAGTCAGTGGCGTGTTCCCGGCGTAGGGATCTTTTTGCGGACTTGGTTCCCCTACGCCTGACCTGGGAACGTTCAGGTGGCCGGACAGACCGCGCAGGGAAAACAGCGCCTGCGAGTCGGCCGGTTTGCTCCAGTCGCCGGAGCCGGAAAAAATGCCGAGAGCGCCGGGCTCCGGCAGGCCCAGTTGCCGCAGCTTGACGGCGACCTGTGCGGTGAGCACGGCGCCCGCGGAGGTGCCGAAGATGGCGACATTTCGGGGCTCGTGTGTCTTGAGAACCTCTTTGTAAACAGCCACGACGTCATCCAGGGCGGCGGGATAGGGGTGCTCGGGCGCGAGGCGGTAGAGCACGGCGATCGTCCTGGTTTGCGACAGGGCCGCAACTGGGACCGTTTCCGTCAGGGAGCCGGAGTCGGAGTTGAAGCCCCCCCCGTGGAGGTTGATCAGCACACGATTGCGATGCTCCGCGGGAAGCGTCGGAGGGGTGAGAACGCGCACCGGAACGCCGGCCATCGTGGTGTTTTCGACCACGACGTTGTAGTGGAGGCGGAAGCTTTCTCCGGCCTGGGTCTGCCAAGCATCCGTGGTGCGGCGGCGCTCCGAGAGCGGAACCGGCGTGGCATCATCGGTGACGGGCTGTGCGAGCATTCGCTGCGCAGCCGGACTGACCGTCTTTGGCACAGGAACGACACGAGTGACATGAGCGGTGCCGTCGGGCGTGATGGTGCTCATATCTGTCTGGGGAGCCCTGGGCGGAAACTGGGCAGCCCTGGGCGGAGCGCTTCCCTGCCCGTGAAGCGCCAACGGCCAAAGGAAAACGACCACCAGGAAAGCAAGGGCGTGGGATCGATCACAAACCGACTTCTTCAACCGACTTACCTTCCTCACACCGCTTCCCCACCCCCCACAACCTCCAAAGATCGCGGGCAATCGGGTATTTTGCCCGCGACGGCCAGTGTAGAGATCGGCTGTAGCGTTTGCGGGAGCTCGCTGCCCCACGCTCCCTTGCGTTTCCGCCGTCTTTTGCTCAGAGCGGCCAGGGAGCTATTTGGCCGCGTACGCGGGTGGCAATTCGGCTTCCTTGAAGAGGGATCCGACCGCGTCTTTGGCCGAAACCGAGGGAGTTCCAATGCCGTCAAGGGGCCATTCGATCTTGAGGGTGGGGTCATCCCAGCGCACGCAACGCTCGCCGGCGGGGTGGTAGAACCCGGTAGTTTTATACAGCACATTGGCGGTTTCGGAGACGACGACAAAGCCGTGGCCGAAGCCTTCGGGAATCCAGAGAAACTCGATTTCCTCACCGGTGAGGTCAAAGCCGGCCCACTTTCCAAAGTCCGGCGAGCCGGGCCGCAGATCGACGGCAACGTCCCAGATGTGACCGGAAAGCACGCGCACCAGCTTGCCCTGCTGTTCGCCCAACTGGTAGTGCAGCCCGCGCAGTACGCCGCGGCGCGAATACGATTGATTGTCCTGCACAAAGCGCTCCGGCAGACCCGCGGCGGCAAAGCCCTTGGCATTAAATACCTCGGCAAACCAGCCGCGGTCATCGCCATGCTTCTTGGGGCGGACGAGCTTCACATCACGAAGGGGTGTTTCGACGATCTCCATAGGGCTATTATGCCCATCGCGATGAAATCGACGAAATTTTTCCCAGCACGGAAGTAATGCCCCGCCGCACGGCGGTTCTCCCCCAAAAGCGGCAGGCAATCTCTCCATCCGCTCCCCGCCGTTGCACGATATGCTTGCAGGGACCATTCCCCTGCGCGAGCCGAAAGAAGAGATGGTATTCGGTAAACACTTACTGCGAAACCTCCGCAGCCTCCTGCGGCTTTCCCGCCGTGCTGCCCTGATCGCCCGCCGCTCCCCGGCAGCGTGGTTCCCGACGGCTGTGCACATGAGCCGGCTGCAATGGGGCTTTTATCGACTTCTCTGGTGGCGGCCGGACATCCTGCTGCGCACCTCCGTGCTGCTTGATGTGTACCTCTACGAACTCAACAAGTTGGGGCGGTTTCCGATTCCCTGGAATGCTGTGGGCACCGAACACCTGCGCCGCGGCGTCCCCGACAGCGAAAGAGACAGCGCGGAGGGGGACGCCGACGGCAGGCATTTTGGCGGCACCCTCTACTGCGCCGCCCACCTTCCCCTGTTTTCAGCCCATGCCCGCGTGCTGGATGAGTTGGGCGCAGCGCCGTCCCTGGTCATTGCGCTGGCTGATGCCATCAACAAGGAGGGCGGCTACCCCCTGCCGGGACTGGGAAAAAGCATCCCTGCCTTCGCGCCCCGCACCTCGACTCTCGCAAAGGTGCATCGTGCCCTGTTGAGCGGCGCTACAGTGGGCTCAATGATCGATGCCTACCCCGGCGGACCACTGAAACCACAGCTATTCCGCCTCGCCGGCAAGACCGGCAGCCGCATCGTGTTCCTGTTTTCAGAGCTCGACAGGCGCGGCCACATGAAGTTCACGATCGCCATGCCGCCCCATCCCGTTCCGGACACGGAGGAGAAGGTTCAGGCAAACCTCGTGGCCTATGACACGGAACGCAAGCGCATTTTGGCACATTACCGGGGCGATCACCCGGCTTCTCAGCCCAGAAGCGCCTGATGGACCGGGTTGGCCGTCGCGACGGGCGCGGCTGCCTCGGCGGGGGACGCCATGGCGGCCGCCGTCCGGGCAGCCATGCGAGCCGCCAGCGGCTGACGGGCGAAGTAGGCGAGGTATCCCGCGGCGAGCTTGCCGGCTTCGGTCTCCCAGTGAAAACGGCGCGCCTGCTCCAGCCCGGCCGCGGCCAGGCGCTGCTGTAAGGCCCCATTGCGCAAGAGCCGCTCCAGGCATCCCGCAATGGCGGGTACGCTGTAGGGGTCAATCAGCAGCGCCGCATCCCCTGCGACCTCGGGCAGGGCCGTGGTCTGCGATGTCATGACGGGGACGCCGGAGGCCATGGCCTCGATGACCGGCATCCCGAAGCCTTCGGCCAGTGTGGGGTAGGCAAAGACGCGCGCATGGCGGTACAACGCCGGTAGAGCCGCATCGCTGACATGCTCCAGGAACACCACCTCATCGCCCAGGCCGAGCTCCTCCTTGAAGGCCAGGATCTCCGCAAAGCGAAAATCACGCTGCCCGACGATTGCCAACCTGGGGCGCGGCTGGGGGAGGCGGGCGTAGGCCTCGAGCAGACGACGATGATTCTTGCGTGGCTCCAGCCGGCCGACGGTCAGCAGGTATTCACCCGGAATGAGGCCCAGCGCCTCCACCAGATCGCGACCTTCCGGACCGGGGTGGAAGCGGAGCAGATCCGCGGCGTTCCAGACCACGGAAATCTTTTCCTGCGGAAGACCGTAGAGGCGCACCAGTTCCCCTTTGGAAAATTCACTGACGGAGTAGACAATGCCCGCGCGCCGGGCCGAACGCCGGACCAGAAGGCGGGAACGAAAGCAGAAGAAGCGTGTGAAAAACTCCGGGAAGTTCTCAAACAGGATGTCGTGCACGGTCAGCGCGCTGGCGCAGGGAAGGCGCGGAGGCGTGATGTATTGGCTGTGCAGCAGATCGAGGCGATGCCGCGCCGCCAGCCCCGGCAGCTGACGCAGCAGCCGCTGGGCAGGATTGGCATGCGGCATGTCGACGAGTTCAACATTTGGCGCCTCAAGCTTCCGAAGCGCTTCGGCGTCGCAGCGACGGAGGTCGGCGAAATAGAAGAAGTGGCTACCCGGCAAAAGCGCCGGTAGACGCGAAAACAACTCCAGGCAGTGCGTGCGCGAGCCCTGGTGCAAACCCTCCAGTGTGTGCAGGTCTACGCCGATCCGGAGCCGGGCGGCTTTGTGCGCCCCTCGGGTGCTTGCTCCCACGCGCTCTCCCACGCTCTCTCCCAGCTTCATACCGCTCCTCGATAAGGGTGATCTCGGTGTATGTTCAAGCGGCGAGCTGCGCCGTGGAATCCCAAGATGGTGGTACTACCCCTTACCCGCCTGTGCAGCCGGCTGCTTGACCCCGCCTCCGGCGAAGGCCACCGAAAGATCTTTTGCGGCCGAGCGCAGGCCGGAGCCGTAGCGCCGATACCCGCCCGCAAACAGGAGGCGGAGCAACACCGGCGTCGCTCGCAGACCACGGCCCTGCACCTGGAGGCGGCCCCGGAAGTAGCGGCGCCGCGCCTCCAGCAGTGGGACGAGCACAGCACCGATCTCCGGATGGGACCGGAGTGCATCGATGCCGTTGGTCAAGCGCTGTACCTCGTTCTCATAGAAGGACCTGGGGCGCTCGCGAGCGAGGCGGAGCTTGGTCGCTGTGTTCCATTCCCCTGTGCCGAGCTGCTGCTGTGCATGCTGGCGATACTGCGTGACCGGCACACCGAGGCGAGCGGCCGTGCCCAGCGCGCTTCCCACCAGGCCGATCCACTCATCGTGCATCCAGAGTGCGGGCAGGGGCAGGATGGCAGGCTTCAGACTGGCGCGAAAAGCCATTGTGGCGCCGCATAGCACGCTGTAACGGCGCAGCACAGGCAGCAGATCGCCGCCTTTGCGCAGCTGCTCTGTATCGCGGGGACGAATGGGCAGGCTCGCGTACAACGTGCGGTTCAGGGTGCGGCCTTCGCTATCGATCAGTGGCGCATCGGTGTAAGCGAAAGCCGCGCGTGCGTCGCGCTCAAAGAGCGCTCGCGTCTGCGCGATGCGATCGGGAAACCAGATGTCGTCCTGATCGCACAGCAGAATGACCTCTCCGCTGCAAAGTGAAATGCACTTTGCAAAATTCTGCGCGGGCTTCAATGTCGTGACGTTGGAGTACAGCTGAACAGGAAAGGGAGCGCGTTCGCGGAAGCGTTCCAGTACAACCATCGTCGCATCGGTCGAACGATCGTCGCAGACCACAAGCTCCTCGGGAGGTGACGTTTGACGCAGGATGCTGTCAAGCTGCAATTGCAGAAAAGCCGCGCCGTTAAAGGTGCACATGGCGATCGAGACAGTGAGATGGGAGGGCGATTCTGTGGGACGCTGCATGAGATTGACACACCTGCTCGGGAAAAGGACTCGTACATCCATTGCTATGCTGAGCCTGAAGACACGCATGCGCCAATCCCTCACAGTAGTCATGCCGAACCCGAAGAATGCAGCAGGGCTTCAGCCGGAGCAGATTACGCTGGCACCACCGCCGGCCTCAACGGCGGCAAAAAGTGCGGCTCGCGTGTACTCACGCAACGTGATCATCAGTGCGGCGCGCATCGGGGTATTTGCCTGTGCGGGGGTTCTGCTGCCGGCGTTCCTTACCCATCGCATGCCGACCTCGGTCTTTGGTGCATGGACGCTGATCCTGCAGATTGCCGGCTACGTCGGCTACCTGGAATTTGGCATTCAGATCGCTGTGTCGAAGTACGTGGCGGAGTTCATCGCGGCTGGGGACACCGACAGCTGTCACCGCCATGCGAGTGCGGGCGTAGCAATCACCGGAGCCACCGCGGCCCTTGGTGTCTGTGTCAGCATCGTGTTCTCGCTGCTGGTGCCGCGCCTGTTTCCGGCTATCCCGCCGGCACTGGCGAAAGATGTTTCGCGTGGCGTGCTTCTGGTGGGTTGCTCCACGGCGCTGTTGCTGGGAACGTCCGCCTTTTCGGGTATCTTTCTGGGGCTGCAGCGCTATGCCCTGCCGACTTCCATCGCCATCGTCAACAAGCTGCTGTATGCCGCGCTGCTGACGGTGGCCGTGGCGCATGGCAGCAGCCTGACAGCGATGGGTGCCGGTGTCGCGATCCTGAATACCGCTACCGCCCTCGCGCAGGTGCTGGCCTGGCGATGGCTGGCGCGGGAGGTCCGCGTCGGGGTGAGATGGCTGCAAATCGTGATTGTGAGGCGGGTACTCGGCTATTGCGCCGTGCTGGGCCTGTGGACCGCCGGCCTCTTGATCATCAGCGGCCTGGATACGACGCTGGTGGGCCGTCTGGACTTCCCGGAGACAGCGTTCTATGCCATTGCCGCAACGCCGCTGACCTTTCTGACAATGACGCTGCAGGCTGGACTCAACCCCCTGATGCCGGCGGCCTCCGCCCTGAGCGTGACCGGCAACGCACAGCAGATGGGCACGACGCTGCTGCGCGCCACGCGCTATGCTTTTCTGATCCTGCAAGCCACAGGCCTGCCGTTGTTTTTGTTCGGCTACGCCATTCTTTCCTTGTGGGTGGGACCGGCCTATGCGCGCCACGGGCTGCCCCTGCTGAGGATTCTGGTGCTGGCGCACATCGTACGGAACCTGTGCGCCCCCTATGCCACCATGGTGATCGCGGTCGGGATGCAGCGCTACGCCACATGGGCCGGTTTATGGGAGGCCCTGGTGAACCTCAGCCTGAGCATTCTGCTGGGAATACACATGGGCGCCGTTGGGGTGGCTCTCGGTACGCTGGTGGGCGCGGTGGTCGGCGTGGCGCTCCACTTCCTGCTCAGCATGCGGCATACCGCGCAGCTGCTGGCCGTTTCGCGGCGGCAGTTGCTGCGGGAGGGGCTGCTGCGATCGTCGCTTTCGATCCTGCCGACCCTTGCCCTGCTGCCCGTCTTCTGGCGGCCGGAACGGGTGGCCTACACGCCGGCGTATGTCGTCGTGTGGGCACTGGTGTCGGCTACCCTGTTCTGGCGAACGAACCTGACGCCGGAGGAACGTGCCGCACTCTCCGCAAAGCTGCGCGGCAGGTTTCACCGTCCCACGCTGACCCCGGTCCCGAGCTCGTGAGAGCGCTCGGTGAGATCTCGTGTCGCCACCGAGGGAATCCTGCTATGAGCTGAGCAGACGTTCGGAGAGCTGGATGTAGCGGGCGGCCATGCCATGGGTGGAGTAGTCCTTCTGCCGGAAGCACCCCTGCGCGCGCTGCACAAAGCGAAGAAGTTCTTCCGTGCTGGTGCTCAACACGCGATCGCGTAGAGCCGCAGGATCGCTGGGCGGTACATAGATCACTTCCTCTTCGGAGAAATAGGTCGGGATGCCCCCCGTGTTGCTCGACACGACGGGAACCCCGAGGCTCGTGGCCTCCAACGCGACGGTGATTCCTGAGTACAGATTGGCGACCATCGGCACGACCACGACATCGGCCCATTGGTAGAGGTCGCGGAACTCCTGCATGCTGGGATTGCGGGGCACGCGAAGGTTTTTGTACTGCGCGGCGGTGGCGTCCGTAAGCCAGCCGCAGATGACCACAAGCTCGAAGCGTTCATCGTTACCGAAAGCCGCAAGCAGGGTCTTCCAGTCACGCGTCGGATCGGAACCCATCGCGAGGATGCGCCGCGGCGTGTGCAGATCGATGTCCGGTTTGCTCCACGGAAAGGAATCGAGTGAGATGCCGAAGGGCAGCAGCATCGGCTCGCTGCCCGGCACCAGCCGGCGCACGATTTCCAGGTATTGCCTGGAGTGAAAGGTGAGCGCATCGGCGCGCAGCAGAAGTTTGCGCAGCATGGCGCAGCGAGCGGAGGAGAAGGTCTTCCAGCGGTTGAAGAGCCACACCGTTTGCCCGATGAGCCGTATACGCTTCGTGCCGGGGACGGCATACGGGAGCGCACACACGGCAAGGAACTGAACCTCTTCCATGGTCCAAACGATATCCGCCGAGGTGATCAGCTTTCGGTTGTGAAAAGCATGCACGAGGTCGAAACCGAGCAGCTTAATCAAGGCGCGGCGAAAGAAGTTGCCGAGGAACGACTCTGGCTCATCCACAGAGTAGGTGAGCCGCCAGCCCATGGACTCGGCGTGGTGAAAGCCGTACGGTGTGACGTCTGGAACTTCGCCGCGGAGTGACTTCTGACGGTAGCTCGCTACATCCAGACCGTACTTAAGATGTACATGCGCCGTGCGCTCTCCCATGAGGCGAGCCTAGCACAGGATGAGAACCGGAGTTGTGACACAGAGGAGCAGGTGCCATCCGTAATCTCATCCTCTGGCCAGAAACACCAAATAGTAACCCACTCAGGGCACTCCTGGATACTCTCGTCCGCACCTGCGAGTAGCTGGCGGCTGCCGCTCCGGTCAGGAAGAGGACCGGCATCAGCTCTCCTTTGTTGAAGATGCCGGTGATGACGCCCTGTGTAGCGACGATGACCAAAGGAGTCCAAAGGAGGGCGAGTCCGGCAAAGGTGGCCTCCGGCGTGCGCAGGCGTAGAGCCCTCCAGGCGGTCGCCAGAAGCTGCCCGATGAACAGGGCAAACAGGCACAGACCGCACACCCCGGTCTTCACCAGTAGATACATGTAGCCGTTGTGCGTGATGGGGATGTATTTGAAGGCCTGCGTAGAGCTGAGCTGCATGGCGATGCCCAGATCCACAAGCGCACCGCCGCCGCCGCCGAAAATTTTGTCTCCCGTGGAGTAGGCGGCATAGGTCTTTTCCGCGCGATAGGCTTCGAATCCCCGCCAGTGATTGTTGATGTCCGCAAAGGTCTCGTAAGCCCGAACCTGCACCTCGGAGCTGGAGTTCACGACCTTGTTCATGAACATGTTGAGTGGTCCCGAGTCGGCATGAGCTAGGTAATAAGCACCTCCGACCAGGGCCACCAGCGCCAGGAGCAAACCGACGCTTCCGCCGCCGAGCACCCGGCGCAGCGCCGAACGCCACTGCAGGGTGCAGAGCGCACCGGCGGCGAGCATGAGAATATGGGTTCGCGAAAAGGTAATCAGGATGGCGATGGTGGAGGTGGTGTAGAAGAAAATCCGCATCGTCTTCCATCGTTCCAGCCCCCAGGCAGGAAGGCGCGCACGCCGCAGCAGAAGCACGAGGATCAACGGCAGCATGGGAATAAAGGTGCCTGTGCCGGTCACCTCGCGGTAGGCGTCCACCGAAGAGGCAGACGCCAGGCTATCGCGATGGATGACGGCATTGATCACGGAAAAAACGGCAATGCCACCCCCGGCCACCAGCATGGGCTGCACAAAGCGTTGCCACCGGCCCACGCGTTCAAAGGTTAGATAGCCGAAGCTGAGATACACGATCGAGAGCGTGAAATACCACAGGTCCTTGAAGAAATCGCGAGCCGGATGACCGTAGATGCCGTGCAGCGTGACACAGAACAGCAAGGAGGGAAACAGGAGCAGGTATACCAGGCCGCGTGGCAGGGCAAGCTCGCGGGAACGTCTCCAAAGCAGGATGATACTGGTCAGCAGACCAAGGTAGTAGGCACCCAGCTCCAGCGAGGGAAGCGAGCTGAGCGAGAGCGCGATGCCGACCACCACGAGCAACAACATGCACCCTCGCTTCCCTTCCAGTGCCGCTTCTAGTACCTGTAGAGAAAGGCCGAAGCCAACGCCACGGCAATGCCCAGACCGCCGCCTTTAAGCGCGGCGCGCATCTTGTCAGTGGGGATAAACACGATGTCGTCGGACAGCAGCACGGGATCCGGGCCGGCATGTTTCAAGGCCTGCCCATAATTGAATTGGATCTCGGTGCGCTTGCCCTCAATCGTGCGTACGATCTCAGCCTTGTCGGTGATGCCTTCAAAGCCGGCGCCGCCGGCGAGGGTGACGGCTCCAACCGCGGTCGTCGGTGAGGCGGTCTTCAGCTTGTACACACCCGAGGTCTTCACCGCACCGACAACATAGATCACACCCACCGTTCCCACTGCAACGGTGTCGCCCGGAAACACCGGGATCGAGCCGGCACGCGAGGTGGTCGGACTCGCCCCGAGATTCAAGGTATACGTCCGTTCCGCGCCGCCCGCCGGATCGGGCCGGATCAGGGTGACGGTACGGCTGGCCAGCTCCTTCAGACCCTCGGCCTGCGACAGCACACTGAGCACCGTGGGCGCGCCAAATGCGGAGTAGTTGCCCGGTTTTGCCACCTCGCCCGCCACGGTGACGATCTGTGAGGGACGCTCCAGCACGGTGACATGCACGTGCGGGTCGTTGATCATGCCGTCGGCTTCCAGGCGGTGCGCAATAGCGGCTTCGGCTCCCTCGGCCGTGAGGCCACGGACGGGAATGGAGGGCAGCAACGGCATGCCTACAGTGCCGTCAGTGTTGACGCGCGTCTTGTAGTCATATTTTTCGATCTCAAAGATCGCGATCGCAACCTCATCGCCAGGCATGAGGGTAAGCGCGGGACGTGAGGCCGAAAGCAGCGCCAGGACCGTGTCCCCGCCGGCCGCCACACCTGGCGGGGGAGCAAGTTCATGCACGGGAGCAGCGCCAAGATACTGCGCGCGCAGTGTTGGCGCGGAATCGGCCATCGCCGCCAGCAAGGGGACGAGCGCCAGGACGCCTCGCAAAATCTTGCGCTTACCTCGCATCGGCTTCCCTCGCATCTGCTTCCCTCGCATCTATTTCTCCCGCGTCGGCTTCTCCCGCATTGGGGGCGTGTCTGCCAGAGCTGTACGCTCCATTGCGCCCCCTGTACTCGTAATATTCCACGGAGTTCTTCCGTATGCCGTTGAAGACAAAGCCGTGCAGCTGCGCCCCGAGGCGAAGCATCTGCACCGCTGCGCGGCGCACCATCTTGCGGTTGGCCACGCCATCGCGCACCACCAGCAGCACGGCGTCAACACTTGCCGCAAGGATGCCCGCATCGGCGATGGCCAGGCCTGGCGGCGTATCCAGAATCACGAAGTCGAAATCGGCGCGCGCCTTCTTCAGCAGACCGCGCATCCGCTCGGAACCGAGCAGGAGGCCGGGTGAGGCGACAGCCGGGCCACTGGTCAACACCTGCAGGGTGGGCAGGGCGGCGATCTTTTGTGTGCATTCGTGGAGATCGCATGCGCTGTTGAGAAACGTGCTGAGCCCCTTGCGATTGGAGAGGCCGAATTGCTTTGCGGCCGTCGGGTGACGCAGATCCACCTCAACGAGCAGTACGCTCGCTCCGTTCTGCGCGAGCACGCAGGCAAGATTGCTCGCCACTGTGCTTTTGCCTTCGGAGGGCATCGCGCTGGTGAACAGGAAGGAGCGCGGCGCCTCGCCCGTGCGCGTGAGCAACAGGCCGGAACGTAGCAGCCGGAGGCCTTCGGAAAAGGGTGAAAGTGGGCTATGCAGCACTTCGAGCGCAGGGAGCTCGGCCTTGTTTTCCGCCGGCAAACCCGCATCGCGCTTCGCACGTCTGGCCAGGTTTTTCGCATCGAACTGGGGCAACACCGCCAAAGACGGCAGTCCCAGGTAGCGCTCCAACTCATCCACATTGTGGACGGAGGTATCCGCCGCTTCCACCAGCATGGCGACAACAAATCCGACAACCAGGCCCAGGACGAGTGAAATCGCAATCAGCATCAGCGGACCGTAGCCGCTGGGCGAAACCGGCAGCAGAGGCAGATCGATCAGTTCGATCTCCGCAGACTCCAGCCCGGAGACAACACCGGCCTCACGTAACCGCTGCGTGAGGCCCTCGTAGAGTGTGCGGCTGGACTGGTAATCGTGCAGCAGAATTTCATACTGCACCATGTCGTTGCGCTTACCCAGGGCTTTGCCTTCGGCCGCGGCCAGCGCGCTCTGCGTCATGTTCTGGTTACTGGAGGCTGCGTTGAAGGCAATTTTGGCCTGCTCCAGCACGCGCGTCTGTTCCTTGGCCACCGCCGCGGTGGCCTCGGCAAGCTCCGCCTTCAGCCGCTTGGTTTCCGGGTAATTTTGACCGAACTGCTCGCTGACATTGGCATACTGTGTGCGCAGTTGCGCCTCAGAGCTGCGCAGGGTCTGCAGCAGTGAACCGGGCGTGGGCTGGGCGGTTGAGGACAGCATGGGCGGCCCGCCCTCGACGAGATCGGGCCGCTCATCCTCGAGGATGCGGTAGCGAGCTTCCGCGGTGATACGCGCAACATCGGCTTGCTCGTTGGCGCGGGCGAGGTCTTCGAGCTGCGCGGTAATGAGGTTGTGGGTGTCATCAAAGCCGATCACCCCGAGTCTTCCCTGCAAATCGACGAGTTTCTGCTGGTCGCCCAGCACCTGGTTTTTCAGATCGTTCAGCTGCGAGGCAAGGAACTGCGAGGCGCGCTGCGTAGAGCTGAACTGCGTCTGGAAGATACGCTCCACGTACTGATTCATCAGCGTGCTGACGATCTGCGTGGAAAGCAGCGGCGAGGTGGTGGTGCAGCTGATCGTAATGGTGTCGGTTTTGGGGATGCGCTCGATCTTGATCATGTGCTCGAGTGCGGCAACCATGCGCGCCTGCACGACCGGATCGGTCATGGACGCGTGGGGACTGGCGAACTTGCCCAGAATGGCGGGATTGGACGCGAGGTGCAGCTGCTCGGCGACTTTCAGATAGAGCGACTTGCTTTCGAGCACAGAGACTTCCGACTCGATGCGATCATCCAGATCAAGCGCACTGCCACCCAAGCCACTATCGCCGTAACGGAAGCGATTGGACGAGCCGGAGCGCACCTGCAGCGATCCCGTGGCGACATACACGCGTTTGCGGTGCGCCAGATACAAGCCCGCGAGCAGGGACAGACACAGGACACCCAGGACCACGTAACGCTGGCGCAGCAGGGCGCGCCAAACGGAACGCAGGCTGATGTCGTTGGCTTCGACGCCTTCGGACATGGACCCATCGGCCCAGGGCGAAGCTGGCGGCAACGTGGTGGCTGGGGGCATCAGAGGTTGGAACTCCGCTTATCCGGGATGACTCATCCGGGATCGTTATCTGGGATGAGGCTCGGCCGTGGCAAGGCGCTGGAGGTGACCGGGCTACCCGCAAGGGCAGAACGGGGCGAATGGATACAACAGGCTTCCAGTGTTGCGTCTTTTGGACAGATTAGAAATCACCCATCAGTTGAACGACCGTTGCCGCACTTTACCCCCAAAAGCACTCCCGCACGGACGCAAGATGTGCTGCTTGTCTTCCGCGTGCCGTGAGAATTCTTTCGGGGCGAGATGACGAACGGCATGGTTCACCAGGAACAGCTCTTTGAGGACATCTACCAGGGAACGGCGCCCGCCGGTTCGACAGGGAGGGGTTGACGGGTGCTGGGCTTGGGCGCCAAAGTCTTCCAACTGCGCAAGACATCAGCGAATCGGTGGAATTTTTTACGAAAGGCAGGACGGCGCGTCAGCAGTGCCAGCAAACCGAAGACGATCAGCCTAGGAGCCAGGCCGAGCAGCAGCACCCATTCCGCACGCCGGCGCGTCGCCGCATTGGAGCAGGAGGCGTGGAAACGGCGGTAGCCGGCATAGAGATAGCTCATGCGCTCCACACTGTAGCCTCCGAAATGCAGATACATCAGCCGGGAACACTGCACGCTGCGCAGCCCGCGCTGCAGGGTGTGGGCACAGAACTCGACGTCTTCGGTGTACATGAAGCCGCTTTCATCCATGCCGCCGACCGCCTCCCAGTTGCTGCGCCGGGTGAGCAGGAAAGAGCCTTCGACCCAGTCATGCTGAAATGCGCTGAGTGCGGGATCGCCGAAAGGTTTGTGAAGAGGCTTGCTCCATTGCAGCGTGAATTTCCAGAGCCGCCAGGGTTTTGGAAAATGCCCGGTGTTGGCGCGCAACTCACCATGACGGCCGTACATGCGCGCGCCGACGACACCCACCCGCTCCTCTTCGAGCAGGATGCGCAGCCCGGGTGTCAGGTCGGTAAGCAGCACCGTATCGCAGTTCAGCAGCAGCAGAAACGTACCGCGCGCATGCCGGGCCGCGAGGTTATTGCCGCCGGTAAAGCCCAGGTTGGTTTCGCTTTGAACGACCCGCACGGCAGGGAATGTGGATCGCACATGCTCCGCGGTTCCGTCAGAAGAGCCGTTGTCGACAAGAATGACCTCGTAAGGGACGCTGACATGGCGTTGGATCGCGTGGAGACAATCTTCCATGTAGCGCTTTGAGTTGTACGAGACCAGCAGGATAGACACCAGGGGCTGCTGCGGCTCTTCCGTCGTGTTGCACTGGCGGTTCAAATGTTGAGTCCTCGGTGAAGTTCTGGGTTAACCCTAGCCTTTGCGGGTCAGGCAAGGAATCCCAAATCCTGTGTAGAGAAACCCGCCAGCGTGGGAAAGACCGACGTCATCAGCGACGGGGCCACGCCGAACCACTTGGCGAGGGTGGCGCCATACTGGCTGCTGGCGGTGGTGGGAATCCAGCGGCCGTTGCCTCCGGAGTCATCCGGGCCGCTGAGTGCGAGCGTGGGATAGGTGCCGTAGAGTGCCCCGCCCTTGACGGCGCCGCCCAGCACAAGATGGTGCGAGCCCCAGGCGTGATCGGTGCCATCGCTGGAGTTGGGCTGCAGCGCGCGGCTGAACTCGCTCATGGTGAACGTGGTGACCTCCTTGGCGAGACCGAGTTCAAGGGTGGCCTGCTGGAAGGAGGCAAGCGCGGCATCCAGGGCACGCAGCAGGGCAGCGTGAACCCCAATTTGCGATCCATGGGTATCAAAGCTGCCAAGATTGCAGAAGAAGATCTGCCGGTTGACACCCAGGGCAGAACGAATCTGCATGATTTGCGCCACCTGTTGTAATTGGTTCGTCAGGCCGTTCCCGCTCGGAAACACGGTTTTCAAGGGCTGGACCGACTGCGCGGCCTCCGCGAGCGCGGAGGCATACCGAAACGCGTTGCTTGTGATGCCGTTGTCAGCCTGCACAAGCGAGACCCCGCTGTTCAGCGTGAGCAAGGCCTGTTGCGCGGAGGCACGCGCCGCGCAGAGCGCGCCGGCAGAGCAGTTCCCCATGCCGAGTTGCCCGGGCGTGACGGTGAAAGCACTCGTCGTCGCCCCGTCACACAGCAGCGCATCCCCGCTGACGGAGGTGACCATAGGGATGCTGGCATTCGGGTTGTACTGGGTGCTAAGGCTGTCGGCGATGCGCCCGGCCCAGCCGCTGTG
The DNA here is from genome assembly GCA_964236545.1 of uncultured Bryocella sp. Classification (GTDB taxonomy): domain Bacteria; phylum Acidobacteriota; class Terriglobia; order Terriglobales; family Acidobacteriaceae; genus Granulicella. Next base: position 56,080 of record CAXSCE010000008.1, read on the forward strand.
CGTTTCACCGCTGATGCTAGAGTTCTGCCACTCCTGTGTTTGATCGAGGTGGGAGAACAGGTTCCACGGTGTCGCGGCGCCCGCCATGTATTGCGCACGCGTCAGAGGCTGCGTAAGCGTGCCAACGTTGGCCACAACCGCCGCGCTGCCGCCATCAATCATCGACCGTACGTTGGGCAGGCTGGGGTGAAGGGCGAAGCCGGGCAAACTGGCCGACCCCAGCAGCGAAGACTGCGCGAGGGCAACAGGTCCACGCAGAGCCGCGTAGTTCGCGTAGCCCCCGGTGTCAAACGGCACGAGCATGTTGTTTGCGTCGTTGCCGCCGCTGAGAAAGATGCAGACCAGGGCCTTGTAGTCCCCTCCGCTGCGGCTCTGCGCAGCGGCATTCAACATGCCCATCGGACCCAGGCCGGCGGCGTTGCCCGCCGCCAGCAGCGCGGCGGAGCGGACGAAAGTTCGGCGGTTCAAACGCATCGGAGGCAGCTTTCCTTCACTTTTCTAGTGATTGATTTTGTACTGCGTGGAGGTGATCACGAGGTAGAGGGCAAATTGCAGACGCTGCTGCGGATCGGCGACCGGAGCGAGCGCGTTGAGCAGGCTCGAGCGCATGTCTCCCGGCATCTGCCCATGCAGGAACATCGTTCCCAGCAGATCCACGAGCGCCGCGGGCGATTGCGCGGAGGCCTGACCCAGCGGGCTGTTCGCATCGAGGTTCAGGTTCAGCTGCCAAAGGCTGTTCGAGGCCACGAGGTCGGCAAAGCTCATCCGCGCAGCGACGGAGGCCGTATTTTCTATGCCGAATTCAGGTGCGTTGAGCGTGGTTTGCGGGATCACGTAGCCGGGTGGAAAGAAGCCGAAGACACTGGGTGCATTCATAGGAAACTGCCCCATGGTGTTGGCTTGCCATAGCAGCAAGGTGTAAGGCCATGGCACGGATGGGTCGGTCGGCGTGGGAGTGAAGCCGATCGCGCGCAGCACGGAGGCGCCGTAGAGTAGCGGTTCGCGCAGGTGCCCGCCGTCGGCATTCGGGTCGGTATCGCCGGCACGGGCCTCGGGATCGAGCAGAATCGCGCGCACCACCGCCTTCATATCCCCGCGTACACCCAGGCCGTTGTCGGCGAAGACAGCAGCAACACGAGCCACATAGGCCGGACTGGGCCGGCTAGTGACCAGGTACTGGATCAGCTGGCGGGAGATGAAGGGCGGCAGATTGGGATGAGCGAAGATATTGTCAAGCGCGCCCTTCAGGTCCTGCGCCGCACTTTGACCGGCAGGCAGAACGGCGCCATCCAGCAGAGCTTTGGGTTGGGTGTCATGCTGGTCCTCGACGGCTCCCATGGGCAAATCCATGCGGCCTTGATAGACCGGAAAGGCCGCCGGAGGCTGCCCGGGGACCGGAACATAGGTCCAGCCGGTGAAGGCGCGCGCAAAGGCCTGCACCTGCGGCTCCGTGTACGTGGGCAGGGTGTTGCCATGGCTATCGGTCTGGGCTGTGCCGTCCGCGTTCAGCAGATCGGGGCCCAGGCTGAAGAGCTGCATGTTCTCGCGGGCGAAGTTTTCATTGGCAATCTGGCCCGCAGGCGCCTTACCGCTATTGGCCATGTTCAGAAAATCACCCATGCCGGGAGACTTCGTTACGTCCTCCATGAGCCGCCGCCAGTTGCCAAAGGCATCCCCCAGGAGGATGTTGTAGTAAAACGTGGTGGCGCGGCCGCCGAGCGAATCGTTGCTGATGACGTAGATGTGGCTGAGGGCAAAAGCCACGCGCTGGCGCAACTGATCGGGCGCGGTCAACGCGGCGCCCCACCACTCGCTGCCCCAGGCGCTGTCCTGCGAGAGGCTCGGGTCCTCGGCGACGTAGCGCGCCGGAAGCGGATCGGGGATGGGTGCGAGCAGGGTCGGTTGTGAAGCGAACTGCGTCGAGAGCCAGGCGTTGAGGCCTTCGGTTTGCACCAGCGCAAGGTCCGCTGCCGAGGGGCCGAAGGTAGCCTGATCCAGAAAGCGGGCGGCGGTGGCAGGGGCAGCGCCCGTACCCGTTGCGCCAGTTGCGCCAGAAGCCCCTGTCGGTGCGGTTGACCCCCCGGCCGCACCGCCGTTGCCGCTGCTAGGCGGTGTGCTGGGTGGTGTGCTGGGCGGTGTGCTGGGCGATTCGGTACCCGGGCTCGTGATGGGCGTTTGGGTCGCCGAACGGGCCGGGGTCGTGGGCAGGCCAGCCATGCCACAACCTGCGAGCAACAGCACGAAACTTAACATCAGGGGCCTCTGATAACCTTGCACGTCTCACTCCTGCCTCATAGAACGGCACTTGAGAAGGCGAACATCAGCGGTGTCCCAAAGCAGGACACCGAAAGATCACTCACCTCCGCCGGCGGACCGCAACCGCCGGCGGAAGCGGTGAAGCGAGTGTGTATCGGCGATCTTCAGCCGGTCACCTTCAGTACACGCGGAGACGGGGTGAACTGGATTGGGCTTCACCGTGCCTCGAACGTGGCACGTGCATGGCCCATTTAGCTTTAAATGATGAGCTTCCGGTCATTGTTGCGAACGGCAGAAGATTCTCTTGGCACATGCGTGTTTCACTTCTTGTCCGCCTTCCGCGTCTGCACCGAAGGCCCAACCGGCCAACGCGGGTAGCTTGTGGATGGGAGCCGACGCGGGTCTAGGACGTTCCTCGAGATCGTTGTCCTGGATCCAGCCTGGAAACAGACAAGCGACTTTATTTCAAACATCATGTTTTCCACTGTCGACTCACAGCCGGCAGACAACGCCCCTTTAGCCTGCCTCGGTTTCAGGGCACAGGCACGGCGCAGATGGCCTAACCTTGACCATAATGGCTGCACTTTCCCTCGCGTCGCCTTCCGTTGAAGGCGGTCTTCCCTCTTCCGTGCAAACGGAAATCACGGTGCTCGGCGCGATGCTGCTGGATGCGGTCGCTATCACCGATGCCACGGCCCGGCTGCGGCCCGAGGACTTCGCGCTTGATTCCCACCAGCGGATTTATCGCGCCATCACCGATCTCCTGACGCACGGCAGCGCCGTTGACCTGATTACGGTTTCGGACGCGCTGACCAAGCGCAAGGAACTCGATGCGATCGGTGGCGTAGCCTACCTGTCATACCTGACCGAAGGCATTCCACGAAGCCCCAACATCGACAGCTATGTCCGCATCGTGAAGGACAAGAGCCTGCTGCGGCAACTGCTCGGCATCTTCCATGAGGGCATGTCGCTGGCCTCGGATCAGAGCGAAGACGCCACGCAGGTTCTGAACAACGTCGAGATCAAACTGGCCGAGGTCGCCGACTCGGCCATCCAGCGCGGCTTCTCCAACATCCCCGATATCGTTGCATCGTCCTTTGGTTCGATCGATGCCCTTTATGAGCAGGGCCGCGAAGTCACCGGCCTGGCCACGCACTATATCGAGTTTGACAAGATGACCTCCGGCCTGCAGGACAGCGAGCTGATCATCATCGCGGCGCGGCCTTCCATGGGCAAGACCGCGTGGGCGATCAACATCGGGCAGAACTGCGCGGTGCGTGACGGCAAAGTGGTCGCCATCTTTTCACTCGAAATGAGCAAGGAAAGCCTGCTGCGCCGCATGCTCGCCTCCGAGGCGATGGTGGGCAGCCGCAAGCTGCAGACCGGCTTCATTCCCCGCGAGGACAAGGGCAAACTCATCGCCGCGCTCGACCGGCTGATGAACTCCAAGATGTTTGTCGACGACACGCCCGGAATTACCCTGGCGGAGATGCGCGCCAAGTGCCGCCGCCTGATGCAGCAGGAAAATGGGCTGGATCTGATCATCATCGACTACCTGCAGTTGATGACCGGCACCGCCGCGGGCGGCAAGAAGCCGGAAAACCGCGTGCAGGAGGTCGCCTCCATCTCGCGCGGGCTGAAGGCGCTGGCCAAGGAGCTGCGCGTGCCCGTCATCGCGCTTTCGCAGCTCTCGCGCGGTTCGGAACAACGTACCGGCGATAAAAAACCATTGCTGAGCGACCTGCGCGAGTCCGGCTCCATCGAGCAGGACGCGGACGTGGTCGCCTTTATTCATCGCGAAGAGTACTACGATCGCGAAAATGAGGACGTCAAAGGCAAGGCCGAGATCATCATTGCCAAGCAGCGCAACGGTCCGACCGGCAGCATACAAATGGCCTACCTGAGTGACTTCACGCGCTTTGAAAACCTGGCCCATGGCGATGACACGGGCGGCGACGCCTACTAGGCGCCAGCAGATTCAAAGGTAAATGAGAGGGTACGATGGTTGCCGTACCCTCTCGTTGTTTGCAAAAGACTTATTCTGTTCCACCTACGGCCGCTTTGGGGTTGATTTTCACGGTCTGCTTTGCGTAGGGGCGGGGTTTGGCCAACTCGGCCTCCAGGCCCTGGTTGTAGCCATACACGTCGGGGAAGAAGTGCATACTGCCATCTTCGTCGGCGTTGGCGGTCAGGTACATAAGCGAGACGGTCAGCGGTTTCTGCAGGTTAACCTGCCGGTTATTTTGCGCTTCCGGAGCGGTGGTGCTGCCGCCGGAGTCGGCGTCGGTTGTGGTCTTGGGAGCGGCTTCCTGTTTGCCGGCATCGTCCGCATTGTCTGCCGGTTCATCGTAGAGGGCGTGGTGAATCTTATCCGCGTTCCAGTCCCCTTGCCCGTTCAGAACCCAATTCGCCATCTTCTCCACATCATTCAAACGAACACAGCCGTGAGAGCGGTCCCGGGTCGTGAGATTGAAGAGGTACATCTCCGGCGTGGAGTGCAGATAGATGTCGTACTCGTTGGGGAACATGAACTTGATCAGGCCTAAAGAGTTCTTTGGCCCGGGCTTTTGCCGCACAAGGTACCGTGAATGCTCGAGGTCGTCTACCGTCCAGTCCGCTACGGGCTGCCCGCCGGTTGTGGTCACCTCATAGCCATTCTTGTCGAAGTAGGCTTTGCTGGCGTGCTTCAGCAGGTCCTTCTTCACAATGTCGTTCGGCAGGTTCCAATACGGCCGAAAGATAACGTACTTCATTGTGCGGACAAAGACGGGAGTTTGGTGGTTATCTTTGCTTTCACCGTCGATCGCCTTCATCTTGAAAGCTTCATTGCCGTTCTCATCATAGGTGCGGACGTAATATTCCGGTATGTTCACCAGCACGCGGGGTTTGACGAAGTTATCCGGCAGCCAGCGCCAGCTCTCCAGCGAATCGCTGATCTGCTGCACCCGTACACTCATGGGCACGTTCAGGGCATCGACCGTGTCTTTGCTCAGCTTGCCATCCGCTGTCAGCCCGTGACGGGCCTGAAAGTGCTGCACCGCCTGGGAGAGCTCCGGTGTGTAACGCGGACCGCTGGCCTGCACCGATCCATCGCCCAGAAAGGTAAGCCGTTGTGCGAGTTGGGCGGCGGCTGGGTAAGAGCCGCCGGGCGCGACCGGCTTGTTTAGCGCGGGCAGCGTTCCGGCCTGCTGAGAGCCTTCCTGCCGGCTGAGATCCAGATAGTGCGCCAGGGCCTCCTCAGTGGTTTTGTACGTTGCATTCTGGGGTTCTTGGGCAACAATGACCTTTGTGACATCATCGGTGTCCACCAGTTGCTCATTGATCAACTTGGGAAGGTCGTATTGCCTACGCCGCGCCGGGACATCGATATCGAAGTTGAGGCTTTGCGGGTTGATGCGGCCCAGATGAAGGTCACTGAGATAGCGCATGGACGTGACCGTCATTTCCGCATCGAACTGCGCGAGCGTGTCTCCATTCTGGGCGCCGCCCATTAGTCCTTTCACGCGCTCTCCCCAGCGCGGGGCGTCGTAATCGTCGGGCTGCAGCCCTTTCTTTGCGGCATCCCCAAAGCTTTCGATCAGGCGTGTGGCGGCCTCGGTAGGCTTGCCGTCGCGGGTCCAGGCAAGCTCCCAGTTGCGATCCCCGTAGAACTGCTGTAAATCCTTTTGATAGTCAGCAAAGTTCGCCCACTTCATCGCGGAAAGCTGCGACGAGCCGACCACGGCCTGCAGGTTCGAAGCGTAGGCAGAAGAGTTCGGCTTGGCGTTGGAGTTCCCATGCCCGAAGATCCCTTTCAGACTGGAAAGATCGAACGAGCGGCCTTTGCAGCCCGCCAAAGGAGAAATGGAGAGCAGAAGCAGGGTAGCAGCAAAGGAAGAAAGCCCCCTGCGACGACACGGGGCGCTTGCGATGCGGTTCTGGAGCAGGGAGGGGTGGAGCTTTGTCACGGCGGTTTGTCAGCCTCGGTCTTTCTCGGGTGCTTCTTGGGCGTTTCTCAGGGTTGAACAGTCCTGCGTATCCACGATTGTTCCACGATAGATGCAAATACCCATAGCAAGAGATGAGGACTCACTACGCCTTCCGTGGGAGGGCAAGGGAATTTGTGTAGCGATTCCGGTCAACCAGTTACCGTGGAGGCGATCCAGAACCAGCACAGCGCGGCCTGGGCGACGATTACGGTGCCCGAGAGCAGCAGAAAGACCTTGCGTTGGCGCGTCTCAAGAGCGTCGGCAAAGACGCCACCCACAAAGGTGAAGAGAAAGGGCAACGCCCACACCCAGGGCGCCGAGAAGACCTGCGTGGTGTAGAGCGGCACGAGAAGCAGGGTCATCAGCAGGGGAACCGTATTGCCGAAGTATCGCGAGCGGCGAACCCCGGCGTAGAGCACCAAGGAGACGGCCGAGGCCACAAGGATGCCCATGTTGGTGGGCTGCTGAACAAATGCCTTTGCCGCCTCCAGCGAGAACCAGAAACGCACGCTTCCCCCGGTGAGCACGTAGAGAAAAGCCGATGGGCGGAAGGAGAAGCTGGCAAACAGGATCCCGGTGGCGCCGAGGGTGGCGAAGATGACGATCTGAGCCACATAGCTGCGGCGGCGCTCGGCCAGGTAATAAAACAGGACCGTCCCGACAAGCAAACCCACGACGGCTGCCAGGAGATGGGCGGCGGCCGTCAGCCCCAGGGCAAAGGCCAGCAGGCCGATGCGGGGCTTCCACTTGCGACGAGGTCCCTGCAGCGCATGGGCGACGCCGATGGCCGTGTACAGCAACCCATAAAGGCCCCAGAGCGCCAGAATTTCATTGTTGGGCCTGGTGGCGAAGTGGACGATCGCCGGGCAGAAAACATACAGGGCCAGCGAAAGAGCTCCACCCTCGTTACCGAAAAGCCGGCGCGAGACCCACCAAAGGCCGCCTCCCAGCCACACGGCAAAGATCACAAAGGGCAGACGGATCAGCCACTTCACATAGGAAAGTTCGTGGCGTGCCTCCCAGGTTGAGCCATTAAGCGAGGTGCCGCTGACATACAAGCGATTTTCCGGCCGCCGCAGGTGGTCGGCCCCCAGCAAAGCGAGCCGTTGCACCGTGAGGGGGAATCCGGCGAGGCGGTAGGCCAGCGTTCCGTCGCCATTTAGATTGCCGCAAGTGGTGAAATAGCCCTGCAGGGGCGAAGGGCGCTCCCACATCTCGCGCCCGCAGCGGGCGAAGCGGTAGTCGGTCGCATTCAGTGGTTGGTGAGCAATGATCCAGAGACATTGGCCCAACAGGATGAAAAGCAGAGCGGCCGCAATCCGCTGGCCCCGGCCGATGTAGAAACTAGGCAAACCCACCCCAACAGGGTACAAGGTTGGTGCGGCCGCCGGCGCGGCGGCCGCACCGGAGGATTACTGGACAGCGACGGCAGCGTGAGCGTAGGACAGCAGCGGCCAGCTATTAGCGGCAAAGCCCAGTGTCTGCACCACAATGCCCGGCTGTTGGACAGCGACGTACCAGATCGCCCCGGAGCTATCGATTGCCATGCCGCGCAGGTTGGAGCTGGTGCCATAGCACTGATTGTTGAGTGGGAAGCAGGGGTAAACCGAGGTGAGCGTGCCATCGGTGATCTTGCCATCGGCGCCCGGCACCATCTTGAAGAGCTGACCGGAGCTTTCGAAGTCAGTCCAGTGGATGTTGCCGGAGCCATCGATCACGGCGTCGCCGGGGTTGGTAAATTTCGAGCCCGTGGTGGATGTGCCGGTATAGATACCCTGGCTATTCGCGTTGGTGGTGATAGTGGCGATGTTGCCGTTGGACGTGGCATTAGCGCTGTTCAGCGTGCCGTTCAAGGGCAGATACGCCTCGTCCGCGCTGGTCATGGCAAGGCCGAAGCCGTTGGTCGCACTCAACGCCTTTGTGGTCAGTGTAGCTCCCACACCGAGCGTGCCGTAACCGAACACATAGAACTGCGCAGCGGCGCTGGAGCCGGTGGTCACACCGAAGACATTCTGCTTCGAGTCAATGAAAAGGCGCTTATTGGCAGCGCTCAGGACCGGGCTCTTCGTTCCGAACGTTGCCACAGCGTACTTGTTTGCCTGCGCGTATTCGTAGATGGACTGGTTGGCGTCGGCGGAATCGCGCGAGATCCAGACGTTGTTGGATTCGTCCAGTGCCACACCGCCCGGGTAGCCGTTCGTCACGGCCAAGAAATTCTCCTGCGCGCCGGTCGCAGTGGACACCTCATACACATTGCCCGTGGGGGAATCGTCCGTGATCCAGGCGTTACCCAGGTTGTCCAGTGCGATCTCATTTGCCGCCAGGACGTTGTAAATTGGAGTTCCCGCAAACAAACCGGCGCCTCCTGCCGAAAGACCATCGACCGCGATGTAGTTTGCGTTTTTCGTGTTGTCATAGCCGCTGTACACCACATAGGCGTTGTCGCCGGCATCAAGCGCGATGTGGACGGGCGTACCTAACCCTGCGTCCCCGGTGAGGCCCGTTCCCTCGTAAAAGATGGAGATGCTGTAGGAGATCAACGTGTTAGTCGAGTTGCTGACCGTATCCGTGGTCAAGGCTGGCGTAAAGAACGTGGTCCGCGGCTGCAGTTTGAAGAGATTGTCCACGTTGTTGTTGGGGTAGTTCGCAATATTGCGCGCCACCTGCAGCGTGTTCGTGGGCGAGGTGCCGCCCGGCGGTGTCGCGTACTCGAACAGCGTGCCGCAGAAGGATCCGTCGGACGTGGTGGCCGAGACCTGGCCACTGTTCACCTCGCCCGTGGAATCCACGCAGGCCTGCAAAATGTTGCCCAGCGTGTTGATCATGGACTGCGGTACAACGCTTTGTGAGTTGCCCGGGATGGCCGTGCGAGCCAAGCCCGTGGGCATTGAGCCGTCGTAACGCACGCTGTCCACCAGGTTGTAGGCGTTGGTGAAGCCATGCGCCAACCCCGCCGCGGTGCAGGCCATGTTCGCACCCGTACCTGTACACGAGGAGGCGGTTGCGTTGTCGGCGGCCGGCGCGGAGATCTGCGCCAACAGACCGTAGGTCTGGTTGGTTGAGATCGTGATGAAGTTGTTCAGCGCGTAGGCTGCGGCGACTGTGCTGGGCTCGGAGAGAAAGACATTGACGCCTGCGATCTCAGAAGCAGTGGCAAGGTCTTTGGAGCAGGCGCCGATCACACCAACCTGGATGACATTGTTGTTGGTCGTCGTGCTGCCGGGAACGCTGTGTCCGCCCGCGGTGACGATATAGGCGTACTGCCCCGCGTCGCAGGTCCAATTATTGTCAAAGGTGAAAAAGCCGGTGCTGTTGGAGGTTACCTGCTCCAGCACTTTCCCGGCGCCGCCGTAGCCGTTGCTCTGGGTTTCCATCAGCGTGATCGCGGCGCCCTGGATGGGGTACGCGCCCCCGTGGACGTGGCCGGCGATTTTCACACCGCGAATGGCGGCGCCCGTGCCGGCGTCGGGTAGATTGGCGCCGCAACCGGTCAGAGCCAGGGTTGCCAAGGTGCCAAGGAAGAGAGCGCTGGGGGTCCATCCACTTACGGTTCGCTGCCGTTGGCGCCCTAACAGCCTTTGATGGAGAGCCGGGAAGGGCCGGCGTTGAAGGTTCACGTGACGTAGCGTAGACATGCCTGTATTTTGGACAGCGATGCCGCGGTCAACAATGACCGGAAGCGATGCACCGACGACCAAAAGAGTCAGGGTCGCTAACACAATCCGGCCACATCCGCCTTTGTATGTGGGGAGCCAGCCCGCAGCCTGCCCCTTCGTCCTTCCGGCCGAACGCTTCTAAGCGGAGCGAGCTTCCCACTCCGCATAGGTCTCCTGCGCCGCGATGAGCGCATCCCCGAACTTGACCCCAAGCTGCGGAAGACTTTTGACCATCACCTGTTCCAAAGCCCCTATCAGGGCGAGGGTGTCCATGTAGTCGAAATAGCCGAGATGCGCGATGCGAAAGATCCTGCCCTGCATTTCGCCCTGGCCGTTGGTGATGATAGCGCCGAAGCGGGCTTTTAGCTGCTTGACCACCAGGCCGGAATCTACGCCCTCGGGAGCGTTTACGGCCGTCGCCGCCGCGCCCGGCGCACGAGAAAACAGCGTGAGCCCCATCCGCAGGACGGCCGCACGGGTCATGGCGGCGATCATCTCGGCATTGTCTACGAGCTTAGCGCGGCCGGCAGCGAGATCGCCGGCGGGATTCTCAGGCGTGGCCGCCTGGGCAGCGATCCAATCAAGCGCCGCGCCAAGTCCGGCGATCAGGGCAACCGCGGGGGTATAGGCTGACTCTCCGTTTCTGGCGTTCTTGCGCTCCTTACGCAGATCAAAATAGTAACGAGGATTATAGGTGGCCTCCATGCGATCCCAGGCGCGATCGCTGACCGCGAGATAGCTCAGACCGGGCGGAATCATCACCGCTTTTTGCGAGCCGCCAATCAGCAGATCAATGCCCCAGGCGTCCATATCGATGGGCGTGGTGCCGAGCCCGGTGATGGCATCAACGACCAGCAGCGCCTCGGACTGCTCCTCTTTCAGCAGCTGCCCGATGGCCTGGATGTCATGGCGCGTGCCGGTGGAGGTCTCATTCGCCTGCACGAACACAGCGCGGGTTTCAAGCTTCAGGGCGGTCCTGATCTCTTCCATTTCAAAGGTTTCGCCATAGGGCTTGGAAAGCGTGTCCACGGCGCAACCGAAGGCCTTGCCCAGAGCAGCCCAGCGCTCGCCGAATTTGCCGGCAGCCAGCACGAGGATGCGGTCGCCGGGCGAGGTGAGATTCGACACCGCGGCTTCCATGGCGCCGGTACCGGAGCTCGACAGCACCACCACATCGTTCGGTGAGCCGACAAACGCTTTCAACTGCTCCAGCACACGCTTGAACAGGGCGCGGAACTCCGGCGTGCGGTGGTGGATATCCGCCGCGGCCATGGCAAACTGGGCGGCGGGCAAAAGGGGCGTGGGGCCGGGCGTGAAGAGGCGCGTCTTCCGAATCATGATTTCATTCTAGCGAGCCCGCCAGTTCATCCATTGAGGAGACGAATCGGGAAAACAACACTCTGACAAGCGGCATTAGCCAAGGGGATTTACTCAAGAGTCGCCTTCCCAATCACCCTTCCCCTGGCAATCGGGTGGCAGACCGGGTAATCCGGGTTTCTTGTCGAACAAAGAGATTAAGCGGTTCTGTTTTTGAAACGTCTACGTCATTAGCCTTTCAGTAAGTTGAGGTGCGTGCTCTATGCGTCCACTATTCCTACTATGCTTGGGCCTTTCTTTATCGTCCGCTGTTGCACAGTCTTCAACTGGAGCAGCCTTTGAGGTGGCAAGCATTCACGTCCATCCTTCCCACCAGAGAGGAAAAATTGGCTTCTATGGCTTAGCGGGCGGCGGTGTCGAACTCGGAATGTGCAAACTTGCCATGCTGGTGGAGTATGCTCTCGACATTGACAGCCAGTTGGTCTCCGGTGCTCCAGATTGGGCGTCGGACGTTTATTACGACATCAAGGCGTTTCCACCTGAAGATTCACCGAGCCGCAAGCTCAATCTTGCTGGTTATACAGCGACGCCAACGGCCGAACAGCGCGAGATGATCCTGAACCTGCTGGTGGAGCGTTTTGGATTCAGGTACCGCATAGAAGCACGGGAAATGCCGGTTTATCTGCTTGAGCGGGGCAAGGGACCTCTGAAACTTGAACCACCTAAATATCCAGAGCGATCCGCAGATCCACGCGGTGGGCTGACGATACGCGGAGACCTCGCCAGCGGCGAGGCGTTTGGTCAAAGCGTGACCATGGGCTTCCTAGCCCGGCAACTCTCCTGGCCACTCGAACGTCAAGTTATCGATAGAACAGGAATTTCCGGCACCTATGACTTCCACGTAGAGCCAATTGAACCCGATAACCACGATAAGCTCCAGGCTACCCTTCTTATGACCAAGGCGCTTGGGCTGAAGTTAACGTCCGGACACGCCCCGATCCGTACCGTACACATTGATGCAGCAACACCACCTACACCGAACTAGGTGCATGTCATAAAGCTCTAAGTGCGATGGCCGCGTCATCTCGACCGAAGCAAGACGGTTTTCGTCTTGCGGAGTGGAGAGACCTTTGTGTTCGGGAGCGGCTAGAACTCCTCAGCTTCACCGGGCGAAATACAGGGGTCTCTCCACTCCGCTGACGGAGTCAGCTCCGGTCGAGATGACAAATCTGGGGATGAAGACCCATATTTCGAATACACCCTAGATCGAATAACAAAGCTGCACAAACCTCCGAGAGGTGGCAAAATCCGCAACGGGTAAATACAGCTGTGGAGGAAGGGCTCCCGATCCGACCCTCGCTGTAGCAGAACAGGACAGGTTGCACCTGCGGGTTATTGCCGGTGTCCCTGCTTTGCGTACACTGGACAAAGTCTCCTGTGACTGCCGGGCGGAGATGGGCGTTCCGTGCTGGTGTTCCTGGGCGAAGGCCGGCCCGTGAATGTGCGGGTTCGCTCTGCACCGACAGGCGATTTGTTTTAACGGACGGAGATCTACGTAATGCGTAAGCTGTTCGGCACCGATGGGATCCGCGCCGTCGCCGGGGAGGCCCCACTTGACCCCCGCACGATTTTTGCGGTCGGCGCGGCCCTCGCGAAAAAGCTCGCCACCGGCGGCCGGCAAACCCGGGTCGTCCTGGGTATGGACACCCGCGAGTCAGGGCCGTGGATCGCGGCGACTTTGATTGCCGGCCTACGCTCAGCGGATGCCGGGGCCGAGGTGGTTTTTGCTGGTGTGCTGACAACGCCGGCCATCGCCTTTCTAGCCCGGAAGCACGGCTTTGCGGCGGGGGTGGTCATCTCGGCCTCGCATAACCCCTGGCAGGACAACGGGATCAAAATCTTTGGCGGCGACGGCTATAAGCTGCCGGATGCGGTTGAGTTGGCTATCGAGGGCCTGATCGAAGAGGAGCTCGCGGCCCACCGCGACGCACACGGCGAGGCCGCGGACCCGGCCACGCTACCGGCCGTCGACGAGAGCCTGCGGGGGGAGTACGTGCAATTTCTGCGCGATGCCGTGCCCGGGGTCTCACTGGATAACCGCTGCGTGGTCGTGGACTGCGCCAATGGGGCGGCTTCGGTGCTCGCCCCGCAGCTGTTTTCCGAGCTGCGGGGCACGGTCGAGGTAACGCACGCCTCGCCCGACGGCCGCAATATCAACGCGGGCTGCGGGGCGCTGCATCCGGAGATCGTCGCCGCCGAGGTGAAGCAGCGCGGGGCGGCGATGGGCTTCACCTTTGACGGCGATGCTGACCGCGCGCTGTTTGCCGATGAACACGGACGCGTGGTCAACGGCGATGCCGTGATGCTGGCCTGCGCACGCGATCTGCATGCGCGCGGCGAGTTGGCCGGAGCCCTGGTCGTGGCAACCACGATGAGCAACATGGGTTTTGAGGCCGCGCTCGGCCGCTCCGGGATCCGCATGCTGCGCGCGCCTGTAGGCGACAAGTACGTGCTGGAGGAAATGCAGCGATCCGGGGCCTCGCTGGGCGGCGAGCAGTCCGGTCACATCCTGATGCCCGCGAAGGCCACCACAGGTGATGGCTTGCTGACGGCCTTGACCGTACTGGATGTGGTGCACCGGTCGGGAAAGACCCTCGGCGAGTTGGTTGCCGACTTGCAGAATTTTCCGCAGGTGATCCTCAATGTTCGCGTCCGCGAGAAGAAGCCGCTCGACGGCATTCCGGCCGTGGCGGCAGCCATTCGCGCGGCCGAAGTGGAGCTACAAGGCACCGGCCGGGTCGTTATCCGCTACAGCGGTACAGAAGCCCTGGCCCGCGTCATGATTGAGGCCGAGGATGAGAGCCGCATGCGCTATCACGCCGAAGCCATCGCGGCAGCCATACGACAGGAACTGGATGTCTGAGAGGACGCACAAGCAATCTGTCGCCGTCCTCACCCTGAATCTACGACGGCCTGGTAAACGACAAACTTGATAAAAGTGCCTCGTCGGTGAGTACAAGAAATACGAATGGAATGGTGGTATGAAATGGATCTGGACTGGAAAACTCTACATAGGTAGATTTATGTGCATGAAGCTGCGTCGGAGTCCGCAAACTAGTCAGGTTCTTAAAGAGCTTCTGGACTCATCACAGGAGTGGCGACACGGCTATGACCTCAGCCGCAGGACCGGGTTGAAGTCCGGGACGCTGTATCCCATTCTCCTCCGACTAGCGGAACAACAAGTACTGGAGACAAGATGGGAGGAAAACGCCGAGATGGGCAAACCTCCTCGCCACCTTTACCGGCTCACTCAGCATGGCGTGCAGATTGCACGGGATTTTGTAAGCGCAGTTCAGCCCTTCAGCGTTAAAGAACCAGCGTTCGGGATCTGATCATGAGTAATGTCCGAGCTTTAGCGATGCAAACAACCGGATTCCTCGTTCGCCACGCTCCTGCCGGAGCTAGGGAGTGGGCAGAAGCTCTGGCGAGCGAAGTGCAGTACATTGATGGTGACTGGCGCGCCCTGGCCTGGGCGCTTAGTGGACTTCAAGTGCTTTTCATTCAACCGCCAGCACCTCTCCGTACACTTGCAGAGCTTAATGTGGCTGCGCAGAAGCACGCTGATCTGCGGCGAAAACAATTGAACAGGGGCTGGCTGGACAGGAATCTCGCCTGGCTCGCGCAGCTGATCTCATCTGTTTGTACGGTTCTATTTATCCGACGCTTTCAGCCTGGCGGCGATCGCCTCGGGTATGCCATGATCCTCTTAGGCCTTACGACATCTGCCATAGCAAACTACAACGGAAGCTTGCCCGTTGTGCCGGGACGAGAGAACGGACAGGCTGTCATTCTGTTCTACAAGCGGGAACTCACGCGTGTTGCAGAAATGTCATCACTCAAATTCTGGTCTCTCCCGGTTTGCATGCTCCTCGTATTTGCAGGGTACGAATTGCTCATGCCCCTCCGATGGGAGAAGCTCTTGGCACTAATCATTCTGGTGCCGGTCCTTCTATTCTTGGTGCATCAGCGTAAGAACCGCAGGCGGATCGCACAGATCGATGCTCTCCTTGCCACGACAGGAGTCGATTGATCCTGTAATGACAGGCGAGGGCCCAAAAGTTGGTACTGCACTTTCTGGTCCACGCCGACCACAATGTATCCACAACAACTCCGGTTGTCAGAGGCAAGTGCCGGCAGCAGAAGCCTGTGCACGACGCACGGGTAAACTTCACGTCGTACATGGCAAAGCAAGGGCACGCCCTCTCGCCTTCTGCTGCAACACAAGCCTACAATTAGCTCATGAAGCTGCTGAACCGCATTCCTGGACACTTAACCTGGCATGCGCTCTTCGCGCTGATGCTGCTGACGCTTCCGCTCTATGGAAGAGCGCAGCTGGTGGAGGTTGGCAACGGCGGACCGGGTCCGGTCAAGGCGGAACACCTCACGGCAGAGATGACGTCTCTGCGGCCGCAGATTGCCGCAGGGGGGACGGTGAAGGCCGGTCTGGTGCTGGCCATGGAAGACCATTGGCACGTGTACTGGCAGAACGCCGGCGACTCCGGCGAACCGCCGAAGATCACATGGACGCTTCCCGCCGGGATCACGGCGGATCCGATGCAGTTTCCGCCGCCGCAGAGGTTGCCGCTGGGACCGTTGATGGATTTTGGGTATGAAGGCCAGGTAGCCTTTCCCGTTCTTCTGCATGCCGCGGCTGGACTGAAACCGGGCAGGGTGCACCTGGATGCGAAGGTGAGCTGGCTGGTGTGCGCGGCGCAGTGCCTGCCGGGCAAGGCGCATCTGGGGCTGGATCTTGACGTGGTGCCCGGTCCCCTTCCCGACCCGCCGGTCGTAGGTGCGCTCGGCGCGGCGATTAAAAGCCTGCCCCAGCCGTTGCCAACCAACATGAGCGCGAGTGCTGTGGGTGGGTCGAAGGCGATCGCCGTCACCGTGAAAACCGATTCCGTCCAGAAGGACGTGGAGTTTTATCCGTTCGACCAGGATCAGATCGAAAATGCCGCCCCACAGGGCGTGGAAGAGAGCAAAGATGGGCTGCGGGTCGTGCTCACCCGGGCGAGCGACGCGGCGGCACTGCCCCGGACGCTGCACGGTCTTCTGGAGTTCGATGGAGGCCCAGCCTATGAGATGACTGTTCCGGTCGTTCCAGGCACGGTGGCCCCTGCTGCTGCCGCCTCCAGGCGGGCCTTGAGAGGCCAAGCTGCTCCCGGCACCTCCGCCGGCTCGGACGCCACACTGCCCGGTGAATTGGCCCTGGCGTTTCTGGGCGGCTTGCTGTTGAACCTGATGCCCTGCGTCTTTCCCGTGCTGTTTTTGAAGGGACTGGCGCTGGTGAACTCCTCCGGAGAGACCCGGCGGCACCAGCGCCTGCATGGCCTGGTCTATACCTCAGGCATCCTTGTCTCATTTTGGGCCGTGGTGGCGGTGCTGCTGGTGCTGCGGGCCGGCGGACGCCAGATCGGCTGGGGGTTCCAGCTGCAATCGCCCGGGTTCGTCGCCGTACTGGCGGCGCTGGTGTTTTTTCTGGCTCTGTCGCTGGCCGGCCAGTTTGAGATCGGGCTCTCCCTGACCAGCGCCGGAGGCAGCCTGGCGCAGAAGCAGGGATTTGCCGGGAGCTTTTTCACCGGCGTGCTCGCGACGGTGGTGGCCACCCCCTGCATGGGGCCGTTCCTGGGGGCGGCAATCGGGTTTGCCCTGGCGCAGTCCATTGCCACGACGTTTTTGGTCTTCACCGCTCTGGCCCTGGGTCTGGCCCTGCCCTACCTGCTGCTAACGCAGCAGCCGAGGTGGACCGCCCTGCTGCCGCGGCCTGGGGCCTGGATGGAGCTGCTGAAACAGCTCACCGCCGTGCCCCTGTTTGCGACCGCCATCTGGCTTGCCTGGGTCTACGGCCAGCTGTACACCGGCACCACCTCGGCCGCTGATGGCCTGAACCGCATGGCGACCCTGCTGTTGAGCTTTCTTCTGCTGGCGATTGCCGGCTGGGCGCTGGGCCGCTGGCCCGCCCGTTGGGGATCGGGGATCACGGCTACTGCCCTCATCGCCGTTGCGCTCGCCATTCCGCTGAGGCCGACGCCCGTGGAGGCCGAAGCCTGGCAACCGTGGACGCCGGAAACCTTTGCAGCTGCGCGCGCCTCCGGCGATCCCGTTTTTGTCGACTTCACCGCCGCGTGGTGCCTGAGCTGCAAGGTCAATGAGGCCGCCGTCCTGCGCTCCGGCGACATTGAAGCCAAGCTGGCCAAGGGGCACTTTAAGCTCCTGAAGGCTGACTGGACGCAGTATGACCCCAGGATCACGGCGCAACTCGCCAGCGTGAACCGCTCGGGTGTACCGACCTACATCATCTACCCTGCCGGCAAGGCCTCCAACCCCGACGTTCTGCCCGAGCTGCTCACCCGCAACCTCGTTGCGGACGCTATCGATAGCACTATGTTGCTAAGTACAGCACAAGGTTCACGTTAGCTCAAAAGTTGTAGAAGGAGCGAACGCGGCGCACGCGATCTATATGGCGCGTTGCTATGCCGGCCGATCGTAACCGGAGCGCGTGCGGCACCGAAAGCTCCGCAAAAGGCCAAAAACTTTTGCATATGCAAGAAAAATGTTCTTGGCTTTTCATTTCGGTGCGCTATGATAGCGCCACTCGGACGTAGCACCAATCTGAAGTTGCAGAACCCCGAAAGCTTCCCCCCTAAGGTGGGATTGGCTAAGGACGTTGCACGGCATGCAAGGACTGGAAGCCCGGGCGCACACTAGTCGGAACACATTGAGAGTAACCAACGTCGTGCATACGGCACGGAGGAACCTTGAAGAACACGCGGAATTCCATCGTTCTTGGGGCAGCGCTTTGCGGCTTCGCCCCTTTTGCCTTCGCCACCCTGCTAACCCCCGGCAACACCGTGACCGCCAGCAATAACATCCAGGTCACCAACGATGGCACGGTCGGTTCCATTTCCGGCACCCTGACCGCCAACACCTTCACGGGAACCTACACCGAGTCCGTCATCAAGGACGGTAGCAATCCTTTCGGCGCCAACGACCTCACCTTCATTTTTGCGGTTTCCAACAATGCCACCAGCCCAAACGGGATTGAGCACGTGTCCGACGGTGACGGCAGCAACTCTTTTGCCCTGTCGCCAACCATCAACGTCGGGTACCTCGCCGGCGCGGGCGATGACGGTACGGATGTTCCCCTGACGATCGACGAGACGACCTACGGCACAGTGGAGTTTGACTTCACCAATGGCGATGCCATCGCCAGCGGTACAGGAACAGAGTTCCTGGTGATCCAGACCTCCGTCACCAACTTCGTCCCGGGTGACTTCTCTGTCATCGACAGCTCCTCCGACACGGTACCGGGGTTCGTCCCGGCGGCAACAACGCCGGAGCCCGGCAGCTTTGCGCTGCTTGGCACAGGGCTTCTGGCAGGATGCGGCGCGCTGTGGACCAAGCGCCGGCAGCGTATGGCCGCTTCACTCTAAAGTTTCCAAGATGTCGGGACGGCATGGGAGGAGCCCGCAAAGCGGGTTCCTCGTCGCCGTTGTGGCTAGCTAGGACGCACCGAATTTGGGTCTGGCCTCTAGCGTGACCCTTTCAAACGGGCAATCTCGTCCATGCGTTGCGCGAGCAGGCGCTCCCGGCCTTCATTTGTAGGCTGATAGTAGCGCCGGTCGGCAAGCGATGGCGGCAGACACTCCATCGCGGCCACCTTGCCTTCGACGTCGTGCGCGTACTGGTAATCCTTGCCGTAATCGAGCTCCTTCATCAACTTCGTTGGGGCATTGCGCAGGTGCAGCGGCACCGGCTCGGCAGGATGCGATTCGATGTCGGCCAGGGTAGCGGCATAGGCCGTGTAGACCGCGTTCGACTTGGGCGCGAGCGCGAGGTACACCACCGCCTGGGCCAATGCCAGGTCGCCCTCCGGCGAGCCCAGGAAGTGCATGGCGTCGCGCGCGGAGAGGCAGAGATTGAGGGCTTCGGGGGCGGCCAGACCGATGTCTTCCACCGCCATGCGCACCACGCGGCGGGCGATGTACATGGCGTCTTCGCCGGCGCGCAGCATGCGGCCGAGCCAGTACAGCGCGGCATCGGCATCGGAGTTGCGCACGCTTTTGTGCAGGGCGGAGATCAGGTCATAGTGTTGCTCGCCCTTTTTGTCGTACAGCAGCACGCGCTGTTGCAGGGCTTCGGCGGCGAGTTCGCGGGTGATCGTCGTTGCACCCCGTCCAGCGGCCAGTTGCGCGGCGACCTCCAGCGCGTTCAGCGACGAGCGTGCGTCGCCTGAGGCGTAGCTGGCAATGGCTTCGAGCGCAAGGGGATCGGCATGGAGGCGCAGAGTGCCCAGACCCCGTTCCCCGTCGGCCAGCGCGCGTTCCAGCAGCCGCAGGAGATCGTCCTGACCGAGCCCGCGCAAGGTGTACACACGGCAGCGGCTGAGCAGAGCGGCGTTGATCTCAAAGCTGGGGTTTTCGGTGGTGGCGCCGATCAGGCGGATGGAACCGCGCTCGACGTAGGGCAAAAAGGCATCCTGCTGCGCCTTGTTGAAGCGATGGATCTCGTCGACGAAGAGCACGGTACGGGAACCGAAAGCCGCGGCCTTTTCGGCGTCGACCATCACTCCCTTGATCTCTTTTATGCCGCTCAGAACGGCCGAGAACTCAATGAAGCTGGCCTCCGTGGTGCGCGCGACAATTTTGGCGAGAGTGGTCTTGCCGACGCCGGGCGGTCCCCAGAAGATCAGCGAGGCCGAATCGTCGCGTTCCATCTGCAATCGCAGCGGCTTGCCGGGGCCGAGCAGATGTTCCTGGCCGAAGAACTCGTCAAGCGATCGCGGCCGCATACGTTCGGCGAGCGGCGCGGCTGTCGGCGGACGATGGCTGCCCTCCGCAAGCGGAGAGGTATCAAACAGCGCCATGAAGCACCCTCCCCGGCGTAATGTCTTCACCATCGCGGGTGACCTGTTGCCCGAACCGGGACGATGCGGCATACAGAAGGATGGAGCCCGCGACCGCGGCATTGAGCGACTCTGTGGAGGAAGGGATGTACACCTTGTCATCCACCACGGAGAGCGCGCTTCCTGACAGTCCGGAACCCTCATTCCCGATCACAAGGGCAAGAGGGGGTGAGAAATCACACGTGAACGAAATTTTTGCGTCTCCGCCCGCAACAACCGCCCCCAGAAGCCTGATCCCCTGCTTGCGCATCGCGGGAAAAACGAATTCAAAGGGCCGCTTGACCACGGGTACGCGGAACACGGAGCCGGCGGAGGCTCGAATGACCTTGGGACTCCAAGGATTGGCACAACCCGGGGAAAGCGTAACCTGCTCCACGCCGAAAGCATCCGCTGAACGAATCAGGGTGCCGAGATTGCCGGGATCCTGGATATCCTCAAGAAGCAGGTAAACCCGGCTTTGCGGTCCTTGCCGGTTGTCATGCGGGATGGCCACGGTAGCCACAATTTCCGGCGCCGACTGGAGGTCGGCAACCGAGGCCATCACCTGCCGGCTGAGGATCAGTAATTCCCGTGGCTGGACGGCAGCTATTTGCTCCTGCGACAAACCGGTGTCTTCGGAAACGGCGAGGGTGTCGAACAGCAAACCGGCACCCAGCGCCTCAGAAATTGTCTTCCACCCTTCGATGCCCGCAAGTTCCCCGGGTCTGCCGGCCTTTCCGCTAAAGGCCGCCCGCAGGGCTTTGACCCGTGCGTTCGTGCGGCTGGTAATCGGCGGGGGCAGCGGAGGCATATGGCCCAGTGTACGCAGGGACGCCCAAAGCAGGGTGGAGCTTTGGTAAAGATCAGGTGATGCACTATTTGCATCTACTGTGTATATTGAAAGTGTGGCACCCCGGCTCCAGTTAATTCGTAAGGTGGTGGACGATACGGATCAGATCCGTTGTGCTTCGGGCAGCATCGGTGTGTTACGTGAAGAGGTGTACCAGGATGGGACGGGAACCGTGGTCAAGTACAATCTTGCCTTTATTCACCCTGGCTTATACCAGAGGGACCATGGCCGAGTGCTCGGCTATGACAACGCCCATGGCTTCCATGAACGCCACTTCATGGGCAAAGCCGAACCGGCGACATACACGAGCTACGAACAAATACTGAACCGGTTTCTTGAAGAAGTCGGCGTTCTGAGGAGGAAGGCATGAAGACCGTCATTGCTGTGGAAAGCTTCGATGAGCTTGCGGAGCGCAAAAAGATTCGTGCCGGGAAGCTTAGCCGAGGGGAGCGTATTCAACCTGAGCGCCGCATCAGCTTCTCCCGTGTAGAGGATATGCTGGCCTGCCTGACTCCGGAACGTCTTCGCGTGCTGTCCACCGTGAAAGAAGAGCCACGGTCCATGTCGGATCTGGCGCGGTCACTTGGGCGCAACCGTGGCTCTGTGACCCGCGATGTCAAGGTATTGCACCAGCATCGGTTGGTGGTTCTGAAGCGGCAGGTCAATCCTGGGCACGGGATCGTGCGGATGGTAAAGGCACGCAGCAAGCATATGCAGTTGCAGGCGGCGATTTAAAGAAACCTGGCGGGCTCTTGCGCCTTGATGCTGCACCGGTGACGGCAGGAGCTACTACATTTTTTGAAGGAGAACAACCACGTTGGACGCAGAGGTTCTTCGCATACATCCGGATGAGCCGGAGCCGGAACACGTCAGCCGCGTCGCGCAGGCACTCGATACCGGCGCCGTGGTCGCGCTGCCCACCGACACGTTCTACGGCCTGGCTGTCGACCCGGTAAACCTGCGCGCGGTGGAGCGCATTTACGATTTGAAGACCCGTGCCCGGCACAAGCCGCTCTCGCTGCTGATCGCCGACGTGGCGCAGGCATACCAGCTCGCACGGGGCATCGACGCCGGCTTTGACCGGCTGGCCGAGAGGTTCTGGCCGGGGCCTTTGACGATCATCGTCCGCGCCGGCTCCAAACTGCCGCTGCGCGTGACGGCCAACACCGGCAACGTGGCCCTGCGCGTGCCGGAAGCGCCCATATGCCGCGCCGTTGTGCGCAAGCTGGGCTTGCCGATCACCGCCACCTCGGCGAATCTGCGGGGACTGCCGGAATGCACCTGGGCCGGCTGCGTCCAGACCCAGCTCGGCGACAAGATTCCGCTGATTGTAGATGGTGGCCCGACAGCACGCTCCGTGGCGACCACGATTGTGGACCTGAGCGGAGGAGAAAATTCCTGGATGATCCTGCGCGAGGGCGCCATTCCCACGCACGAGATTGCCCTTACCCTGAACCGATAGGCTGTGGAAGCAATCGGCCTCGGCCCGGAGACGGGCCAGGCATGACAACGTACGGGAAGGAGCCGCACACCGTCGCATGTCTCTGTCTCCCAGGCGTTCCCGCAGATCCGGTCGCGCTCGCCGCGTGGGTTTGCCGCGTGCGTTCCAGCGAGGTCGTGCCGGGGCAGAGGAGACCGGGGTGCGCGCCGCCCATCCGGCGTCTCGGTTTTTCCGGGATGTTGTTCTGGCTACCCTTGCGCTGGTGCTGCTGGCGGCTGTTGGTTGGTTTGTCTGGCTCTACCGGGAGATCTCGCGTACGGCAAGGGTCGACAACGCGCAGCAGGCGGACGCAATCGCCGTGTTTGGCGCCGCGGAGTACGCCGGCCATCCGTCGCCGGTGCTGCACGCCCGGCTGGACAAGGCGCTGGCGCTCTACCAGCGCCACCTGGCGCCGGTGATCATCACGCTCGGGGGCGGCGAGGCCGGCGACAACGGCAATACCGAAGGCGGGGCCGGCCGCGATTACCTTCTCGCCAACGGTGTTTCGCTCGGCCACATCATCGCGGAGACCACCTCTGTCGACACGGAGCAGCAGGTCGAGCGGCTGGCGACCCTGGCAGAGGCAAATGGCTTCCGCAGCATGGACGTGGTTTCGGACGGAACGCACCTGTTTCGCATCCAGCTGCTGTGCCGGCGCGCCGGGCTGACGGCGTATACCTCGCCGCGCGCGATGCTGGGCCGGATCGACGGCCTGGAAGAAGCGCAGCGCATCGGCCACGAGATGCTCAGCTACACCTCCGTCGCGCTCGGTCTACATGTCAGCGCCCTGCACCGCTGGCTGGGGGGCCACAGCGATTAGCCTAGGGGTACTCGCAAATCAGACCCCTCTAACGCGTCGGTACGGGAATGGCCAGTAGGGCGTGAATGGCATCCCCGTAGCTCGGCAGCGTGGGCAGGCGCTGAGCGTCGAAGACGTTGATCTCGGCATCCTGGTGGACGGTGTGCACCAGGACCTCGCGGACGACGAGGTGCTCGCTGAGGCGCGAGTACAGCCAACGGCCCTCGCCGGCCTCGGTTTGCTCAAACGCCAGTGTGCCACCGCTGCTGATGCGAGCCAGCATCCCGCCCCAACCAAAATTTACCGGATGCAAGATGTGCCCTTCGACGCGGGTCACGCAGCGGCTCTGCGCATCGATCCAGAGCCGTCCGGCGATACCGGTTAGCGCCTCGGCCACCATATTCGGCGGTTTAAAGGCGGGATCGGGCGTGAAATCGATCACCACCTGCGCCCTGTGGGCGTTCGCCGGCTGCGGCTGCCCGGGCGTGAAGCTCCAAAGCATCGCCCGGGGCATGATCGCGATCAGTTCCAGCGCATAGCGATGGGAGGCGCGGTCGCGTCCCTCCCGATTTAGAAAATCGCCCGGGGCCGCAAGGATACCTTCCAGCCGCGCGCGTTCGGCCTTGTCCTCCTCGGCGGTCAGAGGAGCGGCATTGCGCCCGATCAGCCGCGCCACATTACCGCTGCTGCTCTCAATCACCTCGCGCACCACGTCACCGCGCGCATCCACCTTGTGTACGCGGTACCGCAGAGGCAGCCGGTCCTCGTCGGCCAGGATGCGCCGCTGATTCTCCCCGGCGGCCTCAACCCAGCCCTGCGGCACACCGGAGGGAGGTAAACCGGCAGATGCCGCAGAGTTTGCGCCACCCGGCCGTCCCTGGGGGGCGGCGCCGGCCAAGCTTCCGGCACCGGCCACAAAGGCCAACGCCAGGCAGTACCGCAGGGGCACGGGGGCCAGGTGTCCCTCCCCTCTTCGGCGCCACAGGTGAACCCAGATGAAAATAGCTGTCACCCCTTTGCAGGATAGACGTCCGCCGCGCCGGGAAGGGACCATTGATTGCAACCAGCCGGGTCTTGCACCGCTTGCAGAGACGGACGACGCTGCCGGGAAACTGCGGCAAGGGCAAAGCGGGGTGCAGTGGCCGACCTGCCATCCGCGCCCGGTCGTCCGTTCGCCCGTTCGCCCGTTCGCCCGTTCGCATGGAAGTTGCTAGGCTGTTTCAAAGAGTCTTTATGATCCAACTATTCAAACGAAGCGGTTCGGCCGGCGAAGGGCACGTGCCGGAACGCAAACGGCAATCGCGGGGATGGGCCGATGTGCTGAAGTACATCAGCAGCGACCCGGGACAGTCCCTGCGGGTGCTGGACTTCGGTCCCACATCGCCCCACAACATCAACCTGCTGACGTCCTTTGGCCACAGTGTGTACATGGCCAACATTGTCGGCGAGGCGCAGAAGCCGGATTGGCAGCTGCCGCGTGCGGAGGGTGCCCGGGCCGATGATCCTCCCGAGTTCGATGGCGAACGCTTTGCTGAAGCTGTGCTCGACTTCTCCGGCCGGGACTTCGACGTGATCCTGCTTTGGGACACCGCCGACTACCTGCCGCCCCCCCTGGTGCCTGCGCTTTTTGCCAAGTTGCGGGCGGTCGTCAAGCCGCATGGCATGCTGCTTGGATTTTTTCACGGCAAGATTGACGGACCGGATAACGGCTACGCACGCTTTGAACTAACGGAGAGCAAAGAACTGCGCCTGCTCGGCAGCGAGCCCCTGCCGGTACGACAGGTCATCAGCAACCGGCAGGTTGAGAAATATCTTTCAGGCTTTGAAACAATTCGTTTCTTTCAGGGTGTCGATAACATGCGAGAGGTGATTGCGACCCGCTGACGGCCTGGCACTCCCTTTGCTCTGCTTCCGTGGTTCTTGTTGATGCTTCGGTAGACCGTAGCGAAACGAAGGACTCTGCTCTCTACTCGGCGAGCGACAACGCTTCCGGGAGCGAGCAGATCTAACGCTGCGCGCTACAGATAGCCAGCAGCAAGGGATGAACATGAAACATAGGAGGGTAAAGGGATGCGACGGACTCATTCACACCCCTTCAGTCCAAAAGAGACTCTGCGCTGCGGCAGACAAACCGGCTCTAGCTGGCCGAGCTGTCCTTCGGGGAGCTCTTGCGGCGATCCGCCCAGCGGCGCTGCATGGCTTCCTGAATGCGTTTGCGGCCTTCGGGACTGAGATTGCGCTTGCGTTTGCGCGGCGCGGCGGCCGATTCTGGCGCTGTGGTGGCGCTGGCCTTTGGTCGGCCCCGGCGTACCGTGGGAATGGGGCTAGCTCCGTCCAATGCGGCTACCGCCTGGCGCGCCTGCTGCAAACGCGCAATTTCCGCATCAATGGCGGAAAGTATCTGACTTACATCCATATAACTCCCTCATTTCGTGTGTAGCGCCATGTGCCATGTGCTAACCCTTCTAACTCTACGTGCGGCGGATGCGGCTTTGCAAGCAAGTTACGACTTTCTTCCAAGAAAAGTTTGACAAGCCTACGCATGAGGTTTGTCGGAACAACGCTGAAAGCGGACTTATGCTCTTCCTGCACCTCTATCCAGCCCGCCAAGTAGTTCCCCTTATCCGTTACTTTAGTTTTCTCAAACCCTCTAAAGGAACTCCGTCCAGGTACCCAATTTACTCTGCAGGTCCTTTGCTTTTGAGGTGGTCTGGGACCCGTGCGGAGATTGGCTAAGTAGGGCCGCGAGAAATCCGTCCTTCTCAGAGGCATCCTCGCCGGAGTGCTAGACTCGACCCGATGCGATGGGTCTCACCACGACTTTATGGGCTGGTTCTGCTTTCTGCTTTTCTGCAGTTGTTGCCGTTTCCCCTTGCCGGACCGGTCCCGGAGTGGCGTCGGCTCATAAGTTGGTTCTGCCTGGTTCCGCTTCTCTATGCTCTTGCCGCAAAGCAAAAGGATGGCAGGCTGCCCAGCGTGGCGAGGGGCATAGGACTGGGTTACCTCTGCGGCGTGGCCTGGTTTGCGGGTAATTGTTACTGGATCTACCAGACGATGTTCCTGTATGGAGGTCTGCCCAAACCTGTCGCATGGGGCATACTCGGTCTTTTCTCGCTTTATCTCGGCCTGTATTTTGCGCTGTTCGGCGCCGGCTTCGCCTTTCTTCAGAGATCGAAAGGTACAACGGCGGCCCTTTGTCTCTCGCCGGTGCTTTGGGTGGCCGTGGAACTGGCGCGGGATCGCATCACAGGCTTTCCTTGGGACTTGCTGGGCTACACCCAGATTGAGAACACGCTTCTAACGCCGATTGCACCCTGGGCCGGAGTTATGGGCCTTTCGCTGGCCGTGGCGGCGGGCAATGTGCTGCCGTTCTGGCTTCCACGCTGGCGCGGACAACAAACATTCGCCGGTCCCTTTCTGGCGGCGGTGGTCATCCTGCTAAGTTACTTCGGGATGGCGCACCCGCGGCTTCGGCCCGAGGTCGCCGATGCCACGGCCATCCTCGTCCAGGACAATCTGGGTGTCGGCGCCCAGGCCGGCCCGCCGGAAAGCCAGCCCGCCCTGCTCGCGAGCCTCACGCAGGCGACGCTTCACCCCCTACTGCCGCAGCTGAACTCTTCTCTGTCCCTCGATCTTTCCGGACGGGTACCCCACTCGCCTCCGCAGCTGATCGCCTGGCCGGAGGCTCCGACACCGTTTTCCAGCGCGGACCCGAACTTCCGGGCCGCGATCGCGCAGCTGGCGCAAACGGCCCACGCGCCGGTGGTGGTTGATGCTGTCGCGGAAGCGGACCGGCCCAATCGGCAGGGGCATTATGACGAGTACGTCTCGGCCAGCTTCTTTTTCGCCAACGGGAGCTATGCCGGGCGCTATGACAAGATGCACCTGGTTCCCTTTGGCGAATACACGCCCTATAAGCCCCTGTTCTTCTTTGCCGGGCACCTGTTGGATGGGTTGAACTTCGTGCCGGGCACCGGGCGCAATCTTTTCCGCGTGGGCCGGCTGCGCTACGGCGTTTTTCTTTGTTACGAGTCGATCTTTGGCGATGAGGTCCGGCAATTTACGCTGAATGGCGCCGAGGTGCTGGTGAATCTTACTGACGACGGCTGGTACGGCGATACCAGCGCTCCCTGGGAGCACCTGGATATGGCTCGTATGCGGGCCATCGAGAACAACCGCTGGCTGCTGCGCGATACCAACACCGGCCTTACCGCCTCCATTGACCCCGCCGGACGCATTGTTGCTTCCATGCCGCGGCACACCCGCGGCGCCGTCGCGGTGCCGTTCAGCTACCGTTCCCGACTGACCTTCTATACCCGCTATGGCGACTGGATCGGTTGGCTGTGCGTGATCTCCGTGGTGGCGGTGCTGGCCGGGAGCTGGTTGGACCGCCGATACCCGGCCAGCGGGTCTTCCCCGTCCGCGCCGGCAGGAAACCGGTAGACTAGACCGATGTTGGATGATCTGGAGTTTGCCTACTCCCCGGTTCGCGCAAAAGTACGCGAGCTGCGGGAGTATCTTTGACCCGTCCCGCCTGAAGACCGCGCTCGCCCGCGTGGAAACGGAGATCGCCGACCCGGCGGTGTGGGCCGATGCCGCCAGATCGCAGCCGTTGATGCGCGAACGCAAGCGGTTGGAATCACAGCTGAGCTACGACGTCGAGCTGGGCCGCCGCACCGGCGATGTGGATGCGTACTTCGATCTTCTGCGTGAAGGGGAGGCCTCGGTTGAGGACGACTTGAGGCGCGAGATCGAATCGCTCAGCACATATACAGAGCAGCTTGAAGCGCGAACCATGCTCTCCGAAGAACACGACGCGCTGAACGCCATCCTGACGGTGCACCCCGGCGCCGGCGGCACCGAATCGCAGGACTGGGCCGAGATGCTGATGCGCATGTACCTGCGCTGGGCCGAGCGCGAAGGCTTCAAGACCGAGATCAATGAGATCCAGGACGGCGACGAGGCCGGCATCAAGTCGGCAACCTTCACGATCACCGGCGACAACGCCTTCGGCCTGCTGCAGGGCGAAACCGGCGTGCACCGCCTCGTGCGCATCTCGCCGTTCGATCAGGCCAAGCGCCGCCAGACCAGCTTTGCCGCCGTGTACACCTCGCCGGAGATCGACGACTCCATTGTGATCGACATCAAGCCGGATGAGCTGCGCATCGACACCTACCGTTCGGGCGGCAAGGGCGGTCAGCACGTGAACACGACCGACTCCGCGGTGCGCATCACGCATCTGCCGACGGGCATTGTCGCCGGTTGCCAGAACGAGCGCTCGCAACATAAAAACAAGGATCGGGCGATGAAGCTGCTGCGCTCCCGGCTGTATGAGCATGAGCTGGAAAAGCAGAGGGCCGTGACCAAGAAGGTGGAAGATTCAAAGCTGGAGATCAACTTCGGCTCGCAGATTCGCTCCTATGTGCTGCAGCCCTATCGCATGGCCAAGGATCTGCGCACGCGGGTTGAGGTCGGCGATGTGGACAAGGTGCTTGATGGCGGGCTGGACCCGTTCATCCGTGGCTACCTGAAGATGCGGCGCGAGGGCGGGGTGCCGGCGGCGGTTGACGAAGAGTAGGTACGGACAGATAACGTAGTATGTGCGGCGTGCGTAAAGGCACAGGGGAGGGCGCGATGGCTGCTTTGCCGGTAGCTTTGTCCGAGCGGAGGATGTCCGAGCAGGCGTACCTGCGGATGGACTGCGAAATTGCGTCGGATTTTGTCGACGGCTTTCTTGAGGAGCGACATTTGGGCGAATATAGCCATAACAAATGGCAGGATGCGTTGCAGGCATGGTTCCGGGAGCACTACCCTGCATGGCGTCTGCGCGCCTGTCCGGAATGGCGTACCAAGGTAAGTTCTACGCGGTATCGCATACCGGACGTCGCTGTCACCTCTATGGACCAACCCATTGAGGAGGTTTTGATCACACCGCCCGTAGCCGTCTTCGAGGTGCTTTCGCCGGAGGACACCTTGCGGCGCATGGTGATCAAATTGCAGGATTACGAGCGCATGGGAATACGGAATATCTTTGTCATCGATCCGGAGGGCCCGGCGTTCTTCCGTTTTGAAGACGGCAAGCTTGGTCCTGCTGAGGAAAAACCGCAGCTGGCGGGCACGGGCGGCAGCCTGGACTGGGAAGCGATCCAACAGCTCTTCTACTAAACCCGGTTCCTCTGTTGAGACAGCCGTGCTGCGAGCCGCTGCACGTGTCCCCTCTGCGCCACCTTATACTCGGGCGAGCTTGCAGAGGGCCCGTTTCATTGCTCCGGTCGGGATGACCGCCAAGAAAAAGGACCAATCAGGTATTTGTGCATCCCGAGCGATGCCCTGCGGCGTACTGTACGGTAACGCCCCCTGCGGAGACCTTTTTGCCGTTACCTGGAACCGGGCAACGGCAACCTGCGTATAGGGCAGCAGTCACCACCAGCTTCGACCCAATAGGACTTTAGGAGACTCCTCATGCCCAGAGCCTTTTTCGCCCTCTTTGCCGCATCATGGCTCGCCGCGTCCTTCGCCGGAGCCCAACAGTTCACGGCCGTCCCCTGCCCCAATGGCGGCAGTGGCGATGGGAGCTCAAACTGGCTATTCGGCCGGCAGGAGCACGCCTGCGAGGTGCGCAAAATCGCCCTTCCGCTCGAAGGGGGCCACGTGCGGGTGCAGGGAGAAAATGGCGCCATCCAGGTCTTCGGCGAGGACCGCCGGGATGTCTACCTGGAAGCCCGCGTGAACGCCCAGGGGTCCACGCCCGAAGAGGCACAGAAAATCCTGCACGAGGTGGAGATCCTGACCCACGGCACCATTGAGGCCAAGGGACCGAACACCTCCGGCTGGCATGGCCGCGGCTGGTCCGTCAGCTACGCCCTGCGTGTGCCTCGCCAATTGGCCGGCGCCAGCCTGCACACGAGCAACGGCGGCATCGCGGTGACGGATCTGGAAGGCGCCCTCGAGCTCGAAACCACCAACGGTGGTCTGCAAATGCGCTTCGTCGAAGGCGACATCCACGCCCAGACCACCAACGGCGGTATCGCCATCGCGCTCTCCGGCAATCGCCTGCGCGGACGGGGCATCGACGCCCAGACCACCAACGGCGGCATCCACATGACCGCCTCGCCCAATCTTTCCGCCCATCTGGTGGCCGAGACCGTCAACGGCGGCATCCACATCGGCTACCCGAACACGGCGGGGGAACACACCCGCAATAGCGTCGACACGAACATCGGCAGCGGCGGCGCCACGGTAAAGCTGGAAACGACAAACGGCGGCATCGATATACAGCCGAACTGATCCGTCTCCGTTCAGGGATGGCGGCTATTCAAACAGCAGGTCCCTCCGCTGCGCTGCGGGATTGACAACAAAAAGCTGTTGAACGACAAAAAGACGATGTCCGAGCCGCACCTGAACCGAATATGTCTAGACCTGTTTATCTCCAGGCATAGCCACCGCCGTCATCCTGAGCGAAGCGAAGGATCTCTGTATTTCCTTGCAGCTGCACTCCGTTCGTAGGAAAACAGGTCTGGAGTCGTTCTCCTGAAGGTGTAAGGCAGCCAGAACAGCAGATTCCCTGCGGGAATGACAGAAAGAAGAGCAAGAACTCTACACCAACACGCAATCCGCTCTAGCTGGCCCGCTCGCCACCCTCGGGAGATTCGCTGTCGCTCTGCGAACGTTCGCTCTCCTTGGCGCGATTCCAGAGAGCGTCCTTTGCCTCCAGCGGCAACGGCTCAAAGGCTGCGGGACCGCCAGCAAAGGCTTCCATGGCGCCGTAGCGGCTGCGGAACTTCGCGTTGGTGCGCCGCAGCGCCGACTCCGGATCCACCTTGAGGCGCCGGGCGAGGTTCACAGCGGTGAACAGCAGGTCGCCTGTCTCGCTTTCAACGGCATTCTGGTCGTCGCGGTCCACCTCGGCGCGCAGCTCGGCAGATTCTTCGGCCAGTTTGTCGAACAACCCGGCGGCGTCGGGCCAGTCGAACCCGGCTTTGGCTGCCTTGCTTCCCAGCTTGGCCGCCTCCAGCATGGCCGGCATCGAGCGTGGCACGCTGTCGAGCGTCCCGGAGGGCGCTCTCTCGCCCGCTGGCTTCTCCTGACGCTTGATCCGCTCCCACTGGCTCAGGACGGCCTCGCTGTCGGCAGCCTCCGCCTCGCCGAAGACGTGCGGGTGCCGGCGGATCAGCTTCGCGGTGAGCGTCCCCGCAACGTCCTCCAGTGTGAAATGACCGGCTTCGGCGGCCATCTGCGCGTAAAACAGCACTTGCAGCAGCAGGTCGCCGAGCTCGTCGCGCAGCTCCGGCCAAGCGCGCCGCTCAATGGCGTCGAAGACCTCATACGTCTCCTCCAGGGTGTGCCGCTTAATCGAGTCGAAGGTCTGCTCCCGGTCCCAGGGGCAGCCATCCGGGCCGCGCAGCCGCGCCATGATGGCAACAGCTTCGGCGACGGCGTTTGCGGCTTGTTGGTGGATCGGAACGATCGCGGGGGTTTGCTTATCCGGCATGGCCCCATGCTATCGCTACCCAACCCGCACCAAAAGGCAAAGGCAGCGTGCGGGGAGTACGCTGCGAAACACGGCGCACTCCGCGTACCCTGCGTTCGCCGTTCCCCTGCATCGCCGCCGAGTGCCCTGCGTCTAACCATTGCTGTCCCGCAATGGCCCCTCGCACGATGGATCTGCTCCAGAAAATCCGCACCCTGCCCACCGGCCCCGGCTGCTACCTGTACAAGAACGCCGAAGGCACGGTGATCTATGTCGGCAAGGCGAAGAACCTGCGTTCGCGGGTGCGATCCTACTTTCTCGCCGCCAACCAGGCGCACGCCAAAACCGGCTCGCTGATGCGCGAGGCCGTGGATCTCGAGTACATCACCGTCGCCAACGAGCACGAAGCGCTCGCGCTTGAAAATAACCTGATCAAGCAGCGCAAACCGCGCTTCAACATCCTTCTGCGCGACGACAAGACCTACCCCTACGTCAAGCTGACCCTGGGAGACCGTCATCCCAAGGTCTTTGTCACCCGCCGCCTGCGCAAGGACGGCGGCGCCTACTTCGGGCCGTATTTTCCCGGCAATCTCGCCCATCGCATCGTGGATGTCGTGCAGAAGGGCTTTCTGATCCCCAGCTGCAAGATCGATCTCAATCGCTACCACCCGCGTCCCTGCCTGCAGTACCACATCAAGCGCTGCCTGGGCCCCTGCGTGCAGGACCTGATCTCGACCGAGGACTACAAGGCGGTGATCAAGGATGTGCAGCTGTTTCTGCAGGGCAAGACGGACGAGCTGGAGTCGCGCCTGACCGCCCGCATGGCGGCGGCCGCGGAAAACATGCAATTCGAGCTCGCTGCCCGCCTGCGCGACCAACTCGGCACCGTGCACCAGGCCGGCGAGCGCCAGCGCATGGACACCACGGATACCGACGACGCCGATGTCTTCGGCTTCCACTTTGAAAACGACATGCTCGCTGTGAACCTCTTCCACATGCGCGGCGGCAAGATCGTCGACCGCCGCGACCTGTTTTGGGAGGACCTGCCCGAATTCGAAGACGCCGTGACGGCCTCACCCACCGAGGAAACCGAAAACACCACCGACCTTGAAGCCGAGCCGCGGTTGGAGCCCAACCCCGCCCGCAGCGCGCCTGAAATCCTAGCGGACGAGGTGCCCGGTGACGGTGAAGCCGAGCAGCACTCCGTGCTGACGTCTCCCTTTGAGGCCGGTAACCCCGAACTCGATGGTGACTGCGCCGCCACACCAGCCCCGGACGCCAAACCCTGCTTCTCCCCCGCTGCCTTCTTTTCCGCGCTGCTGAAACAGCTCTACCTCGACCAGACCTACGTCCCCAAACACATCTACGTTCCCGTCGATTTCCCCGACCGCGCCATCCTGGCCGACCTGCTGCGTGAGCGCAGCGGTCATAAAATCGAGATTGCCGCGCCACAGCGTGGGGATAAGCGTTCCCTCGTGGATCTGGTCTGCCAGAACGCCAAGCAGAGCTTCGATCAGCGCTTCCGTGTACTGCAGCCCAGCGCCAAGGCTATGGCTGAAGCCCTCGGCGACGCCCTGAATCTCCCCGAACCGCCCGAACGCATCGAGTGCTTTGACATCTCTCACATCCAGGGTGCCGAAACCGTCGCCAGCATGGTGGTGTGGGAAAAGGGCGCAATGAAAAAGGCCGACTACCGCAAATTCCAGGTGAAAACCGTGACTGGGGTCGACGATTTCGCCTCCATGGCCGAGATCGTTACCCGCCGCTACAGCCGCCTCAAGGAAGACGGCAAACCCATGCCCTCGCTGGTGCTCATCGACGGCGGCCTGGGCCAGCTGCACGCCGCTGCCGCTGCGCTCAACGAGCTCGGCCTGCCCACACAGCCGCTCGCCTCCATTGCCAAGCGCGAAGAGGTGATCTATCTCAGCGGCCAGGAGGACGACCCGATCGTGCTCGACCGACGCTCGCCGATCCTGCACGTCATCCAGAAAATCCGCGATGAATCGCATCGTTTCGCCATCGGCTACCATCGCAAACGCCGCGAGATGCGCGACCGTGTGAGTGAACTGGACGAGATTCCCGGCGTGGGTCCCACCACCCGGGGACGTCTGCTGGCGCACTTCGGCAGCGTCCGAGCCCTGAAGCAGGCCGCCGAACGCAACCCAGATGCCCTGCGCGCCGTTGTCAACGCGATCACCGCGAGCAGGATCCAGGAGCACTTCAAATCTGGCGAGGTGTCATCGGAGGTGCCGCCGGCGACTTCGGCTGACCCGCAACCGGATGTCCTGCTCTCGTCCCTTCACTAAGCTCCCTAGGAGCAAATCCCCTGTTACTGTGAAACCGACATCAGCCGGCCCGGCTTGGACTTTCCGGCTCTTGAAATGGCTCGCTGGGCAGGAATAGCTGAAACACGGTTCCACTGCCGCCCGGCCGCATCGAGGAACGGGCGTGAAGGGTGCCGTGGTGTTTTTCGACGATGCCGCGGGAGATCCACAGACCCAGACCCGTGCCGTTAATGCCCTTGGTTGTGTAGAAGGCCTCAAAGATGCGCTCCCGCACCTCCGGGGGCATACCGTGCCCTGTGTCGGCAACGGTGATCCGTACCCCCCGTTGTCCTGTCTTCCAGGAGCACGACTCCCGTGTGCGGATCAGCAGGCGTCCGCCCGTGCGCATGGCTTCAATCGCATTGCCGACGAGATTGTTCAGTGTCTGCCGAATCTCACCCTCGTAGCAGGTTATGGTCGCCGCGCCACGATGCCGCACGCTGAGTGCAATGGCCGAGTTGGCGAGCCGGCCCGCGTACAAACCCAGCGTCGGCTCCAGCAGCTCCTTCGCCGAGACAGCGCGCGGCCTGGTCGATTGCCGGTGAAATCGCAAGGTGTGACTGACAATCTGCGAAACCCGCCCCAGCTCGTGGTCGGCGGCCTCCAGGTATTCCTTCGTGTCCGCTGGAAGACCGTCATTCAGCTTGGCCAGATAGAGCAGATTCGTGATGGCCTCGAGCGGATTGTTGATCTCGTGTGAGATGGAGGCGGCCAGCCGGCCCACCACGGCGAGCTTTTCACTCTGGATCAACGCGGCCTCCGACCGTTTCGCCTGGTCGATATCGGCAACCGCGACCACGCCTCCCGTTACAACGCCGTCCTCGTTCAATACGGGTGCGGCCGTGAGGCTGACCCACGCCTGCGATCCGTCCCCGCGCTCGTAAAGGTACTCCTCCGGGGGCAGCGACCTGCCGGTCTTCATGGCCCGCGGCAAGGGAAACTCCTCGCCCCGCACGCGTCGGCCATCCGGATGGTAGGCGATCCATTGCCCGTGCGCCTCCATGTCCGGGGTGGGCAGAAGCGGATGGCGGAAGATCTCCTCGACGCGCCGATTGCCCAGGACAATTTCTCCTGAGGTACGGGCGACAAGGACGCCGACCGGCAGACTTTCGAGCACGGCCTTCAGGGTCTCCTGCTCTTCCTTCAAGGAGGTCAGCGCATCGCGAATCTCATACTGCCGCACGCGGGCGCGGAGCGCCGCTTTGACACTGCTGACCAACGTGCCCGTGCGGATGGGCCGTTCCAGCAAAATAGGCGACCCCAGGGGCAGCCAGGCGGCCTCCATTCTTTGATTCTGGGCGGGTTCGCGGCCATTAGCAGTCAGAATCAGCAGGGGCAGGTCCGACCATGTCGGCTGCTCCCCAATCAGCGCGGCGAGCTGCGAGAGAAATTCCGCAGTGAGGGCCTCCTCGGCAATTAACAGAGGACCCAGTGAACCTGCCAGCCCCGCCGGCGGGAGGGCCACGGCCTCGCTTACCTCCGCCGGCACGCCATGCTGCCGCAGAACCGTGCTGATAAGCTCCGCATCGCGTCCTGTGGGGGTGATCACACGGACAAACAGACTCACCTTAGACCTCTTCTGCGTTTTGGGCCATAGAACCCACAGCGTCCGGAACACCGGTCAGGATGCCGCGGAGTTTGGTCAGCGGCCGGCCCACAAAAATACCGTTCTCATCCAACCGAAACTCGCGCAGTGTACGCTCGTGGCGCCCCGCCCTTTGCTTGAGCACGGAGATGACTTGGCGAATCTGGCCTTCAGCCTCGAAATACCGCAGCAACACTACCGTGTCGGCAAGGTAACTCACGTCGATGTCGGTCTGCATCGTGCCCACCAGCCCATGCTGCGTGAGGATCAGGAAGGTGATCACACCCTTCTGGTTCAGAAAGGCGATCAGCTCATGCAGCTGCAGGGTGAGGTCCCGCTCGCCGGGCATGGCGTTGAGAAACCCGGCCAGACTGTCGATGACGACTACCCGGGTGTCGCGCTCCTCCACATCCCGCCGAATCTGCCACGTAAATTCCCCGGGTGACAGCTCCGCAGGATCGATCTGCGACATCGCGAGGGTTCCCTCCGCGATTCGCTGGCGTACCGGCAGGCCAAGCGCCTCGGCCCTGTCCTGGGCCGTCCGCAGCACCTCGTCAAAGGCGTACACGATGGCGCGGTCACCCCGTTCCGAGGCCGCGCAGGCAAACTGCATGGCCAGAGTGGACTTGCCGACGCCGGTTGGACCGACCACCAGCGTGGCCGAACCGCGGGTGATGCCGCCGCCAAACATCTCGTCCAGCGCAGCGATCCCGCTCTTCACACGCTCCTCAGGGAAGGTGCTGCTGTGCTCATTGGCCGCCAACCGTGGGTAGATATGCACGCCGCCGGTCTCGATCGTGTAGTCGTGAAAGCCCTCCCGGAAGGAACTGCCCCGCAATTTGATAATTTCCACGTGCCGCCGGGTGATGCCATAACTTCGGGGGACCTTATCCAGCTGGACGACGCCGTGCGCAATGCTTTGCAGCTGCATGTCGCTGCCCTCGGCGGAGCGGTCGTCCAGCAGAAGCACCGTCGTATCCCGGCCTGCAAAGAACTGCTTCAAGGCCAACAGCTGTCGCCGGTAGCGCATGGTGTCGGCGGCCAGCAGACGAAGTTCCGAGAGGGAGTCAATCACCAGCCGCGTGGGTCTCTGCTCTTCAATGAGGCCGGTCAGCTTCTGAATGGTGGTTGCCAGCTCCACCTCGCTCGGGTGAAAGACCGTGTACTGCTGGCTGGGAGAGAGGCTGGCCTCCTCCGGAATGAACTCCGCAATCGCAAGCTCGTCGGATGCCCAGCCATGCGATCGGGCGGAGGCTTCCAGCTCCCGTTTCGATTCGGATAGGGTGATGTAAAGAGCCCGTTCCCCGGCAAGGATGCCGGTCCGGATGAACTGCATCGCGATGGTCGTTTTTCCGGTGCCCGGCGTGCCTTCCAGCAGATACATCTGGCCGGAGGGTAAGCCTCCTGAAAGAATCTCATTCAAACCCACGACGCCGGTGTCTACACGGACCGGCTGCACATCAGCACTCATATGCCTACAGCATAGCGTCTCCTTCGGATTCATCTACGTTACTTCGGGGCAATTACGCCGGGTGCGTAAAAAGTGACGACTGTCCTGAAACGATGCAAACCATGCATCCGGATCCCTGTTTCGTTCGTTGTCTCCCTCGCCCGTGTGCTCGCCGGAGTGGGCCCCCATGGGCTACAAAAAGGAAAGTTCACGGGGTCTTCCTCCTGTAGCGTGAACACAGCGATGCACGCAACCGGGACACGGCCTGCCCCATCCCTGCGTTGTGGGGCACACTGTAGACAGCGCCCTTTGCGCGGAGGTTTGTCGCTCGTGAGTTCCAACCGTCGTCTCCGGAAGTACGCCCTCCTTTGCTCCTCACTAACCTTTCGCTCGGCACTGACCTTCAGCTCGGCACTGACCTTCACCCTTGCCTCGGGCGCCTTGCCCTTCGCGGCGGCCTCGGCTCAGACGCCGCAGGCGCAGGCCAACATCACCCGCGCTACCCTCGGCAACGGCATGCAGGTGGTGATTGTCCGTGATGCTCTAGCCCCCGTTGTCACCGTGGAAGCCAACTTCAAGGTCGGCGGCGATGAGACCCCGGCAGGCTTTCCAGGTATGGCCCACGCCGAAGAGCACATGGCCTTTCGCGGCTGCACCGGCATGAGCGCCGACCAGACCGCGGCCATCTACGCGCAGCTCGGCGGCGACAACAACGCCGACACCCAGCAGAACATCACCCAGTTCTTCGCCACCGTACCCGCCGCGGACCTCGGTGTGGCGCTTCAAGCGCAGGCCGCCTGCCTGCGCGGCGCGGACAACACGCAAGCCGAATGGGACCAGGAGCGCGGCGCCATTGAACAGGAGGTCTCCCGCGATCTGTCCAATCCAACCTACAAGTTCGTTGCGCGCATGAATGAAGACATGTTCGCCGGTACGCCCTACGCCCACGATCCGCTGGGCACCCGCGAAAGCTTCGACAAGACCACCGCCGCCCAACTGGGCGAGTTCTACAGGCAGTGGTACACCCCGGCTAACGCAATCCTCATCGTCGTGGGCGATGTGGACCCGGGCGCCGCGCTGGCCCAGATCAAGCAGCTTTTTGAGCCCATTCCCAGCCACTCGCTGCCGGCACATCCGGCGGTGAACCTGCAACCGGTGAAGGCGGAGACCTTCACACTCGACAGCAATCTGCCCTACGTGCTCGGCTTCATTGCCTACCGTCTCCCCGGCACCGATTCGCCCGACTACGCCGCCGCGCAGATCCTGGCCGACGTGCTCGGCTCCCAGCGCGGCGACCTGTACGCCATGGTGCCCGCGGGCAAGGCGCTGGCCGCTCAGTTCGGCATCGCGGAAACCTATCCCAAGGCCAGCGTTGGTTATGGCTTAGTCGCCCAGCCCGCGGGTGTGGACGCGGCCGCCGCGATGACCGAGGCGCGCAACATCCTGAACGCCTACGCGAAGAACGGTGTACCGGCCGAGCTGGTCGAGGCCTCAAAGAAGAGCGAGATCGCCCAGGCCGAGTTCCAGCGCAACTCCATCCCGGGGCTCGCCTCGGTGTGGTCCGATGCGCTCGCCGCCGAAGGCCGCAACTCCCCCGAGGAAGACGTGAACGCCATCCGCAAAGTCACGGTGGCGGATGTGAACCGCGTTGCGCAGCAGTACCTGCTGAATGCGGCCACCATCACCGCCACGCTGAAGCCCGTACCCACCGGCCAGGCGGTTGCCTCTAAAGGCTTCGGTGGCGCCGAGCAGGTCACCAGCGCGCCCACCAAGCCCGTGGTTCTGCCGCCCTGGGCCGCCGCACAGCTCGATCAACTGAAAACGCCGGCAAATACGACCCTGCCTTCGGATGTCACCCTGCCCAACGGCATCCGGCTGATCGTGAAGTCCGATCACACCTCGCCCACGGTCACCCTTGTGGGTGCGGTGAAGGGCAACGCCGATCTGCAAACGCCTCCCGGCCAGGAGGGCGTCTCCGACGTGCTGGATGGTCTCTATTCTTACGGCACCACAACGCTGGACCGCCTCGCCTTCCAAAAGGCTTTGGACGATATCGCCGCAAACGAAAACGCCGGCGCACGGTTCAGCCTCACCGTGCTGAAGGACAACTTCACGCGCGGCGTCCAGCTGCTGGCGGACAACGAACTGCACCCTGCCCTGCCCCAGGACGCTTTCGATGTGACAAAGCAGCAGACCGGCCAGTTCGTCGCCGGCAATTTGCAAAGTCCGGGGTACCGGACGACCCGCGCGCTGGAAACTTCGCTGCTGCCGCCGGCCGATCCCAGCCTGCGCCAGGTGACGCCCGACACGGTGGGCAAACTCACGCTGGACGAGGTGAAGGCCTACCATGCAGCAACCATCCGCCCCGATCTGACGACGATCGTCGTGATCGGCGACATCACGCCGGGCGAGGCGCGCTCCGTTGTCGAGAAGTGGTTCGGCGACTGGAAAGCCGTCGGCCCTAAACCCGAGACGACCCTGCCCGCCGTGCCCGTCAACAAGCCTTCGGCACAGGCCGTGGCCGACGCAGAACAGGTGCAGGATTCCGTGGCGCTCGCCGAGCAGCTGAACCTCAACCGCTTCAGCCCTGACTACTACGCCCTTCAGCTGGGCACACACGTGCTTGGCGGCGGGTTCTATGCCACCCGGCTCTACCATGACCTCCGCCAAACCGCCGGCCTGGTCTACACGGTGGATGTCTCCCTAAGCGCCACCAAGACACGGGGAACCTACTCCGTCGATTACGGCTGTGATCCCGGAAACGTCTCAAAAGCCCGTGCCCTGGTAGTGCGCGACCTGAACCAGATGCGCACCGACGAGGTCACGCCGGCGGAACTGCATCAGGCCAAGGCGCTGCTGCTACGCCAGATCCCCCTGGGCGAGGCGAGTGAGGAGTCCGTTGCCGCCGGCCTGCTCGGCCGCGCGCAGATCGGTCTTCCACTCGATGAATCCCGGCGCGCCGCCGAGCGCTACATCGGGCTCAGCGCCGCCGAGGTGAAGGCCGCCTTTGCACGGCAGGTCAACCCCGACAATCTGGTACAGGTGGTACGCGGACCGACGCCCAAATAGGCCCCTGTAGGCTGGTCCCCATCGGTCCAGTTGCAGGGACGATTTCTACCTGCGAGGATGTCCCATGGATCCTCGCACCGACATGCATCCGTTCTCCGCAACCCACACGGGAGCCGGCATCGGCTCCCGTCATGCGCACAGCCTGAGGGAGAACAGCCCGGCAGAAGGCGATCCGGCGAAGGACAGCCCGGCGCCTTCCGGGCACCGGCCGGATCGGCGCAGCTTTTCGATCGCGGCTGCCGCGCTGTCCGCCACCGCACTGCTGAGCGGCTGCCGGTCCTCCGAGACAAAACCCGCGCGCGACGCCACGCTGCTGCACAATCGTGCCGTACGCGATGCTGTGGCGGAGCTCGAAGGCACAATGAATGCGATGGATGAGCACCTGGGCCAGTTCAATGCGGAGAACTGGCAGGACGCACTGTCCAACCTGCAGACCGCAACCATCCGCATGCACAACAGCATTGAAGAGCTGAAACATGCCCTGGGCTATGCGGAACCCGCTTAAGGCGGATCTGCTCTTACGGCCTGTTGATC
Organism: uncultured Bryocella sp.; assembly: GCA_964236545.1. Classification (GTDB taxonomy): domain Bacteria; phylum Acidobacteriota; class Terriglobia; order Terriglobales; family Acidobacteriaceae; genus Granulicella. Next base: position 96,782 of record CAXSCE010000008.1, read on the forward strand.
TGCATGTGGGGCTTGGGCATCGTCTTCGTCATCCCACAGTGGATGGCCCTGCTGTTTTGGATGGCCGCTCTACCGCAAGTGCCCGGCCCTAACGGCCCTTCAACGCCGCCCGGTGACCGCGATCAGCGGATCACTTCTCGATCCATCCCGCAGTACCTCCGCCTCGATGTCGCGGAAGCCGGTGCGCTCAAGGTAGAGGCGCACCAGGGCGGCATGTCCCTGGTCGTCGAGCGACCGCCAGATCGCCACCGCCTTGGTCGGAAAGCAGCGGTTGGAGAAGCTGACGATAAACGGCGCGCCGGGCCGCAGGATCCGCGAAATCTCGGCGAAGACTTCCAGGGGACGCTGCAGGTACTGGACGCCGACGCAGCACAGGGCTCCATCGCAGCTTTCGGCCTCGATCGGCAAGACCGGGTTACGGTTCAGGTTCTGCACGAAGCTTCGGCTCAGCCGGGGGTTGGCCGCCAGTTCCTCAGCGTTCATGCCATGGCCGATTACCTCGGTGAAGGCCACCTCCGGCGGCAGATGGCTGACCCAGCTTGACATGAGATCCAGCAGCACGCCCCCTGCCGGCAGGATGGCTTCGTAGTAACCGGTGAGCGCGCGCGTCGCCGGCTCGTCGATGTGCGTGACCAGCCGAGCGGGCGCGTAAAAGTTAGCGTCGTCGCTCCCGTCATCCTTGCGAAAGGCGTCGGGCGGTAGCTCGGGCAGACGATCGCTCATCCTTGCCATAAAGTTGCCTGCAGACGGCGAGATAGGTGCGCATCAGCGGAGGCCGAAGCGGCGATTGGACCACGGTGTCGTAAAACGATGAGCATAGTCATTGTCCTCTTTCTTGCTTCAATCAGCGTTCCCAGACAGCGGGGTCCTTCCACACAACACCTCATCTTTATCGGCCCGAAACCATTCGCCGATGTACCGACGCCGATGTTTTCATCGTCTCCGCTTACGTTATACCGAAGTCTGCATGGAGCCTTACGTGAGTTGGAGTCCCGCTGAAAAAAGACAGCCCGTTTTTTGCGAACCGTTGTCTGTCACAAACAGACATCACTCAAAGCTTCGTTTCAATCAAGGAGACCACGTCATCAAGGCCCTGAAGAGCCGCGAGTTGTTTTCTGCACTTCCAGGGCGCGTTCTCTTTGCCATGATGACCGCTCCTTGAGCAGAACCGCTCGGTTCACCGAATCGAATTTGGAGTTTTAGATGCCACATCCCGGCACAAGCAGGACGGTCTCATCACAGGCTTCTACACCGTGCTACGGGTTGCCAGGCTTCGACGGACATCGTGGCTTCCATGCTGCAAAGCACGACGAAAGGCTGTTCACTCGCGAGACGTATCTTTGCGCTAAGGGCATGGTTGAAGCGCTCTGGTACGGCTCAATTCAGCCATTTGGCTGTGCTATAGTTTCGGCATGGTGCACCTCACGCAGATGTCGCTGGTCAGATCATTCAGCATTCCTGCGATGTGCGCCTGTTTCTGTCGATGTCAAGCGTAGTTCTGCCCTTCTGAAGCAGGGCATGGGACTTGGCTCTGCAGAGCCGCACAGCCGCCTGTTGATGCAGGAATGTCAGGGCGTTTTCTTCGATCCGCTTCTTCCCTTCCACAGGATTCCATTTCGTATACGATGACGCCCCGACATGGGGCAAGGTGCTGCAGGGAGAGCGCGCCCTGCGCAGGCCTGAAGGATTCAATGACACCTCGTTTTGCTCGCTTCGCTGCCCTGGCGCTTGCTCTGCCCGCCGCTTCACTGCAATGGTCCTCAGCGCAAACGCTGACCAGTGCTACCGTTACCGGCTTCGTTGGCGACGACAGCGGGGCGGCGGTACCGAATGCCACCGTTCAAGTGGTCCAGAGCGAAACGAATACGGTTCGCACGGTGCAGACAGATGGAAGCGGCGACTACCGCGTACCCTTCCTGAAACCTGGTGATTACACCATCACAGCGGCAGGCGCGCAGTTCACTGCGACATCGATCAAGGTGCATTTGCTGGTTGGGCAAGAGCAGGCAATCAATTTAACCCTCCGCGTGCAGGCGGTGCAGCAATCCGTGGATGTCGATACCTCGGCCACATTGCTGCAAACCGAAAACGGCAATGAAGTCACTTCGTTCAGCCAGCAGTACGTCGAGAACACGCCAGTCAACGGCGGCGACATCACCAATATCGCCTTCACGACACCAGGTATACGGTTGAACGTCGGAGGCGGCAATACCAATTTTAATGTCAACGGGCTGCCGTTTAACTCAGTCCTGTTTACCGTCAACGGCGCGGACATTGTGGAGCCCTACAACCTGAACAACAAGTCAGGAGCCAGCAATAACACGCTGGGGGCCAACGACGTTGCCGAAGCCGCTGTCATCACCAACGCCTACAGCGCGCAGTATGGACGCGAAGCAGGGGCGCAGGTGAACTACATCAGCAAGTCCGGAACCAATCATTTCCACGGCAATCTGGTGGAGAACTACAACGGCAGTTTCCTGAACGCGAACGACTACTTCAACAACCTGAACAACACGCCGCGGGCGCGTTCGGTGGCGAACCAGTATGCCGCCTCCGTCGGCGGGCCGATCCTTCATGACAAGCTGGCCTTCTTCGCGAACACGGAAGGTTTGCGCTACGCGCTGCCTTCAAGCGGTGTGGTTTCGCTGCCTTCCCCACAGCTGCAGCAGTATGTCCTGGCCCACGTTCCCTCGTCAGCGCTGCCGATTTACCAGAGCCTGTTTCAGCTTTACAACGCGGCTCCCGGTGCGGGCAGAGCGGTGCCGGTCACGAACGGCACCCTGCCACTCGAAGACAGCAATGGGCATCTTGGCTGCGGCCGGCAAACCTTTACAGGAACCCCGGTGGGCGATGGAAGCACGTCACAATTCGGTGTAAATGTGCCCTGCGCCGTGGCCTTCGGTACAACCGCTTCCAGCATCAACACGGAGACTTTTATCTCCGGCCGCGTGGACTACAACATCAGCGACAAGCAGAAGCTGTACTTCCGCATCAGCCGCGATTCCGGCACGCAGGCCAGCTTCACCAGCCCAATCAGCCCCGTGTACAACCGGCAAAGCGTGCAGCCCTGGACGATCCCTCAGCTGAACTACACCTATGCCATCACAACGAATCTGGTAAACAACTTCATCCTGAATGGCAATTCCTACTCGGCCGTGACAGGGCCTGCAAATTTCGCGGCGACGCAGGCCGGTCTGCCGACTGCGTTCGCATTTGCTGATGGCGGCGCCAACGGCAGCACCACCACCAACAATGGCCCAACCACCACCTCAACAGGCACCACAACGGGCTTTGCCGGGATCGGTCCATCCTTGCCCGTAGGGCGGCGTGGGCAACAGCTCGGCATCATCGACGATGTCTCCTACCAACTGCGGCAGCACACCCTCCAGTTCGGGATCAACGATCGCAACAATCGCATTTCGGATTCCAGTATCGCGAGTGCCTCCGTGGTGGGCACATATAACTTTGCCGACCTCACCGATTTCGCCAACGGTGTGGTCAACAGCACGGGCAAGGGCAGCTCCTACACGCAATCCTTCCCTTTGTTGCAAACCGTGCATACCCGCCTGAACTCGCTGGATTTCTACGCGCAGGACGAGTGGAAGGTCAGTCAAGAACTCAACATCACGTATGGTTTGCGCTTTGAGCTGCAGGGCAATCCGTCCTGCAAGGAGAACTGCTACTCCCGCGCCAACACGGCGTTTCTCGAACCGGGATACCAGCCAGGTCTGACGGTTCCTTATAACAAGACGCTTGAGACAGGTCTGCACAAGAACTTTGCAAATTTCGAAGGTGTGATCACGGAACCCCGCTTCGCTTTCGCGTACTCGCCCAACGGCGAGGGCAGGACAGTCCTTCGTGGAGGGATAGGTCTATTCGCCAACACGATCGCCGGCAACATCACGGCCAACGTCTTCGGCAATCCCCCCAACAAGTTCTCTCCGGTCGTGAGCACAGGCACCGTGGGTCTGGCCACCGATGCGGGTAGCTCATTGGCGGCGGCGATTGCGTCCAACCAGGCGTTTCAAAGCGGCTTTGCCCAGGGCGAAACCCTGACGCAGATTCGCACGGCGGTGCCCGCTGGAACCACTTTTGCGACCCCAACGCTTTACATCAATCCGGATACCTTCCACACCATCCGGGTGCTCGAGTGGAGCGCGGAAATCGAGCAGCCGGTCACCGCCCATGATGTGATCACGCTCACCTATAGCGGCAATTACGGCTATGATGAACCACTGACGAACGCGGCAGCCAATGCCTTTGTGGCCAATGCTTCTCTGTATCCGAATGGCTTTGCCGGATTGCCGACAGGCGCTCCAGACCCGCGTTTTTCCACCGTTACGCAAGTCTCCAATGCAGGCTTTTCCAACTACAATGGCCTTACGGTCGCGGAACGCCACGCGCTGGTGCACCACCTGCAAGGACAGCTCAGCTACACGTACAGCAAGTCCCTGCAGTTCGGCACAATCTACAACCCTGTCCAGTTCAGCGGTGGGGGCAACAACCCCGGATCGTATGGACCGACCAACTTCGACACCCGCCACAACCTCGAATCCGACCTGGTGTACGTGCAGCCGAGGCTCGGCAATAAGTTGTTGGATTCCACCGTGGGCGGCTGGACCGTCGGAGGCAAGCTCTACCTCTACAGCGGCCGGCCGTTCTCTGTCACCGACAGCCTGATTCAATCGAGCCTTGTCCGTTCCGGCACAAACACCTTTCCGGCAAGCACAGCGATTCTCGCAGACTCGCTCGGGGTAAACACCTCCGCGGTCCACTGCGGCAAGGTGGCTGTGCACAACGGCTGCCTGACGACCTCGCAGTTCGCCGCGGTGGTGAGCGCGGGTAACCCAGGTGGGCAGCGGGATTTCGGAAATACGGCACCCAACAGCTTCAGGGGGCCTGGCTTCTTCTCTATCGCCACGCAGCTCAGCAAAACGATACCGGTCACGGAGCAATCGCACTTCGAGCTTGGCGCCGATGCCTACAACCTGCTGAACCATACCAATCTCGCGGTGCCCAACAGCAACGTCGGCGCACCCGGTTTCGGGCTCATCACCTCTACAGTCAGCTCACCCACCAGCATCTACGGCACGGGCCAGGGCGCGATTGTTTCCGGGCGCGTTCTTGTTGTGTTCGGCAAATTTCTGTTCTGACCGCTACGGCCTGGAGAACGCTATGCTGCGACGCGCTGCCTTCTTGCTTCTGCTTTCAAGTGCCCTCGGCTATGCGCAAACAGTTCACCTGACGTTGGAGGACCTGCTTCTTCCAGTCGGTACAGGCCGCGGCGGAGCGGGCGTGCTCTCACCCGATGGAACCCGGTTCCTCACCGTAGACCACGGGCAGATCGCACTGCAACCCGTGGCCGGAGGCGCAGCGGTTCCCCTCACCGACACGCCGGCCGGCAAGTCAGAGCCTGCGTGGTCGCACGATGGACAGCACATCGCCTTTGTCAGTGAAGGCGATATCTGGACAGTGCCTGTGTCGGGTGGAACGGCCAGGCGACTCACCCATGATCCTGCCGGCCCGGGCGATCCCAGGGGAGCCGGCGACCACCATCCGCTTCCCAATCCGAAGGGCAACTGGATCCTGTACCAATCGGGCCAGCACGGTTTCGACGAACTCTACGTAGTCAGAGAAGACGGCAGCGACGAACACGCCCTCGCGGCAACCGAGGTCTACACAGGCCGTGACGTGGTCCGTTCGGATGCACCGGACCATGGGGATGCCGTGTCTTCGGATCGCTTCGATCCTGCGCCGGCCTGGTCGCCTGATGGCACGCGCATCTCCTACACAGAGCGCTCCAGGCAGCATTTCTCGGGCAAGCTGCGAGTGCTGCCCTTCAATGCCGAGACAGGCAACGCTGGCCAGGGTATCGATCTGTATGTGGCCAAGAATGATCCGGGTGGCGCCTGGGCCGTGAACACGGCAGTTTGGTCGCCTGACAGCCGGGAGCTCGTCGCCGTTCTGCAGCAGAGTGGATGGGACAAGCTGTGGGTGATCCCGGCAGGGGGCGGTGCACCGAAGCCGCTCACCACGGGTTCAGGCGAGGAGGAGTCTCCCGTCTTTTCACCGGACGGCCGTTCCATCGCTTTTGTCTCCAATCGCGACCTCGCGGAGGAGCGGCACCTGTGGATCGTGCCTGCCACCGGTGGACCGCCGCACCGTTTGACGCGGCAGCCGGGCATTGATGAGGGCGCGCAGTGGTCGCCTGACGGTAAACGGATCTACTACTCTCACGGCACGGCCCTCCGCCCACCGGAAGCTATGTCGTCCGGACGAGCGGCGCAGGTGACCCGCGCCCACTTCGTCCCTCACAGCCTTCGCGCTTTGAAGAGCTCGGCATCACGCCGGAGATCGCTCATTTTCAAGGGCAGGACGGCCTTCCGCTCGCAGGCATTCTTTACAAACCGGCCAACTTCCAACCGTCCCGGCGCTACCCGACGGTGATCTGGGCGCATGGCGGCCCGGAGGCACAGGTCCTGCTGTCGCTTTCTCCGTGGTCGCTCTATCTCGCACAGGAGGGCTACGTGGTCCTCGAGCCCAATTTCCGCGGCGGCACGGGCTACGGCGAGCGCTTCCGCAACAGCAACGTGGAAGATTCCGGCGGAGGCGAGATCAATGACATCGCTGCTGCCGTGCACTACCTGGTCAGTGCCGGGATCACCGATCCCAAGCGTGTGGCGATCGGCGGCGGCAGCCACGGCGGTACGATCGTCGCGAACGCCGTGACGAAGCTGCCCGATACCTTCGCTGCCGGTATTGAGATGTTCGGCGTGGTCGATCGCGCGCTCTTCCTCCAGTACACCAATCGCAACTCGGCCATTCGCTGGGAAACCAAAATGGGTTGAACACCGGCACAGAAACCGGCGGTGTATCGCAAGGCGAACATCCTGCCGGATGTGGGACGCATTCGCACACCGCTGCTGATCATGCATGGCGAAGAGGATCCTCAGGTGCCGCCCCAGGAGTCCGCCGAACTGGTTGCCGAACTGAAGAAGGCAGGCAAGACGTACAGCTATGTCACGTACCCGCAGGAAGGGCACGGCTTTCAGCAAAGGGAGCATCGGCTGGATGCCTACAGGCGACAGATCGCCTTCTTGAAGCAGTATCTTGGTTCGCCTGATCCACCGAGCGGAACAGAGTAGTCCATCAACAAGAGGCTCGTTAGCCTGATCAAACACTGGATCGATTCAGGGCGAACAGTCTGGGCCTGCGTGGGTCTGCGAACCGGTCCACATTGTCTCCGAAACGCCGGGATTGCCTTCGCACTTTGCGAGGCGCCCGACACGGCGCATCCCACGTACGGAGTTGCAAAGGAAGATTGCTTGGGCCCTCAACAAATCACTGAAGGGCAAAACCTTTTCCCGCACCCTGCCCCCCTGCAGCAGCTGCCCACGGTAGATGCCTGGCAGCACACCACTGCACAGCGGAGGTGTGATCCACTCGCCCCCAAGCAAAACGATCACATTATGGATGGCGCCTTCGGTGACTTCGCCCCGCGTGTTCTGAAACAGGCAATCTGCAAAGCCCCATGACTGTGCTTCCTTGAATGCGTTGTCGTAGAGGGCGCGATGGGTCGTTTTGTGTCGTAGAAAAGGGTCGCTGGCTGAGGTTGTCTCACCCCAGAAAAGAAGGCTTGCAGGGCTGATCGTCTCACTGAGGAGCTCGCAGGTTGTGCAGGTCGTCGTACCTGCCTTACCGAGCAGCAAACGTACCCGTGCGGGCCCCTTCTTGCCCCACGCTTGCGCTGCCTCCTGCAATGTGTCGCGAACATGCGTTTCGTCGAAAGCGAAGTCGAAATACTCCGCCGACTGCGCCATGCGGGACAGATGCTCTTCCAGCAGGGTATAGCTCCCATCCTGCAATCGCAGTGTCTCTATCACTTCAAAGGGAGGCGCGGGTTCGCGATGCAAAAACATCGTCTTGGTAACGCATTCCGCATACTCGGAGGCGGCGGTCGAATCGTAGGTGATGCCTGATCCGACCCCAAGCCGAGCGTTGTTCTTTTTCAGGGAGACGGTTCTGATGGCCACATTGAACTCGGCCTCACCCCGCGGGCTGATGTAACCGATCGCTCCCGTATAGACGCCTCGCTGTCTTTTCTCCAATGCATGTAAGAGGCGCATGGCATGAATTTTGGGAGCGCCGACAACCGAACCCGACGGAAAAAGAGCGCGGAAGATGTCCTTGTAGCTGACGTCGTCTCGAAGCCGACCTTCGATCGTGGAGGTCATCTGCAGCACAGTGGGGTAGCGTTCCACCTCGAAGAGCCGTGTCACCTGCACGGAGCCCATCCTGCAGATGCGCCCAAGATCGCTGCGCAGCAGATCTACGATCATCACGTTCTCAGCCCGATCTTTCTCACTCCCTTGCAATGCTTGCGCGCGGGCGTTGGTCTCGGCGATGTCCATACCCGGCGAAGCCGTACCCTTCATCGGACGGGTCTGGATCCGCTCCCCTTCTCTTTGCAGAAACAGTTCCGGGGAAAGCGAAAGGATGTGCCAGTCCGGCTTCGGATGCAGCAGCGCAGCGTACGGTACCGGCTGCGCATACAGCCAGCGCTCGTAGAGTGCAGCGGGTGCCTGCCCTGTCGCCCAGGACGCTGCCCAGGATGCTACCCAGGCCGCTTCCATCGTCAGGTTGAGCTGGTATGTCTCACCACGGGCGATCAGGTCGCGAACGGTCTCGACCTGGCGCTGGTACTCATGCTGCGAGAGCGAGTAGCTCAGGCTCACCGGCGAAGCTGCCGAAGGCAGGGACGGAGATACCGGGAGCGGCTCTAAACGCAACGCGGGAGTTCGGTAGCAGCCGAGCCACACCAGTGGTTCTCCCTCCGGTGTACTCGATGCCAGGTCGGCCAGCGCCGGCTCCAGTGCAAAGCCGGCCTCATAGCCGATGTAGCCCGCGAGGTGAAATCCCTGAGCCAGCATCGTCTCGATTGCCGCAAAGGCCTGCCCAACCTGCTCTGGCCGCCATGCCTCGATGATGTGGTCAGGATCGCGAAACAGAAGGCTGCGGCCGCCCTGTGCACGCGATGGCGCACGCTGCAACAGAACCGACCCGGGTTCCTGCGCAGCGATATCGCTCCAGCAAGCGTCCTTCCCTTTCGCTCCATGCACATCACCAGCTTAGTGGCAAAGACGCCGCGCTGCCCTGCAAACGGGTGCCGGCAGTGCGGGCGGAGTGGTTGAACTGAGGCCATGTCTTCAGCAAACGAGATCGCAAATTGGCCAACCGGCTGTTGCAATGAATCTGTCGCAGCGTTCCGTCCAGCACATGTTCCGCCGAATCGACCAAGCCATTCACCTCGGCGTCACGATAAACTTGTACGGACAAGGAGCACCCCCATGCCGTCCATCGCGGAGCGCCTCAGCACTGACATCACCGCAGCCATGAAGGCCCGCGAAGAACCGAAGCTGACGACCCTGCGCATGGTGAAATCAGCGCTTAAAAACAAGGAGATCGACAAGCGCGAGCCACTGTCGGCAGGGGAAGAGCAGTCGATTCTGCAGACGCTCTTGAAACAGCGCCGCGATTCAGCCGAGCAGTTCACCAAGGGCGGCCGACCGGAGCTGGCGGAGAAAGAACGCGCAGAGATTGGCATGATCGAGGTCTACCTGCCTAGAAGCGCTGCCGAGGACGACATCCGCGCCATCGTGCAGGGAGCCCTCGAGCACATCGCAGCGGGGAGTGAAGGCCGCCGGCCCGGCCCCAAGGACATGGGACCGGCCATGCGCGTCGTACAACAGCGCATTCTGGCCAGCGGCCTGTTCGTGGACAACAAGGTAGTGAGCGATATGGTGAAGGCGGAGTTGGGCAAGAGCAGCGGCGCGGAACCTGAAAGCATCGGGGATGCCGGCTACGGGGGGTAGGGCCAATGTCCACGGTCGGGGAGCAGGCCAATTGGAGTCAATGTCTGTTTTCCTGGAAACCGGCCCTGAACCATACTTTTACTTCACGGCAATCAGAGATTTGGTCTAGCCGCACCTGACAGAATCTCTGACGATTAGGCGGCGCTGATACCCGTCTGGCTTGGTTCGTGCTCCAGACATCGCACTTCTGTGACAATCCCTTCGGGACAAGGCAACGAATCACAGGTGTCGCGCACCATATGGGTAACGCGTCAGTATGACGCGGGCTGGCCAAAGTTTCACCCGGTCAAATGCAACGGGCTTTTCCAGGAAAGCGCAGTACGTATCGCGGGAGAGTGGGAAGTTTTAGACGTTGTTGCATCATAGCCCCGTTCAGGGCGTTTGGGTCATCAATATTTAATCAACACCGGCTTTGCCGAGCAATCTCGGCGACTGACACCTCTTCGGTGCGCGGCCGCCCTGTCCCTTCACGATCTAACAGGAGCGAACATTATGTCGAAAACCATCGTAGGTCTTTTTCCCAGCACAGCAGCTGCTCAGGAAGTAAAACGGATTCTCACCGCCAACGGTGACTATGACGCCAGCTCGATCAAGATCGTGGCTGCCGATGAGGATGATGATTACGCCGGCACATCCAACACGGGTACGTCCACTATGGGAACCGGCACCGGTTCCAACGTCGGCATGGGCGAGAAGATCAGCAACTTTTTTCACGGCCTTTCGGGCGGTGATAATGAGGCGCACTCCCATTACGCTCGTGGTGTGAACGAAGGCGGAGCTCTGTTAACCGTGAAAGCGGAAGATGCGGATGCCGACGAGATGGTCACCCTGATGAAGCAGCACGGTGCGCGCGATATCGATGGCGGCACGGTGGGTACGGCCAAGCCGAACCCCACAGCTGGCGCAACCGGCACCGGATACGCCGCACAGGGTACCGGCTATGCCGACCAGGGCGCACGTGATGTAACCGGCCAGACTGCCATTCCTATTGTTGAGGAAGAGATGGTGGTGGGTAAGCGTGAAGTGGATCGCGGCGGCGTTCGTGTATACTCGCACATCGTGGAGAAGCCGGTTCAGGCTGAAGTCAATTTGCATGAGGAGCGGGTCAATGTCACGCGTCGTCCTGTGGATCGGGTAGCGACGGCAGCTGACTTCCAGGCCGGCAACCGTTCCAACTTCGAGCTGCGCGCCACTGGCGAAGAGGCCGTTGTGGGCAAGACGAGCCGCGTTGTGGAAGAAGTTCTCGTGGGCAAGCAGGGCAGCGACCGCAGCGAAACCATCAATGATTCGGTGCGTCGCACCGAGGTTGATGTGGAGCGCATCCCTGGTGACGAGACGGGTCGGTCCGTCAACAACCTGGAAACCACCGGCACAGGCACCAACAGCAAAGTTGGCCGTTAAATACTGATTCTGCAGGGTGCAGGAACGATATAGTCCCTCGCCCTGCAAAATTTAACGTTTGTCGCGACAAGGAAACCCTGAAGGTGGCAGTATAGCTACTCTTCGGGGTTTCTTATTGCATGTTTGTTCCCAAAGTAGGACCGGGCAAGCCTCCGCTGACCTCCCACCCAGGCCGGCTGTGGACATCTAACCCACGCAGCCGGACCATACGCGCCGACCAAAGATCGCCTATCTCCTGGCCGCCGACCACATTTCGGCGTTCCCGAAACCGAACGCTCCTCCCCGTCCAGGTCGTACCGCGGGCGGCCTCCTCCAGCTATGCTGGAAGGGTGGTTGAAGTAGGCGCATTGAGATATGGTGGCAAAGGTCATGCGGGTACGCGGGCCTTCACCCTGGTACCGCTGCTCGCGATCGCCTTCAGCAGCCCATGGCAGCTGGCCGGCCAGGCAAAGACACCCGCCGAAAAGACGACGGCCCCGTTGCCTTCGGCGGCTACCGGCGAAGAGGGCACCTTGGACGGCGTCGTTACGGATGCAGCAGGCGCGCTGATGGGCGGAGCGCAGGTCTTCCTGCATCCGGCAACGGGTCCGGTGCGCACGCTGCAGTCGGACCGAGATGGTCGGTTCGCGTTCAGCAGTGTCGAGCCTGGGGCCTTCACTCTGGACGTTACCCTGCCCGGTTTTGAACCTGTGTCCATAGCGGGCCGGCTGGAGGAAAAACAGAGGCTCACCGTGGCCATTCCGGCGCTGCGGCTGGCGACAATGAGTGTGAGTGTGGAGGCTGTGGCCTCCACCGAGCAGCTTTCGACCGAGCAACTGGTCGCCGAAGAGCACCAGCGTCTGCTGGGGATTTTGCCAAACTTCTTCGTCAGCTATAGCTGGACCGCTCCGCCTCTGACGAGCAGGCAGAAGTTCGCGTTATCGACAAAGAACGTGCTTGATCCCGGCAACCTGGCGCTCGCGGGCGTGGTCGCCGGGGTGCAGCAGGCGACAAACGCGTTTCCGGGCTACCACCAGGGAGCTGCGGGATACGGCAGGCGCTACGGGGCGGATCTCGCCAATCTCGTTCTCGGCACCTACATGGGCGGAGCGGTCCTGCCGTCGCTGTTCCATCAGGACCCGCGCTATTTCTACAAGGGCACAGGCTCCACACGCTCGCGTTTCTTCTATGCAGTGTCCACCGCGGTGATCTGCCGCGGCGACAACGGCCACCGTCAACCGGCCTTCGCCAGCATCTTGGGTGATCTTTCCGCGGGCGCTATCTCCAACCTCTACTACGCGCCGTCCGATCGCCAAGGTGCTACGCTGACCTTTGAAAATGGTCTGCTCGGCATCGCGGGCGACGCCATGAACAACGTATTCCAGGAGTTTGTGCTGCGAAAGATCACCAAGGAGCATTGAGCGCCTCACGCGCGCCTCACGCGCACCTCACGCGCACCCGCCCTTCCTCCTCCCTCCATCTCTAGCCTGCATTCCCCAGCCCGCACACGGAATCATCGATGTCCACCACGGTTGTTAAGTCGCTTCCCGCCCATGCCTCCCTGCTCGTCACCGGCGCTTCCGGCTTCTTTGGCGGGGTGTTGAAGCGCCGCCTGCTGCGCGAAGGCCACACCGTCGTCAACCTCGATCTCGAGCGCGATCCGGACACGCATGCCGCGCTTACGAGCATCCAGGG